>JBLMXQ010000039.1:0-6869 GCA_050257855.1 Betaproteobacteria bacterium | reverse complement strand
CGATCGCGACGGCTGCGCGCACGAAGTATCGGCGCTCGACCGCCGGGCGATCCACGGCCGCGACGACCTTCATGATTGCCGTTCCGCGGGCACGACGACGCCGCCAGCGTGCGACCCGCGATGTGGAATGGCGTCCGCATCGCTCGAGTGAAGGTGCCCTCGCCCAACGAGGTCGCGGTGCTGGCGCCGGGGCCTGGCGCCGGTCTGGTGCGCGTCACTGGCGCCCGGACGGCGCCGGCAGCGTATCGAGGACGATGCGGTACTGCCTTCGCGCGTCATCGAGCCGCTTCTTGAATTCCTCGTTCACCTGGACCTGCTGCGTCGTCGGCGGCGCGTCGGTCCCGTTCAGCAGGTTCTGTGCGAGGTTGACGATGCGCCCGTACAGCTTCATCGGGTGCCGGAACGAGTCCTCGATGTGTCCCGTGAGCGACAGGTCGAAGAGCCGCCCCTCCACGCCGATGAGCTTCTCCTCCGCGGCCTTCGCCGCCTTGCGCTCCGCCTCCTTCCCCTCGCTCGCGTACATGCCCTGCGCGTCCTCGAGCTGCCGGCGCCTCCATTCGATCTGGTTGATCATGTCCACGGCGCCGTTGATCTCGTCGCGCAGCTCGAGCCCGAGCGCCACCTGCCGGGCGATATCCTGCTCGCTCCAGCCGGAGTGGGGGTCCTTGAGCACCGTCAGCGGCGCCGACAGCTCGCGCGTTCCGACCTTCACCTTCACGGTGTACTTGCCCGGCGCCACCGTCGGCTGGACGACGCCCCGCCCCCAGGTCACCAGCGGACGCGATCCGTCCGGACCGAGCGAGACCCACGGCTCGCCGGGCGGCGCCGTGCGCAGCTCCGCCCGCTTGTTCGGGTCGTAGCGCAGATCCCACCACGCACGGTTCAACCCGGCCTCGGCGGATCCCTTCATGGTGCGGATCGTTTCGCCCTTCGGTCCGATCACGGTAATCTCGGCCCCGCCGGCGGCCGGCGTCTTCAGGTAGTAGTCGATCGACGCGCCGTACGGCGGGTTCCGGCCCACGATCGGGCTGCCGCCCAGGACGTGGATGCCCTGCACGCTGCGGAACCGGTACGCCGGCCGGGGCTCGAACAGGTGCGCGTCGACGTTCCGGATCTGATCGTTCATCGCGCGCAACGGCGTCACATCGTCGAGGATCCAGAAGCCGCGTCCGTAGGTGGCGACCACCAGGTCGCTGAAGCGCTCCTGGATGGTCAGCCAGTAGACCGGCGCCGGCGGCAGATTGTTCTGGAGCGACGTCCAGTGCGCGCCGTCGTCCCACGTCACGTAGAGCGCGTTGTCGGTGCCGAGATAGAGCATCCCCTTCCGCACCGGATCCTCGCGGACGACATGCGCGTAGCTCGATTCCGACTTCGGCACCGATGCGCTGATCAACGTCCAGGCGCGGCCGTAGTCGGAGGTCTTGTAGACGAACGGATCGAAGTTGCCCACCTGGTGGAGATCGATCGTCGCGTACGCGGTGCCGGCGTCGAAGCGCGACGGCTCGATGTTCGAGACGGTCCCCCACGGCGGGAGGTCCGGCAGGTTCTTCGTGACGTTCGTCCAGGTCTTGCCCGCGTCGCGCGTGAGGTTGATCTGGCCGTCGTTGCTGCCGGTCCAGATGAGGCCTTTCTCCACCGGCGACTCCGCGATGGCGTACAGCGTCGCGCCGTCCCAGGTCATCAGGTTGTCGGTGGTGATGCCGCCCGAGTTCTGCTGGTGCGTCTTGTCATTCGTCGTCAGGTCGGGGCTGATCACGGTCCAGCTGTTCCCGCCGTCCGTCGTCCGGTGCACGACCTGGCTGCCGACGTACACCGTGTTGTGATCGTGCGGCGAGATCGCGATCGGGAACGTCCAGTGCCAGCGGTACTTGACGTCGGCCGGCGCCCAGCCGTAGGTCGCGTCGGGCCACACCTGCACGCTCCGCGCCTCGCCTGTCGCCAGGTCCGTCCGATCGAGCTGACCGTCGTAGCAGCCCGACCAGACGATGTTGTTGTCCACCGGATCCGGGATGCCGAACCCGCTCTCGCAGCCGCCGACGCTGCGCCAGAGCCCGAGCGGAATACCGCCCGAGACGAGCGGCCCGAAGCCGGTCTGGAGGCTGTTGCTCGGCCCCCGATACGAGCCGCCGTCCTGCCGGTTGCCGTACACGAAGTACGGGATCTGGTTGTCGGTGTAGACGTGGTACATCTGCGCAATCGGCAGCACCACGTGCTCGTAGGTCTTTCCCTTGTTCAGGCTCACGCTGGCGCCGGCATCGTTCGCCACCAGAATGCGGCTGGCGTTGGTCGGGTCGATCCAGATGTCGTGGTTGTCGCCGCCGGCGCGGGTCGCGCTCTCGAGCAGCGTATCGCCGCCGTCGGTCGACACGCTCCACGAGACCGAGGCGAAGTACAGCCGGTTCTCGTCGTCGGGCGACACGGCGAATCGCGTGTAGTAGGGCGCCCGCTCGGCGAGCACGTGCTGCTGGTTCACCAGGGTCCAGGTGGCGCCGCCGTCCTCGGAGCGATAGAAGCCGGGGGTCGTGTCCTCGAGCAGGGCGTAGACGCGGCGTGAGTCGCTCGGAGCCACGGCGACCGCGGTTTTGCCGATCGGATGATCGGCGGCCGGCAGCCCGTGGCCGGAGAGCTTGTGCCAGGAGGTCCCGCCGTCGCGCGACACGTACACACCGCCCGCGGGACCGCCGCTCGTCAGCCCCCACGTCTTGATCGTCAGCGGCCACATGCCGGCGAACAGCACCTGCGGATGGTTCGGGTCGATGGCGATGTCGGCGCAGCCGGTGTTCTCGTCCACGAACAGCACCTGCTGCCACGTGGCGCCGCCGTCCCGCGTCCGGTAGATGCCGCGCTCGTGCTGAGGCCCGAACGAATGCCCGAGGGCGCAGGCGAACACGGTGTCCGGATCGTGCGGGTCGATCACGACTCGGCCGATCCGGCCGGTCTTCTCGAGGCCCATCCGCCGCCAGGTCGCGCCGGCGTCGTCGGACCGGTAGATCCCGTTGCCCATCGAGTTGTCCGGCCGGATGAGGAACGTCTCCCCGGTTCCGGCCCACACGATGTTGTGGCGCTGCGGGTCGATCGCCAGGGAGCCGACCGAAGCGACGCCGTAATGGTCGAAAATGGGGCGCCACGTCGTGCCGCCGTCGGCCGTCTTGAAGATGCCGCCTGAGGCCGCGCCGACGTACGTGACCAGCGGGTTCCCGGGCTCACCGACGACGGCGATCGCGCGGTTGCCGTCGGGCCCGATGAAGCGGTATCGGAGCTGGCGGTACGGGTTGCCCTCCTCCTGGGCGTGGAGCGCGAGGGTCGCGGCCGCGAAACACGCGACGATGAGGGCTGGCGCGGTCCGGCGAATGAAGCGCATATGGCCTCCCTGATGGAACGGGCCGAGTATAGACCCGTTCCGGGGCGCCCTGAACGCGGCTGCTCGGTGGGCGGTGCGGCGTCGGCTCTCGAGGCGGCGTTCAGCGGCGCCGGGCCGAAAGCTGCCGCTCGAGGTACGCGAGCTTGTCCGGATTGCGGACCACGCGGATGCCGGTGATCGTGCGACTGGCGACGCTGAACACGAATACGCCGTCCAGGCGGCCGTCCACCCGCAGCACCATGGCCGGCTCGGAGTTCACCTCGACGACGTCGAGCGCCGCGCGGGATGCGGTGCCGCTCGCGCGCGCGGAGCGGACGAGGCCCGCGAGCAGCGCGGCCACCTTCTCGCGTCCGGCAAGCGGCCGCCGCACGGCAGTCGCCTTGCCGCCGCCGTCGGACACGAACGTGACGTCGGCCGCCAGCAGGTCCGCGACCCGCGCGGCGTCGCCGGACGTGAACGCCCGCGCGAATCGCTCGGCGACGGCCCGGCGTTCCCCGCGCTCCACGCGGCCTTCCACGCCCGTCGGACGGATCTTCGACTTCGCGCGGTGAAACAGCTGCCGCGAATTGGCGGCGGACGTGCCCAGGATCTCGGCGATCTCCGCGTGCTCGTAGTCGTACACTTCCTTCAGCAGGAAGACCGCGCGCTCTTCAGGCGACAGCGTCTCGAGCAGGACGAGGAACGCCAGCGTCACCGATTCCGATCGCTCCGCGAGCACGTCCGGCCCCTCCTCGCCGCCCGTCAGCACCGGCTCGGGGAGCCACGGGCCGACGTACTCCTCGCGCCTCGCGCGCGCGGATTTCAGCCGATCCAGACACAGCCGCGTGACGATGGTCGCGGCGAACGCCTGCGGCGACCTGACCTCCGCCTCGGATCCGGTGAGGCGCATCCAGGCGTCCTGCAGGACGTCCTCGGCGTCGCTCGCGCTGCCCAGCATCCGGTACGCGATCGAGAACAGCCGCGGCCGCTGCGCCTCGAACGTCGACGTCAATTTCGACTTCGCCGGCATATGCCAGCTTCAATACCTCAGGGCCCCAAACACCAGATCAAATGACCAGATAGCCCGATGCCATCAATCCCCGAATTCACGCTTTCGCGCGGCCGCACACCAGACGGCGAGCGCCGACCCGAGCGCTTCGGTCACGGCGAGGAGAGCCGCCGTGACGCCGAACAGCATCCGCCACGGCCCGGGGACGTGCGTCACGTGGTCGCCGCCTTCGATCAGGAAGTGGTTGGCCAACCCGAAGACGAACGCGCCCGCGAGCGTGAGCGCCACGATCCAGGCCCCACCGCGTGGAAGCCACGCGCGCTGCAGAATCAGCCCGACGATCGGCCCGATCAGTATGACGGCGACGACGAACAGCATCGACATCGATGAGAGCACGACGTTCGCCCGCGTGTGCGCCATCCCATGAACGATTGAAATCCCGAGGTGGACGAGCACGGTCAAGGCGAGGACCGCTTCGACCGTCGACATGCGCCTCATACGCCATCCCTCCATGAGCGTAAGACGAGGCAGGGGGGCGCCGTGTGACAGCCTCGGCCGAGGAGATGTCGATGGAGGCGGCCGCCGTCCTCCGGCGGCAGCGCGAATCAGATGCGCGGGCAATGCTCTGACGGCGGCCGGTGGGATGCCGAGATCGCCGCGGCTGAAGCCCGGGCGTCTGCCCGGCTGCAAGCCTTGTCAGGCGGCGCTCCGCTTTCGGTATAGAACGTGGCGCCGCAATGGATGGCCCACCGGCAGTGCTGGATGGTCGAAATCGTCGGCAGGATTGCGTGTCATGCCGATTCGCTCCATGACCCGGCGAGACGGGGCGTTTGTTTCCGTCGTCAGCGAAACGATTTCCCTGAGATTGAGCTCGTGGAAGCCGAACTCCAGCGCCGCCAGGGCGCCCTCGGTCGCGTACCCGCGTCCCCAGAATTCAGGCCCGAGGCGCCAACCGACTTCTGTGCACGGGGTGAAATGGGCGTCGAAGTGCACCTCCGCTAGCCCAATGAAGCCGGCGAAGTCAGCCAGGCCCGTGACCTCGACGGCCCAGAGCCCCCAGCCGTGCTGTGTAATGTGCTGTCGAATCCGGTCCGCCAGCGCATGACTCTCCTCGGGAGAGAGCATCGCCGGGAAATACTTCATGACCCGCCCGTCAGCATTGAAGCGGGCAAACGGCTTCAGATCGCTCTCTCGCCACGCCCTCAATCGTAGCCGTTCCGTTTGAAGTTCCATGGATGCTGCGCGGCGCCGTGCCTGCCTTCTGAACCGGCTGGCGCCTGAAGCGCCACGCGGTCGCCTGGTCCGGAGGTCATCAATGCGCTCGCCAGAGCCCTCAGCACGACCCTGCCCTGACAGGCCAGCGACGATACGTTCCCGAAGTGTCCGCGTCCTGTCGATTTCTCCTCCGCCGTCGGGATTATCGCGTCACAGTGCCGACCATGTCGGGATGAATGCTGCACTGATAACCTCCGACCGCGGCCAGCGTCATCGGGGAGCTATACGTACCGGGATCGAGATTGCCGGTATCGACTGAGCGATCGTTGAGCACGACACGGTGGGTGATCGTGTCGATATTGTGCCACACGACCGTCCGGCCGTCCGGAATGCTGGAAGGGTTTGGCGAAAACGATTGCGCGCCATTTTTCGATACGACGTTGATGACGATGGCATCTGACGGCGCCGTCGGATTGCCAGAGGGTGCCGTTGGACTGCCCGAATTGCCGCCGTACCCTCCGCAGCCCGACAGACTGATGCCGAGCGCGGCAATCCCGAGGGTTGTTGAAAGCAGCCGCATGATCGTGACCTTTCTTACCGAGACAATTGCGTGGTTAGAGTGCTGATAAGGGTGGCCTTCATCTGACCATGTCCGATTCCGCAGAATTCGGAACACGCAATCTCGTACCGCCCTGCTGCTGGAGCAACGAATTCAACGATGACCGGGTCGCCGCCTTTCGGGATCTGCGTGTCGATCTTGAGCTTCGGAATCGAGAAGCCGTGTACGGTATCCATCGAGCTCAGGACCAATCTCACTGACTCGCCAGCCGTGACCTGAATCGTCGATGGCGTGAACTGAAATTTGCTCGCGACAACGTGCAGTTCGTGCACCGGCTGCGCGGCCATGGACGGGCGGTTCGCCATGAGCGCAGCCGCTGCCTGCTCGATCGGCAAGCCCTTCGGGACCCCGCCCGTCAACGTCCACATCGCTCCGGTACCGACCCAGGCCATACATGTCAGAAACACGCGACGAGCAAGGTCCAGTTCGTCGTGCTTTTTCGTCATCGTGTCTAGCTCCTCGTCATTCGCAGCAATACTGCGTTTCGCAGGGGTGCCGCGTTCATCGACTGTAAGACCTGGTGGGACGCGGATATATTCCGGAGAAGTGTCCGGCTCCCGGGGAGTGAAGGCGGCATCGACCGGGTCTCTGGACGGACGATTCCTCACCGGCGTTTCGAGGAAGTCGTCTCGCTGCACCTGGATGCAGCGTTCACCTACGCACGATGGCTGGCTGACCGGAAATGA
>JBLMXQ010000038.1:0-8555 GCA_050257855.1 Betaproteobacteria bacterium | reverse complement strand
CTCGTTGGTACCCCGCTGCCAGGGACTGTGCGGGTCGCAGAAGTAGATCGGCAATCCAGTCTTGATTCGCAGCTGGACGTGTTGAGCCATCTCGGCGCCTTGGTCCCACGTGAGCGATCGGGGCAGTTGCTTGGGCAGCGTGACGATCGAGGAATGAAGCGCGATGGCTCTTCCCTCGGTCAGTGGCTGCGACAGGTCGAGGGCCGCAGCCATCGAAACGTCGCCATCGTGGCACTCGCCAACAACATGGTCCGGATCTGCTGGAAGATGCTCACCAGCGAGCAGGTGTACGAACCGTATCCGGCCCGGGTCGCGTAGCTCGAACTCACCTGCGGATTGCGAGGATGTCTCGATGTGATGGCGGACCGTCAAACCGGCGCATCGCAAGCCTGACTAAAAAACCGGTCGTAATGACCGAACGCTTTATGAGGATCGGTGCGCGCGGATTCCATCAAGGCCAGGAGCTGCGGCTCCACCAGTAGGCCGGATACATTGACGCAAACGGCTCTCACCATCGATCGAGTCCAGCCTTGCAACGGAGGGGCAGACCATACATTTCTTAGGACGTCGCGCTCCATGCGCAGCTCGCGCACTTCTTTGCGCAACCGCGCCAGCTCCTCGCGCTCCGCGGTCGTGAGCCCCGTCTTGCCCTTGGTCCGATCCGCGTGGGCCTGCTCGACCCAATTGCGCAGGGATGACTCGGTCAGGCCCAGGTCGCGGGCCGCCGCGGCGACCGTTTTGCCCTCATCGAGGACCAGCCGAACCGCCCCTGTTTTGTAGTCCTCGGTGAAGCTCCGCCGCGTCCGCCTGCCCTTTGTGTCCGCCATGGTCGACATCGTATTCCCCTTTCGGAAGATGTCCACCAAAGCGGATCAAGCACACGCTGCTGGTCGCCCGCCGACACGCTGAAGACGTTCCCCACGTCAATTCCAAGCCGTTCGTGGATCTGTCGAATCGTAAACGCCGCCGCTTCCCTGCGTTCGGTCTCGGACGTCCGGTCGGCTTTGTTCAACACGAACACGAGTCGACGCGTCTCACGCGCGGCGGCCTCGACGAGCCGGAGTTCATCTCCGGTCATCGGCGGGTCCGCACCCAGCACGACGACGGCCGCATCGATGTGGGGCACGAACGCCCGGGCGACGTCGCTGCTGGCCTCGAAGATCGATCCCACCCCGGGCGTGTCCACGAGGGACAGGCCCGACGCCAGCAGCGGGGCTGGCAGGAAGACGTCGACGGCCGAAACGCCTTTGCGATTGCCGGGGTTCGCTCCTTCCGTGACGTAGTCCGCCAGGCTGCTCAGGTCAATCGTCGCTGTCGCGCCGTTCTGGAAGCGAATGGCGGCGGCGCGGGGGCCGTGCCGCACGACCGTAGTGACGGAGGTGACCGGCAAGACGCCAACCGGCAGCACGGATTCGCCGACCAGCCCGTTGACGAGCGTCGACTTGCCGCGCTTGAACTGGCCGAGGATGGCGACGACGAAGCGTCCGGTGGACACGCGGTCGATGGTGGCATCGGCGTCGGTGCGCAGATCCTCCGCCTGCGTCGATCGAGCGAGCGCGGACAACCGGCGCAGACAGTCGCGCGCGAACGTCTCATCCACTTTCATCGCCATCGGCGGGATCCTCCCGCGGACCGGACAGCCCGCAGGAGTCATTGGTCGCGCCGGGAGGCGCGACGGTTCAGGGCGAACTCCACCGCCTGACGATCATTTTATAGGAATCGCTGGGCCCGCCGGGACACCGGATCCGGCGCACGTCGAATTATTCACGGGGCGCGATAGACTATCCGGGAGCGCGACATGAAGTCAGCCCGATACTGGATTCCGCTGGTCGTCTTTCTCGCCCTCGCAGCGGCCCCCGTCCTGGGGCAGCAGGCTCCGGCCGACCCGCGCGGCAAGATCGACCTGTCGAAGCTCGGTCCCCAGGTCGGGCAGCGCGTGCCCGACTTCAGCCTGCCCGATCAGAACGGCCGGACGCGGACGCTGCAGTCGATCATGGGCCCCAAGGGCGCCATGCTCGTCTTCGTCCGCTCCGCCGACTGGTGACCGTACTGCAAGACGCAGCTCGTCGAGCTGCAAAGCCGCCTCCAGGAAATCACCGCGCAGGGTCTGGGCCTCGCGGCGATCAGCTACGATTCGCCTGACATCATGAAGGCGTTCAGCCAGCAGCACGGGATCACATTCCCGCTCCTGGCCGACGTCGGGTCGGCGACGATCAAGCGCTACGGCATTCTCAACACCGTCGCGATGGAGCTCGCCGGGCCGAATGCCAAGGATCCGGCGCTCGCCGACAACATCAAGACGTTCGTGTCGGCGGTCGGCGCGAGCCCGCGCATGGCGGGCATCGCCTTTCCGGGGACGTTCATCCTCGATCGCCAGGGACGCGTCACGTCGAGGTTCTTCGAAGACTTCTACATCGACCGCAACACGGTCTCGAGCATCCTGATGCGCGCCGGCGCCGGCCGGCAGGTGGCGGGCACGAAGGTGGCGGGCGCCCACGTCGACCTGACCGCGTATCCGAGCGATTCGGCAATCGCGCCGGGTAATCGCATCACGCTCGCCTTCAACGTGGTGCCGCATCCCGGCGTGCACGTCTACGCGCCGGGCGCCGACAAACAGGGCTATCGGCCCATCGCGGTCCGGATCGATCCGTCGCCGCTCGTCCAGGTCCTCGCGCCGGTCTATCCGGCGTCGGAGATCTACGTCTTCCAGCCGTTGAACGAGCGGGTGCCCGTCTACCAGAAGCCGTTCACGCTGCTGCAGGACATCGTGCTGCAGGGGACGCCGCAGGCGCAGCAGGCGCTGCGAGGCCAGACGTCAATCACCATCAAGGGCACGGTGGACTATCAGGCCTGCGACGACAAGGTCTGCTTCAATCCGGAGTCGGTGCCGCTGTCGTGGACGTTCACGCTGCGGTCGATCGTCTTCGAGCGGCCGACGCCGAAACACTGGCGGGTGCGTCACCCCTGGACTCTGGCAAACGGGCGGTCACGCGAGCCGACGATTCGTGGACCTGTCGTGTCCGGTGGTGTCCCGATCGTTACACGTATGGTTACACTGGCGAGGTGGTCAGGCCTGGATTCGTGACAAACGCGCGAATTCTGGCCAGATTTCGAGCGCGGAGGGATGGCCGAGCGGTCGAAGGCGGTGGTATCGGTTATGACAGAGCGGTTATGTTTTGCCCGGTTGTTCCGGCCCCACATCTTCAAAATCAGGCCAAAATCCACGCGCTCTGACCTCCTTGAGAGCTAGGCCTGATAACCGATCGCTCGAACGCTCTCGAATTTGCTCAGAATTCGGCCTGTTTTTTCTCGCACGGCTCACACTGCCGCGACACTTGATTGCGATCACGCGATCGCACGGCTGCACTCACTGAAGAGATCAGGGTGGCAGCCTGGCCCTGTAAAGTGCACATAAAGCGAGAGATAGGCGCTGCGCGACAGTCGTTGCGCGCGATATCTCGTCGGTGTTTCGTTAGAAGCGACGACTTCCAGCGCTCTGATTGTCCTGCCGGTCGACACTCGCGGTGACACTGCGCCAAGAGTTCAGACAGGGGTAGGGATGAGACTGCGTCCGACCGGTTTGCGCCTGGGCCAACGGGCAAAGTGTGTGGGCCGAATCGGTCACTCAGCGGGATCCCGTATAGTCGTTGCCGCAGTGTTGTCCGTATCACCTTGGCATCGGCTCGCCTAGTGCCAACCGGGAGCCCGCGCCACCACATAGATCGCGGACATCGTGCTGATCGACCTGCCGCGGTGATTCCAGCCGCGCCCCGCGCGGCATTGTCCATACCTTGACATCCGACAACAGGCCGACGATGCTATTGTCGGATGACATGATATGGAGGTGCCTTGACCGACGCGAACGTCGATCTACTGCAGGGGACGCTGGACCTGCTAATCCTCAAGGCCCTGGCCCTCGGGCCCCTTCACGGCTGGGCGATCGCGAAGCGCATCCAACAGATGTCGCGCGACGTGCTCACCGTGAACCAAGGCTCCCTCTACCCGGCGCTCTATCGCCTCGAGGATCGCGGTCTCGTGGCCAGCGAGCAGCGCCTGTCGCCCGAGGGGCGCCGCATCACGGTCTACAGGCATACGGCCGCAGGACGCAGGCAGCTCGCACAGAAGATCGACGCGTGGGAGACGTTTGCCGCCGCGATGCGTCGGGTGATCGGTCATGCGTGATCCGCGCAGATGGTGGCCCGCCCGCGTGGCGCGCCGCCTGGTCTCGGTCGGCCGCCGACGCGAGCTGGAGGCGCGGTTGGACGAAGAGATCCGCCACCACCTCGACGCCGAGACGGCGGAGGGTGTCCGACTCGGCCTGTCACCCGACGAGGCGCGGCGGGCGGCCTTGCGCGACTTCGGCGGTGTCGACCGCTACAAGGAAGAAGTGCGCGACGCTCGCGGCTTCCGCTGGCTCGACGACGCGGCGCGCGACGCCGGCTATGCCCTCCGCGTGCTCCGCCGCCGCCCGGCATTCACGAGCGCCGTGGTCTTGACGTTTGCGCTCGGCGTCGGGTGCACAGCGGCGATTTTCAGCCTCGTGGACGGCATTCTGCTGCGGCCGCTGCCCTACGCGGATCCGGGGCGGCTCGTGGCGCTGTGGGAGCGGAACGACCTGCGTCGCGGCGGCGCGAACCCGGTGTCGGTCGCAAACTTCGAGGCGTGGCGCGAGCGCACGCGCGCGTTCGCGGACATCGCCGCGCTCATTCCGGCGCCGGTCACGCTCGACGGCTCGCCAGCGGAGCGTGTCACGGCCGCTCAGGTGTCGCCCGACTACTTCCGATTGCTCGGCGTGCATCCGGCACTCGGCCGCGATTTCGACAGACGCGAAGAGGCCAACGGCGGGGCGGACGTTGCGATCCTGAGCCACGAGTTCTGGCGTCGGCGCTACGGAGCCGATCCGTCGATGATCGGCAGGACCATCTCGGTCGAGTCACGCCCGTTTACGGTGATTGGCGTCATGCCGAGCGACTTCCGTCCGCCGAGCTACGGTTGGATGACGGCTCAGCCGTTCTGGATGCCGTTCGGTCCCACGGCGGGCAACCGGTCGTGGGGACGCGTGCTGCAAGTCGTCGCTCGCTTGCGTTCGGACGTCACCATCGCCGGTGCCAGTGACGAGCTGGCGGCGTTGAGCGCGCAGCTCGCTACGGAGCGACCGAGCGACAGGGGATGGTCGGCGCTTGCGGTTCCGCTGGCGGCGCAGATCACAGGGGACGCGCGCCGCCCGCTCGTCGTGCTGTTTGCGGCCGTGACACTGCTCCTCCTCATGTCGACCGTGAACGTCGCGAGCCTCGTTTCGGTCTTTGCGCGCGGGCGGCACCACGAGCTGGGGATACGCCGCGCAATCGGCGCCTCATCCTCCAGGCTCGTGCGGCAACAGCTCACCGAAAGCGTGGTGCTTGGAGCCGGCGGCGCGCTGGTCGGTCTCGCGATCGCCGTTGCGGGGACCCGGGCGCTTGTCGCGATTGCGCCGGCGTCCTTGCCTCGACTCGACGAGGTGCACGCGAGCGCGACCGTTATCGTGTTTGCCTGCGCCGTGTCGCTCGCGGCGACGATCGGCTTTGGACTGAACGCGGCAATGCGCGCCGGGCGATGGCCGACCGGCGCGTCGGCGCGCGTGACCACGCGGCTGAGCGGCGGCCGAATCGTCGCGGCTGAAATCGCGATCGGCGTGGTGCTCACGGTGCTGGCGACGCTGATGAGCCGCAGCCTGTCGAACCTGCGCGCCGTCGATCTTGGCTTCGCGCCCGAGTCGCTCGTGACCGGGCGCGTGTCGCTGCCAGACGCAAGCTACAGCGACGACGCGCATCGCGCGGCCTTTTTCGCGCAGCTCGTGCAGCGGGCGCGCGCGATTCCGGGCGCGACCAATGCGACGCTGGTGACGAGCCGCCCGTTCGCGTGCTGTGCGCCGAGCACCAGCGTGCGCGATCCGTCGGGATCGGTAACGGCCGAATCGGCGCCAATCGCCGACGTCCGGTTCGTGGACGATGCCTACTTCTCGACGATGCGCATTCCGATTCTCTCGGGAGCGGTCTTCGGCCGGACGGAGGCGACCGGTGGCGAGCCGGACGTAGTCGTCTCGCGTACTCTGGCGCGCACGGTCTGGGGCGACGCCGATCCGATCGGCCGCACGCTGTCGATTCGTCTCTTCGGCGACACCCAGGCGCGCGTGATCGGCGTCGTCGGGGATGTTCACCTGGTCGGGCCGCGCACGCCCGTACGGCCCGAAGCGTATCTCTACACCGGCCGGTATCCGGACAGCGAGCGCGACATCGTGGTGCGCGGTGCCGGCGATCCGCAGGCACTGCTTGCCGGGCTGCGCGGCGCGGTCGACTCGGTCGACGCGACGATTCCATTGGCGCTTCCGACCACGCTCGAGGCCTCAATCCAGGAGACGATGGCCGACGATCGGTTCACGACGCTGCTGCTCGGCGCCTTCTCGACGCTCGCGCTGCTGCTCGCGGCGGTCGGCGTGTACGGCGTGCTCGCGGCCGACGTGAGCCGGCGGACCAAGGAGATCGGCATCCGACTGGCGCTCGGGGCCGGGGCGTCGCGGGTAACGGCACACGTGCTGGCCCGCGCCGTGCGGCCGGCGGTCGTCGGAACGGCGATCGGTATCGGCATCGCGCTGCTGGTGGCGGGCTGGATGCGCGCGCTCATGTTCGGTGTCGAGCCTGGTGATCCCTGGACGCTTGCATTCGTGTCCTGTGCGCTGCTCGGAGTCGCGGTCGGGGCGACGCTCGGACCGGCCATCCGCGCCACGCGGGTCTCGCCGGTCGATGTCATTCGCGTCGACTGACCGCGGTTCCGGCTACTCGCTCCGCAGCGCTGCGCGAAGCACGACGCGCCGATGTAGGCCGCGAGCGTTCTCGTCATCGGCGGCACCAGCCGCGGGTCGATTCGCCTGAAGAGCCGTCCGGACCTCGCCGCCCAGCAGCGACGGGTCGCCGCCGAAGGCGCGCACGTGAAATCACCAGAGAGTAGAAGTCGGTCAGCTTGCAGAACCGAGTAGTCCTCAATTTTGGAAACATGCGTCGCACACGATTTAAGGCAGTGAAGGTTCTCCTGGACGCTTTGGCCGTGTCGCGAGCGCCGAAGTCGGCTGATTTCATAACGCGGTCGAGCGCCGCCTTCTTGTTGATCACATCGCCACGGTGTATCGAGACCATGAGCTCGCAGACCAGCTCGATGTGTTTCATTCGGCTGATCTGCCCTGCACTGAGAATGCCCATCTTGCGGAACTTCGATTCGTACCGACGGGCCAAGCGGTCGGCTTCCTTGAGAAACGCACTGTTGTAGTACTTTGCTCGACGCTTTTCCTGCGGGGTCAGAGCCTTCCCGGTTGAGTTGATTCTGACGAACACCTCGATGATGTCACCCATCTCGCCATCCACCTCGATAACGGGGATCCTGTAGCCCGTGATGAGATGCTGCTTCTTCTGCCTGGAGAGGCGCTTCCAATCGAGCCACTCGTTCTCATCGGCTCCGGGCAGCTGTGTCCTCACCCAGTAGCGGCCGCGCATCTCGCCCAGGAACATGAGGATCGACTCGACCCGCTGTTTCCCGTCGATCACGTCGTAAATGATCCGACCGTCTTCTTCGCGACGATAGAGAAAGATGGCCGGCAATGGGTAGTTGCGGAGGATGCTGTCGATCAGCTTCGCCCGATCTCGATCCGACCAGACTGACTGACGCTGGAATCCCGGCTGGAGGTTCAGAAGGTCGTCTTCAAACAGATTCACGATGTCCGTGATCGTCTTGGTCTCGAGTCGATGACTTATCGTCGCTTATCCATTCGGATTGGCCTCGGCGCTACGGCGCAACGACCCGATTCAGGGGAAAAGCGATTCTTTGGCGCTCCGTGGTGAGATGCTAGCAGAGACGGCGGGGTTCAATCAGCAGGCCCCAAAGGCAAGACCGACAGACCATTGTTCGCCAAGCAGCGCCAGGAAGGGAATCGGCATGCGCGCCTACCTCGTACGAATCGGTATCGACCAGGCGTTCGGAGGCTGGAACTCGCCGGTAAGCACGGATACAAACGACTTCGTGTACGTTCCGATTCCGGAGAGCAGAAAGATGCGGGCCGAGCTCGCCACGCCATACAGCCTGATTCAGCCCACTTTGACGAGGTTCGCGGAGACACACACCGGCGCGCCGCGGCGGTCCGTTCAACTTCCCCCGAATTTGACCTCCGCGAACATGCATCTCGACCCGGATTTCGTCCATCTCACCTAGCTTGGGTTCAAGGGGCCGTCGCAACGCGTCTGCGTTTCGAGCTTAAGTGATTTCGGAGTGCCTCTGCAGGAGTGTTCCAGTCGAGTGCTTTTCGCGGCCGGCTGTTGAGGGCAGCAGCGACGGCCTCGAGTTCGCCAGCGGAGTACCGGGACATGTCGGTGCCTTTGGGGAAGTATTGGCGCAAGAGACCATTGGTGTTCTCGTTGGTACCCCGCTGCCAGGGACTGTGCGGGTCGCAGAAGTAGATCGGCAATCCAGTCTTGATTCGCAGCTGGACGTGTTGAGCCATCTCGGCGCCTTGGTCCCACGTGAGCGATCGG
>JBLMXQ010000037.1:0-39929 GCA_050257855.1 Betaproteobacteria bacterium | reverse complement strand
TTCCAGCGTCGCCGCGTGCGTCTGCGGCGCCAGCATCACCGATTGCGGAAGCGGGACGACCGGCCGCCTGGCGTAGTACGGCTGCGAGATCTGCTCGACAAAGGACTGCGGCGCGCCGGCGACGAGCGACAGCTCGACGTTCGTCCAGTCCTCGCCCACCGTATTGTCGACGATCCCCCACCCCTGGAGCAGCGGCTTCTCGCCGGGCTTCTCAGGGAGCACGAGCCGGTACGTGGACTTCCAGATCGGCACTTCGCTGACATAGCTGACGAGCAGACGGCGCCGCCCCGTGCCGGTCGCCGACACGATCATGCGCCGGACGTCCTGACTGCGTCCCGAGCCGACGACGGTGAGATAGCGCTGGATGTCGTCGCGAAGGCTCCGCTCGCCGATCGTCACCGTCACGCCGGAACCGAGCGTGACCGCGCGCACCGCGCCCGCGTCGGAGATGACCGTCAGGCGATCGACCTCCCGGACGTCGCCGTTGTGCGTGAGAGTCTTGCGCTCGAGTCCGAGAATGCGGCCGTCGATCGACCTTGCGCCCGAACGGATCGCCACGCGGGCGCCGCGGAGCGCGTTGTAGAGCTGGGCGCTGTCGGCGTTGAAACCGAGAGGCAGCCGCAGCTCCGCGAGCCGCTGCTCGATCGGCGCGACCGAGTTGTAGCTGATCGAGGAGATCCGGCCGTTGTCCAGATCCAAGGCCGTCAGCGACGTCAGGACGTCGTTGAGCTGCCCGCTCGTGAACTGGATGGCCACGTCGGTCGATCCGGTGACCGAGCCGAGGTGTTCGAAATAGCCGACGCCGCTCTTGTACAGAACCACGCGTCGAATCGGCAGTCGAACGGGTTCCGGGACGGTGGGCCTCTGGGCGCCCGGCTTTGAAACCATCAGCGCGATCAGGGCGGCGGCAGAAAACATGCGAGCGCGCACGAACACCTCCATGCGGCGGGCGCCGCCAGGGTCATCAGAAGCGCTGGCTGAAGGATTTAGACACCCGCGGGCGGAATTCGGGCGGGCGCGTTCCGCTATCGAGCGAGCAGTTCGGTAATGTGCTGTTCGAACGTCGCAGCGGGCGTCTCGCCGTCAAGCCGCCACGCGATCCGCCCGGTGCGATCGATCAGGAAGGCGACCGGCAGCCCGAGAATGCCGCCGTAACGCTCGGCGAGCTTCGCGTCACCCATCGCCACCGGATAGTTCATCCCGTACTTGCGGTAGAAGTCGCGCACGGGCCCTTCCTCGTCGTCCATCGAGATGCCGATGATCGCGAGCCCCTTCGAGCCGTATTTCTTCTGCAGGGCGACGAAGTGCGGAATCTCCTCGCGGCACGGAACGCACCACGTCGCCCAGAAATCGAGCAGGACGACGCGTCCGCGATAGCTCGCCAGATCCAGCGGCCGACCCGAGAGATCGCGGAGCGAGAAGGCGGGCGCCGGCTTGCCCGTCATCGCGCCGGCGCCAGGTGTCTGCCGACCGCCCGCCGACACACCGCGGACCGCGCCGGCTGCGCCCGCCGCAATCGACAGAGCAAGCGCGCCGGCGGCGATCGTTTCCGCTGCCGCCACGTCAGCGACCCTTCTGGACCGGGTATCCCTTGCCGACCCAGTCGGCGCCGAAATTGTCCGCGATGTGCAGGACCTTGACGTTCGTGAAACCCATCGACGTCAGCAGCGCGGCCGCCGGACGCACGTTCGGGCAACGGTCCCACGGACAGCAGCCGCAGTAGAGCACGATCGCGGCGTCGCGTTTGAGAGGCTGCACGCGCTTGCGCAGCTGGTCGATGGCGGAAGCATCCGAACCCGGACCGATGTACTCGGCGCCCGGGATGTGCGCCTGGTCGTACATGATCCGGAATCCGACCTGGATGACGAGCGGCCGCTCTGCGGCCGGCCGCTGGAGCGCTCCGGCCAGATCGGCCGGGCTGATGGTCGGCGGGTCGGCCGCGATCGCGCGGGCCGGGGTCAGGCCGCACGCGAGCATCAGTCCGAGCGCCAGTCGTGTCGTACCGCGAGCGATTCGCATTGAATGCCCCTTCGCGCCTCATTGTACCGGGGATGCCGCTCCGGGGGGACCCGGTCCGCGCCGCGGATCGCCCGACGCACCGGTCAGTTACGGATTCGGCCCGACTCTTGCCCTCCTGCCATGCGGTTCTTCTCGAACGCCCCGGTTCGTCGACGCGCTGTTGCCACGACCGGCCGACTGACGCCCACAAGTCGTTGAGCGACAGGAAGGGACAGCCGTGACGGCTCGCGTCGGAATGCTGCGATGACCTCTGCGGCTGACAAGGCCGATTACGGATTTCGGCGGACGGACGACAAAACTGCAGCCGGCGGTGCGCCCGCCGGCCACGCGGCCGTCGTAGAATTTCTCCAGCTTCTGGGCCGAGCCGCCCGCCAGTTCCGCACGTACCCCGCCACGAGCCCCCTGTGCACGGACGCCATCGACGCCTGTCATCGCGCGTTCATGGCACTCGATCTCGATCAGCCGCTGAATGTCCGGGTCAGCCGGCGGGAGATCCTGCTGGACGTCGAGACGGCCATCCGCGACACGGTCATCGAGCAGGAGTTGTGTCGGCCGCTGCACCGCGCGCGCGTGGCCGCGGTGGAGATCGACCGCGCCGTCTCGATCCGGGATTGGAGCCGGTTCTGCGAGATCATGGCGACGGGCGTGCGCGGCTCTCGGGCGACGCCCAGCTTTCCGGAGCTCCTGCTCGACGCCGGCGTGAGCGCCATCGTGCTCCGCGTGACGCCTCGGCCGGAAACGCTGGAAGTCGGTGCGCCGCCAAAGGCCGTGGAAGCGCTCGTGGAACGCGAGCGGACACGCCAGTCAACGCTCGCCGCGACCTCGGCCGCCCAGCATCTCTATCCTCCCGACAAAGGATGGGTCCGCGTCGACCCCGCGGTCGCGTTCGACTCGATCTCCCTGCTCGATCTCACCGTGCTCGTCAACGACCCCGCCGAGCTGGCGTCGATGCTGACCCGGCTGGTCGACGACGACGCGGGCGATTCGGCGGCGCGTGGGGCGGCGCTCGAACAACGCTACAGCGACGTCGTGATGCTCATCGGCGCGCTCGACCCGCGGCTCGGACGCCTGCTGTTCTCGAAGCTCGCACGCGCCGTGCTCGACCTCGACTCCGATCGCCGGCGCTCGCTGCTGCGACGCGCGATCCTGCCGAACCTGCTCGACGGCCGCGCCGACGGCGAGGCCGTCCTGGCCGAGTTTCCCGACGTCGATCTCGCGGAAGCGCTCTGTCTCCTGCTCGACCTCGAAGCGGCCGCGCCTCAGCTGCTGCCCGTCGCGGTCGACCGGCTGCGACTGACTCCCGAGCGCCGGACCGCCGTCGTACCGCTGATCGAAGAGAGGTTCAAGGCCCGCACCGAATCCGGCGACGCCGCCGACCGCGGCGCCACGGCCGATCTGGAGCGCCACGCCGGCGCGCTGACGCGGATCGAAGCCGGCACGGCGAAGAGCTTCGACGAGTTCGCCGCCTTCGACCTGTCGATCAACGACCAGACCGCGGCCACGCTCCACGGCGTGCGCACGGCAATCCTCGACACGGACGACCTGGATGCGCGGCTCTCGTGTACGGCGAGGCTGGTCGGCGTCGAGCCGAACCCCACGGTTGCCGGCGCCGTGCTCGCGCGCGGGCTCCCCGCGCTGCGGGCGCTGGTCCTGAATCAGCGCTGGGACGAGGTGAGGAGCTGGGTCGCACAGCTTGCCGGACTCGCAGCCGGCCTGGAGCCGTCCCGTCCCGACGTCGCGACGTTGATCCTCGAAACGCTCCAGAGCTTCTGCGACCGCGATCTCGTCGTCCGGCTCGCACAACTGTGCGGCACCGCGCCCGGACGGACGACCGCCTCGGCCATCGTGGCGGCGCTCGGCGCCGCCGTGGTGCCGGCGTGGTTCGAAACGCTCGAGGATCCGAGCGAGCGGCCGCGCGTCCGCGCGCTCACGCCGGTTGTGTCCGAATGCGCCCGGCAGGTGGCCCCCGCCGTCGCAGAGCGCCTCTTGTCGCTCGGTCTCGAAGGCAGGCGCGTGGCCGTCGGCGTGCTGGGGTTCGCGGGACCCGGCCACGAGGCTCTGATCGCGGAGCAGGCGATGGCCGAAGACGACCGTCTGAGCCGCGAAGCCCTCCGCGCGCTGGCGCGAATCGGGAGCGCGAAGGCCGCCGCGTGCATCGTCGCCCAGCTCGAAGCCGGCCGGGCCGCGGTCCAGCCGGCCGCGGAGGAAGCCCTGTGGCGCCTGCCCGCGTCGCTGGCGCTCGCCAAGGCGCGCGAGCTGCTCGAAACACGGCGGTTCGTGACCCGTCATCCGCAGGCCGCCGTGCGGCTGCTGGAGCGGGCCGCCCAGGGCGCGGCCGCCGGCCTCGCGCCGGTGCTCGCAAGCCTCGTCCCTCTGCGCTTCCATTTCTGGAGCCCGGCCGTCGCGCGCGTCGGCTCCAGGGCCCGGGATCTGCTGCAATGAGCGACACCGAATCGACCGGCGATCCGCACCGGATTCTCAAGGGCTTCGGCGCGCTCGGCATGCTGATGGCCACGTATCCTCCGGGGCATCCGCTCATCGCCGACAAGGTCCGCGAGACCTGCGACGCGGTGCAGGAGCACCTGGCGGACAGCGAGGCGATCCGGATCGACGTCATCGGCGGCGTCGTGCACCTGAACGGCGTCGCGTTCGAAGGCCGGGCCGACGCGCTCGGCGGCGGCGCCGACAGCCTCCACATCCGCACGGGCGTGAGCGCCGAGGAGATCGCGACGACCGCCGATCTGCTCAAGCGGGCGAGAGTCGACGGCGACGGCGAGCCCCTCGCGCAGCAGCTCGTGGAGCGCGGCGTCGAGCACATCTCGGTCGGACGGCTGATCCCGCTCGACACGCGCTGGCGCGCGCGCCAATGGCCGGACCGCCCGGAACACGTTCTCGATCCGGATTACGAGGAATCGCTGGTCCTGGCGCAACAGGCGTTCGAGCAGCTGTCGGACAGCCGCGTCATCGACGTGCGCGCCGTCCGCGATCTCGTGCAGCTGCTGATGTACCGCGTCGTCTCGAGCCACGCGGCGCTCGCCCAGATTCTCGCGGTCAAGCAGTACGAGAACCTGACCTACGTCCACTCGGTCAACGTGGCGGTCCTCAGCCTGCTCATCGGCCGTCAGCTGAATCTCGACGAGCCGACCCTCGCGATTCTCGTCGAAGCGGCCGTGCTCCACGACGTCGGCAAGACCCGCATCCCGCTGGATCTGGTGAAGAAGCCGGGTGCGCTCGACAAACGCGAGCGGAAGATGATCGAGGCGCACACGGTGCTCGGCGCGGAGATCCTGGCGCAGGTCGATGGCCTCCGGCCGGTGACTCCGCTCGTCGCGCTCGAGCACCATCGGGGCGTCCTCGGCGACGGGTATCCCGATCTGGGGCGCGGGGTCGTCCCGCACGTGCTGAGCCAGGTCGTCTCGGTCGCCGACATCTACGAGGCCGTGACCGGCGCGCGATCCTACCAGGCGCCCACGCCGCCGGAGCGTGCCTGCCTGCTGCTCGCGCGGCTCGCCGGCAGCAAGCTGAACGCGGCGCTGGTCAAGCTGTTCGTGAACGCCGTCACGTTCTTTCCGGTTGGGTCGCTGGTGCGCACCGACCGCGACGAGCTGGCCGTCGTCGTCCGGACGAATCGCGGCGATCCGCTGCACCCGGTGATTGCCCTGGTCGACGAGGACGTGCACGCGTCGCTCGGCGAGCTGGACACGAGCGAGCGCGACGGATCCGGCGCCTTCTGCCGCCACATCGTCGCGACCGTCGTGCCGCCCGGCGGGCAGCTCGACGTGACGCGCTTCCTGCCGGCCGCGTGAGCGGCGTCAGGCCGGCGTGCGAATGCCCCCGGAGGGCGCCGACGCGCCGAGCGGTTTCTGGAGCGGCTCCGGCCGAGGGGCGTATTTGAGAATCCACACCATCGAGAGCGACAGCAACGCGAGCGCCACGAAGACGACGAAGCCGATCGAGTAGCCACGCGGTCCGAGGTTGCGGACGGCGAACGCCAGCGCCGGCGGGATGGTGAAGCCGCCGAACGCGCCGATGCCGCCGACCCACCCGGCCGCGCCGCCGACCGCCTGCGGCACCATTTTCGGTACCATCTTGAACACCGCGGCGTTGCAGATGCCCATGCCGAGCGCGAGGAGCACGATGCCGGGAATCGCCAGCTCGAACTGCGCCGTGGACGCCATCAGCAGCGCGCCCGCCAGCATGATCAGCAGCGCGAGGATGCTCGTGTTCTGGCCGCCTTCGTACAGCGAGTCGGCCAGCACGCCGCCGACGATGCGGACGCCCGACGCGAGCAGCGAGTACAGCGCCGTCAGCAGCCCGGCGCCGATCACCCCGACGGCGAACGCCGACATCCAGTAGGTGGGCAGCCACGACGTCAGCGCGACGAACCCGCCGAAGGTGGTGAAGTAGATGGTCACGAGCGCCCAGGTCTGCCAGGCGCCGGCCGAAATCCGCAACGTCCCCATCATGGTCCCGGCCGGAAACAGCTCCTGCCCCCGTTCCCGCGCCGCAGCCTGTGCGTCTGCGGACGACAACCCCAGCTGGCGCAGCTGGAAGTACAGCGCGTTGCGGCCGAGCCACGCGTACGCGACGGTGCCCGCCACGAGAAAGACGAGCCACGCGAGATACGCGTGCGCCAGGCCGAGCCGCTGCAGCGCGAACGGCAGCACCAGCGAGAACGCGCCCGGCGCCAGGTTCCCGACGCCCGCGTAGATGGCGAGCGCCCGTCCCTGCCGTTCCTGCGGAAACCAGTACGACACCTGGCTGATGCCGACCGAGAAGGTGGCGATGCCGCAGCCACACAGCGCTCCGAGGAGCAGCAGGACCGGGTAGAGCGACGGCGTCAGGTTGTCCGGATAGCGCGTGGCGACGATGAACCAGACGCCGGCCATGCCGGCGATCGAGAGCACGAGGAGGACGAGGAACGGCGTGCGCCCGCCCGTCGTGTCCACCCAGGCCGAGAACGGAATGCGCAGCAACGATCCCGAGAGCGCCGGGATGGCGACGAGGAACCCGAGCGCCAGCGGGCTGAGGCCCATCGCGTCGCGGAAGCGCAGCGCCGTGGGCCCGAAGAGCGCGACGGCCGCGAAGCCGACGAAGAAGCCGACGGTTGCGCCCAGCAGCGCCCCGTTCGGCGTACCACGGGTCGCGATCGACGGTACGGACGGCGTCACATCACACCTCCGATGAGGCCGAGCGGCGCCGGTACCAGCGGACCACCAGGGGGCGGCGCCAGAGATACGCGTTCGGCACGCTGATCACGTGGATCAGGCGGCTGAACGGAAACACGGCGAGCAGCACGAACGCGCTCCCGATGTGCGCCTTCACGAGAAGCGGCAGCGCACCGACCGCGCCGATGTCCGGCCTCAGGCGCAGCAGCGACCAGAGGTAGGGGGCCGCAACGGACGCCATCCACGCCGAGCCCCACGACGAGCGGATGGCGATCGCGATGCCGGTCGCGAACTGCGCGAGCAGCACGGCGTAGACGATCCAGTCGAAGGCGGCGGTCGCCTGGCGCACGAGCGGCACGCCTGCGCGCCGCCTGACCGCGCCGAGGAGGCCGCCGGTCGCCAGCAGCCCCGCCGCGAGCGCCGCGATCTCCAGCGCGTACAGCCTTGACGGCGATCGGTTCCACGCGATGACGGCAGACGGCGCGAGAAAGGCGACGGCGTGCAGGAGCAGGACGGCCAGCAGGCCGTAGTGGAACGGTACGACGGTCCAGAAATGCTGGCGGTTCTCGAGCAGCTGTGTGGAATGGCTGGTGCATGAATACGGGTGCCGCCGCAGCCGCTCGACGACGCCGATCGCGAACACCACGGCCGCGACGTACGGCGCGACGACCAGCAGCAGCACGTCGGCCGAAACGAGCGTCTCGCTCACGGATGAACCTCCTCGCGCGCCGCCGCCTCTTCGAGCAGTCGATGGATCGCCGCGAGCACGTGCCGGTACGGACTGCGGCGGCTCACGAGCCCGTCGCGCACGCGTCCGACGGCCGGCGCGATCAGCCGCGCGAGATCCGCGGCGTCGGCGTCCGACTCGCGGCCGAGAAGCCTCAACAGGTGCCCGAGGTGATCGGGCAGCTCTCCGGTCTCGGCGACACCCGCGCGCTCCAGCGCCTCGCGCACGAACAGCAGGAACATCCCCCGATCGGGCCCGTCGCCGAACAGGTGCCACCCGATGTCCAGCGTGGATGCCGGGTCGAGGTCGAACGCCTCGACGTAGGCCTGCTGCAGCGCCCGCAGCGACAGCGGCGCCACCTCGAGGCCGAACGCGCCGAGCGCCTCCTCGACCTGCACGTCGGCGCCGGTTCCGGCCGCGCAGGCGAGCGTGTGCGTCCATCCCTCTTCCGGATAGCCGACCGCGCTGGCGAGCCGGCTCCACGTATGGGACTGCCCCGCCATCACTCGCCCCGCTGCGGGCCCGACAGGAACCCGAATCCCGGCACGTGCGCCGCCTGCTCGCGCTGCGCCGGCGGCACCACGAAACGGTCCGCCGCCGCCGCGAGGGCCGTCATCGAGTAAATCGCCTCGGCCTGCTCGGGCGTGCAGTCGGCTTCGCGCAGCAGCCGGTCCACCGCCGCGGCATCCAGGCCGCCGGTGACGCGCGACCGGCGAAACGCGCGCACGGCTTTCTCCTTCCGGAGCGCGTACCGCACCGCGGACGGATCGCCTGCACCGAACAGCGAGGCGAGGAACGCCAGCGGGATGCGTGCGCGATCGATGTCGTCGAGCGTCGTTGCTGTCTCGTTCTCCACGACGCCAGCCGAGGCGCGGCTCATCACCGGCGACAGCGGCGGCACGTAGAACAGCATCGGGACGGTCCTGAATTCGGGGTGCAGCGGCAGGGCGAGCTTCCACTCGGCAACGAACCGGTAGACCGGCGAGCGCCTGGCCGCGTCGACGACCGACGCAGGAATGCCGCATCGCGCCGCCGCGGCGGCGACCGCCGGGTCGGCCGGGTTCAGAATCATCGAGCGCTGCGCCTCCACGAGCGCACTGCGGTCTGCCGACGCGACGGCTTCGATCCGCTCGGCGTCGTACAGCAGCACGCCGACATACCGGATGCGGCCGACGCAGGAGTGGAAGCAGGCCGGGGCCTGACCGGTCTCGATCCGGGGAAAACACAGGATGCACTTCTCCGACTTGCCGGCGGACCAGTTGTAGTAGGTCTTCTTGTAGGGGCAGGCCGACACGCACGAGCGCCACCCCCGGCAGCGCTCCTGATCGATCGCGACGACGCCGTCCTCGCCGCGCTTGTAGATCGCGCCGGACGGGCACGCCGCGACGCAGGCCGGATTCAGGCAGTGATTGCACGTCCGCGGCACGTAGAAGAACACCAGCCGCTCGATCGCGAACAGCTGCCGGCGCTCGGCCTCGGACAACGAGGCGAGGTTCGGGTCGGACTCCGCGTAGACAGGCGATCCCCCGAGGTCGTCGTCCCAGTTCGGCCCCGCTCCGGGCACCAGCGGTCTGCCGGTCAGCAGCGACACGGGCCGCGCCGTCGGCTGGTCGTCGCCCGGGGGCGCCGTGAACAGGTGGCCGTACTCGTACGTCCACGGCTCGTAGTAGTCGTCGAGCGTCGGCGTGTGCGGATGGTGGAAGATGTTCGCGACGATGCCGGCCTTGCTGGTGGAGCGGAGCCGCAGGCGCCCACCGCGTCTGACCCAGCCGCCGGCATACGCGTCCTGGTCTTCCCAGGAGGTGGGATACCCGGTGCCGGGCTTCGTCTCGACGTTGTTCCACCACATGTATTCCGCGCCGCGCCGATCGGTCCAGAGGTTCTTGCACGCGACGCTGCACGTGTGGCAGCCCAGGCACTTGTCCAGGTGAAACACCATCGAAATCTGCGATCGCACGTCCATGGCCGGCTGCCCCCTCACCACGTGACGTCCGCGAGCCGGCGCACGACGACCTCGGTCTCGCGGTTGATGCCGACAGGTCCCCAGTAATTGAAGTGATACGTGAACTGCCCGTAGCCGCCGACCATCAGGTTCGGTTTGAGCTTCGCGCGCGTCAGGCTGTTGTGGGCGCCGGCTCGCCGGCCGCCGCGCGACGGCGAGGTGGGCACGCCAATCGTCCGCTCCGGCGAGTGGTACTGGAAGCAGAGGCCGCGCGGAATACGCGCGCTCACGGCGACCCGCGTCACGACGACGCCGTGGTCGTTCAGCACTTCGACCCAGTCGTTGTCGGCCACGCCGATCCGCGCTGCGTCGGCGTCGTTCATCCACAGCGGCTCCCCGCCCCGCGACAGCGTCGTCATCTGAGGGTTGTCGCCGTAGGTCGAGTGGATGTGCCACTTGCCGTGCGGCGTGAGGAAGCGGAGCTCGAGGCCGCCGCCGGTCGCCAGCGTCCGCCCGAGGTCGGCGCCGGCGGGCGCCGGCGTCGGCTTGAACGTCGGCAGGTGTTCGCCGAACTGAAGATAGCCGGGGTGGTCGAGATAGAAGTGCTGCCGGCCGGTGAGCGTTCGCCAGGGCACCTGGCACTCGACGTTGACCGTGAACGGCGAGTACGCCCGGCCGCGGTCGATGATGCCCGACCACATCGGGCTATTGCCGACCCGGTGCGGCTGCGCCTGCAGGTCGGCGAACGACACGCGCGACGCCCGGTTCCCGCTCGCGAGGTGCGCAAGCGGGAGCCCGACCTTGCGCTCCATGTTCGTGTACGAGCGGTACGCCAGCTCCCCGTTGGTCACGGTGGCAAAGCGCAGGATCACGTCGCACACGTGCTCGTCGGCGTCGAGCGACGGATAGCGCCGGCCGTCCCACGTCACGGTCGGGAGCGTCTGCAGCGCGTCGTCGTAGACGTCGGCGATGTCGTACTGGGTGCCATGCGCGCCGAGCCCGTTGGCGCGCGCCAGCGGGCCGAACGCGATGAACTGCCGATGGACCTGGCGGTAGTCGCGCGTGACGACCTTCAGGCCGGGCATCGTCTTCCCGGGAACGGCGGCCACTTCGCCGCGCGACCAGTCTTTGATCGCGGGCTGCGCCATTTCCGCCGGCGTGTCGTGCGCCAGCGGCGTCGCGACGATGTCGTCGACCGGGCCGGTGAAATGCCCGGCGGCCAGCTCGGAGAACCGGGCGGCGATCGCCTTGAAGATGGCCCAGTCCGATTTCGATTCCCACGACGGCGGCACGGCGGCCGAGAGCGGGTGGATGAAGGTGTGCAGGTCGGTCGAGTTGAGATCGGATTTCTCGTACCACGTCGCGGCGGGCAGGACGATGTCGGAGTAGAGCGCCGACGTGTCCATCCGGAAGTTCAGATCGACGACCAGGTCCATCTTGCCTTCCGGCGCGGGCGTGCGCCACTGCACCTCGTGAACGTCGCCTGCCGCCGCGTCCGGCGCGATGACGTGATTGTGCGTGCCGAGATAGTGCTTGAGGAAGTACTCGTGTCCCTTGGCGCTCGCCATCAGCGCGTTCCCGCGCCAGATGAACCAGAGGCGCGGCCAGTTCTCGGGCGCGTCCGGATCCTCGACCGCGAAGCGCAGCGACTTCTCCTCGAGCTGGCTGACCACGCGCGCGATCACGGCGTCCGGCGTCGAAGCGCCGGCCTCCTGCGCCTCGCGGACCAGATCCAGCGGGTTGCGATCGAACTGCGGGTAGAACGGCAGCCAGCCGTTGCGAACCGCCCGGACCTGCACGTCCATCGTGTGCCCGGCCGCGAGGGTGTTGGCCGGCTGCGCGCCGGGCACGGGGTGGTACGACGTGAAGGCGCGTTCGTAGCGCCATTGATCGCTGTGGACGTAGTGCCAGCTCGGCGAATTCTGCAGGCGCGGCGCCGGCATCCAGTCGCGCGCGAACGCGATCGCGGACCAGGGCTCCATCGGCGACAGCTTCTCCTGGCCCACGTAGTGGCCCATTCCGCCGCCGTTGACGCCGACGCAGCCGCACAGCATCAGCGCGTGGATGGCCGGGCGGTAGATCAGGTTGCCGTGATACCAGTGATTGACGCCCGCGCCGATGAGCAGCAGGCAGCGCCCGCCGGTCCGCTCGGCCGTCTCGCCCCACTCGCGCGCGAAGCGCAGCAGGGTGTCGCGGCCCGCGCCCGTCAGGCGCTCGGCCCAGGCGGGCGTGTACGGCCCGTCCTCGTCATCGCTCGCCGGGTAATCGCCAGGCAGTCCCCGGACGACGCCGTACTGGGCCATCAGCAGGTCGTAGACCGTCGTGACGAGTCGCTCGGTGCCGTCGGCACACAGGACGCGCTTGACCGGAACGCCTCGCACCCTGGTCGTTCCGCGCTCGAAATCGTCGAATTCCGCCAGCGCGACGTCATGATCGAGATCGAGGAACGACAGCGTCGGGTGGATGTCGCTGCCGTCCGCGCCGTCGCGCAACGTCAGGTTCCACTGGCCCGCCTCAGAGCCCCAGCGGAACCCCACGCTGCCCATCGGCATCTTCGGGCGCTGGTCCACCTCGTCCCACATCAGGAATTTCCACGCGCCGTTCTCCACGCCCGCGTACGGCGCGAGCGCCTGCGCGCGAACGAGCTGTCCCGGCCGGTAGCGGGCCGCGGCTTCGGCAGATTCTGCTGAAGGCTGCGCCGAGGGCGTGAGCTCGACGAGATAGGGCGCGTCTGTGTAACGCCGGCAGTAGTCGAGGAACGCCGGCACACGGCGCCGATGGTGGAACTCGCCGAGCAGGACGTGCGTGACCGCCATCCACCACGCGCCGTCCTGGCCGGCGCCGACCGGCACCCATTCGTCGGCGAACCGCGACATCTGCGAAAAGTCGGGCGAGAACACCCACACCTTCGACCCGTTGTGCCTGGCCTCCGCGGCGAAGTGCGCGTCCGGCGTGCGAGTGAGGCTCACGTTCGAGCCGACGACCGCAATCAGCCGTGCGTTGTACCAGTCGGCCGACTCGTGCACGTCGGTCTGCTCGCCCCAGGTCTCGGGCGAGGCGCTCGGCAGATCGCAGTACCAGTCGTAGAACGACATCGAGACGCCGCCGATGAGCTGCAGAAAGCGCGCGCCCGCGGCGTAGCTGATCATCGACATCGCGGGAATCGGCGAGAAGCCGGCGATCCGGTCGGGCCCGTGCTTCTTGATGGTGTAGATCGTCGCGGCGGCGATGAGCTCGACGAGCGTGTCCCACGAGGCACGGACGAAACCGCCCTTGCCGCGCGCCGTGTGCCACTGGCGGCGCGTGGTCTCGTCTTCGACGATCGACGCCCATGCGTCGACGGGGTCGGCGTATGCCGCCCGTGCGCGCGTCCATGCGTCGAGCAGGACCCCGCGCGCGTACGGATGCTTCACCCGCAGCGGCGAATACAGGTACCAGGAGCACGACATCCCTCGCTGGCAGCCGCGCGGCTCGTACGCCGGCAGGTCAGGCGCGATCGCCGGGTAGTCGAGCGCCTGCATCTCCCACGTGACGATGCCGTCCTTGACGTAGACGTTCCAGCTGCAGCCGCCCGTGCAGTTGACGCCGTGCGTGCTGCGGACGACGCGATCGTGCTGCCAGCGGTTGCGATAGAACTCCTCCCAGCGCCGCGACACCGGTCGTGACTCGTCCTTGATCCACTTCAGGTCGGCTGCTGTCTGGCTCATCGCAGCTCTCCGGCGCGTGCGCGCGCCCGATCGATCAGGGGACGCCGGACGCCGCGAAAGCGCCCGCGCCAGGCCGCGCCGAGCAGCACCAGGCCGCCGACGGCTCCGGCCGCGCCGAGCGAAACGAAGGGCAGGACCGAGGCTCGCGCGGCGGCCGGCTGCGCCGCGGTGTCGTCGAGCAGGGCGGCGAGCGCGCGCGTCTCGTCGGCGGCGAGCGGCGCGGGGCTGAAGACGGCGCGCATCACCCGCGTGGGCGGACGGGACAGCCACGCGGTGAGCCCGCGCGAACCGCCCAGGCGTCTGGCGGCCGCGCTCAAATCGGGACCGAGAGTGCCGCCGCCGAGCGCGCCGAGCGAGCCGAGGCGATGACACGTGAGGCACGCCGGCCCGCTGGCGGCGAGCCGCCGGCGTCCGATGTACAGGTCGTGGCCGACGGCGATGTCGGCCCGGGACGGGGCTGCGGCGGGAGGCGCGGGCTGAGCCGCGGGCGCCGCCTGGCCGGCCGGTGCGCCGCCGCTGCGCGCCACGATGTACCGAAGCAGCGCCTCGGCCCGATCCCGCGTCAGCCCGTCGATCGCCGGCATCACGGCGCCGTCCCATTTGGCCACCAGCGCCGCCGCCGTGCGATCCGTTTTGGACATGGCGTCGGGATCGAGCATGAAGCGAATCAGCCATTCGCGATCGAACTGCTGGGTGACGCCTTTCAGGTCGGGTCCGCCCTGCGGATCCCCGCCGATGGTGTGGCACATGGCGCAGTTGTCTTCGAAGAAGCTCGCGGCATCCTGGGCGGACGCCGCGGGCGGGAGGACGGCGAGAAGGACCGCAGCCCCGGCGGCAAGCAGGGCGGGTACGCGCATCGCGAGCCTCGCGAAGGACGGATCCGGAGCGGCCGAAACGAGGCCGCCGGGATCACGTCAAGTTATCGAGAAGCGTGCAATTTCGCGTCCTCAATGTCCCGGTGGAAACTGCAGTGACTGGCGCCGATTTTTCGGCTATGCCGGCTCTTCCTCGCGTTCTTCAGATCCCGATAGCGTGCCGGTTTGTCTTCGACGGGGATGAAGCGATTTTCGTCTGTCCGCCCGAGCGCCTCGTGGAGATTCTGCAGTCCGCCGCTCAGCGCGATGTGCCGGACGACTGCTCCGCTTCGTCCCAGTTCTGGAGGGACACGAAGTAGGCGAGCAGCGCGTCGATCTGCCGTTCCTCGATCAGGTACTGCCAGGCCGGCATCTGAAGGGGCGGCTGGGGACCATGCGGATCCGCCCTGGCGGTGAACCTCCCCTTGCGGACGATCTCCTTCGCGTTCAGAAAGCGCGTGCGGACGACGGGGAACGCCGTCACGTCCGCGTCTTCGACCGACCCGAGATCGCTCGACGCCTCGACGACCCTGATGAACGCGTCAGCGTCCTCCCGCGTCCGGAGGAACAGCTTCTGCGCCGTGGTGTTGTGAGCGGGCACGGTGCCGTTCGTCGAGTTGTCGTTCGCGACGCCTCCGCGGCCCTCGAGGCCGTGACAGGTGGAGCATCCCTTCTGGCGGTACAGCAGGGCGCCGGTCTCGACCAGACTGGCTCCGGTGGGAATCGGCTCCGGCGCGCGCACGCACAGCCCGCACTCGAGGGGAGGAGGAACGATCGGCGTGTCGCCGCGATCGGTGACGACGACCCAGCCTCGCATGTAGAAGTGGCACGAGCCGCACATCGAGGTGCAATAGAACTGAAAGACGCCTTTGTGCGAGGCCTTGAAGCGGACCGTGACGGTATGGCCGGGCTCGACATCGACGGGGCCGACGGCGAATTCGGGGATGTAGAAGCGGTGGAACACGTCGGCGCTGCGCAGGTGAATCACGACGTCGTCGCCCGTCCGGATGAAGAGCGTTGCGGGAGCGAAGTCCTTCCACCAGTAATTGAGGCCGTTGACCGGCTCGAGCGTCCAGCGGCCGACCGAGCCCACGCCCGTGAGGTTGAACGCGCGCCCATCGTCCGGGTAGCCGAGCACGCCGCCCGACCAGGCCACCCCGCCCACGATCGCGATGATCGCCAGGGCCACGACGATGGATGCGACGCGTTCTCTCATGGGCTCACCCCGCGTGCAGACGGAGAAGCACGAGCGTGATCGCGATGCAGATCGTGGCATGCGGCAGCAGGCTGCGGATCGCCCCCCGGTCCGCGCCGCACAGCTCCCTCGCGACCGCGCCCCCGCTCGAGAGCGCGGTGGCGAGTCCGAGGAGGAGCAGCGGGACCTGAATGTACGGGATGACCGAGGGGAGCAGCGGCTGCCATCGCTGCCCGGCGGTCCCGAAGAGATTCCATCCGACACCCAGCGGATCCGAGAGAGACGAAGTGATGTGCGTGTAGTTCACCATGATGAGGGGGAAGCTGAAGGCAATCCAGGCCATCAGGCCGAGCGGCACGAGCATGAACGAATAGCGCAGGAATACCTGCCGCGTCTCGACGCCGCCCTTCATCATCCACTTCGCGGACAGCCACGAAGCCAGGTACCAGATGGCTGGAATCAGCGCGAGCGACGCGAACCAGACCGCCGCCGTGTGGATCGCGAAACCGGTCCAGTTGCCGACCTCGGTCACGTTCGCCCACTCGCGCACGGTCGGCCACGGACCGAGGAGCGTCACCGAATACGCGATGGCGAGAGCGACCATGATGAACGCGATCCACGCTTCGTCGAAGCCGCGCACCGTCCGATCCGAACAGAACGGCCGGAGGAGCAGCGTGGCGTTCTGGTTCGGACAGGCCTTCACGCATTCCATGCAGAGGCCGCAATAGTTGTTGCGGTCGAGGCGGAACGGGATCGTCAGCCACGGGCACGGCCACGCGGACTCCGTTCCCCGCACGCACGAGCGCACGCGGCAGGTGCTGCAGACGTTCGGGTCCCGCGCGCGCACCTCCGTGACCGAGGCCATCGAGTAGAGGCTGAGCCAGCCGTTCAGCGGGCAGACGTACCGGCAGAAGGTCCGGCGATCGAAGACGAGGTGCACCGCGATCGCACCGAACATCAGCGCGCCGAGCACGACGGCGGTCACGGCCGGACGGGTGACCAGAATCGTCGAGACCGAACACATCGCGATGAACAGGATGTTCTGGACCCAGATGTTCTGCAGGCGCCGCGGCCAGCGGCGCTTCCTCGCGGTTCCACCGGACCGGGCGCCAGCGGGACGGAGGACGCCGATCAGCCGTCGCCGCGCGAGCCACTCTCCCAGCGACGGCATCGGGCACAGGAGGCACCACACGCGGCCGCCGAGCGGCACCATCAGCGTGATGAGCAGGAACCACCACAGGATCCAGACGATCGTCACGATGATGTTGCGGTTGCCGATCGGGGATCCGAACAGACCGGCGGCGATGAAAAAGACGAGCACGAGCAGGCCCGGAAACAGGATCGCGAACTGGAACCACCGCTGCGTCACGAACCATCGCAGCCCGGGAACCGCCGCCAGGAGATCGAGACGCCGGCGCGGCGGAGCGCCCGCCCGGACGGGCACGAACATCCAGCCGATGAACCCGAGACCGATCAGGAAGACGCCCGCGGCGCCGGCCAGGAACGGAAGATTCGGACGGACGATGAGCTCGCCCTGCATGAACGGGTGAAGCGTTCCGCAGGTAATCGAGCATCGATATCGGAACTTGCCGGGCCGGTCGAACCGGACGACGACTTCCTCGACCGTCTTCCAGTCGTCGGCCCCTGACGGCCGGCGCATCTCGAAGGTCGTGCGTCCCGGATAGACGCGGGCATCGAGATCGTAGCCCTCCAGGAAGAAGCCGTGAACGGTGTCCTTGGAGACCAGCCGGAGCCGGACGGTATCGCCGACATCGACGACGATGCGATGCGGCTCGTAGCCGTACTGGCGCGCGACGATCGTGATCTCCCCGGGGTGCTGGCCCTGGCGTTCGGCCGGCACGGATGCGAACCATCCGAGCAGTGCGACGATCCAGACCACCACCGGAGTCATTGACCACCACCGTTCGCCGAACGGCCGTCAGCGGCTCTTGCCTGCGCGGCTCGCCGTCGTCAGCACGACCGGGACGTCGACGCTGCCGCTCTGCGGAACGACGACGCGTGCCGGTCCCCCCAGCGGCCGCAGCTTCTTGTGCCACACGCTGAGCCGGTATTCGCCGGCCGGAACGTCCTTGATCGAAAACGATGCCTTCCGCGTCGTGGGATCGACCTGTGCGGCGATGAACCACGGCGAATCCGACACGACGATGTACGCGGCCATCTCGAGGTGAAGCTTGCACAGCACGATGACCGTGCCCGCCGTGGTGAACCGATGATCGACCGGGACGCCCGGCCCCCACGTGCCGATATCGAGCGTCTTGCCGGTCTGCTCGTCGAGGAAATAGACGTTGTGCAGGTCGTTGTCGTTGTTCAGGAACGTGACGGTCGATCCTTTCTGTATTGCGAGCACGTGAGGGATGAACACGAGACCCCGCTGGTCCATCTGGGCGTGGCCGTTCGCCATCGGGTGGTTCCCTCCGCTCACGCGGTCGAGGATGACGACGACATCACGATCGTGCTTCGGACCGTCCGTCCGCAGCGGCGCCTGCTCCACGCTCACCGTGCCGCTCACCGTGGCCGCCACGACTGCGGCCGGAAACCACAGAACGGCCAACGACGCCGCCAGGAGAAGCGCGCCAGCCGCGCGGCCCTTCCCGCCGTCAGAACGAGACCGCCAGCAGAACGAAGAGAGTGCGATCAAAGCCTTCCTCCAGTTCGGCTCCCTTGGTGTAGAACGCCGTCTCCCCGACGACCCAGACGTTCGGCCGGATCATCGCCTTCGCGCCCACCATCAGGCGGGCGATATCCTGATCGGGAGAGACGCCCGGAATCCCGGCGGGAACGTCGAGGCTGAGGGATTCGTACCGCGCGTAGGGAAGAAGCCACGGATATGCGAAGTAGATCGTCTCGAGGTGCCAGGCCCGCGAGCGGACCGGCTCGCGGCTGAGGACACCGTACGGGCGAGCGTTGTTGCCTTCGACCCAGACGGCTCCCAGCGTGATGTCCCGGTACTCATGCTGCACGCTCGCGCCGAGCCGCCAGAACAGGTCGTCGTCTTCATGGACGGTGCCGTCCGCCGCGACGGCGCGGATCATCGCATGGCCCCTGTACCCGAAGAACGACAGGATCGTGCTGTCGTCGCGCCAGAACTCCGCCCCGGAGGTCAGCGTCTCCGCGGGTCTTTCCCTGCTGCGGTCGAACGGCACGCCGCCGGCCTTGTAAGCGAGCTGCATGTAGACGTCACGGCCGCCGCCGGTGCCCATGCCGACGAACTCGATGTCGCTCTCGGGCGGTCCGGTAACCGGCGAGATGAGGTCCCCGTTGACGACGCCGCCGGCGTAGAACCACCGTTCGCCGAACCCGTTCGCCTCGACGCCGGCCTGCGGCCCGATCGAGAAGTTGTTCCCTTTGAACTGCGTGAAGCCGGCCGCCGCGGCGTTCGGCGTCGGCATGAGCCAGGAGGTGTAGAGGTAATAGTGAGTGCCGTAGAAGTTCGCGTCCCGGGCCGTGAACAGCCCCATCGTCTGAGTCCCGACGGTCCCGACGCGCAGGTTCAGCTTGTTCTGCCCGACGACGCTCTGGAACTGCATCCATCCTTTGAACGTTGCCCACGAGTCGGCCTTCAGGCCACCGAAGTCCTTCTGCAGGAAGATGCCGTCGCCGTAGAACGCGATGTCCTCCCCGAGGTTCGCCACCCAGACCAGCTCGGTCTCCTCCGGGAGCAGGAATGTGACGTCGGTTCGTCGGGTGCCATCGAGATCGACTTCACCCATCATCCGGGCGACGAATGACAGGGGTGACGTGCGAGGGACGTCGGTCGGCCAGAGCGCGTGGGGCCACAATTTCTTGTAGGCCTCGTCGCCGAGTTCGACCGGATTGATCTTTCTGTACCGCTCGTCGTCGACGAAGCGGAAGCCTGCGAGCCGGAACGACTCTCCGACCGCGTTCAGCCGGGGGAACGCCTGGTGGCAGGTTGCGCAGCTCGTCTCATAGCGACGCGCGAACGCAGGTACCGCGAGAAGCTGTGAGGGGAACAACAGGACGATCAGCAGCGCCCACCACGCGGTCGCGTGTGCGCGCGGCACTTCGCGGCGGAGCCTGCTCCGGTCATCGCAGCGCATTTCGATTCCTCCTGGCGCTCGCGAGATCGCGCAGCGAATCGAGAGCGTCAACCGCCCGAAGCCGCTTGTCTCTGTGGAAAACCGTGCAACCGAAGGTGCCGGTCATCGCGCGCCCCCTGAGGCGCAGGCCGCGACGGTTGCCGGTGCCGGAAGGACGGCAGCGCGCCGCTCAATACGCCAGGATGAGCAAGGGAAGTACCAGGCGGGCTATGCCGTCGGGCAGCGTCCGGCGGATTTCCGCCGGACGCCGGGACGCAGTTCCGGCAGGCTGGAGAACGCTCCGACGCGTCCGGCGTTCAGCGGGTGATCGCGATGCCGGAGAACGGCGGCACGCCGTCGATGGCCACCGTCACCGTGGAGACATCATCGCCGACGACGTACTTCGCCCATACGTCGATGGTGGATTTCGGCGCGATGACGATGTACTGGTTGGTTGCCCCGTTCCGGGACGCGACCGGCTCGCGATTGCTGTCGCGCGCCACGGGATACTTGACGCGTTTGACTTCGTCGAGCAGATACGAATCCAGCGACAGCCGGTAGGCGTCGATCGAGCCGGTGCGCTGGTTGGTGAGCCGCTTGGGTTCGGCGCTCTCGTTGCGATAGCGCCAGCGAACGGTCACGACCGTCGGCGAGTCGCGCGTCACCGCGAGCAGCTCAACCTTCACGCCCGTTGAATGCTCGCCGGTCGCCAGGACAGCGGCCTTGCCGGTGTGAGGCGGCCCCGCCTGTGGAGCGGCAGCTCGCGGATTCAGGCACACGACGGCGGCCACGAGGAGCGTCGGCAGGTACTTGGTCATGGCGGCGGAGTATAGCACCGGGAGCCCTTCGGCCGCTCGCCATCCCTCCACCCTCCGCGCAAGGGCCTAGTTGGACCTCAAATGTTCGCCGTGGACGGCAATGAGGTCGCGGATCCTGTCCACGACTTCGGGAATGGCGGCCTCGATGGCTGGCGAGAGCGACACCTCCATGGGCTGGAGGGTGTCGACCGAGACGGTGACGAGATGGATGCGGGGAAGCCGTCCCAGCAGCTGTGCGGCTTCGACGAGATCTCTCAGGCCGATGTCGTGCGCGGTCAGCGTCCTCGGAAAGTCGGACAGATAGCGCGGCTCGATGACCGACACCGTGCCCGCCGGCTGCTCGTCCATGGTCGCGTCGATCATGAAGATCGGATCGTGTTCGATCAGCTCGCTCAGCAGGTTGAATCCGCCGGTGCCGCCGTCGAGCAGCGTGACGTGCGGCGGCAGCGTGCCTTCGAGCCGCCGCACGACGTGGACTCCGATCCCCTCGTCGCCCATCAGGACGTTGCCAATCCCGAGGACGAGGGGGCCCTTCATGTGCGCCGCTTCTCGACGAACTTCCACCCGCCGGCCATCGACGAGAGCACCCCGCGGCCTTCGACGTAGTCGTGGTAGAAGACGATGTAGACGTGCACCATCGAGAACACGACGAAGACCCAGAGCATCAGGTGGTGCCACTGGCGCACGGCGAACTCGCCGCCCATGAGGGGGACGACCCACGTGAACTGGTGCGGCAGCCACGCCTGGCTCATCGGGGCGTAGAGGGCGAAGCCGGTGGCGGCCTGGAAGAGGAAGACGAGAAACGTGAGGAAGTAGGTCCATCCGGCCAGCGCGTTGTGGCCGACCGATTCCATCGGCTCGACCCTGGCCTGCAGCACGTCCACCTTCAGGACCTCGATCGCCTCCCTCATCTGCTTGCGGAGCAACCGGCCGCTGAGCGGCAGGAAGTTGTCCCACCGTGCGTACCGGTTGCCGGCAAAACCCCAGTAGATGCGGAAGGCGAAGTTGAAGAAGAACACGTACGCCGCGGCGAAATGGAAGACGCGCACCCAGCCGAAGAAGTAGCTGAACGACGCCTCGCCGCCGATAGGGATCGAGACGGGCCGGCCGATCATGTAGCCGGTGACCGCGAGGACGGTGACCGCGAGCGCGTTGATCCAGTGGTACAGCCGGACCGGCAGCTCCCAGACGTAGACCCGACGAAGCGCTACAGGCTCCATGCGCGCCTCCTCAGAACACCTGGACCTGATGAACGTACCGGCCGCGCTCGTCGTGCAGGTGGACGGCGCAGGCGATGCACGGGTCGAACGAATGGATCGTGCGCAGCACCTCGATCGGCTGATCCGGGTTCGCGATCGGCGTGCCGATGAGCGCGGCCTCGTACGCCGACATCTGGCCTTTCGCGTCGCGCGGCGACGCGTTCCAGGTGCTCGGCACCACGAGCTGGTAGTTGTCGATCTTCTGATCCTTGATCACGATCCAGTGCGCGAGAGCGCCGCGGGGCGCCTCGCTCATCCCCACGCCTTTCGCTTCGGCCGGCCACTGCTCGGGATCCCACTTCGAGCGGTCGAACATCCGCGTGTCGCCGTTCTTGATGTTCGCGAGGAGCTGGTTGTAGAACTCCTTCGCCCAGGTGGCGACGAGCTTGGTCTCGAGGCCGCGCGCCGCCGTCCGCCCGAGCGTCGAGAAGAGCGCCGTTACCGGGACGTCGAGCCGCTTCAGCGTGTCGTCGACGAGATCCCTGACCTCCTGCCGTCCCGAAGCGTAGGCGACGAGCATGCGCGACAGCGGACCGACCTCCATCGGGTGGTCCTTCCAGCGCGGGGTCTTGAGCCAGCTGTACTTCTGGTTCACGTCGAGGAGCTGGTACGGCGGCGTCGGTCCCGTGTAGTCGAACGCCGTCTCGCCGTCCCACGGATGGAGCGCCGTGTCGTTGCCGCCCGCATACGCGTACCACGAGTGCGTCACGTACTCGCGAATGCCCTGCGGATCCTTGGCGTCGATCGGCAGCACCTCGGCGAGGTTCCGGTTCAGGATGGCGCCCCGCGGGAACTTGAACTTCGACGGGTCGCCGAAGCCGTTGGTTGGCAGGTCGCCATAGGCGAGGTAGTTGGGGAGCCCGCCGCCAATCGCTCCCCAGTCCTTGTAGAAGGAGGCGACCGCCATCAGGTCGGGCAGGTAGAGCTCGTCGACGACCCGGGATGCGTCGTCGAGGAGCGTGCCCACGTACGCCAGGCGCTCGGCGTTGAGCGCGTTCGACTCGTCGAGGTTCACCGAGCACGGCACGCCGCCCACCAGGTAGTTCGGATGCGGGTTCTTGCCGCCGAAGATCGTGTGGATCTTGACGACCTCCTTCTGCCATTCGAGCGCCTCGAGGTAGTGCGCGACCGCCATCAAATTGGCTTCGGGCGGCAGCTTGTACGCCGGATGGCCCCAGTAGCCCTTCGAGAAGATGCCGAGCTGTCCGCTCTCGACGAACGTCGCGAGCCTGGCCTGGAGGTCGCTGAAGTAGCCGGGCGAACTCTTGGGCCAGTGCGAGATCTTCTGCGCGAGCGCCGACGTCGCGGCCGGGTCGGCCTTCAGCGCGCTGACGACGTCGACCCAGTCGAGGGCGTGCAGGTGATAGAAGTGCACGACGTGATCCTGGAGGTACTGCGTGCAGAACATGAGGTTGCGCACGAGCTCGGCGTTCGGCGGCACGGTGATGCCGAGCGCGTCCTCCACCGTGCGCACCGAGGCGAGCGCGTGAACCGTCGTGCAGACGCCGCAGGCGCGTTCGGTGAACGCCCACGCGTCGCGGGGGTCGCGGCCCTTGAGGATTCGCTCGAAGCCGCGGACCATCGTGCCGGAACTGTACGCATCGACGACCTTGCCGTCCTTGACTTCGATCTCGACACGCAGGTGCCCTTCGATTCGCGTGATGGGGTCGATGACCACGCGGCTACTCATTGCTGCCTCCCGGGCCTTCCGGCTCCTCGCTCTGGCGGCCTTCCGCGATGATCCCGCGCTTTCGGATGTTGGTCACGACGGCGTGCGCTACGATGCCTGCGCCGGTGACGCCCGCCGCCGACAGCCCGACCGTGTCCGCCGTCGACTCGATCCCGAAGCCGGGGAACGCCGGCAGGTGGCGGTAGAAGGGGCCGTTGTCCCAGAAGTTCGCCTCGCTGCAGCCGATACAGCCGTGCCCCGACTGAATCGGATAGCTCACTCCGTTGTTCCAGCGCATCACGCCGCAGGCGTTGTACGTCACGGGACCGCGGCAGCCCATCTTGTACAGGCAGTAGCCCCGCTTCGCGTTCTCGTCGTCGAACGACTCGACGAAGAGTCCCGCGTCGTAGTTCGGACGGCGGTAGCACGTGTCGTGGACACGCCGCGAGTAGAACGCCAGCGGACGGCCCATGCCGTCGAGCTGCGGGATGCGATCGAAGGCCAGCAGGTGCACGACCGTGCCCGCCATCACCTCGGCGATCGGCGGGCAGCCGGGCACGTTGACGATCGGCGTGCCGGAGATGATCTTGTGGATGGGGGTGGCGCCGGTCGGGTTCGGCTTCGCCGCCTGGATGCAGCCGTTCGACGCGCAGCTCCCCCACGCCACGATCGCCTTGGCATCCTTCGCCGCCTCGGTGACGATGTCGAGCGCCGTACGGCCGCCGATGCAGCAGTAGACCCCGCCGGCCTCGGTGGGCACGGAACCTTCGACGAGCATCAGGTACTCGCCCTTGTACTTCGTCATCGTCTCCTTCAGGGCCTCCTCGGCGTGGCTGCCGGCCGCGGCCTGCAGCGTCTCGGTGTAATCGAGCGAGATCTTGTCGAGGATGACGTCGGAGACGATCGGGTGCGACGATCGGATGAACGACTCGCTGCAGCAGGTGCATTCCTGGAAATGGAACCAGACCACCGGAAGGCGTGCCTTCTTCTCGAGGGCGCGCACCACGTCCGTCACGCCGGACGCCTCGATGCCGGCCGCGGCGGCCATCCAGCTGCAGAACTGCAGGAAATCGCGGCGCGAGTAGCCGCGCATCTGGACGCGTTCCCAGATGCTCAACGGAGCGCTCATACGGCCTCCTTCTCGACGCCCTTCCATCCGTGCACGTCGAGGACGACGGTGGCGCTCAAGGGCAAGGCGGGTGCCACGTTCGCGGCGCGCTATTGCGGGGAAAACCCGAGAGGCGGGAGAACGAATCCGCGGAAACCCGCGCGCGGCTCGCGGGTTCCCGCGACCGCGCCCGACGCTACTTCGTTCCTTCGTCGAGGCCGAACTTCCTCAGCTTGTCGCGCAGCGTCGACGCGCTCAGCCCGAGCGCCTTCGCCGCCTGCGTGCGGTTGCCCCCCGCCGCCGCCAGCGCCTGACGCAGCAGGTTGGTCTCGAGGCAGGCGACGACATCGGTGTACGACAGGGAGCCGTCGACCAGACAGCGCGCGCACGCCCGGACCAGTTGCGCGACCGGCTGCCCGTCGCGCAGTTCCGCCGGCAGGTGATCCGGCCCGACCTCGCCGTGGGCAAAGAGCGCGATCTGCTGGACGACGTTGCGCAGCTCGCGGACGTTGCCCGGCCAGTGGTAGCCCGCGAGCAGCCGCGCGGCATCCTCGGACAGGGTGAGCTGCTTCTGCGGCACGAAGCGGCGGAGGAAATGATCGACCAGGAGCGGCACGTCCTCGCGCCGGTCGCGGAGCGGAGGGATTTCGACCGGACACACGTTGATGCGGTAGAAGAGGTCGGCGCGGAAGAGGCCGCGGCTGACCAGCGCTTTCAGATCGACCTTCGACGCCGAAATCAGGCGCACGTCGATCGGGATCGTCGCCGTGCCGCCGACGTGCGTCACCTGACGGGATTCGAGGACGCGCAGCAGCTTCGGCTGCATGGCGGGCGGCACGTCGTCGATGTCGTCGAGGAACAGCGTGCCCGTGTGGGCGAGCTCGAAGAGGCCGCGCTTCTCGGCGAGGGCGCTCGTGAAGGCGCCCCGCTCGTGGCCGAACAGCTCGCTTTCGAGCAGGTCGTGCGGCATCGCCGAGAGCGCGATCTTGACGAGCGGGCGCTCGCTGCGCGGGCTGACGCGGTGAATGTAGTCGGCGAACAGTTCCTTGCCGACGCCCGTTTCGCCGATGAGGAGGACGGACGTGTCCGAGCGGGCGATGGTCGCGATGCGGTCCAGGACGGCCCGCATCTTCTCGCTCTGCGTGACGACGGCGATCGAGGCGGTGCGCAGTTCCATCGCCTGCCTGTTCCCAGTCTTATCCGCCTGCGCGTCGGGCACAAGCCCCTTTTCGGTCGAGCCTGCACGGGTCGCCGTCGGCAGGATGCGTTCGCCGGCGAACGTTGTCGCGCGGTTGAACGTCAAATCGATGGTGCCGGAGGAGCACATGACAGCGGAGACCGGTTCCCCGACCAAGACCGCGCCGCACCCGTCATTCAGCACCGACACGCTGCTCGTTGCAGCGGTTGCGGTGGCGAAGCTCGCACTGAATCTGGCGTTTGCCGGGCGTTACGGATATTTCCGGGACGAGCTCTACTACATCGCCTGCGCCGATCACCTGGCGTGGGGCTACGTCGATCACCCGCCGCTCTCGATCGCCATCCTGGCCCTGACCCGCCGGCTCCTCGGCGATTCGCTCTACGCGATCCGTTTCCCCGCGGCGCTCGCCGGCGCCGCGACCGTGGTCCTGACCGGATTGATGGCGCGGAAGGTCGGCGGCGGACGGTTCGCGCAGCTGCTTGCCGCGACGGCCGCCGCGCTGTCGCCGGCCGTCCTCGGCAACGCGGGCCGCTATTTCTCGATGAACGCCTTCGATCTGCTGTTCTGGGCAGCGGCCGCGTACCTCCTGCTCGCGATCGTCCTCGACGGCAACGACAGGCTGTGGGTGCTGTTCGGCGTCGTCGCCGGCCTCGGCGTCATGAACAAGTACTCGATGCTGTTCTTCGGCGCCGGGGTCGTCGTTGGGCTGGTCCTGACGGAGCAGCGCCGTGACTTCGCGCGGCCGTGGATCTGGGTTGGCGGCGCGCTCGCGGCGCTGATCGTCGTACCGCACGTCGCGTGGGAGGTGCGGCACGGGTTCCCGTCCCTGGTATTCATCCACAACGCGAGCACCCTGAAGAACGTCGCGATGTCGCCGGTCGAATTCATGGCCGGCCAGGCAATGGAAACCGGGCTCGGTCAGACGGTGCTCTGGGTGGCGGGCCTGGCGTTCTTCGCCATCGGCTCGATCACGAAACGGCTGCGCGTGTTCGCGTGGGCCTACGTCGCGGTCCTCATCGTCATGCTCGTCGGCCGGTCGAAGCCGTATTACCTCACGCCGATCTACTTCCCGTACCTCGCCGCCGGCGCCGTGGCGGTCGAGACGCTGGGGCAACGGGCGAACATGGCGTGGATCAGGCTGGCAGCGGCCGCGGCCGTGATCGTGTTCGGCATCATCGCCCTCCCGTTCGCGGTGCCGGTGCTGCCGGTCGACGACTTCATCGGGTACGAGCGCGCCCTCGGCCAGATGCCGAAGCCGGAGGAGCGCGAGCCGCTCGCCGATCTGCCGCAGTACTACGCCGACATGTTCGGCTGGGAGCGGATGGTGGCGAAGGTCGCAGCCGTGTATCGGTCGCTCACTCCTGAGGAGCAGCGCCATACGGTGATCTACGCGCGCAACTACGGGGAAGCCGCCGCCCTCGACTTCTTCGGCCGGCGGTACGGCCTTCCGAAGGCCGTGTGCGCGCACAACAGCTACTGGTACTGGGGGACGGGTGTCGAGCCGATGCGGGTGGCGATCGTCTTCGGCGCCCACCGCGACGTGAACGCGAGCCTGGCCGATCTGCGGAGGTACTTCGACACGGCGACGCTCGCTGCCACGACCGGGTGCGAGCACTGCATGCCGTACGAGAGCCACCGTGCGATCGTCCTCTGCCGCGGCCCGCATTTCACGTTCCGCGACATCTGGTCGAAGGAACGGATGTTCATCTGAGCCTCGTGTGCCGGCCGGCGGCGCTCCGCGCGACCCGCACCCGTCAGAAGCGCACGTCTTTCGTCAACGACCGAGTGCGTTCACGCGCGGCGAATACCCGCTCCAGGAACGCCGGGCTCCAGTAGCCGGAGGGTCCGCCCGTTCCGATGTCGAGGCTGACGGTTGCGCGCACCCGGCACGAACGCCCCGGGGCCAGATTCGGAAGGCGTTGCCTGAGATCGGACTGGCGGATATAGAGGCGGAGATTGCTGTTCGCGTCCAGGTACTGGCCGTCGGCATACAAGAGCGCCGGCGGCCGACTCCCATCCGGATCGAGAATCTCGAACGTCAGACGATACCGGTGAGAGTACGTGCCGGCAAGAGACGGGATGATGTCGAAGTCGCGTCCGTTGCCGTTCGGCTCGATCCGGAAGTCCCGGATGACGATGCCTCCCGCCTCGTACAATCGCTTCATCTCTTCCAGAGTCGTGACGTCCGCCGCCGCCCCCTGGCGGACGAGATCGCGGCACCGCGTCGACGAATAGCCCCAGCTCGAGAAGAACAGCGACCAGCGCTGCCTGACTTGCGAGCACAGGCTGTCATCCCGAAACCGCACGGCCGTTTCCTGGAAGCACACCGAGCGGACGTAATAGGACCGATACCCGGCCGGATTGAACAGCACGCCGGTCTGATAGTCGGAAGGACGGATCGCCTCGCATTTCGCGATCGCCGACGTCCGTTGCCGATCGTAGTCGGACGTGGACACGACGGTCGCGGCCGCAGCGGTCAGGAGGATCGCCATGAGGGCGAACCACCGCGGGACGCACGCGCGGCGACTCATCTTCGTTTCACCGAGCGGAGAGCGGGCCGCCGGGCGCTTCCGGCCCGGCGGCAGCATGCGAGCCGCTGCCGACGTCCGCCGACGCGCCGCCGAAGCCGGTTGGCGCTCCGAAAAGCGTTGGAGTGGCGTGATCCACCGCGGCCGGCGGCCTGGCTCGAGGCGTGTCGAGCGGCTGACGCGCGCGATCATCACCCGAACGGAGCGCGCAGGCCTGGCACTGCCCCGTACCGGGATCGATAGTGCCGCCGCAACGGGGACAGACCATGCCAGGGGAGGAACCTCCATTATCCCGCGCCGGTACGGCGCCGTAAATAGTGCCGGTCGAGAATTTCCACAGGGTCGCCAGGCCGGACGCGGCACATCCCGCCGCGCGGCCAGCGCGACGTGCACGCGAGCCTGGCCGATCCGCGGGGGTGCTTCGACACGGCGACGCTCGAACCGGGCGGAACGGATTGGGCCGGGACTGCGTATCTTGCGTCATGGGAACACTCCTGCAGGATGTGCGGTACGGTGTCCGGACGCTGCTGAAGTCCCCCGGCTTCACGCTGGTCGCACTGGTCGCGCTGGCGCTCGGGATCGGCGCCAACTCCGCCATGTTCGGCATCGTCGACGCCGTGCTGCTGCGGCCGATTCCCTACGCCCGGCCCGACAGCCTCCTGAAGGTCTACAGCAGCACCAGGAACTTCAAGCGGTCTTCGGTCTCCTATCCCAATTTCCTCGACTGGCGGCGGCGCAGCCGGTCGTTCGACGAGCTGGCCGCGTATCGCAACGACAACTTCAACCTGACCGGCCAGGCCGAGCCCGAGCGCCTGCGGGGCCTCATGGCGTCGGCGAGGCTCTTCGAGGCGCTCGGCGTCCGCCCGCTCATCGGCCGGACGTTCACCGAGGCGGAAGACCAGCGGGGCGCCGCTCCGGTCGCGGTGCTCACCTCGAGCCTGTGGAAGTCGCGGTTCGGCGGATCGCCCGGCATGTTGGGACGCGGCATCACGCTCAACGACGTCTTGTACACGGTGATTGGCGTGGTGCCCGACGACGAAGTCGTGCTTCAACGCGTGTCGGTTCTCGTGCCGATCGGACAATGGAGCGAGCCGCTCTTCTGGGACCGCGGCACGGGCATGGGGATGCGCGTGATCGGCCGCCTCAGGCCGGGCGTCGCGCCGCAGCAGGCGCAGGCGGAGCTCGACGGCATTGCCGCGGGCCTGGCTCGCGAGTATCCCAAGGAAGACAAGGACAGCGGCATCTACGCCGTGCCGCTCCGTGAGGATTTTCTCGGGGACGTGCGCACCCCGCTGGTCGTGCTGCTGGCGGCGGTCGGCTTCGTGCTGCTGATCGCCTGCGTGAACGTCGCCAACCTGCTGCTCGCGCGCTCCGCCGCGCGGCGGCGCGAGTTCGCCATCCGCAGCGCGCTCGGCGCCAGGCCGGCCCGGGTGATTCGGCAGCTGCTCACCGAGGGGCTGCTGCTCGCCGTCGGCGGCGGCGCGCTCGGGCTGGCGGTCGCCGCCGGGCTGAACGCGGTGTTCGTCTCGAGGCTTGCCGGCATGCTGCCGCGGGCGAGTCAGATTCACCTCGACGGATCCGTGTTCGCCTTCACCGCCGCCATCTCGATCGTCGCCAGCCTGCTGTTCGGGATCACACCGGCGTTGCAGAGCGCGCGCGCCAACGTGAGCGAAACGTTGAAGGAAGCCGGCCGCGGCCACACCGGGCACGGGCGCCCGCAGCGCGTGCTGGTGGCGGTGGAAGTGGCGCTCGCGCTCGTCCTCACCGCGTCCGCCGGGCTCATGATTCGCACGATGTCACGGCTGTGGCAGGTGGATCCCGGATTCGATCCTGCTCACGTGCTCGATTTCGGCGTCGCCGGATCGCCCGCCGTGCACGGCACGCCGCTGGCGGTGCGCAACGGCTTCGACGAGACCATGCGGCGGCTGCGCGCGGTGCCGGGCGTGCAGGCGGCGAGCATCATGGTGGGCGGCGTGCCGATGGCCGGCGACTCGGAGCTGCCGTACTGGGTGGATGGACGCCCGAAACCGGCCGAGCAGAGCCAGATGGACGAGGCGCTGTTCTACGGCATCGATCCGGAGTACTTCGCCGTGATGCGGATTCCCCTGCTGCGGGGGCGCCTGCTGACCGCCCACGACAACGAGAGCTCTCCGTGCGCGGTCGACGTGGACGAGGAGCTCGCGCGCAAGGCGTTTCCCGGGCAGGACCCGATCGGACAGCACCTGAACTTCGCCCTGGTGGCCATGAAGTGCGAGATCGTCGGCGTCGTCGGTCACGTGAAGCACTGGGGGCTCGACGCGGACGCGACCGCGAAGGTCCAGTCGCAGCTGTACATCGCGTTCCGACAGTTTCCCGACGCCGTGATGGACCTCGCTTCGACCGGCGGCAATTTCATCGTGCGTACCGCGGGCGACCCCTACGCCGTCGTGCCGGCATTCAAGCGCGCGATTTCCGGAATCAACGGACGGATGGTGCTGTTCAACGCGGAGAGCATGGAGGATCTGATCAACGACTCGCTCGCCGGACGCCGCTTCACCCGCCTGCTGCTGACGGTCTTTGCCGGCCTTGCATTGATTCTCGCGGCGGTCGGAATCTACGGCGTGGTGTCGTACGCGGTCAACCAGAGCACGCACGAGATCGGCCTGCGCGTGGCGCTCGGCGCGAATCGTCGCCAGGTGCTGGCCATGGTGCTGGGCGGCGCCCTGAAGATGACGCTGGTCGGCGTCACGGCCGGCGCGGCCGCCGCGCTGGCGGCCACGCAGGCGCTCAGGAGTCTCCTGTTCGGCGTCAGCGCGTTCGATCCGGTGACCTTCGGCGGCGTCTCCCTCGTGCTGGTGCTGGTCGCTCTGCTGGCGAGCTACATCCCCGCGCACCGCGCCACGCAGGTGGATCCGATGATCGCGCTGCGGTTCGAGTAGGCGTCAGTGGACGGTCTGGCGGTGGCCGCCCTCTACCGCATCATCATCGGGCCGCCGAGCCTGCCAGTGAGCCAGAGGATCAACAGAATGAGCAGCAGGAGACCGAGCAGTCCGCCACCGTAGTGCGGGGCGCTCCAACCCGCACGCGAACCGTAATACGCGCCGCCGCCACCGAAGAGCAATACCAGCACGATGATGATCAGAATGACTGACATGATGGTGCCTCTCTCCTTCCGATGCCCGCGGGCTCGGGCGGGTCCGGCAGATCGTCCACCTGTTCTTGAGCGTGATCCTGGCGGCAACGGCAGGCCGGGAACTCTTGGCACAAAGCGGTGCCCACCGCCCGCTGAGACCGTGCCCCAACGGTCACACCACCCGGCGGCCGCTCAGCAGTCCGACCAGAAACAACACGACAGCGATGACGAGCAACACGTGGATGAAGGCGCCGATCGTGTAGCCGGCCACCAAGCCGAGCAGCCACAGGACCAACAGGATGACAGCAATGCTGTACAACATGGTCCGTCTCCCTCACGATTGGGCCGAACGAGCCCGGCGGGATCTCTGTCCGTCGGCTTCGACCAAGAATGTCGCTTCTTGCGGAATGCAATGCATGAGCCATCGCGAGCGAAGTTGACCAGTCGCGGCGCCAATACCGACAACTGGCCAGCACTCTTTTGATCGGGAAATGGCGGGCGCAATCCTGATGGCCGCGGCCGCCCAACCCGCCTGTCTTTGCTCCCGGCTTATCGACACCATCTGAATGCTCGACGGGAATTCGTCAGGCGCAGGGTCGACAGGATTGCGGGTCCCGTCACCTCACCAGGCGGAGGCGCTGCGGCACCCGGCGTGTGTCAAACGGAACAGCCGTGCCCGTGGCTGACGCGCTACGGTGAAGAGAAGGAAGGCAGGAGCACTCCATGCCCACTGTGAAGCGCGCCCGCATTCTCGCGACCGCAAGCCTGTTGACCATAGCCGTCCTGGGTGGCGGGGCCGGGGAACGCGATGATGGCGGTCAGAAGCGCTGGGGGTCTGAGGCCATGCCTCGAGTCGGCGCGTGTTTCTTCGAAGACTCGAATTTTCGCGGACGGTATTTCTGTGTCGATTCGAACGATGACCTCGGCAGACTGCCTCGGGACATGCTCGACAAAATCTCGTCGTTGCGCGTGATCGGCGACGTCGGCGTCGTCGTGTACAGAGACGAAAAGTTCAAGGGCCCGTTCGGGCGTTTCCTGACGGACGTTCGCGATCTCGGGAAGCAGGGCTGGAACGATCGGATCTCCTCGATCCGCGTGACCAGAACCGCGTCCGCGTGGGATGCCGGACGACTCCCCGCGTGGGGCAGAGAGTCACTCCCCGGAGAAGGCGCCTGCTTCTATCGGGACGTTGATTTCAAAGGTGACTACTTCTGCATGCCGCGTGGCGCAAGCTACGCGCTGGTGCCACCAGAATTCAACGACCAGATCTCCTCGATCCGCGTGATCCACGCCGGCGGCGTGCTGATCTTCGGAGACCGTGACTTCGATGGTCGGGTCGCGCGTCTGACCTCTGATGTCGCTGACCTGCGGCGCGGCGCCTGGAACGACCGGATCTCGTCGATTCGGGTCTTCTGAACCGTCACCGGTGCGGCCGAGGAACGGAGGAGGAACCTGGACGACACGCTGAAATCCGTGAAGCCCTGGGTGACGTTCGCCGGCGGCGTGCTCATTGTCGCCGTTCTGTACTGGGCACAGGCCGTCCTGGTGCCGTTCGCGCTCGCCATCCTGCTCACGTTCGTCCTGACGCCGCCCGTCACCTGGCTTCAACGGTGGGTCGGTCGTGTCCCTGCCGTGCTGGTGGTCGTCACGCTGGTGTTCGCGACTCTCGGTCTCGCCGGCCTGGGTCTGACCTGGCAGATGGCCCATCTGGTGGAAGACCTGCCCGGCTATCGGGCCAACATCCGAACGAAGATTGCCGACGTGCGCCTTGCGGGCCGGGGAAGCGCGGTTGAGAAGCTGCAGGACGCGCTGGAGGGCATCAAGGCTGATCTGGAGACGACGGCGCCACCGAAGGGAACCGTGTCGTGGCCCCTCGTGGTGACCCCCGACCAGGTTACGGGTTCTCTGGCCTTCTCGTGGCTCGGGCCCGTCGTCGGTCCGTTGGGCACGGCGGGGCTCGTCGCGGCGATGGTCATCTTCATGCTGCTCGAACGCCGCGATCTGCGGAATCGCCTGATCGGGCTCATCGGGCAAGGACAGCTCGCCACGACCACGAAGGCATTCGACGAAGCCGGAAGCCGTGTCAGCCGGCAGCTGTTGATGCAGTCCCTGGTGAGCCTGATATACGGCTTCGCGGTCTTCGTCGGGCTGTACTTCCTCCACGTCCCTTACCCGTTGGTCTGGGCGACGCTGGGTGCGGCCCTTCGATTCATTCCGTACGTTGGTCCCGTGCTCGCGGCCGGCGCGCCGATCCTCGTCAGTCTCGCGGCCCTGCAGGGATGGACGGGGCCATTGATCGTCCTCGCCTTGTTCATCGTCCTCGAGCTGTTCACCAATCTCGTGCTCGAAACGGTGCTGTATGCCGGCGCGGTCGGCGTGTCGCAGGTGGTGCTGCTCGTGTCCGTCGCGTTCTGGGCGTGGCTGTGGGGGCCGCTCGGGCTGCTGATGGCATCGCCGCTGACCGTGTGCCTCGTCGTGCTCGGCAAGCACGTGCCCGGCCTCTCGTTCGTCCGTATGCTGATGGACGACACGCCCGCGCTCGCACCCGAGTTCGGCTACTATCAGCGCCTGGTGGCTCGCGACCAGAGCGAAGCGGCTGAACTGATCTACAGCCACATCAAGATCGGGCCGCCGGCATCGGTGTACGATGCGCTGCTGTTGCCGGCACTCAGTTATGCCGAGCGTGATCGTTTGGAGCACCGGCTCTCGTCGGAAGAAGAAGCGGCGGTGATCGAGGCGACCCGGGAGTTGATCGCGGACGCGGCCGAGATCATCCGCCGCCACGCGGAGGCGGAGCCACCCGCCGCCGAGCCCTCGCTCCTGGGACCGCGAGAGCCGCTGCGCGTACTGGGCTACGCGGTCAACGGGACCGCCGATGAGGTGGCGCTCGCTATGCTGGCACATCTGCTGGACGATCTGCCGATCACCATGGAGATCACCGGTACGCGCATGCAGGCGGCGGAGTTGGCGTCGCTGGTGCGAGACCGGAAGTTCTCTGTCGTGTGCTTCGGCGATCTCCCACCGAGCTCGTCGTCGAAGACACGGTATCTGGTGAGGAGACTTCGCTCGGCACTCCCCGAGTTGCGAATCGCGGTGGGACGATGGGGCCCGCCGGCGCTGGCGGACGAGAGCCCGCAGACGCTCCTGGACGCGGGCGCCAATCACGTCGCCTCCCTGTTGATCGAGAGTCGGGATTACCTGGGCGGCCTCCTGGAGATGCCGCGCCTTCCGGTCCCCGACACCGCGGACCCTGCCGGCCCCTCGGCACCACCGCCTTCCATTGGTCGCGGGTCAGCTTGAACTGGTGAGCACCTGAGCGCCCGCGAGCCGTCGCACCAGCCGACGCACAGCCTCATTTGGTACAGCCCCCTCTGACGCGCGTGCGTACACTGGGCATCGGGGGTGTCGTCAATGCCGTACACACGCAAGGTTCTCGCGTTCGTGTGGCTCCTCATCTTCGGGCTCTTTCTGGTGGCCGGATCCGGAGCGGTGTCGGGCTCGTGGGTCCTGCTGCTGATCCTGGCCACTGGCGGGGTGCCGCTCATCCTGACACTCGGCACGAGGCCACGGCGCGCCCGGAATCGTTCACCACTCGAACCGAGCGCATTCGACGTCCATCAGTGGGAGAACGACGGTGGTGCGCCGCGAGCGCCGTTCAATGACAATGTGCGCCAGCGGGCCGCCTCCTGAGATGACCCGCGCGGGTCGACCGTCGTCGGGGCGAAGCGTGCGGCGCGAGTGCCTCGCGGGCAACAGTCACTCGGCGCCGATCGCCGCTTCGGCGAGGCGCGCCACCCGACAGGCCACAAGACGCGCTCGGTGTGCGCGCCACGCAGGTGGATCCGATGATCGCGCTGCGGTTCGAGTAGGCGTCAGCGAGCCTACGCGTCGACGGTCAGCGTCGCCACGCCGAACACGCGGCCGTCGTCGGTCTGGAGCGTGACGCGGTAGCGGCCCGGCGGCACCGATCCGGTCGCCGAGGACCAGCCGTCCCACACACGGAACCCCGACGCGTGCGCGACGATTCGGACGGTGCGCGAGGTCCGCAGCAGCGTGCCGTCCCGCCGCCATTCGAGTCGCACCGTCGCCGGCAGGGCCGAAGGCGCGAACACCTGCGCCAGCACGACCAGCTCCCGACCGACGGCCCCGGAACGCACGTGATCGGAGATGCGATCGCGCGGGGTCAGCGTGACCCGGTCGATCCCGGAGGCGAAAACGGCGCGCTGAAGCCGGAGGGGCACCGGCGGAATCACGCCCGGCGCGGCGATGGTGACCATCAGCAGGACCGCGGCCGTTACCGCGAGCCGGAACCGTCCGCCGGGCACGCGTCCCGCCGCGTGCAGACCGAGCGGCACGACCGCCGCCACCGCGAGGAGCGCTGCGGCCGGCTCGGCCAGACCGGGCCGGAGGCCGACGAAGAGCGGCAGCAGCAGGTTGATCGCGGCGAACGAGACCACGGCAAAGAACGACAGCGCGAACCCCGGGCTCGTTCTCATCCAGCGGTCGAAGAGCAGGTCGGCGCAGGACAGCGCCGCGAGAACAGCCAGCAGCGCCAGGAAGAGCGCGTTGAGCGAGCCGAACACGGTGGAGCCTGCATAGAACGGGATCAGGAAGAACAGGGTCTCCTGGTAGAGCACGCGGGTGGCGTAGGAGGTGACGGCGTGAACCAGTCGCGGCGACTCGTCAGCCGCGGCAGGTCGGGCGAAGAAGAGCGTCAGGGCCCAGGTCGCGGCCAGGCCGAAGACGATCCACGCAGCGAGGTGATACCGCTCCCGCGCCAGCAGGACGATCGCCGATCCGCTGGCGATCGACCAGGCCGAGTGCAGGGTCCAGACCGTGATTCGATGCCTCGTCCAGAAGCGCCGCGCACGCTCGTGCAGGGCAGCGGACGGCGGGCGGCGCCGATGATCCTCCGCTGCGCGATCGAGCGCCGGCTGGCCGGCGTCGGACAGCAATCCGCCCTCCATCTCACCATCATCGCCCAACCCGGGCCCGTGCGGGAGCGGGAGCTGCCTGACCGGCCGGGCTGGCGGCTGCCGCTGCGGCGTCCGGCGAACCGTCGTGCGTCGTGTCAGAGCACGGATCGAACGGCGTGCGCCCGCGCACCCAGGTAGAGTGCCAGGGGGACCAGTGCCACCATCGCCACGGAGTACCACGCTGGCATCCGGGCCCACGTCTGAATCACCGATCCCATCAACAGCCCCGTGCCCAGCACCATCATCCCCGCCGTCGCCAGTCCGCTATCGCGCGCGATGGTGGCGCACAGGTAACCGCCGGCACCGTGATAAATCGCCGCGCATGTCAGCGTGACGGCGAGGAACAGCGCCGAGGTCGGAGACATGACCGCCGCGAGCCGCACGTTCGTGCCGATCATGAGCACGGCGGCCGAGAGCACGCCCACGAACATGCCGGCCGCCGAACGCCAGAGCGATGCTGGCTTTTTCCCGATGATTGGAGGCATCTCGGCCATCGTATCGCGTCAGCGGAGCCGCGTCCCTCTTTCGCCCTCAGCCGGTGCGGACGGGTGTAGGATCCGCCCGTTGAGAGGCAACCTGGAAGTTCTCGACGAGAAGCCGTCAGGCCAGCAGCGGCTGTTCGGCTGTGGTTCGCCGTCTTCATAGGGAGAAGACATGATCCGCAGAAAAAGTAGTTTGCTCACCACGCTTTTGTTGTCCGCCGCGATCTTCGCGCCGGTCGCTGCCCTTGCCGAGGCGCCGCCCGGGATGAAGCAGGAAGCCCAAGCGGACGTCGACAGCCATGCCAAGCTCGTGCAGGAGATGGTCGATTCCGTGTTCAGCTTTGCCGAGCCGGGCTTCCAGGAGTACCGCACCCAGGCCTACTTGACCGACATCCTCGAGAAGAACGGCTTCAAGATCACCAAGGGCATCGCCGGGATTCCGACCGCCTGGACGGCGACGTGGGGCGAGGGCGGCCCGCTCATCGCGCTCGGCGCCGACGAAGACGATCTGCTCGGCGTCTCGCAATATCCGGGTGTGCCGTTTCTCGAGCCGATGGTCGATGGCGCGCCGGGCCACGGCGAAGGCCATAACACGATGATGCCGGCCCAGATTGCTGCCGCGCTCGCGGTCAAGGCCGTCATGGAAGCGCACCATCTCAAGGGCCGTCTGTTGCTCTGGCCCGGCATCGCCGAGGAACTGCTCGGCTCCAAGGCCTTCTTCGTGCGCGACGGCGTGTTCAAGGGCGTCGATGCCTGCATCTTCACCCACGTCGCCTCGGGTTTCGGCACCAGTTACGGGCCGAACCTGCGCGGTTCCGGTCTGGTCTCCGTCGAATACACCTTCCACGGCAAGACCGCACATGCCGCCGGCGATCCCTGGGACGGTCACAGCGCGCTCGCGGCCGCCGAGCTCATGGACATGGCCTGGCAGTTCCAGCGTCAGTTTCTCCACATCTCGCAGCGGTCCCACGATGTGATTTCCAACGGCGGTGGTCAGCCCAACATCGTGCCGGGCATCGCCTCGGTCTGGTACTACTACCGCGACTACAACTTCAAGTCGATCCGGAATGATTGGGCGACCGGCGACCGGATCGCGAAGGGCGTGGCCATGGCGACCGACACCACGGTCACCGAAAAAACCCTCGGTGCGGCCGCGCCGCAGTTCGGCAACAAGATCCTGGCCGAGGTCGCCGAGGCCAACATCAAGGCGGTGGGCATGCCGAAGTGGACCGCCGCCGATCAGGCCTTCACGAAGCAGGTACAGGAGGGACTGGGCCGCCCGGTCGAGCCGCTCCACACGGAAGTCTCGCCGTTGCGGGCGCCCCAGTTCAACGGAGTTCCGACAGGCGGGCCGTCCAGCGACCTCGGCGACGTGACCTGGACCGTGCCGACGATCACCATCAGCGAGCCGAGCAACATTCCCAACATGATCGGCCACAACGCGACGTCGGCCATCGCCGAGGCCACCCCGATCGCGCACAAGGGCGCGGTGGCCGATGCCAAGGCGATCGCCATGACGGTGCTGGATCTCATGACCACGCCAGAGCTCCTGGCCCAGGCGAAGAGCTACTTCGACACCGACCAGCAGAAGTACGATCACTACGACCCGTTTCTCACGGCGACAGACGTGCCGGCCATCCATCTCAACGACATCACCATGCAGCTGATGCGACCGAAGATGGAGCCGTTCTATTACGACGCCAGCAAGTACAAGACGTATCTCGACCAGCTCGGAATCTCGTATCCCTATGACGCGGCGACCTCCAGGGTGAAGCCGCCCTCGAAATAGGCAGTCGCGCCTTCCACGTTGCCGGATCGGCCCGTTCCACTGATCGACAGGGACGTCCGGTCCGGCACCGAAGAATCCGCTCGGCTCGCCGCGCGATTGAAGAACCAGAAGCCCCGAGGCCCGCTATCTGTATTCGTGATACGCCGCGATTTGCTGGGCCACCCGGCCGATCGCATCCTCCAGCATCTCGTACGAGCCGGCTCCCTCCCGCTGGTCCGTCAGGACGGTGAGGACGATCCGCTGGCCCGGTCGCTCGAGCACGCCCACATCGTCCGCGACGAACGGGGGGAGCTCGCCCGTCTTGTGCGGCACTCGCCAGCTGCCGGCGAGGTAACGGGGGATCCGCGTCCGATAAAGCTGCCGGCGCATGATCTGCAGCATCATGTCCGACGACGCGTTGTCGACGAGCTGACCGCGCTCCATCATCTCCAGCAGCCGCCCCATCTCGCGCGCCGTGGTCTGGCCGAACCGGTTGCCGGGATCGCCGTTGAACTTCAAGCGATCGGTCGCGGCGGTCAGGGCGGCGAAGTAGCCGTGCACCGTCCACTGCGGCCGCGTCTGCGTGAACCCCATCTCCTGCATCCGCCGGGCCACCACAGCCGGCCCTCCGACCGCGCGGAACAGGACGTCGGTGGCCGTGTTGTCCGACACGATCACCATCAGCGTGGCGAGGTCCTTGATCGTCAGCGTGTCACCGACGTCGAGGTCCTGGATGATGCCGGTTCCCCCGACCTGGTCGGCCTTCGTCACCGTGTACTTGTCGGTCAGCTTCAGCCTGCCGGCCTTGATCTGCTCGAACACCTCGGCAAGCAGCGTGAGCTTGATCGTGCTCGCCGTTTCCATCGGCCGGTCGGCGTTGATGGCGACCTCCTCACCGGTCTCGAGCGACTTCATGTAGATGCCCCACTGCGCGCTCGTGCCGCCGACGATCCGCTCGATCGACGCCCTCAGGTTGTCGAGCGGCGTGGGGGTGGCGGCCGGCTGCGCGGCGATGCCGACGGGCACGGTCAGCAGGGCCGCCCAGGATAGTTTCGCGATGGCGTTCACGGAAGACCTCCAGGAGCATGTGCCGCCTCGGCACGGTGGACACCTTCACATCCGACACGGGTATACTACCGGCCCACCGGCCCTGAACGGAGGAGCGACGGATGGCCACGACCACACAACGCTACGAGAACCACAGACGGTACGTTCCGGGCTTCCACTTCGTGCTCTTCCCACTCCTGCTCCTGACGCTGATCGGTTCAGGCGTGAACTTGTATCACTCGCTCGGCGACCACGAGCGCCTGTACAGCGCCTCCCTGATCGTCATCCTGACGA
>JBLMXQ010000036.1:0-18963 GCA_050257855.1 Betaproteobacteria bacterium | reverse complement strand
CCGGGAACCACCCTGGCCATCGCCGTCCAGATCGCCGGCGCCCTCGATGCCGCCCATCGCGCCGGCATCGTCCATCGGGACCTCAAGCCCGGCAACGTGATGCTCGTGCGGGGCGCGAGCGCCTCGGCGCCGCCGCTCGCCAAGCTGCTGGATTTCGGTCTCGCGAAGCCCGTGGCGCCCGTAGCAGCCGGCGAGGCGCTGGGTGCGGCTCCCACCCGAACCACGCCCATTACGGCTCAGGGCGCGATTCTCGGCACTTTTCAGTACATGGCACCCGAACAGCTCGAAGGCCGCGAGGCCGACGTGCGCTCGGACATCTGGGCGTTCGGCTGCATCTTGTCCCAGTGCCTGACCGGCCGCGCCCCGTTCGAAGGCGCGAGCCAGGCGAGCCTCATCGGCGCGATTCTCAAAGACCAGCCGCCTCCCATTTCCTCCTCCGCGCCGCTCGTGCCGCCCGCGCTCGATCGACTGATCGCGACCTGTCTCGCCAAGGACCCGAACGACCGCTGGCAATCGGCGGGTGACCTCGCGCGCGAGCTCCGGTGGATCCGCGAGGCGCCTGCGACGCCGACGGCCGCGACAGCATCGATCCGCGCGGGCGGGCGCCTGTTCGGCGTTCTGGTGTTTGCCGCGGCTGCCGCGCTCGTCGCGGTCGGCGCGGCCGTCGGCTGGGCCGTTCATCCGGCCGGTGCGCCCACCCACGCGGTCCGGGCGCAGTTGCCCGTCGTCGCCGATTCGCTGGTACGGGACAATCCGGGCTTCGCCGTGTCTCCGAACGGACGCTGGCTGGTCTGGGTCGCAGCTGACGGCGGAAGCGTCAGGCTGCGGGACCTGTCGTCGGGCGAGACGCGTGTGCTCGCGCAGGGCCTTCGCTTCGTCCAGCCCTTCTTCTCTCCGGACAGCCTGCAAGTGGGCTTCGCCACTGGCGTGACGATATCGGTGGCGGGTGGCGTATACGGCTCGCTCGAGCGGGTCGCGATTGGCGGGGGCGCGCCGGTCAAGCTGCTCGACGGAATCTCGAGCAGCAAAGGCTTCTGGTGGGGCGACGACGCCTACATCTACTACACGCCCGCGGCATCGGCAGGCCTCTGGCGCGTACGCGCGGCTGGCGGCACCCCGGAGCGTCTCATCGAGCCGGACGCCGCGGCGGGTGAGAAGACGTATCGCGATCCGTTCGTGCTGCCCGGCAGCAAGGCCGTGCTCTTCGTCGTCGGCACGTCGCGGATCACCTCGTTTGACGACGGGCGCATCGAAGCGCTCTCGCTCGTCGATCGGACGCGCCACGTGCTCGTCAACGGCGGCACGGCGCCCAGGTACATTGCGGCGCTGGGCGATCTCGTCTACGAGCGGGCGGGCGACTTGATCGCGGTGCCGTTCGATGGCGGCCGGCTCGAGGTCCATGGCGCGCCCGCCACCATCGCGCGGGGCGTCTCGAACGTGCCCGCCAACGGCATCGCCCGTTACTCGGTCTCCGACGATGGCACTTTTGTCTGGACTCCTGAGCCGAGCGTGCCGGCGCGAGCCTGGGTCTCGAGCGTCGACCTGCAGGGCCGTGAGACCAGGCTCGCCGACGTTCCGCCCGAGGCGGGGGCCCCTGCGTTGTCGCCTGACGGGCAGCGCCTCGCGATCGATCCCGACGGCGCCACGAAGCAGATTGCCGTGATCGACCTGTCGCGCGGCGCCACCCAGCGAATCACGTACGAATGGGACAACGCCGAGCCGCTCTGGACGCCGGACGGGTCGCGGCTCATCTACACGTCCGACCTGGGCGGCGGCGCAAACAATCTCTATTGGCGTCCCGCCGACGGCAGCGGCACGCCGGCGCGTCTGACGACGAGCCGCGAGGACCAGGTGCCGGAATCCGTCGCCGGGCGAACGCTCCTGTACGAGAGCTTGAATCCGGACTCGCTCGTCGATCTCTGGACGCTGTCGCTCGACGATCCTACGCCGCGCGTGCTGCTCAAAACGCCCTTCAACGAGGCGGACGCCCGCTTTTCACCTGACGGGCGCTGGGTCGCCTATGAATCGGACCAATCCGGACAGTCCGAGGTCTACGTCCAGGCGTTCCCGTCGACCGGCCGGCGCTGGCAGATCTCCGCCGGCGGCGGCACGAGGCCGCTCTGGGTGGCGAGCGGCGGCATCGCCTACCTGCACGGCGAGGACGTCATGACGGTGTCGGTCACGCTCGCGCCGACCTTCAACTCCGGCGTCCCCGTGAAGCGCTTTTCGATTGGCGCTCACACCTTTCTCCTCGATGTCACGCACGACGGGCGGTTACTCTTCAAGCACTACGAGTTGCCCGCGCCGGAGCCAATGGAGATCATTTCGAACTGGTTCGATCAGGTACGCCAGACCCTCGGCCGCTCCGGAAAGTAGCCGGCGCGGTATCATCCGACTCGCAAGGCGCTTTCGGACGATAGGACAGATTAGAGCTGTCTTCTTGTTGGCATAACGCTCCTTCTCGGACTCTGCTCAACCCCTTTCCCCCTTCGACAGGACGTAAGCTTCCCCGAACTCTGAACAGTTGAAGGTAGACTGCTCCGCGTCAGGAGCGGTCATGTGGAAGTCGAAGTTCACCGAGACGCAGATCGTCGGGCTCTTGAAGGACGCCGAGAGCGGCGTGCCGGTGCCGGATCTCCTGCGGAAGTACAGCCGCACGCGCGCAGATCTACACGATCCATCGCCATCGAGCTGAACGACATTTGATCGCATTCGCGAACGCATCGAATGCATCGACGAGGATCCGCCGAACAACGTCGGCTACGACTCTTGAAGACGCTCTACGTGTCCGACGACACGCATCGGGGCACGATTCCGCCCGCATGATCAACGCGATGAGACCCGGTGCCTATCGGACGCGCTACCTGCTCTTCCACGCACCGAGGCGACGTCGCATCACGACGACTGCCAGGACGACGAGCCACGCGAAGTACGCATAGGCGTTGATCCGCTCGAATCCACCCACCCACGGCGTGTTGTTTTGTTGGATGCCCCGGATCGCGAAGGACGCCGCCATGCCGAAGCCAACGATCACAGTAATCGTGGCAAGGGCGTAGAGCCGAAACCAGCCTCGGTAGGCAACGGCAGACAACGTGATCGCGGCCACCACGAACAGGCTGAACACGGCCGACAACGCAATGTGCATCGTGTCGTTGAACCCGGTATCCATGCCGCGCGAACTCATCGCCCAGACCGTGTGGGTGGGAAATCCCACCGCGCCGACCGCGATCAAGAGGCACCCCACCCACCGGAGGCTCCTCCGTTCGCCCACACGCAGGATGCCGACTCCAAACAGCACCAGCAGCACGCCGTGAATGAGGATGGCGCTCACCATCAGCGGTCGGACCGGTGATCCGAATGCACTCAGCTCGCTGATGGCCTGATCTCTTGGGCTATAGCCGTTGTAGAGGAGACTCGAGACGATGTCGCCGATGGCGTAAACCACAACAGCGGCGATTCCAGCGATGAGCAGGGCCTTTGTCGCCGTGCGTCCGTGCCATCCGTTTGCAGTCACGCTCTGAGACGAGTCGCCATTTTCGAGCTCGGCCATGGAGATGCATCCCTCACGAACGAAGCGTGGCGTGACCACGGGTGTGCTTCGTCCCTGTGGCTCCAGCCCACGCGGTATGTGAATTCGTGACCTCGTCCCCTGGGGACATTGGAACCTCAATGTGGTACACGGGGTAATGCTTGGCGATCGCAGCACAATCGGCCAGCGGCGCGCCCACCGGTAGCGGAAAGTGCTTGGGGCCGCTCGAGGCGACGCGCACGTACTCTTGGAGGATTGGAGCCCGTTCCCCCGGGCGGCACGAGCACGAGATGCACGCGGCGAAAGCCTCCATGAGAGATCCGCGACACCGCGCTCTTCGACAGATGCCGCCGAGCAGCGGCTTCAACGCCGTCCGGATGCGGCGGCTATTCACCCCGCCTAGATAGCAGCCGAGAATCGCCTCGTCGATCTCGCGCGTCCGGCGCGAGTAGCGGGGTAGCAGCCGGCTGTGGAATTCCTGCGTCACGCTGTCCGGGTCGACGATGAAGACGCGTATGCCCAGCAGGCAGAGCTTGGGGATGCCAAGCCCGCCTCCATCCTGGAGACTCGCCTCCGCCCTTCGAAATCTGCCAGCGCCGGCCGGGCCCCGGAAAGGCCGTCACGAACACCTCGAAATGCCCGACCTCGTCCGACGCGTACGCCAGCGAGTGGCCGTCGGGAGAGAACGCCGGCGACCGTTCGTTCACCGCCGTGGCCAGAAATGGGAACGGCTTTCGGCTCCCCCCGAACGGGAGGACGAAGATGTCGTTGCCGGTCCCGGGCCGATCCTGCTGATACGCGAGCTGCTTTCCGTCGGGCGACCACGAGCCGGGCGTCTGATATTACTCGGGCGGCGTCAGCTCCTCTTCCTGGCCGCCGCCGTCGGCCGGCCGCCACATCAGACGCCGGACACCGTGGCGATCGCTCGCGTACACGATCCGGCTGCCGTCCGGCGACCAGATCGGCACCTGGTTGTTGTCGTGCGTGAACGTCAGCCTCGAAAATGTCCCGCGCTCGCTGTCGAACGTCCAGACGTCGTCGTTGGCGGCGCGAATCGTCAGAGCGATCTGCCGGCCGTCCGGTGAAATGCTCGGCTCGGCGTAGAAACGGCGCGGCGCCGGAATCGCCGTCAGCGTGCCGCGCCGATCGAGCCACCCGATCTGTCGATCCTTCACGAGCGGACCGCCGGGCACGTACGCGAGCGTCCCGTTCCTGGAGAACGCGAAGAACGCCGCTCCCGCCGCGGGATCGAACGACGCGCCGGCGACCACGACCGCCGCCTGGCCGGAGACGGCGCGGCGGCGGACATCGAACGGCGCCGCGATGATCTGCCCCCCGCGGGCGTAGACGATGTGGCCTGTGGGCGCATACCGCGCGGACGCGCCGCCCTCAAGGACGACGCGGCGCCGTCCGTCCGGCGTCAGCACGGCGATCTGTGCATCGTCGAACGACGTGACGTCGTTCGGCTTGATCGTGAACAGCAGCGAGCCGTCGGGAGCAGATCCGGCTCGCTCAGCTGACCCTCGTTCGCGGCCGGCTTCACGAGCATCGTCAACGTCCCGGTCGGTGACACTTTCGCGAGCCCGGCGCGGCCGCCGACGTAGATCGTCCCGTCATCCGCCCAGACGCCGGAGTTGAAGTTCGGGGTAGCGGCGACGGGGACGGGCCGGCCGCCGGTCACCGCGACCTTCATCAGGCGGTCCGCGGCGATGAACCCTATCCATTGGCCGTCGGGCGAGAAGAACGCCTCCCAGACGCCGAGCGTGCCGTTCACCTCAACCGGCGCCAGGCGATCCGCGCGTCGCAGGTACAGCGTACGGCCGCCGCCGGTCTTGGCGACGTACGCGATCTCGCGCTGGCGACCGGTCAGCATCTCGAACAGGACGCAGCCGAACGCCCAGACGTCGGCGCGGCGATCGACCTCCCGGCCGCGCGCCTGCTCGGGCGCCATGTACGCCGCCGTTCCGAGGATCACGCCCGCGCCGGTCATCACCGGCGACATCACCGTCGGCGAGTATGCGAGATTCGTCGGCGACAGCGTCGTCGGGGCGGAGCCTCCCGCGGCCTTCGCGAGCCCGAAATCGAGCACCTTGACGGCGCCGGCGGAAGTCACCGCGACGTTCGCGGGCTTGAGGTCCCGATGGACGATGCCTTTCTCGTGCGCGGCGGCGAGGGCGTCCGCTATCTGGCTCGCGATGGTCAACGCCTCGTCGATCGCCAGCGGCCCCTTCGCCAGGCGCGACGCGAGCGTCTCGCCTTCCACCAGCTCCATCGTCAGGAACCGGATGCCGCGATCGTCTTCGAGGCTGTAGATCTGCGCGATGTGGGGATGGTTGAGGACCGCAAGGGTTCTCGCCTCGCGCTCGAACCGCGCGAGCCGGTCGGGATCGCCGACGAACGCCTCCGGCAGAATCTTCAGCGCGACGTCCCGTTCGAGCGTCGTGTCGCGCGCGCGATACACCTCGCCCATGCCGCCCGCCCCGAGCGGCGCGACGATCTCGCACGTTCCGAGGCGGGTGCCGGCTGTCTGGGGCATGTCGGAAGTCGACGCGGATTATAGCGACCGCGCCGGTCTCGGCAAAGCGCGGCGCATGCTCGGATGCGGCCTGATGCCGGCGTCAGACGGGCTCACGTTCAAGCTGACCGGCCGGAGACTCCTCTTGCATCCTTCCGCCTTGCGGGATCCGCTGTCGCTATTTCGACGCAGAAGGTCGGCGTCCTGTTTCCCGGGTTCGGCCGCGGGACGGCCGTCATCCTCGAGCCCCGGGGACCTCAGCGTGCGAGTCGCGCCTGGAGCCGCTTCCGATAGCGCCGGCTGAGCCGAAGGCGCTGGCCGCCCTCGAGCAGCACGTCGTACTCGCCGGCCTGGTTCGCGACCATGGCCTGCACGCGGGAGAGGTTCACGATCGCGGACCGGTGAATCCGGCAGAAGCGTGAGGGGTCCAGCTCGCGTTCGAGCCGTGAGAGGCTGCAGCGCAGCACGTGCGTCGCCCCGCCGATGTGCACCGAGGCGTAGTAATCCGAGGCTTCAATCCAATCGACATCGCTGAGCTTCGCGAGGACGATCCGGCCGGGGCTCTTCAGCAGCAGGCGCCCGGCCCGCTGCGGCGCGCCGCGCCGCTGCAGAATGCGCTGCGTGACGCGATCGAGCGCGGCCGCGAACCGCTGATCGGTAAACGGCTTCACGAGATAGTCGAGCGCGCCGGCCTCGAAGGCCCGGACCGCGTGCTGATCGTAGGCGGTCACGAAGACGACCTCCGACTGCAGGCCGGGCCCGACGCGCTCGAGCACGTCGAAGCCGTCGCACTCCGGCATCTGGACGTCGAGGAAGATGAGATCCGGCCGCGTGCGGACAATGGCCGCCACGGCTTCCGCCCCGGACTGGCACTCCCCCACCAGCTCGAGCCCGGGGTCGCGTCGCAGCAAGGTCACGATGTTCGACCGCGCCAGGGGCTCGTCGTCTACGACCAGGACGCGGACCGGAGCATCGTCTGGCATCGGCCGTCTTCAGGATCCCGCGTACGGGATCGAGATCGAGACGAGGACGCCGCCCTCCTCGTCGCGGATGGCGAGCTCGAACGCGTCGCCGTACAGCGCGTGGAGCCGCTCCCGAAGATTGGCGAGGCCCATGCCGCGCTCGCGCGTGGACTCGTCGGCGAGCCGCGGTCCCGTGTTGTGCACCGTCAGCGCGAGGGCACCGGCGATCCGGCTGGCGCGGATGCGAATCGTGCCGCCCTGCACGCGTCGCGAGAGACCGTGCTTGATCGCGTTGTCGACCAGCGGCTGCAGCACCAGCGCGGGCACCGGAAGGCCCCGCAGCCCGGCCGGCACCTCGATGGTCGCGCTGACGCGGTCTCCGAAGCGAAGCTTCTGAACGGCGAGATAACGCTCGACGAGCTCGAGCTCGCGGCCGAGCTCGACGAAGTGTTCGCCGGCGCCGCGCAGCACGGCGCGGAGGCAGTCGCTCAGCTCCGCGATCGCTTCGACCGCCGTGTCCGGCCGGCCTTCGCGCACGAGACCCGAGATGGCGTGAAGAGCGTTGAACAGGAAGTGCGGCTGGACCTGCTGCTCCAGCGCGTCCAGGCGCGCCCGCGAGAGCTGCTCGTTCAAGCGGGCTGTTTCGGCCTCCTGTCGGACGAGCCGCTCCCTCGATTCGACGAGATTCGTGATGGCGACCATCGCTCCGTACAGGAGCACCGTCTGCAGGATGCCGTTGCCGAGCTCGCCGACCCATATCGAGGCGAACGGAGACGACCCCATCGCGCCGCGCTCGAGGACCTTCAGCAGCAGGGCGAACCACACCGCCCATGCGATCCAGATAGCCGCGGCGAGCGGCGCGTGGAGACGCCAGAACCGCAGCGATCGCCATCCACTGAGCGGCGCGTGCTGCGCGGTTCGCACCACCAGCGGTGTGCCGGCGGCCCAGGGCACCCAGGCGAGCACTTCGACGGCAAACGATGCCGGCCGCGCTCCGTGCATCCCCTGCGCCCGCATGACCACGACGGTACGCGTGGCGTTCAACAGCCCGATGCCTGCCCACGGCGCCACCGTCCACATCCACCGCCGCGCGTGTCCGGTAACGGACGCTCGATCCACGATGGGGCTCATGATAGTCCGCCTTCCGGCGCCTCGCCGGCCCGCGATGCAGCCAACCGCCGGCTCCCTGCAGCGAGCGGTCTTGTGGCACGCGCCTCGACGACTCAGGATCCAGTCTGATCGACTTTGGCGCCCGCGTTCATGTCGAGCGCCCCCAGGAGAGGACGCATGCATCTCCGGAGCTTCTTCCAGACGTCGGCGGGACCGGGCCGCCTCTTTCTTTCGGCGCCTTCGATACGACGCGGTCATGTCGCCACGGCCATCTTCGTGGCGCTCTGTGGCGTGCCGTCCGCACGCGGCCAGAGTGCGCGCGCCGCGCCGGGACGCGGCGCGGCCGCGGAGTCAGCGCCTCAGGCGACCGTCGGCACGACGTTCAAGAACATCCAGGTCCTGACGGACTTGAAGGACGCGCCGGCCGACGACCTTTACCAGGCAATGCAGTTCATGGCCGGGTCACTGTCGGTGAGCTGCGACTACTGTCACGCCTCGCAATCGGGGCCGTTCGACAGCGACGTCAAGGCAACCAAGCGGAAGGCCCGCGAGATGATCCGCATGATGCGGTCGATCAACGCCACCGCGTTCGGCGGACGTCAGGTCGTCACCTGCAACACGTGTCACCGCGGCAGCCCGCGCCCGCAGGCCGTACCAACGCCCTGGTACAAGACGCCGGCCGAGATTGCGACCTACCGGCAGGCCGTCGCGTCCGCGCCGCAGGGCGATGGCGGGGGCGGACGCAAGGCCGACAGCCCGCCCGGCGCCACGCTTCCGAGCGTCTCCGACGTGATCGAGCGGTACCGCCGCGCGGTCGGAGTGAACGAATTGACATCCCTCCGCGTGGTCGGAACCACGTCGGCGGCGGTGAGCAACCATTCGATCCCGGTCTCGTTCGAAGTGGACGCCGTGTTTCCGGGCAAGCTGCGCGTCGTGCAGGCTACGGCCGGAGGGAAGGTCGAGAACATCGTGAATGGCGACCGAGCGTGGCGCGTGACGCCGGCGGCCACCCGGGCGCTGACTCCCCAGCAGGTCGTCGACATCCGAAGCAGGACAGAGGCGCTGCTGCCGGTGAAGTACGCGGCTTCCTCGACGCCGCGAACCGTCAAGGGAATCGAGACGATCGGCGAGAAGCGCTACGACGTCGTGGAAGCCAGGTCCGGCTCGGCCGTCCAGGAGCTCTTCTTCGACGTCGAGACCGGCCTTCTGTCCAAAGTCCGCGTGGAAGTACCCACCGTGCTCGGCACGCGCGTCGAGGAGACCACATTCGAAGATTATCGAACGGTCGACGGCATCACTCTGGCCTACACGATCGCCAGGCACTACATGGAGGACCAGAGCGTCTGGACGATCTCGCGCGCACAGGTCAACGTCCCCGTCGATCCGGCGCGCTTCAGCCCGGAGGGCAAGTGAGACGCCGAACCGTCGTGCAAGGCCTCGGCGCCACGACCATTCTCGTCGCGGGCGGCAGCGTATGGCGGGCGTTCGGCCAGGACGCGCGGGAGATTCCCGACGGCCCGGCCTTCGAGCCCTGGCGCACCTGGCGCACGGACATGCGTGAGGGCCCGCTGGCGCTGGTGCACGCCGCCATTCTCAGCTCCAATGCCTACAACTCGCAGCCCTGGCTGTTCAGGGTGGCCGGCTCGCGCATCGAGATGCTCGCCGACACGCGGCGCAACCTCGGCGCCTTCGATCCCTACCTGCGCGAGATGTTCATCAGCATGGGGTGTGCCCTCGAGAACCTCCTGCTGGCGGCCGCGGCCAACGGCATCGGCACCACCGTGTCGACCACGTCGGGAGCGCTGACGCCGCCGTCGGATCAGGCCGGGCCGGAGCGTGCGGCCATGATCGATCTGTCGCCCGGCCGGCGGCGCGCGCCGAGCGAGCTGTTCGACGCGATCCCCCATCGCCACACGAACCGGAAGCTGTTCGACGCCGCTCGGGAGCTGCCACGGTCGTTCGTGCACGATCTCGCCACGCTCACGCCGGCCGTGAATTCGGACGTCAGGCTTTTCCTGTTCGAGCGGGAGGACCAGCGTCGGGCGATAGCCGACCTCGTCTGGGACGCGACCCGCCGGTTCGGCAGCGATCCCGACGTGCGGCGCGGCGTGCAGCCCTGGTATCGACGGACCATGGCCGAGCTGGAGACCCGACGCGACGGCACGTTCGTCGGCGCGCCCGAGCGCACCTCATACGTCGATCTGATGAGGAGCGGCCGGCTCTTCGGACTGATTGCCGTCCGCGATCGATACGAACGGGCGCAGGCGCTGAGCGCCGGCCGCCTCTGGCAGCGCGCGCACCTGCTGGCGGCCGCACGAGGCGTCGCGGCGCGGCCGGCGAACGGCGCGGTCGAGGTCGTCGACCACGAGCGTCGCCTGAAGCAGGCCCCGGAGACGCTGGCGCGGCTCGCCACGATCACCGGGGAGCCGTCGTGGCAGCCGACGTTCACGTTCTACATGGGGTATCCGACGGTCGCACCGGCCGCCAGCGTACGCCGGCCGGTGCGCGTCGTTGTCCTCGAGTGAAACCCGGCGCCCGCACTCACCCTTGACGCACCACGCCACTCCCCGTAACCTGCAGACGTTCCACGGTTGAGACCCGGCTCGAACACAGGATCTGCCCCAGTCCGGGCGTGCTCCGAGCGTGAGGAGGACCCGGCGTGGACCCCAGGATTTCGTCGCTCATTGACGCGGCCGAACGGGGCGACTGGTCCGCAGTCGTCGCGCTCTTTGCTGCGCTCTCCTCCGAGCGGCACGGGCTGGCCAAGCGCCAACACGAAGCCTGCCTCGAGATGGCCGCACGAGACGGCCGTCGTTTCCGGATCAGACGCGTTTCATGGGATATGCAGCGCGCGTCACGCGCGGACGACGTCTCTCTCTGAGGATCCGATGTCAAAACTCAGCCCCGCCCAATGGATGGCCATCAGCCCCTACCTGGACCAGGCACTGGGGATGACCGATCAGGAACGCGCGGTCTGGCTGGCGTCGGTGCGCCAGAAGGACCCGACGCTCGCCACCCAGCTCCAGGCGCTCCTTGACGAGAATGATGCGCTGGCGCACGAAGGCTTCCTCGAAGAAGGCGGTGTTCCGCTGCCCGGTGCGACGGGCCTCGCCGGCCAGACCGTCGGCGCCTATGCACTGGTATCGCAGATAGGCCAGGGCGGGATGGGGAGCGTCTGGCTCGCACGGCGCAGCGATGGACGCTTCGAGCGCCGGGTGGCGGTCAAGTACCTGAATATCGCGTTCATGGGCCGCGGTGAGGAGCGATTCAAGCGCGAAGGCAGCATCCTCGCGCACCTGGCTCATCCTCACATTGCGGGGTTGATCGATGCCGGCGTGTCGTCGGCCGGACAGCCGTATCTCGTCCTCGAATACGTCGAGGGAGACCAGATCGATTCGTACTGCGACCGGCACAGGCTGGACGTCGAAGCGCGGGTCCGCCTCTTCCTCGACGTGCTGGTCGCGGTGGCGCACGCCCATGCCAACCTGATCGTGCACCGCGACCTCAAGCCCTCGAACGTGCTGGTCAGAAACGACGGCCAGGTCAAGCTGCTGGACTTCGGCATCGCCAAGCTCCTGGAAGGCGAAGGGGAGGCTGGAGCGGCCACCCTGCTCACGGTCGAAGGCGGCCGGGCAATGACACCTCAATACGCGGCGCCGGAACAAGTGACAGGTGGAGAAGTGACCACGGCCACCGATGTCTATGCTCTGGGCGTCCTGCTCTATGTGTTGTTGACCGGACAACATCCCGCCGGGTCCGGCCCGTACACGCCTGCAGCTCTGGTCAAGGCGATTGTGGATACCGAGCCGACCCGACCCTCGGATGTCGTTGCGATCGACAAGGCGAAGGCCGCCACCGCCAACGCCAATCGACGTGCGACCACGCCCGAACGGCTGCGCCGGTTGCTGCGCGGAGACCTTGACACGATCGTGGCCAAAGCGCTCAAGAAGAACCCGCAGGAGCGGTACGCCTCCGTGACAGCCCTGGCCGACGATCTACGTCGCTATCTGGAGCAGGAGATAATCAGCGCCCGGCCTGACACGCTGGCCTATCGTGCCGCCAAGTTCGTGCGCCGGAACCGCGCGGTGGTCGCCCTCGCGGCGCTGGCGATCGTCGCCACGATTGCCGGTATCGTGGGCACTCTTGCCCAGGCCCGCACCGCGCGGGCGCAGCGCGATTTCGCGTTCGGACAACTCTCGCGGGCGGAAGCCATCAACGACCTCGATACCTTCCTGCTGTCCGACGCGGCACCCTCGGGCAGGCCGTTCACCGTCAACGAGCTGCTGGAGCGCGCGGAGCACATCGTCGAACGCCAGCGCGTTGACAGCACGAACAGAGTGGAGTTGCTGATCACGATCGGCCGCCAATATTACGATCAGGACGAGGATGCCAAGGCCCTCCGGCTGCTCGGGGAAGCGTACAAGGCCTCGCGCGCATTACCGGAGCGCTCGACGCGGGCGAAAGCCGACTGCGCCCTGGCCAGTGCGCTCGCCAGAGCCGGGGATCTGCCGAACGCGGAGGCGCGCTTCGAAGAAGGGCTGAACGATCTGCCGAGGGAGCCGCAGTACGCCCTCGATCGCGTCTTCTGCCTGCTGCGTGGCAGCGAAGTTGCCCGCGAGCGGGGCACGGTCCAGGAGGGAATCGCACGGGCGCAGGAGGCACAACGACTATTGGAAGAATCGCCGCTCCGATCGGGGATCCTGGAGCTGCGAGGGTTGATGGATCTAGCCGAATCGTACCGCGCGGCGGAGCAGTATGGGGCAGCGATCGCCGCATTCGAGCAGGCATCCGTGCGGTTGGCCGCGCTGGGACGCGACGAGACGCAGACTGCCGGCACGCTGTTCAACAACTGGGCGCTGGCGCTGCATCTGTCCGGGCGGCCACTCGAAGCCGAGAAGATTTATCGGCAGGCCATCGAGATCAGCCGCGCCGGACAGTTCGAGCGTGGCGTTTCCCCGATGCTGCTCCTCAATTATGGCCGCACCTTGCGTGAACTCGGGCGTCTGGACGAGGCGGCCGGGTATACCGAACGGGCGTCCGCAAAGGCGCAGCAGGCCAACGATCAGGTCGTGCTCTATCAATCGCTTCTGATGCGCGCGCGGATCTACCGCGATCAGGGCGACCTGACCCGTGCGGCGGCGATGCTGTCCGAGGCGGAACCGAGGCTGCGACGAAGGTTTCCGCCGAACCACATAAGCTTCGCCGTTCTGGGGCTGGAGCACTCGCTGCTGGCCTCGGCGCGTGGCGACCTGCCATCGGCCCAGCGGCTTGCCAATGAGGCGCTGGCCATAACCGAGGCGTCGATGAAAGCCGGCCTGCAGGGCGCCTTCTTCCTGCCGGAACTACTCGTACGTCGATCCGCTATCGAGCTCCAGCTGAGACGAGTGAACGACGCGGCGTCGGACGCGGCCCGGGCCCTGGGACTTCTGCTCAAGGACGCTCGGCCGGGGACGTCTTCGAGCTACGTCGGCCGGGCCTATCTGGCGCTGGGACGCGCCCTGCAGGGCAAAGGCAAGACTGACGAAGCTCGCGCCGCGTTTCGGTCGGCGCTCGACAACCTCGAAAGTACCTTGGGCCGTGATCATGCCGAGACGCGGATCGCCCGCCAGTTCGCGGACGTTGGCGCTCAGCAGAAATGAGGGGCTGGCCTCCGAAAATCAGTCGGTCCGAAGCGCGTCCGTCGGGTGAATCGAGGCTGCCCGGTTCGCCGGAATCGCGGCGGACATGGTCGCAGCGACGAACGGCACCAGGGTGACGGCGACGAGCACGACGGGATCGTTCAGATCGCCGATCGACCACCTCGACGTCCGCCTTACTTGGAAACTCGACTTTGGTGCGAAGCCACAACTTGCCACTGGCCCTCTCGTTTGATGCACACATCCGTGAAACTAGCCGTGCTCGTCTCCGGCTCATCGCCCGCGGTGACGGTCGCCACCGTTCGGCCGCGGACGACCGCCGCTTCGCCGAACTGGGTCATCGTCAGGTCGTCGGTGGTGACGGCCACGGCCGGGGGCGCCGCTGCGGTGAACACGGCTGCCAAAACGGCGGCCCGGAACAGCTTGGCTCCGTCTGCGGTGGTGACGGCCCATTCCGGCGCGAGCACGCGCTCGAGCGTCGGCCGATCGCGCGACGTCCAGGCTCGAGCTAACTGCTGCTCCAGCGTCACGAGCGCCTGCTCGTCGTCGGGCGGCGACGCCGACGGATTCTGTACGACGGTCACCACGTCCGCCTGACAGCTGGCCAACGGGACGATCATCAGCGCTCCGTGAAGAGCGGTCTGATAAAGGTACGCCCACAGGAACTTCAGCCTCCCTGAGGCATCCTCGGCGACTTGCCTGGTGATGCCAATGGCGGCGCGTGGACTGTTAGCCGCGATCAACGCCTTGGAGTTGACGCGTCCCGCCGTTCCGGGGCGGTCCATCAAGTGTGCAAAGTCATCGGGCGTCAGCGAGAGCCAGGTCTCGGGCACGGCCATGCCGAACGACTTCCAAGCCGGGAGGTCCGTTGCCCGATCGGCGCGCAGCATCTGCTGGATCAGCGCGACTTCCGATTCGGAGTAAAGGTCGCGCCCTGTGGCGAGTAGTGGCGTCGTGTGACGCAGAGCCTGCTCGATGTCCTTCCGAGTCATGCGCTTCACGATGCCTGAGGCGGCGGCGCCACCGTCCGCCTCACTCAGGTCAGACACAAACGGGGCGGGCGGAACGAAGATGTGCTCGAAGTCGCGCAACTGCGCGTCTGTCAAAACGCCAACGCACGTCGAGCTGGCCTGTGTCGGTAACGGGACGAGGAGCCCGACCCACAAGGTCACGACCGCCGCGGCACATTTCGTCATCGGGCCCTTTCCGCTCAGGTGGTGATTGCCTCTTAGGAGTGCATCCACCAGGGTTGGGCCCGGCAGCCCTTTGCTGGGCGGATCACCCGACTGAAGCCCTGCGACCTGTTACGCTGCACGCGCAGTCGTCGAACGAAGCGCTCGCGGTGCAGCTGTCGGTGACGCGGCGAGGAAGACCGAGCCAAACGTTGGAAGCACGTCCACCGTTTGGACGAACGAGCGGATCGAGTGGTCGGAGACCGGAGGCGTTATCTGGCGGTCCCTTTCATCACGCTGGGGTCGGGCGACCATGCGCCCGCCGGCGCGCGACGGTGGGCCGTCCGCTACCACCTTTTCGTCAGCGCAAACGCCAGCCTGTGCATGCTCCGCCGGTGAGCGCCAAGAGAAGCCGGCGACGCTCGGACCGATGTGGCGTCCGCGAAGACAGTGTTAATACCGACGCCCACGGCTGCACCGACGCCACTCGCAACGACGAACGCTGCGACTCTTGCGCCGGGACAGTGTCTCGAGCCGCTTGGACAATCAGAAAAATTGGCCGTGAACAATCCAATACCCGCTCCGACCAGACCGCCAATAATGGCCGCCTTCCTTCGTGAGCGATGCTTGGGCGGTGTCGATCCGTCCTCACTGAGAGTTTTCGACAGAGCGACCGGGGTGGGCATTTGAAGGGATTCGACTGCGTGCTGGGATTTAGCGTCGACGTTCACGAGGGTCTGCGCGAATGTCAGGCGTGGAGAGAAGAAAAGAACGGCCGAGAGTAGAACGGCGAGGTCCAGCCGACCTGGGTAAACGGCGGGCAGCATGGTGTGGCCCACGTTCGAGCTCCTAACCCCTCCGCTACGATCTCTATTGTGCCGGAAACCCCATTTGGCCGTCTCTAGGGGCCCTTCCTTGCCGTTCGCTCGCTCCTTGGCGACTAACCGCGAGCTAGCCTTCGGCTACCACATCCGGTTAACCTCCCGATTCACGGCCCCTGGTCAAAAGTGGGCCGCACGGCCATGAGTCGCGAAGGAGTTGTGTATGAATAGTGACGATCGATTGGTTTTCTGGGGCGTGCTTTTGTTCTTCCTGTCACTGCTTACCGGACTGCTGCTGGTCGCAGGTCCGTCCTTCGTCGCCAACCCGAGAGGTGTGCTGGCCGGTCATCTGGAGAGCGCGATGAACGGGATGTTCATCATGATCGTCGGTCTGTTCTTCCACCGCGTGGCCCTGTCGGCCCTGCAGGTCCGCATCTGCCGAGGGGCGCTGCTCTATAGCGCATTCGCCAACTGGCTGTTCACGACGCTTGCCGGCATCCTCGGCGCAAGCGAAGCGACCCCGATCGCTGGAGCCGGTCACCACGCCAGTGCGGGCGTCGAGCAGACCATCCTCGTTGGCCTGGTCACTGTGGCGCTCGCAATGCTCGTGGCAGTGGGGCTCCTCCTGATAGGACTGCAGCGCCGCCTGGCCCAGTCGACAGTTCGTGCGACCTGATGGCATGGAGCCTTTGCCCGCCATCATGCAGCTGTAGACGGGCGTATCGTTAGAATTCGGACGTCCGGGGTGCTATTCGCGGAGGCGCCGAGCCGCTGAATACGCGCTGCGCCGGGCGGCATCTGATAGGGACAGGAGCAGTCGCGCGGTGAACGCCGATCGTGAGTAACGATCAACGCCCCAGTGTTTGCTGCGATCTCAAACGTGTCCGCGAACCGTGTGTAACTCCCAGTGTAACGATCGGGTCACAACACGACGCTCAGGCTGGACGCAGTTTGCTCGAGAGGCGCTATCTGGCGTGACGTGCGAAGTTCAGGCGGAAATTAGCGAATTGCGCAGATCGCGGTGCTCGGTTTTCAAGACCACCGCCTTCGACCGCTCGGCCATCCCTCCGCGTCGAACAGAATCGCACAAAACGCGGGAACCACGCGACTCAACGCGACACGGGCGTCTTGCCCCATGTGGCGTCATTTTGCCCGATTGTCACCGGGCGTGGTGACAGTCGCGTGACGTCGAGCGTGCGCCCGGCGTCGAGCAGATCGCCGGACGACACGATGTTATACCGATCGAAGATGCTGTGTGTCTTGTGGGCCGGCAAACGCATCACCACCACCCGCTCCGGGATCTTCCTCAAGGCTCACCTCACGATGTCGATCCGGATCCGGCCTGCATGCGAGCGAGGCCGAGGCTGAGCCGTCGATCCCCGCAGGACGCCCGACACCTGCGTGACTGCCGCGAATGGCTCAGCGCTCGACGGCCGACAGATCGAGCCGACCGAGCCGGTCCGGATCCGCCAGGATGTCCATCTCGACGACCTTGCCGCCCGCTATGGTGAAACCGATCACGGACAGGACGCGCCCCTCCGGAAGCCGAGACACGAGGCCGATGTTGCCATTCACCAGAACCACCTGATTGGACAACCCGAGCTTCGAGAACGTCACGGCCTGTGCCACGACCGCCTGAGCTCCACGGACGAGGCGCGACATGCCCTTGATCGCTCCGCCATCTGCCCGCAGCACAATCTCCGGATCGAGGACGGTGACCAGTGCCTCGAAGTCGCCGTCCTGGACGGCCGCGAGGAACGCGTCGACGACGCGGCGCTGCTGCCGCAGGTCGGTGTCCGAGGTCGGCGCCTGGCCCTGCACCGTCCGGCGCGCGCGGCTCGCGAGCTGGCGCGTGGCGACGACCGAGCGATCCACGACGGGCGCGATCTCCTCGAAGGTCATCGCGAACACATCGTGGAGCACGAACGCCAGTCGCTCCGCCGGCTCCAGCTTCTCGAGGACCACGAGCAGCGCCAGCCCGACAGAGTCGGCGAGCATGGCACCTTTCTCCGGCCCTTCGTCTTCCCTGCGACCGATCGCGCGGATGATCGGATCGGGCACGTGCGTATCCAAGGGATCCTCCCGGCGCGACGCCCGCGTGCGCAGCATGTCCAGGCACACGCGCGCCACGACCGTCGTCAGCCATCCGCGCAGGTTGTCGACGCCACTGACATCCGTGCGGCTCAAGCGGATCCAGGCTTCCTGGACGGCGTCCTCCGCCTCGCTGACCGATCCGAGCATGCGGTACGCGACCGCCCGCACGTGCGGGCGGTGCGCTTCGAATTGCTCGGCCAGCCGCTCAGGTGTGGGCATCGGTCACATTCCTCCGTCGCGGTCCGTCATTGTACTGACGGACGAAGCGTCGCGGATGTGACAGGTCCGGCGCACAAGGAGGAATGAAATGAAGATCAAACTGACCAGCGTCTACGTGGACGACCAGGACAAGGCTCTGCGCTTCTACACGGAGGTGCTGGGCTTTGCCAAGAAGGCCGATTTCAGGAACGGCCCGTATCGCTGGCTGACCGTAGCCTCACCCGAGGAGCCGGACGGGACCCAGCTGCAGCTGGCGCTGAATGACAATCCTGCCGCCAAGGCGTATCAGCAGGCGATGTTCCAGCAGAGCCAGCCCGCGGCGATGTTCTACACCGACGACGTCAAAGGCGACCACGAGCGGATCAAGGCCCGCGGCGCCGGGTTCACGATGCCGCCGACCGACGTGACGGCCTCGACCATTGCGGTGGTGAACGACACGTGCGGCAACCTCATTCAGCTCACCCAGCTCGCACGCTATTAAGGGCGGCGAAGGCGGTTCAGGTTAGTCGAACGGCGCCGCGCTGGGAAGGTGACTGCCCCCGGTCCGACCAGGGCCGCGGCGACGGCCTGACGCCGATCGGCGGCCCAGGGCAGGCCGGCCATCCCGGGGCGTTCACGATTCTCGTGATTGCGTCCTGGCCCGTGACCGGTCCTGCGCCGCCTCAGCCCCGTCACACCTCCACATCCGACATGGGTATACTACCGGCCCACCGGCTGAACGGAGGAGCGACGGATGGCCACGACCACACAGCGCTACGAGAACCACAGACAGTACGTTCCAGGATTCCACTTCGTGCTCTTCCCACTCCTGCTCCTGACGCTGATCGGTTCAGGCGTGAACTTGTATCACTCGCTCGGCGACCACGAGCGCCTGTACAGCGCCTCCCTGATCGTCATCCTGACGA
>JBLMXQ010000035.1:0-20515 GCA_050257855.1 Betaproteobacteria bacterium | reverse complement strand
CGCGACTTCACGAGCGACCGCGAGGAGCTGCTCGGCATCCTGCGGACCGATCTGCAGCAGGAGGGGCCGACGCCGCTCTGGAACGCGGTGAACGTCGGCATCACGGCGCTGCTGCACCAGTCCGGACGGCGCGTGATTCTGGTCTTCACCGATGGCGTGGACGCGCCGATGAATTTCAGCAACATGAACAACAGCTTGAAGGACGTCATGAAGCGCGCCGAGCAGCAGGACGTGATGGTCTACGCCATCGGCCTCGCGGGAGAGAATGGCTTCGTCAGCCGCGGGCGCCGCGGCGGGTTCGGCGGGCGCGGCGGATTCGGCGGCGGGTTCGGCCGCGGCGGGTTCCCGCCCGGCGGCGGGTATCCCGGCCGGCGCGGCGCCGAAAAACCCGATCCGGGGCTGCCGAAAATCGCCGCGCAGACCGGCGGCGGCTACTTCGAGCTGACGTCCACCGACGACCTCGCCGCGACGTTCCGCCGCGTCGCCGACGAGCTGCACCACCAGTACCTGCTCGGATTCACGCCGGTCGCGCTCGACGGCAAGATGCACAAGCTGACCGTCCGCCTCGGCGACCCGCACCTCAGCGCGCGCGCGCGCCGCAGCTACCTGGCCGCCAGGCCCGCCGAGTAGCGCCCGCGGCTGCCGCGTGGAGAACGGCCGGCCCTGCTCCGCGATCTACTTCGGTTCCGGCACCGGCGGCTGCGACGAGGGCAGGATCGGCCGCTCGCGCGCGACGCTCCACTGCACGCCGTTCCCGACCGCCTTCTCGTCGCGGTGAATCCGCAGCTTCCCCTGCGACAGATAGTCCAGATGGACCTTGTCGAAGGCCAGCCCGGCCGATGCCATCAGCTTCATGTACGGGCCGTACGCGGTCTCGTCCGGCGCTTCGGTGTACCCATCGTCGTAGGTGACGTCGGGGAAGCGCCGCATGAACGCGCTTTGCGTCGGCGCCGGCGGCGCGCCCTTGAGCGCCATGTAGATCCGGACGCCGCCGACGATCGGCTGCATCATGTGGTCGGGATCCCAGCGCTGTCCCCATCGCTGATACCGCGCGTTCATGCGCGTCTCGAGCGGCATGAGGTCGGGCACCTTCCCAATCGCGTCCGCGATGCGGTTGCGCAGGTCGTAGGTGAATTGCTCGCTGTACGGATAGGCGGGATCGCGCAGGTAGTTGAGGCTGGTGAACCAGCCGCGCGGCAGCCACCACTCGCGCCCGTTGTGCGCGCCCATGCGGCTGATCACCCAGCCGGTGTACCCCGAGAAGGGCTGGACCCACTCGTGCGACGGGTAGCCGTGCGGGTTCAGGAACGTATCCGGCAGCCAGGCCTCCCAGAGCTGGCGGCGCGTGCGCGACTCGGGATACAGCGGGTCGGCCTCCCACTGGCCGCTCGACACGTCGGCCGTGAGCGATCCGTGATAGCCGGGGTGCAGCAGGTTGTCGGGCGTGATGTGGTACAGGTCCACCGAGAGCTGCGCCCCGTCGGGATTCGTGATCGGGTGCAGGACGACGTTGACCTGCCTGAGCGCGTCGTGCGTCGCGGGATCGGAGACGAGCAGCTCGCCGAGCTTATCGATGTGGCTCGTGCTCGACACCTCGTTCGCATGCTGCCGGCCCGAGTAGATGGCGGCCGCCTTGAGCGTCGTCTCTTTCGCCCACGAGCGGAGCCTCGACGGCGTCGGCAGCATCACGTCGGCCGCCCAGATGTTGATGCCGAGGTAGCTGCGCCCCATCCAATAAGGGGTGACCTCCGGGTGCGTGGCGAGCCGCGCGAGGATTCCGGCGTTCTCGTCGGGGCTGATCGGCTGATCCCACTGCACGATCGGCTGCCCGGCCGGCTGCGGCTTCAGAAAGTCGGCGATCTGCGGACGCGGCGTCGCCGGCTTCGGAACCGCCAGTCTCGCGGCGATCCGCCCGGGCACGCTCTTGATCGGATCGCGGCGATCCGGCGGCAGCACGAATTCCATCCCGATGGCCTGGAGATTCGGATAGGCGATGGAGTCGCGGTACAGGCCCGCCTGGTGCATCTGCTCGAGCCAGTGAACCTGCCCCTGCGCCTGCTCGGCGGACACGATCGTCTGCTCGACGTTGTCCCTGGCGGCCACGCGCAGCCACTCGCGATAGCGGTCCCTGTCGAAATCGACCGGGAGCGACCAGGTGAGCGCGTCCACGCCCGGGCGGCCCGCGGTCACGCGCGCCTCGACGAGGCGCGGCGTCAGCTGCGCCCGCAGCGCCGGCAGGTCGCGTTCCTGCTCGTGGCGCCGCCCGGCGGCGTCGGTCCATCGCAGCCGCACGACCGGGTTCGCGGCGGGTTTGCCGTAGAACTCGACGTGCACGTGTCCGTCCTGCCCGTCCTCCGAGGCGTGCACGATCGGGATGATGCGGCCGGGATAGTCCCAGTGCTCGCCCATCTCCATGTAGCCGATCATGTAGAAGAAGTTCTCGGTCGAGTAGAAGGTGTCCTCCTGCATCGCCTCGAGCATCGAGATCCGTTCCTTGTCGAGGCCGAGCGCGTAGTCGGGCTCGCTCATGTGGATGTCGAGCCGGAGCGTGTCGAAGAACGGCTGGTACTCGGCGCGGGGCCGGCCGTGCGCCTGCGACATCACGGACTCGAACACGCGGGGGAGCGTCTTCGTCTGGTATTCGTTCCAGAAGACTTCCGGATCGGTCTCGATGCGCTGATCGAGCACGACCTGTGAGCCGGCGGTCAGCTTCACCCACCCGGTCTCGACCTGGACGTAGTCGTACCGCGGATACGCGTGGCTGTACGGCGCTTCGGCGACGGTCTCGTTGAAGTCGCGCGTCAGGATCTCGCGCCCGTCCGCCGCGTACGCGTGCACGACGTAGGTCGGATCGGTTTCGCCCTTGCCTGCCGGCGGCATCTCGGAGATCTCGATCTTGTCGAGCGGGATGTTCAGCGTCTTCGCGAGCATCTCGTCGACCGGGTAGAGCTCCTGGACCCACCGCATTCGCGAGTTGATCGAGCTCATCTGCTTCTCGTCGATGTTCGGCGCGAACTGGATCTGCAGGCGCGCCACCGGCTGCCCGTGGAGAGCCGGCGCGATCTCGTCCATCAGCCAGCTGTAGCCCTGCTTGTACGCGCTCAGCACGTGCACGGTCGTCTGCTGCGGCGCGGCGCCGGCCTTCGCGAGAATCGCCTCGATCTCGGTTGCGAGCTTCTGCCGCTCCTGCGGCCCTTCGCTCACGCGCGCTTCGAGCGTGACCGGAACATCGCGCTTCAGCCGTTTTGCCACCGCGTCCTGAACCGACTTCAGGAGCCGGTTGCCTTCCCACGGGATCGCGATGTCCTCCTCGAAGGTCGGGGCGGCCTGCTGGAACGGATAGCCGGGGCCCTGATAGTGGAGCGGCGGATTGTCCGCGCAGCACTGCATGCCGGCGTGCAGGCTGCCCGTCCTGACCGCGGCGCGATTGACGTGCAGCCGCTGCTCGATCTGCTGCTCGACGAACCGATCGAGGCCCGGGTACGCCGTATCGACGTAGATGTCGGCCTCGACGTTGCCGACCTGCGGAGCGGCGCCGCCGCGTGGCGCGATCTCGTTCATCCAGCGGTCGAGATGGTAGAGCGCCGCCGCCGCCTGTCCCACGCCGGACCGCAGCGAGAAGAACCGGTGCAGGTCGTGCCGGATCTCCTCGAGCGAGAGGTGCTGCTTGCCGACGTCCCACAGGTTCGGGAAGTGGTCGGCCAGCAGGTCGAGCGCCGCCGCCGTGCCGCGCGCATCGCCTTTGACGAGCAGCGCGTCCTTCAGCGTCGGCGCGTCCTTGTTCTTCGCCTGTTCCCCGAGCGCATCGTCCACGACGCGGACGATGCCTTCGCCGGGCTGGAGCGTCGAGTTCTTCGCCCAGTCCGGAACCTGCGTTCCCAGGGTCTTCTCGACTGCCTGCGTCAGCGGCGAGTCTCCTGCCATCACGCCCTGGGTCGAGATCTTGTCGGCCGCCGCGCCCGCGGCGGGAGAGGCGAGCGGAATCGTGATGCCGGTCGTCTCCAGGCCGAGCCGGGCCGCGAGATTGGCCATCGCGACGCCCGCGGCTCCGGCCGGGACGTACAGGTGTCCGTCGAGCGACGCGGGGACCGGCATCTTCGGCGATCCGCCGAACAGCCCCTTGATCGTGAAGAGAGTCGCCAGGTCGAGGCGGTGCCGCTCGCCGCCTCCCGGTGCCGCGGCCGCAGGCGCGGCGGCGGGCCGGGCCGCCGCCGGCCGGTTCCGGTTCTCGATGACGACGGGACTGCCGGCGGGCGGGAGGACGACGATGGCGCCCACGGCGTCGAGGTGCACGCCGTGGAGGGAGCTGAGGAGCGACGCCCGGCTCACCGAACGCGCTCCATCGAGACGGAGCAGCGCGCGGTGAATCCCGCTGTCGTCCTTCGTGTAGACGAGACCGGCGAGCGTCGCTTTCGCGTCGAGCGCGTGCGCAGCGAGCGCAGCGTCGACCGCCCGCGGAATCTCGATCAGCTCGTCGCCGGGTACCTTCCACTGATACGGCGCGTGCGAGGCGTACGCCTCAGCGGCCGCGAGCAGCCCGGCCTCGTCCTTTCCGATCACCGCGATGTCGCTGCCCGCCTCGAACACGCCGCCCTCGCCGACGGCCAGCGTGGCGGCGAGCGGCTTCAGGCCGTCCGCAACCGCGGCAGGCACCGCCCGCTCGCCAATCCACACGTGCGGCTGTCCTGCCGTGCCGGATGCATCGCCGCTCGTGACGACGAGAGGGAGAGTGAGCCCTGTCGATCCGTAGGCGACGCGCGCCGCGAGGTCGGCGGCGGCGGCGTCTTCGGCCGCGCTCGAATCGTCGGGTACGACGATCCGGCCGCGGACCGCATCGGGGATGCCGTCGGTGTTCGTATCGGTGAGCATCCATCCGGCGGCGAACGGATTCTCGAGCGTCGCCGGAGCGGCGGCCCGATCGGCCGGCGCCGTCTGCCGGCGCGCGGCGGCGATTGCGCTGAGCGACAGGACGGTGAAGACGACGAGCAGACGCCGCATGTGCACCTCCAGCGCGGTCGCGACCCTTCGGTGCCGTTCGAACGGCGCGGCCACGGCTTCGCGGAATCGAGAGATCAGCGGCTGCATGATAATCGCTTCCGGCCGCCGTTCGGACGGAGTTTGCACTTGACTGGCGGATCGGCCGTGACTAGCATCGCGCATCCGACCGGAAGCCCGAACCGATCGGCACGCACCGGCCGACGTGGGCGCCGCCACCGCAGAGTTAGCGCATTCGCCACAGCGCGGCCTGCCCCCGCCGTTCGGTCCAGCTTCGAACTCCCCTTTCATCGGAGGCGCCCGGTGACCGGACGGTGCGCGTTCGCTCTCCTCGTCCTGGGCTCGGCAGCGTGCAGCGCTCCGGGACCGCGGACCTCCGCGACCACGCGCACGGCATCGATCGCTCACGCCGATCCGGGTCTGTTGACCGGCCTCCGATACCGCATGATCGGACCGCATCGCGGCGGGCGGTCGACCGCCGTCGCCGGCGTGCCGGGCGACCGCCGCACGTTCTACATGGGCGCGGCCGGCGGCGGCGTCTGGAAGACGACCGACGCCGGCGAAGTCTGGGACAACGTCTCCGACGGGTTCTTCAAGGCCGGTTCCGTCGGCGCGATCGGCATCGCTGCGTCGAATCCGAACGTCGTTTACGTCGGGACCGGCTCGGCCTGCATCCGCAACAACGTGTCGATCGGCATCGGGATGTACAGGTCGGCCGACGGCGGCACAACGTGGCAGCCGGCGGGGCTGGCGGACGCCGGGCAGATCGCACGCGTCCGCGTCGATCCTCATGAGCCGGACCTCGTCTACGTCGCCGCGCTCGGCCATGCGTTCGGACCGAACGCGACGCGCGGCGTGTTCCGGTCGCGCGACGGCGGCCGCTCGTGGCAGCGCGTCCTCTCGGTCGACGATCGGACCGGCGCGGCCGACCTCGCGATGGACGCCCGCAACCCGCGCGTGCTTTACGCGGCGATGTGGACCGGCGAGCGGCGCCCCTGGGGACTCGTCGGCGGATCGAGCGACGGCGGCGTGTTCAAGACGACCGACGGCGGCGACCACTGGACGCGCCTGACGAGCGGCCTGCCGGCCGGGCCGGTCGGCCGCATCGGCGTGGCGGTCTCGCCGGCGCGTCCGGGCCGCGTGTGGGCGCTGGTCGACGCGGCCGACGGCGGCCTCTTCCGGTCCGACGACGGCGGCCAGACCTTCAAACGCACGAACGCCGACCGCCAGCTGACGTCGCGGTCCTGGTACTACGCGCACGTCTTCGCCGACACGCGCGATCCCGACGTCGTGTACATCGGCAACACCAACCTGTACAGGTCCACGGACGGCGGAACCACGTTCTCGCCGATCCCGATGCCACACGGCGACAACCACGATCTCTGGATCGATCCGCAGGACCCGCGCGTGCTCATCGAGGGAAACGACGGGGGAGCGACGATCTCGGTTGACGGCGGCAAATCGTGGTCCACACAGCTGAATCAGCCGACGGCCGAGATGTACCGCGTCGCGGTGGACGAGGGGTTTCCCTACCGGGTGTACGGCGCGCAGCAGGATCAGTACGACGCGCTGTCGGTTCCGAGCCGGACGGCGAACTTCGGCGCCCGGCTGCAGCTTCAGCACTGGTACGCCGTCGGGGGAATGGAAGGCGGCTTCGTCGCCCTCGACCCGCGCACGCCCGATGTCGTCTACGCCGGCGGCCCGTCCGGCATGATCACGCGCTTCGACAGGCGCTCCATGCACCTGCGCGGCATCAACGTCTATCCGGAGACGGGCGGCGATCCGAGGTACCGGTTCACCTGGAACGCGCCGATTGTGACCTCGCCGCTCGAGCCGGACGCCATCTATCACACCTCGCAGTACGTCCACCGGTCGACCGACGGCGGACAGTCATGGGCGGTGATCAGCCCGGACCTTACGCGCGGCGACAAGAGCAGGCACAGCATGCCGGCCGGGACCGTCAGTCCCGAGCGGATGCCTTATCCGACCGTCTCGGCGTTCGACGAATCGCCGGTGGCGCGAGGCGTGCTGTGGGCAGGCAGCGACGACGGCCTCGTGCACGTCTCGCGCGACGGCGGGGCGAACTGGACGGACGTGACGCCGGGCGCGCTCCCCGAGGGGTCGACCGTGAACGCGATCGATCCGTCGCGGCACGACGCAGGGCGCGCGTTCGTCGCGGCGTTCCGGTATCAGCTCGACGACTTCCGGCCGTTCGTGTTCCGGACGGACGACTACGGACAGCACTGGACGCTGCTGACCGACGGCCGCAACGGCATTCCCGCCGATCAGTTCGTGCGCGTCGTGCGCGAAGATCCCGTGCGGAAGGGTCTGCTGTACGCCGGGACGGAGTTCGGCGTGTTCGTGTCGCTCGACGACGGCGGCCACTGGCAGTCGCTGCAGCTGAACCTGCCGGCCACGCCGGTGACGGACATCGCGGTCCACAAGGCCGATCTGGTGCTGTCGACGAACGGCCGGTCGTTCTGGATTCTGGACGACGTGTCGCCGCTGCGCGAGCTGGCAGTCGAGACGCCGACGGCGGCGCATCTCTTCGGGCCCCGCGACGTCTACCGGGTCGCGACCTCCGCCGAAGAAGACGATCAGCCCTATGTCGGAGGGGCGTGCTGCGTCAGCAATCCGCGTGACATCTACGCCGGCGCGCGGATTGAACGCCATCGTCTCGGGGAAGAACCCCCGGACGGCGCCATCGTCTACGTGGCGCTGCCGAAGCCGCCGGCCGGTCGCGTCGCCCTCGACATTCTCGGTCCGGACGGACGGGTCGTGCGATCGCTCGTCGATTCGACGGCGGCGGGGGGCAATCCAGAATCGCTCCACGCCGGTCTGAACCGGATCGTATGGGACCTTCGAGTGAATCTTCCCTCGCAGGGACCGCGAGGGCCGGTCGCCCTCCCTGGTCCAAAGGCGGTCCCCGGCACCTACGAGGTGCAACTCACCGCTGACGGCCGCACGCAGCGTGCGTCGTTTCATGTGCTGAGCGATCCGCGGCTGCGCCTGAGCGTGGACGACTATCAGCGCCAGTTCGACCTGCTCCTGCAGGTGGCCGGCGGGATCGATCGTCTGCAGCGCGCGGCCCGGACGGAGCGGGGGGCTTCGGCCGGGCGGTCCTCGTCCGGCGCGCTCGAGCGGCAGTTGACGTCCCTCTACGGATTCGTGTCCGACAGCGAAGATCGACCGACCGCGAGCGCGGAGCAGCGGTGGGCGGAGTTGAAGCGGGAAGTCGACGAGTTCTTGAAAGGGCTCAGGGTTCAGGGCTGATGGCTCAGGGAGGTTGCCAATGCGTAGCTGGCTCATAGGCGCGGGAGCAATGGCGCTGTGGCTGGTGCTCGGTCAGGCTGCGGCCTTCGGACAGAACGCCCGGATTGTCGGGACGATCAAGGACCAGACCGGCGGGGTCCTGCCGGGCGTGACGGTGACGGCGACGAACCAGGCGACCGGCCTGGTGCGCTCGGAGGTGACCGACGCGTCGGGCGAGTACCGGCTCGTAGCGCTGCCGCCGGGGTCGTATTCGCTCAAGACGGAGCTGCAGGGATTCCGTATCGAAACCCGACCGGCGATCGTGCTCGTGATCGATCAGACGGCGACGATCAACGTCACGCTCGCGCCGGCGGCGGTCGCCGAAACGGTCACCGTGACCGGGGAGGCGCCGATCGTGGACGTGACACGGTCGGACGTCTCGACGGCGATCTCGACGCAGCAGATCCAGGCGCTGCCGGTCGCCTCGCGGCGCTGGATCGATCTCGCGATGCTGACGCCCGGGACGTCCCAGGACAACATCCGCGGCTTCTACTACCGCGGCAACGTGAACGTCGGCGCGGGCACGCGCGAGTACTCGAACATGATCTACGTCGACGGCGTCAACAACACGTGGGCCGAGATGGGCGAGCCGCGCCAGAACTTCGGCATGGACGCGATCCAGGAGTTCAAGGTCTCGACGTCGACCTACAAGGCCGAGTACGGCCTCGCGACCGGCGGCGTCGTCAACGTCGTGACCAAGTCGGGGACGAACAACTTCCGCGGGTCGGCGTTCCTCTTCTTCCGCGACAAGGCGCTCACGGCGAAGGAGTACTTCCAGGCCTCGCGCCCGCCGTACCGCCGCTATCAGGACGGCGGCGCGCTCGGCGGACCGATCATCAAGGACCGGACGCACTTCTTCTTCACCTACGAGCGGACCGACGAGAACCAGTTCTTCACGGTCAACACGCGCGGCGCCTGGCCGCAGTACGACGGCACGGTGAAGAGCGCGCAGAACCGGTGGACGTACCTCGGCCGGCTCGACCACCAGATTACCGGCAACCAGTCGCTGTTCGTGCGCTGGGCGCAGGAGAACGAATACCGGCCGATCGTCACGGCGGGCGGCACGACCGCGCCGAGCGGCAGCTTCGATTTCGCGGTGCCGCGGCAGTCCGCGGTGGTGGGCCACACCTGGGTCATGAGCGCCCGTGCCCTCAACGACTTCCGCTTCCAGTACGCGTTCAGCCGGTACGAGGTCGAGGCGCCGAACTCGGGCGCCGCCTTCAACGCGGGCGACTTCTCGCAGGCGAGGCTCGCCGGCTGCTCCACGGCCTTCCGGTATCCCACCCTGGTCGTCGGCAACTGCAACACGCAGATGGGGCCGGAGCACCGCTACGAGTTCAAGGACGACTACTCGTACCAGATGCCGGACTGGGGCGGCCGCCACACGTGGAAGACCGGCGTCGACTTCAGCGACATCCCATTCGCCGAGGACAGCACGATCAACGCGACCGGCACGTGGACGTTGTCGGCCGACCGGGCGCCCGATCCGAACGATCCGAGCACGTGGCCGACGCAGTATTCGCAGTCGCTGCCAAGCTACGCGGACATGCCGACGAAGACCTGGGCCGCCTACGTCCAGGACGACTGGGAGCCGACCGAGAACCTGACGCTCAACCTCGGCGTCCGATACGACCGCCAGATCGGATCGTTCAACGAGAACCTCAACGACATGCTGGCGGCGGCCGCCGCGAAGCTCGGGCCGCAGTTCGCGCAGTATCCGATTCCGGTGCCGTTCATCGATACGAGCGTCCGCGGCGACCGCAACAACTTCGGCCCGCGCGCCGGCTTCGCCTGGAGCCCCGGGACGAGCGGCCTGACCAACGTCCACGCGGCGTACGGGATGTTCTATGACAACGTGCGCACCTTGACCAACGCGGGGGAGATCACGTGGCCGCAGGCCCGGCCGATCGTCATCAACGATCCGTCCTATCCGGATCCGCTGCAGGGCAAGTCGCGCGATGCATACATCTCGTCGAGCGTGCCGAACATCACGGTCCTGGACAATCACTCCGTCAACCCGTACGCGCACCAGTTCAACGTCGGGGTCACCCGCGAGCTGACGCGCGATCTCGGCGTCACGGTCGACTTCACGTCCGTGTGGCGGTACTCCGACCGCGACAACGTCGACATCAATCTGCCCGATCCGATCACGCACCGGCGGCCGTACCCGCAGTTCGGCCGCGTGACGAACCTGCAGTCGACGTCGAACAACAACTACAAGGCGCTCCTCGTGAAGCTGGACAAGCACCTGAGCCATCGCTTTTCGGCACTGGCGTCCTACACACTGAGCGTCTCGAAGGACATGCCGATCTCGAACAATCTCGCCGACGTGTACGGCTACAGCCGTGAAACGGGTTACAGCATCGCCGACCGCCGGCATCGCCTGGTGCTCAGCGGGATCGTCCAGCTTCCCGCGGACGTTCAGCTGTCGGCGATTCTCGACCTGCGCAGCAGCCTGCCGTTCAATCCGGCGACCTCGATCGATCTCAACCACGACGGCTATACGGGCGACGTGCCGGCCGGCGTCGGATGGCGGAGCGGCTGCCGCGACTTGAACCTCGATGCACTCAACGCGTTCCGGCAGTCCAGGGGCCTCGCGCCCGTGTCGAGCGTCCAGTGCCCGGGGTACGCCGACCTCGACCTGCGGTTCTCGAAGACCTTCCAGATCCAGAGCCAGGCGTTCGAGCTGCTCGCGCAGATCTTCAACGTGACGAACCGCGCGAACTTCGGGACGCCGGTAGCCAACCCGACGGCGGCCGCCTTCGGCCAGGTCAACCAGCTGCTGGCCAACATCAACGCGCCGTCGCGACAGATGGAGGTGGCCGTCAGGTATCGATTCTGAGGGGCGGGCCCGCCAGGCAGGGCGGCGGGGCGCCTGGTCAGACGGAGCCCGCGCCGCCCGCCAGCGCGGCCGCGTGCGCGAAGAGCGCCGGGACGCCGCCCGTGTGCAGGAACATCACGTCCTCGTCCGGCCGCACGTCGCCGCTGCGGACGTCGGCGATCAGCGCCGCCATCGCCTTCGCGGTGTACGTGGGATCGAGCAGGATGCCTTCCGCCTGCGCCAGCAGGCGGATCGCCTCGAGCCCTTCCGCCGTGGGGATTCCATACCCCTCGCCGATGTAGCGCTGATCGGTCGACAGCTCCCCGGGCGTGACGATGACGTCCTCGCCGAGGAGTCCGGCGGCGGCGGTGGCGATCCGCGCAGCGCGCACGCGCTTCTCGCTCTCCCCACCGCTGACGGCGACGCCGCGGAGCGCGTAGGGCGCGCCGAACAGCCGCATCCCCAGCTCGAGGCCGGCCTGCGTGCCGCGGGATCCGCTCGCGTAGTACAAGCGGGCAGGCGTCAGGCGCTCCGCGGCGAGCTGGTCCACGATCTCGCGGGTGCCGGTCGCGTATCCGAGCACGCCGACCGCGCTCGAGCCGCCGACCGGAATCAGGTACGGCCGCTCGCCGCGGGCGCTCAGCTCCTCGAGCACCGCTTGCACCCGCTCCTCTTCATCGGGCGCGACCGCGATTCGCGGGTCCGGCCCCGCGGGAATCAACCGGACGTCGGCGCCGAACAGGAGATCGAGCAGGTAGTTGCCCTGGACCGCGGGCGCCGGCTCGCGCGTCGTCAGCACGAGAGTGATGCCGAAGCCGGCCGCGCGGGCGGCAGCGGCGGTCATCCTCGCGTGGTTCGACTGGACCGCGCCGGTCGTGACGAGCGTCGTCGCGCCGGATTGCCGTGCGTCGCCCACCAGGAATTCGAGCTTGCGCGCCTTGTTGCCGCCGAGCGCGAGGCCGGTCAGGTCGTCGCGCTTCACCAGGATGCGCGGACATCGTGCCGGGCCGCCGAGCGCCTCGCGCAGGCGGACGGCATCGGTGATCGGCGTCGGGAGCGTTGCCAGCGGCGCCCGCGGCAGCGCGGCGATGCGCGCCGCGAGAGAGGTCCCGGACACGTCAGGCGCCCGTGTGGCCGAACCCGCCCGCGCCGCGCACGCTGCCGGGCAGGTCCTCGACGACGTCCCAGTCGATGCGCGAGACCGCCGAGACGACGAGCTGCGCGATGCGGAGTCCGGGCGTGACCGTGAAGGGTTCGCGTCCGTGATTGACCAGCAGCACCTTCACCTCCCCGCGGTAATCGCTGTCGATCGTGCCGGGCGCGTTCAGGACCGTGACGCCGTGCCGGCTCGCGAGCCCCGAGCGCGGCCGCACCTGCGCCTCGAAGCCTGGCGGGATGGCCATCGCGAAGCCGCAGGGGATCGCCTGGAAGTCGCCCGGAGCGAGGACGACCGGACCGTCGACGGCGGCCGGCAGATCCATGCCGGCGGCGCCGGCGGAATAGTACGACGGCAGCGGCAGATCGGCGGAGGTGAGCCGCGTGAGGGCGACGCGGAGTGGCGGCATCGGCGGATTGTATCAAGGTGCCGGGACCGCCGATCGCGCACCTCCCTCTCTTCCCCTTGCACTTCTACACGAGATGCGATATCTTCCTGTAGAAGCGCAAGGGGGCGCTTGCCGAATGGCCGACCACCGCCTCCAGCTCCCGCAGGGAACGCTGGATCTCCTCATCCTCCGGACGCTGGCGCTCGGTCCGCAGCACGGCTGGGCGGTCGCCGAGCGCGTGCAACAGATGTCGAGCGACGCGCTGCAGATTCCGCAGGGGTCGCTCTACCCGGCGCTTCACCGGCTGGAACGGCGCGGCTGGATCAAGGCGCGGTGGGGGGCGTCCGAGCACAACCGGCGCGCGAAGTTCTACGAGCTGACCCGCAGCGGCCACCGGCAGCTCGAGGCCGAAACCTCCGCCTGGCGGGCACTGATCGCCGCCGTCGGCCAGGTGCTCGAGACCTCGTAGGACTGCCGATGCTCGCCGATGCCATCTTCCGATTGCGCGCGCTCTTCCGCCGCGACAAGGTCGAAACCGAGCTCGACGACGAGATCCGGTCGCATGTGGACGCGCTCGTCCGCAAGTACCTGGACGGCGGCTGTACGCCCGAGGAGGCCGAACGCCGCGCCCGCCTGGCGTTCGGCGGCATCGAGCAGATCAAGGACGCCTGCCGCGACGCCCGCGGGGTCACGCTGGTCGAGACCCTCGCCCGCGACGTGCGGCACGGCGTGCGTCTGTGGCGGCGCGATCCTGCCGTGACGACGATTGCAGTCCTGACCCTCGCCCTGGGCATCGGCGCAAGTGCCGCAGCGTTCAGCGTGGTCCACGCGATCCTGTTGAAGCCGCTTCCGTATCCTGATGCCGGGCGCATCGTCTTTCCGTGGCTGCAGCCGCCGCAGGGGGTCGACGTCGGATTCGACGAGCTGTCCTGGGGACGTCGGCCGTTCATCGACTTCGCGCGCCAGACGCGCACGTTCGAGCACGTCGGCGCGTTTCTCGGCGGCGATTTCAACCTCACGGGCCGCGGGGATCCGGTCCGTCTCCCGGGCCTGCTGGTCTCGGAAGGCTTCCTGCCGTCGCTCGGCGTGCAGCCGGCCCTCGGACGTGCGTTCACGCGCGACGAGGATCGGCCCGGACATGGACACGTGGTCATCCTGAGCGATCGCCTCTGGCGCGAGCGGTTCGGTGCCGAGGAATCGATTCTCGGCACCGCGGTCGAGCTGAACGGCGCCCTCTACACGATCGTTGGCGTCATGCCGCCCGCGTTCGCGTTTCCCCGCGGCGTGCCGATGCCCGCGGCCTTCGCCTTTCCGCGCGAGGCGTCTCTCTGGGTGCCGCTCGGGTTGTCCGAGGAGCCGCCGCAGCGCGGCGAGCCGTCCGAGCTGGCCGTGGTCGGCCGACTGGCGCGGGGCGTCACGATCACGCAGGCGCAGGCCGAGCTCGACCTCTTCGCGCGGGAGATGGATCGGCAGTATCCGAGGGCGAAAGGCTGGTTCAACGCGCGCGCGAAGCCGCTGGCGCAGCAGGTGTCCGGCGACGCACGCCGCCCCGTGCTGCTCCTGTTCGGTGCGGTTGGCGTCGTGCTGCTGATTGCCTGTTCCAACGTCGCGAACCTGCTGCTGATGCGGGCGATGACGCGCGCGAGAGAATTCAGGCTCCGCGCGGCGCTGGGCGCGGGACGCGGGCAGCTCGTGCGCCAGCTGCTCGCAGAGAGCCTGCTCCTGTCGCTCACGGGCGGCGCGGCCGGCATCCTGCTGGCGCGTGCGGCCGTGGCGCTCGTCAGGACGGTCGGGCCCGCCGGCATTCCTCGTCTGTCGGAGATCGGCGTGGACGTGCCGGTACTCGCCTTCTCGGTCGGCCTGTCCGTGGTCACCGGCCTGCTGTTCGGTCTCGCCCCCGCAGTCGGCGCGACGGGCGACGGCCTCGCTGTGTCACTCAGGGACGGCCGCGGCGGTACCGCGCGCGGATCGCGGCTCCACCGCGGGCTGCTCGTCTCGGAAGTGGCGCTCGCCCTCGTGCTCGTCGTCGCCTCCGGACTGCTGGTGCGGACGTTCGTGCACCTGCTGCGCGCCGATGCCGGGTTCGACGCGGGCCACGTGTTGACGTTCGAGCTGACGCTGCCGCCATCGAAGTACACCGACCTTGCGCAGATCGTGCGGCTGTACCAGCGGACGCTGGAACGGTTGCGGGCAGTGCCGGGCGTGCGGTCGGCCGGCGTGGCCGAGACCGTGCCGATGGGTGGTGCGGGCGAGACGACGGGGGTTCGCATCCCCGAGTGGCGGCGGGTGGACGGGCAGTCGCCGCCGTTCGCGAAATACACGATCGCGTCGCCCGGCTATTTCGCCGCCGTGGGCACGCCGATCCTGCGCGGCCGCGGCTTCCTCGACACCGACACGGCCGATTCGCGGCCCGTTGCCATCGTCAGCGCTGCGATGGCCAGGAAGTACTGGCCGGGTCAGGACGTGATCGGCAGGGCCCTGAGTCTGCCGATCTACTCGTTCGACATGACGATCGTCGGTGTGGCCGCCGATGTGAAGCACCAGTCCTTCAGCGAGGATCCCGGCCCGGAAATGTACGTGCCGCTCACCCAGAAGCCCTGGCCGTCGATGGCGACCATGCACGTCGTCCTGCGTACCGATGGGGATCCGGCGCTGGTGACCGCGCAGGCCCGCGCCGCCGTTCGCGCAATGGACCCCGACCTGCCGATCGCGAACGTGGAGACGCTCGACCAGATGGCGGGCGACGCGATGGTGCGGCCACGATTCGCCATGCTCCTGCTGAGCGCGTTCGGCGCGATGGCGCTCGCCCTCGCCTGCGTCGGGCTGTACGGCGCCGTGTCGGCGTCGGTCACGCGGCGGACCCGGGAGATCGGCGTCCGGATGGCCCTTGGCGCGCCGACGCGGCGCGTGTTCGCGATGGTAGTCGGCGAAGGCGCGCGCGTCGCCGCGAGCGGCATCGTCATCGGGGTCGTTGTCTCGCTCGCCGTGCTGCGCACGATGGCCGGCTTTCTCTACGGCGTGGCGGCGACCGACCCGGCGACGTTCGTTGCCGTGTCGGCCCTGCTGTTCGCCGTCGCGCTGCTCGCGTGTTACGTTCCCGCACGCCGCGCCACGCGCGTCGATCCGACGACGGCCCTGCGCTGCGAGTAACCGCTTCAGGCTCGAGCCCCGAGTCCTCCTACGGCGCCCCCGGCGGCGGCACGCGCCGGTGCGTCGCCTGCTCGAAGGCGTACGCCAGCGCGAGGAGGCGCGGCTCGCTGCAGGCCATCCCCGTGAAACTGACGCCGAAGGGCTCCTGCTTCGCGTCGAAGCCGGCGGGGAAGGGCGGTTTGGGATCGTTCGGGATCAGACCGAAGGGAACGATCACCGTGGGATAGCCAGGACGCGCCGCGATGCCGGCGCCGTTTGGTCCGGGGAATAGGAGCGCATCGAGGTGCTGCGCGTTCATGACGGCGTCGATGCCGTTGGTCGCGCTCATCTCGAGGTCCTTGGCGCGGTCGACTTCGTAGCGCGCGCGATCGCGCTCCACGTCCATTTCGTCCGAGATGTCGAGCCGCGACTGCCCGTACCGGATGGCGTTCGCTCTGGTGTGCGCGAGGTTCCACAACCGCAGCTCGGTGAGCGTCTTGACCGGCGCGGACGCCCCGAGCGTCGCCAGCCATTTGTCGAAGTCGCGCTTCATTCCGTACTTCACGACGATCGTGCAGCCGGCGTCGCGCCCCTTCGACTGATCGGCGCCCGAGCAGAAGTTCCAGTCGACGATGTTCTTCGACGGGTCCTTTTCGAGCACGCTCGGAATGTCCGCCGGATCGACGATGACGGCGCCCTGCGCCCGCAGGACGGCGATGGCGTCGGCCATCGACTTCGCCTGGGCGGGATTCAGGCCGCCGCGCGGCTCCCTGGCGCCGGGCGGCGTCACCGCGTCGTAGTAGAACGCGCGCGGGATCCCGATGCGCGCGCCTTTGAGCGCGTCGGCTTTCAGGAACTGCGTGTAGTCGCGACCGGGCGGCGGCGTGCAGCGCGTCGTCGCCGGGTCGTTCGGATCCGGCGAAGGGCTCTCCATCGCGCCGAACATGATTGCCGCGTCAGTGACGGTGCGCGCCATCGGGCCGGCGGTGTCCTGGTCGGCCGTGATGGGAATCACGCCCCAGCGGCTCACGCGGCCGACCGTCGGCTTCACGGCCGCGAGCATGGTCTGGTTGGAGGGGCTCAGGATCGAGCCGGAGGTTTCGGTGCCGACGTTGGCGGCCCACAGGTTCGCGGCGGTGCCGATGCCCGAGCTCGAGCCGCCGGTGTTCATGGCCGGCCGGCCGTCGAAGGTGGCCTCGCGCGGATCCTTCCGCGGATCGTACGGGTTGTAGCCCTGACCGCCGACCGCGTTGTAGTCGCCCGGCATCGGCGTCGGCGCGCCGGCGACGAAGTTGGCGAGCTCGGACAGGCCCGCCTTGGCGATGATGATGGCGCCGGCGTCCTCGAGATTCTTCGTCAGCGTCGCCTCGTACGGCGGCACGTAGCCCTGGAAGGCGAGCGCCCCGCCGGAGGTCGGCATGCTGGTCGTCAGGATGTTGTCCTTGAGCGCGACCGGGATCCCGTGCAGCGGCCCGCGCACGTGCCCCTCGGCCCGCTCGCGGTCGCGCTCGTCGGCGTCCTTCAGCGCGTTCGGGTTCACGTAGACGGCCGCGTGCAGCCGATCCTCGTACATGCCGATGCGCGCCAGATACAGCGTCACCAGCTCGCGCGAGGTGAGCCGGCCGGCCTTCATCGCCGCCTGCATCTCGGGAATCGTCGCTTCGACGACGTCGAACGACCGCGCAGGGGGCAGGGCGGCTGTGCGCGACTGCGCGCGGCGAACGCCCTGCGCGGCGAGCGTGAGCGTGGCAGCCGCGATGGCCGCGGCGCCTGAAAACAGTATGCGTTTCATAGGGGCGGATGCTAGCTGATGCGATCGCGGCGCCGCAAGGCGTTTGCCCGCCGATCGGGCGGCTCCGAGGCCCGTCGAGCGGTATGCTGGAGGCAGCACGCAATGCCCGCCTTCCAGCGCATCCTCGTCGACGTCGACGCAACCGCCGGCCGCCATCCGGCGCTCGACCTCGCGGCCGCGATCGCGCGGCGCGACGCCGCGCGGCTCACCGTCGTGGACGTGGTCCCGCCGGCACCGCTCCCCGCGCGGGTCTTCATGACCGCGAATGTCGAGCAGGAGCTGGTCGCGCATCGCGGCGAGCACCTGGCCGAGCTCGCCGAGGCGCTTCGCCCGTCCGGACTTCACGTCGACGTGGAAGTCCTGCGCGGAAAGCCCGCGATAGCGCTCGTCCGCAGGGTGCTGTACGGCGGGCACGACTTGCTGATCCGCTCGCACGGCCGCTCGTCCGGTGTGGACGGGCGGTTCGGGGCCGTCGACATGGAGCTCCTGCGCCTGTGCCCGTGTCCGGTCTGGCTGGTCCCCCGCGGCGCCCCGTCCCTTCCGCGGCGCGTCCTCGCGGCCATCCACGCCAATCCGGACGACGAAGGCGAGCAGCGCCTGAACGGGCGCATCGCGGGCCTCGCGCTCGACATCGCGCGCCTGGCGGGTGGCTCGCTCACGCTGCTGCAGGCGTGGCTGGCATACGGCGAAGAACTTTTGCGTGCCCGCCTGCCAGACGCCGAGTTCGCCGCCTACGTCGAGCAGTCCCACCAGGCCGCGCGCGACCATCTGAACGCCTTCGTGGCGTCGCTCGGATCGCCGTTCGCCGGCGTGAACGTGGAGGTCGCGAAGGGCGAGGCCGACGACGTCATCGTCGGCTATGCGCAGGATCAGGCCATCGATCTCGTCGTGATGGGCACTATGGCGCGCGCCGGGCTCGCGGGCCTCGTCATCGGGAACACCGCCGAGCGCATCCTGCAGCGGCTGCGTTGCGCCGTGCTGGCCGTCAAGCCGGACGGATTCGTGTCGCCCATCCAGCCGTGACCGGCGAGCCTATCCCAGGAGGTGCATCAGGGCCACGCCGATCACGTAGAGCAGGACGATGGCGATGGCGTCCCAGGACAGATAGTACCGCTTCTTCGCCGCGCGATAGGTGAGCCCGGCCGTCGCGACGGCGGTCATCATGATCGCCGTCAGCAGCGTGGCGACGTGGGACATCGAGACGGCCGCCAGCATCGAGCCCCGGCGGTACAACAGGTCGTCGATTCCCAGAATCGCCACGTTGAAGAGGTTGCTGCCGAACAGGTTCGCGGCCGCCATGTCCACGGCGCCCATCCGGACCGCCCCGATCGACACCATGATTTCCGGCAGCGACGTGGATGCGGCCACGAACAGGCTGCCGACGAAGCTCTCGCTCAGCCCGCTGGCCTTCGCGAGCGCATCGCCGAGGCCGGGCAGGTACACGGCCGCCGCCACCAGCACGCTCGCCGTGCCCGCGTACAGCGCAACCGCCCGCCGGAGATCCACCTCCGCGTACTGCTCCTGCTCGGCGAGTTCGCGGCTGACGGCCGCCAGCCGATGCCGCTCGAACACGAAGATTGTCCGCATGGCGAGCAGGTACAGCGCAATGAACAGGATGCTATGGACGCCCACCCAGCCGATCATCGGCGCGCGCGATCCCGCGAGGATGGCGAGCCCGACCAGCCCGAGCTGCAGGATGCCGAACGCCGCCGTCAGCACATGGCCCTGATGCACCCGCGTCGTCAGCGGCTCGGAATCGGGGAAGTCGAGCAACGCGAGGATGACGAGGTTGAACATGCAGCTGCCGATCGCGTCGCCGGCCGCGATGTCGGTGACGTGGTAGACGAGGACCGCGCTGCCGCCCGTGACGAGCTCCGGAAGCGAGGTGACGGCGGCCATCAGCAGGAGCCCGACCCATGTCCCGCCGAGGCCGGTCTTCTCGGCGATCATGTCGCCGTAGCGCGACAGCCGGACGCCCGACCACATGATCACGAGCGAGCAGACGACGAACTGGGCCGCGATGCCCGGAAGCGAACTCATGCGCGTCGTCCCAGCCGGATCGTCCTGACGGCGGGCGCGGACCCGATCGCGAACCCGTCAGCATATATGACGGCGGCGCCGGCCGGGGCCCGTTCAACGCCCGTTTCGCGGAGCATCGGCGCGATCATGTCGCCTCAGTCCGGGCTGCGCTCGATCGAAATCGACGACGCGGCCCCGCCGGTGTTAGCCTCGCTCTTCGAGCGCCGGCGCCGTGACGCCGGCCGCTGACCCATTCGATCGATTCGGTCTCTCACCCATCTTCGCTGCGGCGCGACCGCAGAGCCTTGACCTCGCCGCGCCGTTTCTTCGACGCCAGGCGCTGCTCCCGCGCGGCCCGACCGGGTTTCGTCGGACGCCGTTTCTTCGGGCGGCGGGCCGCCTGCCGCACCAGGGCAACGAGACGCGCGAGCGCCGCCTCGCGATTCTGCGCCTGCGTGCGATGCTCGCGGCTGTCAATCCGCAGGATGCCGCCGGCCGTCATCCGCTGACCGGCGAGCGCGGCGAGGCGCTCCTTGAGGTCCTCCGGGAGCGGCGCTGCCCGGACATTGAAGCGCAGCTCGACCGCGGTCGCCACCTTGTTCACGTTCTGGCCGCCCGGGCCGGACGCGCGGACGAAATGCTCTTCGATGTCGCGCTCGTCGAGGGCGACGGTCTCGGTGATGCGAATCATTACTTACTTCTCGCGGGGCCCCACCCCCGCTCGCTGGCCGAACTGACGCTACTCCCTCGCGCTCGAGCGCAGCTTCTCGCGCTCGGGGTGTCGGCGCGGGCCCTTCCCGGCCGTGGGCCGAACTGACGCTACTCCCTCGCGCTCGAGCGCAGCTTCTCGCGCTCGGGGTGTCGGCGCGGGCCCTTCCCGGCCGTGGGCCGACCTGACGCAAC
>JBLMXQ010000034.1:0-14113 GCA_050257855.1 Betaproteobacteria bacterium | reverse complement strand
GGTTGGACGGACCTCTAGTGTATCGGTTGTCGCGCCAGCGGCAGCGCCGAGTAGCTACGTCCGGAAGGGAGAAACGCTGAAGGCATCTAAGCGTGAAACCCTCCACAAGATGAGATCTCCCTGGAGCGCAAGCTCCCTGAAGGTTCCTGGAAGATGACCAGGTGATAGGTCGGGTGTGTAAGCGTGGCGACACGTTGAGCTTACCGATACTAATCAACCGTGAGGCTTGACCATAAATCGTTTCTACATGCACGCAGAAACCGCTGCGTGAGTGGCGGAGAAACTGCCGTTTGCAGGATGTTCAGTTGTCGCGGGTCCCCCGCCACATGTGCGGGACCCACTCGTTCTTTGAAATTCGAGAATCCGGGAATCGGGGAATCGAGGACCGCAATCCTCGAGCCCTCGAGTCTCGATGGTTCTCACCAGGTATGCCGGTGGTCATAGGATCAGGGTCACACCCGTTCCCATTCCGAACACGGAAGTTAAGCCTGATACCGCCGATGGTACTGTGCGGGAAACTGCATGGGAGAGTAGGTCGCTGCCGGCAGTAATCGCCGAGGCCCCGTTGCGAGCAATCGCCACGGGGCCTTTTTCTCGTACTACCCCTCCCGCTCGAGCGCGGCGACCGCCGCCGCAAACGCCCCCGCCGTGAAGACCACGAACGCGGCCGCCTCGGCCGCGACCATGCCGCCCTCCCCAAGCCCGATCGTCGCATACCGCAGCACGTCCACCTGCCACGTGATCGGATTCGCCCGCGCCACGGCCCGGAACGCCTCCGGCAGCGGAGCGAGCGGGTAGAACATCGAGCTGGCGAACAGGAAGAAGAAGTACAGCACGCCCGTCACCGTATTGAACGCGTCGTTGCGTCGAATCCGGATCGCGAACACGGCGTAGAAGAAGAACCAGCCGGCGGTCCCGACGACGATGGCCGCGGCGACGAGCGGCACTCCGGCCGGGCGGATCCGCACGTGCAGCACCAGCGCGGACAGCGAGACCGTGATGGCCGCCTGTACGACCGCCACGCAGACGTTGAAGAGGACCTTGCCAATCAGGTACTCCGACCGGCTCAGCGGATACGTGAGCATCTCGTAGAAGATGCCGTTGTCCCGGTCCATGAAGAACGACCACGACGTGTTCGACGCGATCCCGAAGCTGGCCATCCCGAGCACTCCGGCCAGGAAGTACGCGTTGTAGTCCACGCCCGCGAGCCCCGTCGTGAACCCCATCGAGGCGCTCATGCCGAGGCCGAACACGAGCAGGTAGCCGAGCGGGTAGATCAGATCCCAGAAGATGAACAGCGTGTTCGTCGAGCGGATCTTCCCCTCGCGGATCATCACCGCCGCCAGCGCCCGCGCGCTCACGACCGCCCTCCCGCGCGGCGCGTCAGCTCGATGAAGACGTCCTCGAGGCTCGCACCGCCGATCTCCACCCGCAGCAGCCCGCCGCGCCCTGCCAGCGCCGCCACCAGCTCCAGGACGCGGCGCTCGTCCTCGCACACCCGAAAGCGCACCGAATGGGGCTCGACGACGACGTCCGAGGTCGCGTACCCCGCGAGCAGGGCGGGCAGCTCCTCCGGCACGCGCTCGAAGCCGAGCGCCACCTCGTACACGCGCTCGGCGAGCATCTTCAGCGCGTGGAGGTCGCCGCGTGCGATCTGCCGGCCGCGGTCGACGATGAGGATGTCGTCGCACAGCTCCTCGGCCTCGGTCAGGATCTGCGTCGTGAGCACGATCGTGCGCCCCTGCGCGGCCTCGGCGCGCAGCAGCGCCATCACCTCGCGCTTGAGGATGGCGTCCATGCCGGTCGAGAACTCGTCGAGGAAGACCACCGGCAGATCGACCATGAACATCTTGGCGACCTGCACCCGTCGGCGGACGCCTCCGCTGAGATCCTGCACCTTGGTGTCGGCCAGCGCGTCGAGGCCGAAGCGGGCCATCACGTCCGCGGCGCGGCGGCGGATCGCGGCGCCCGTCCGCCGGTGAAAGCGCGCGAACGTCGTGAGGTTGTCGCGGACGCTCAACAGGAGCTCGGCGGCCTGCTCCTGAATCACGACGCCGATCCGGCGGCGGACCTCCAGCGGCTGCGCGACCACGTCGTGTCCGAGCACCTCGGCGTGGCCCGACGTCGGCCGCGCGAGCGTCGTGAGGACGCGGAGCGTGGTCGTCTTGCCCGCGCCGTTCGGGCCCAGCAGGCCGAAGATGGCGCCGCGCCGGACGGTGAAGCTGAGGTCGTCCACGGCGCGGAGCTCCGGACGCCCGGCGCGCCGGTACGTCTTCACGAGCCGCTCGACGGCTATCGCGACATCACTCATGGGCAGACGCCTCGGACGGCGATGCGGCTCGCCCGCAGGCGGCCGCAACGCGCGTCCGGAAATGCAGTTGAAAGCTGGCCGGCAGAACCGCCCCCGGGGCGGTGCGCAGCCGGACCGAACAGGCGAGGGCTAGAGGCCGGACTTCATCGTCGTACCCGGCCAGCGTAGCACACTACGGTCGTTCCGGGGCGCTCACGGCACGAAGCGTTCGAGCCGGTACGGCGACAGCATGTCGACGTCGACGCCGTCCAGAATCTCCGTCGCGGCGAGCCGCGCGATGAGCGGCGACAGCGTCATGCCGCTGTGCATGACCGTGATGTAGAGATCGCGCCGGCCCCTCGGGAAGCCCACCACGGGGTACTCGTCCTTCGGCAGCGGCCGCCAGCCGAGGGTGACCCGCTCGACGCGCATCGATCCGAACAGCGGCAGCACCGTCGCCGCGGTCTGCAGGAAGCGCTCTCCCGCGGCGATCGACGTATCGGTGCCCGGCGTGCCGCCGAACCCGGATCCCGTCACGATCCGGCCGTCCGGCTTCTGCTTCATGTGCGCGATCGGCGACAGCACGACGCGGCCGAGCTTCGGCTGCTGCGGCGTCGTGTGGACGAGGACGCCGGGCGACGGCTTGAGCGGCACCTGCAGACCGGCCATTGCTGCCACGCGCGGCGTGTCCGTGCCGCACGCGATCACGAGCACGTCCGCATCGACGTCGCCGTCCTTCGTCCGGACGGCCCTCAGCCGGCCGCCGCGGACGTCGAGGCCCGTGATCTCCGCGGGATAGCGCACGCGTGCGCCGGCCCGCTTCGCTTGATCGATGAGGACGTTCACCGCGCCGACCGGGTCGACGTGCCCTTCGTCCTCTGCGTACGCGGCGGCGGCCACCCGGCCCGGCGTGATCCTGGGCTCGAGCGCGCGGAGCTGCGCCTCGTCGATGAGCGCGACCGGGTAGCCCCAGCGCTGGTGGGCGCGCACGCGCTCGCGGAATTCGGCGGCGCCCCGCTCGTCTCCGTACCACTCCACGCTGCCGCCCCATCGGACGGGCAGCACGTTGGGGAGTTCCGCATCGAGCGCCCGCCACGCTTCGATCCCGAGCCGGTTCAGATAGAAGTACGCCCAGGGCTGCTTCTCGTACGTCGCGTTGAGCCAGGCGAACGAGTTGGCGGTGGCGCCCGCGGCGGGGTGCTCGCGCTCGAGCAGCGTGACGAACGCGCCGCGCCGCGCGAGGCGATAGGCGATCTGCGTGCCGAGGATGCCGCCGCCCGCAATCACGATCCGCGGGTTGGCGGCGGCGCGGAGCCGCGGTACCCCCGCGACGGCCGCGCCCGCGAACAGCTCGAGAAAGGTCCGTCTGCGCATCGCGTCACCCTCTTCAGCCGGAGACAGTATACAGACGGCCCCGGTTACAGTTCTGTGAGCGCGCCTTCGACTGTGAGCGGCGTCCCACCGGCGATCGTTCGAAAATGCCAGGAAATCGAGGCCATCCGAGCGGAACGGCGTTTGCGAAGCCGTCGGCACACCATTTACAGGAGCTCCTCATGGACGCCCTCGCGCACATCGGACCGTCGATTCACATCAAAGGCCAGGTGACCGCCGACGAGCCGCTGACGATTGCCGGCCGTGTGGACGGCAGCATCGAGGTGAACGGGCACGCTCTGACGGTGGTCAGCGGTGCACGAGTCAAGGCCGATATTCTCGCCGACACCATCATCGTGGGGGGCGAGGTCAACGGCAGCCTGAACGCCGGCGTTCGGATCGTCGTGTCGCCGACTGCCCACATCGAAGGCGATCTGACGGCGCCCGCCGTCAGCCTCGCCGACGGCGCGGTCCTGCAAGGGACGGTCGAAGCCGCGGGCCAGCGTGCCTTGCGCGTCGCGTAAGCGAGTCGGGCGGCCGTCCTTCGCGATCTTCTCGTAGCCAACCCGGACACGCCGGCGGATCGGCCGCCGGACTGCCGGAAATCCGGCGGCGGCTCCGCCGCCAGCCCTGATTTCCGGCGGATTGCGCGCGGTGCGCCCCGGCACCGTCGTTGCTGAGTGCAAACCCGTCTCGACGTCCTCTTCCGGGGTGCACATGACAACGGATCTCGTGGTCGGCATGGCCGGCGCCGGCGGCGACGGCGTAATCTCGGCGGGCGAAGCGCTGATTGCCGCAGCCGCGCGCGACGGCTATCGCGCGATCATGACCAAGAGCTACGGGTCCCAGATTCGCGGCGGCGAGTCGTCTTTCCGGCTGCGCCTGGCGACCGGGTCGCTGTGGAACGCCGGCGGGCCGCTCGACATCGCGGTCGCGCTCAACTGGAACGATTTCCTGCGGTTCGGCGCCGAGCTGCCGGTGACGAGCGGAACGACCGTGCTCTACGAAGCGGCGACCGGGGTCGCACCCGACGCACTGCCGCTCGACGGCGTGGCGCCGCGCGAGGCGCTGGCGATACCGATCGGCGAGATGGCCCGCGAACACGCGGGCACCGACAAGGCGAAGAACACGATCGTGCTCGGCCTGCTGGCCGGCTGGCTCGGCCTGCCGCAGGAGAGCCTGCTCGGCGGGCTGCGCAAGCGGTTCGCGAAGAAGTCGGCCGAGGTGCTCGCCGGCAACGAGCGGGCGTTCGCTGCGGGGCTGGCGTTCGCCGTCGCGCATCCGCTGGTGGCGGAGCGTCGTATGGAGCCGGCGCGCCGGCCCGGGACGCCGCGGCTGCTGACCGACGGCAACGACATCTGCGCCGCCGCGGCCCTGTTCGCCGGCTGCACGTTCTTCGGCGGGTATCCGATCACGCCGTCGACGGAGATCATGCAGTTCCTCAGCCGCGACATCTGGAAGTACGGCGGGGTGATGCTGCAGGCCGAGGACGAGATCGCCGGCATCGGCGCGGTCGTCGGGGCGTCGTTCGCCGGCCGCAAGGCGATGACCGCGACGTCGGGGCCGGGCATGTCGCTCAAGTCCGAGATGCTGGGCCTGGCGACCATCGCGGAGCTGCCGCTGGTGTGCGTCAACGTGCAGCGCGGGGGGCCGTCCACCGGGATCCCGACCAAGGCCGAGCAGTCCGACCTGTTCCAGGCGGCGTTCTCGGCGCACGGCGACGCGGTGCGTCCGGTGATCGCGCCGACGAGCGTTCCCGACACCTTCCGCATGACGGTCGAGGCGTTCAACATCGCCGAGCAGTACCAGACGCCGGTGATTCTGCTGTCGGACGCCGAGATCGGCCAGCGCAAGGAAGTCGTCGACCCGATCGATACGAGCGCATTCACCATCGTCGAGCGGCGCCGTCCGACCGAGCGCGAGCTCGAGCCGTACATGCGCTTCCAGATCACCGAGAGCGGCGTCAGCCCGATCAGCCAGCCGGGCATGCCGGGCGGCAACTACCTGGCGTCCGGGATCGAGCATACCGAGCGCGGCGCGCCGACGGCGAGCGGCGACGTGCACGCGCGCATGAACGAGAAGCGGATCCGCAAACTGTCGGCGCTCAAGAGCCGGCGCGATCTGTTCGAGGTCCGCGGCAACCGCGACGCCCCGCTCGCGCTCGTCGCCTGGGGCAGCGTGGCCGGCGTCGCGATCGAGGCCGCGGCGCTCGCCGAGCGCGAAGGGCTGCGGCTGAAGCTGCTCGTTCCCCGCCTGCTCTATCCCGTTGCCGAGGAGGTCTACGAGGATTTCCTCGCGTCGGTCCGGGCGGGACTGTTCGTCGAGCAGTCGCACCAGGGCCAGCTGTTCCGCGTCGTGCGGATGTTCGTCGACCTTCCACGTGGGGTGAGGTCGCTGGCACGGAGTGGATCGAACCCGATTACGGCGCGCGACGTGCTGGACGAGCTGCAGAAGATGGCCGCGGAGCTGCAGCGCGCGCGCATTCCGGAGCCGGAGCCGCAGCTCGGTTGAACGTGGAGAGGACGGGAACCGTGACGACATCGACCTGCACCCCCGCCGACTACAAGAGCGATCTCAAACCGATCTGGTGTCCCGGCTGCGGCGATTTCGGCGTCGTCCAGGCGATCTACCGGGCGCTGGCAGCCATCGGCCGGCCGCCGCACGAGATCGCGTTCGTCTCGGGCATCGGCTGCTCGAGCCGGATCCCCGGCTACACGACGGCGTACGGCTTCAACACGGTGCACGGCCGCGCGCTGCCGATTGCGCAGGGAATCAAGCTGGCTCGCCCGGAGCTGCTCGTGCTCGCCGCTGGCGGCGACGGCGACGGCTTCTCGATTGGCGGAGGGCACGTCGCCCATGCGATCCGGCGCAACGTGGATCTGACCTACATCGTCATGGACAACCAGATCTACGGGCTCACCAAGGGCCAGCTGTCGCCGACCTCCCCGCGCGGACTCAAGACGGTCTCGTCCGCGCTCGGCAGCTTCGAGGATCCGGTCAACCCGCTGCTCTACGTCCTCGGCTACGGCGCGCGGTTCGTGGCGCAGGGTACGCCGGCCGACCTGAGCGGCCTCGCGGCGCTCATCGAAGAAGGGCTGCGGTTCCCGGGCTTCGCGTTCATCAACGTGCAGTCGCCGTGCGTCACCTACGGCCGCGCGGAGGCGCAGCTCAAGGCCCACAAGGGAGCGATGAAGAACCTGGCGGCGCTGGGGCACGATCCCGCCGACCGGCTGCGCGCGATGGACCTGGCCGGCCACTACGGCCGAGAGCTCTACACGGGCGTGTTCTACCGCGATCCGGAACCGGATCCCACGTTCGAGGCGCTCATGGCAGAACGCCAGGCCGCGTCCCGATCGGGCGCGCTCCCGAGAGAGCGCATTCTCGAGATGTTCATTCCGGGATAGCCGCGGGCACGCCGGGGCGCTGGAAGGGCACGCCGCGGGAGTTGACCCGATCGCACGCGGATCGATGGCTCCAGGAGGCGGCCTTCAGGCGGGACGCGCCGGGCCCGTTCCCGCGCCGGTGCGCGTGACGGCCGCCGCGATGGCGTCGAGATCTTCCGTCGAGAGCTTCAGCGTGGCGGCGGCGATCCATCCATCCACCTGCTCGGCGGATCGAGCGCCGACAATGGCGCCGGAAACCGCGGGCCAGGAGAGCACCCAGGCGACAGCCACCGCCGCCGTCCCCACTCCGTGGCGCGCCGCGATCGGCCTCAGCGCGTCGCGCAGTTCGAGATTGCGTTCGAGCTGCGGCGGCTGAAACTCGGCCGAGAGGCGCCGCCAGTCGTCTGGCGCGAACGACGCGGCGCGCGACGACGAGAAGCTGTCGGTCAGGAGCCCTGACTGCATCGGGCTGTAGCAGATGACGCCGGTCCCGTGGGCGGCGCACCACGGCAGCTCCGCTTCCGCGGCATCCCGGCGGATCAGGGAGAAGGGCGGCTGCAGCGACGTGACGTGATGCCGCGCCTCGCAGCGATCGAGCAGCCGCACGTCGAAGTTCGACACGCCGCCCGCCCGCACCTTCCCCTGCTCGATGAGCCGGCTCATGGCGTCCCAGGAATCCTCGACCGCGGCGCCGGTTTCGTCGGGCCAGTGGAACTGGTACAGGTCGATCCGCTCGACTCCGAGCCGCCGGAGCGAGGCCTCGCATTCCGCGCGGATCGAGTCGGGCCGGAGCACGCGCCGCGGCGCCGCCATCGGATGGGATGCGTCCCATGCGAGGCCGCACTTGGTGAACACCAGGGGGCGATCGGCGCCCGGCAGATCGCGCAGGAACCGTCCGACAACCTGCTCGGAATGGCCCAGGCCGTACACCGCGGCGGTGTCAATCCAGTTGACGCCCCATTCGATGGCGCGTCGCATCGCCGCGATCGACCTGTCGTCGTCCTGCGGACCCCAGCCGAACGCCCAGCCGCCGCCGCCGGCCGCCCAGGCACCGAATCCAACCGCCGAAATGCGCATGCCGCTCGTGCCGAGCGGTCGCGTGGAGCGCGTCATGTCGCTGGCTCCAGCAATGATGGGGCCGTGGATCTGCCATACTGATCGTCATGGCCAAAGAGAAGACGCCCGCCAGCAGGTCCGAACACGAATGGCGGCAGAACCTCGAGCCCGAGCAGTATTACGTCCTCAGACAGCATGGCACGGAACCGCCCGGCTCGAGCCCGCTCAATGACGAGAAGCGCGCCGGCACGTTCCTCTGCGCCGGATGCGGGCAGCCGTTGTTCCTGTCGGACACGAAATTCGAGAGCGGCAGCGGCTGGCCGAGCTTCTTCGCGCCGCTCGATCAGGCGGTCGCCACGTCCACGGACACGAGCCTGTTCACGAAGCGCATCGAAGTGCACTGCGCACGCTGCGGAGGGCATCTCGGCCACGTGTTTCCCGACGGGCCGCCCCCGACCGGCCTGCGGTACTGCATGAACGGAGCGGCCTTGCTGTTCGAGCCGAGCGCGTGAGGACGCCGGGTCCCATGAGGGACCCGGCCGCCGTTCTTCGGCAGGACCCGCCCGCGTTTACTGGTTGGGCACGACGCACCCGGGGCCGGGATACACGCCGCCGCCATTCGAGTACTCCGGCTGAACCCAGAAACCGCCGCGGGTCATCTGATACAGGTTATGCCACGCGCACTTGTCGTCCGCCTCGTAGCCGCTGGAGTCGTACCACGCGTTCAGGTCGGGATCGGTGACCGCTTCCCGGATCTCGTGGCTCGAAACCATCGTCAGAATATCGGCGACCGCCTTTCCGGGCAGCGAGCACGCGCGGCAGTCGGTGTAGGGGAACACGGCGTACTTGATGTCCTGGCCGTTGTAGGTGAAGTGTCCATGGTAGCCGCAGAACGAGGAACAGGACGAGCCGCCCTGCAGCGAGATCTTCATCCGCGAGGGGAAATAGACGCCGAAGACCGTGTCGGGATCGGCGGTCACGACACCGCTGTCGAACAGCGACGCGAGGTAGCTCTGCACCTTGGAATCCGAGATGCTCTTCTGACGCGCCCTCGAGTCGACGTAGTCGCCCACGAACGCCAGGATCGGCGAGATCGCATCGGTGGCGCCGTACTGCTGGATGATCGAGTAGTCGGCCGACTTGTCGCTCTGGGTGTATCCGGCACCGTCGGAGAAATCCGTCGCGAAGGCCGCGACCTCGGATCTGAGCGACGCGTAGCCCTGCGAGCCGGCGCTGTTGGCGACGGTGGAGTTCCAGTAGATCGCGAAGAATCCGGCGAACGGGATCTCGTGGCCGCCGTGGTTGACCAGGTTTCCCGACCCGTAGCTCGGTGAGTAGACCTTCAGGCCGGAGCGCGCGGGAGCATCGGTCGGCTGGGTATCGCGGGGCGAGCGAATCGACGCGGGCGGGGGCAGGACGTGCACCGTCTCGCCCGTGTCAGAATGATCGACGAACGGATTGCCGCGGCCCTGTCCTGACAGGAGGCGGCCGCCGGCGACGAGCGAGAGCATCGCGATGCCGACTGCAACACGCTTCATACCTTCCTCCGGGGTTGTTCCTTGGGGGTTGAACGGTCAGATTATGAGGCAGGTTTCGTCCGGGATGGTCGAAAATCTCTTCAATCGAAAATCGATCTCGTGCAATTCTGAAAAGTTCAGGAACATATGTGGTCCAGGAAACCGCTGACGATTCCCTCCGCCGCTGAAGCGCTGCCGGGCCGCGATGAGCGGATGTCGGTGCCCGAGGCGCACTTCGTGAACGGCCATCGTCTGACGCCGCCGTTTCCCGACGGCCTCGAGCGCGCGGTCTTTGGCATGGGATGCTTCTGGGGCGCCGAGAAGAAGTTCTGGCCGATCCCTGGCGTCTACACGACGGCGGTCGGATACGCCGCCGGACATACGCCGAACCCGACGTACCGCGAGGTCTGCTCCGGCCTGACCGGCCACTCCGAGGTGGTCCTGGTCGTCTTCGAGCCGAGGCAGGTCCGGTACGCCGACCTGCTGAGAGTCTTCTGGGAGAACCACGATCCGACGCAGGGCATGCGGCAGGGCAACGACGTCGGCACCCAGTACCGCTCCGGCATCTATTACGCCAACGAGGCTCAGGGGCGGGAGGCCGAGGCGTCGCGCGACGCCTATCAGCAGCGCCTCGCTGCCAAGGGCTACGGTCCGATTACGACCGAGATCCTGCCGGCGCCGGAGTTCTACTACGCCGAGGACTACCACCAGCAGTATCTTGCGAAGAACCCGGATGGATACTGCGGGCTCGGGGGAACGGGCGTGAGCTGCCCGGTGGGGGTGGAACTCGCTTCCGATTGAGCCGTACCTCGACGACATTGCGCTGGCGCTCGGGCGCTCGCGCGCTGTGGTCGTCACCGCGCAGCCGGGTGCTGGAAAGACCACGCGCGTGCCGCCAGCGCTCGCCGGCGGCGGTCCGCTCGTCCTCCTTCAACCGCGGCGCGTCGCCGCTCGCGCGATAGCGCAGCGGATTGCGCTCGAGCGCGGCTGGACGGTCGGCCGGGAGGTCGGCTGGCAGATCAGGTTCGAGCGTCGCTTCGAACGCGACACGCGGCTGCTGGTTGCGACCGAAGGCGTGCTGACGGCTCGCCTTCAGCGCGATCCCCTGCTGTCGGATTTCCGCACGATCGTCATCGACGAGTTTCACGAGCGCAGCATTCACGCCGACCTCGCGGTCGCCCTGGCGAAGCAGGCGTGGCGGGCGCGCGACGACCTGCGGATTGCCGTCATGTCGGCCACGCTCGACGCACGCGCGGTCTCGGCCTTCCTCGACGACTGCCCGGTGATCGACGTCCCGGGCCGGCTGCACCCGGTCGACGTGCAGTACCGGCCCGGTGCTGCGATCGAGGACGCGGTCGCGGCCGCCCTCGACGCGACCGGCGGCGATGTGCTCTGCTTCCTGCCGGGGGCAGCGGAGATCCGCCGTGCGGCGGCCGGCCTCGAGCGGCGCCTCGCCGGACGAGCGATCGATGTCGTGCCCCTGTACGGCGCGCTCGGCGCGTCGGACCAGGACCGCGCGCTGCGTCCGTCGACCCGCCGCCGGGTCGTCGTCGCGACCAACATCGCGGAGACCTCGGTGACCGTTCCCGGCGTGACGGCGGTCGTCGACAGCGGTCTCCACAAGGTGGCGCGCTACGACGCCGACCGCGGCATCGACAGCCTCGAAGTCGAGCGCATCACCGCGGACTCCGCGCAGCAGCGGGCCGGCCGCGCCGGACGCGAAGCGCCCGGCCTCGTCGTCCGGCTGTGGGATCCGCGCGACCGGCTGCGGCCCCACCGCGAGCCGGAGATCCATCGCGTCGATCTGTCGGGCCCGGTGCTCGATGTGATCGCCTGGGGCGGCGATCCCCGGCGCTTCGACTGGTTCGAGCGGCCGCGCGACGAAGCTGTTGGCGCCGCCCTGACCCTCCTCGAACGGATCGGCGCGATTCGCGCCGGCGGGCTGACGCCGCTCGGCGACCGCATCCGCCGCGTGCCGCTCCATCCGCGCCTCGCGCGCCTGCTGGTCGCGGCGCCGGCGCGCCTTGGCGCGCGCGCCTGCGCGCTGCTCACGGAGCGCCACTTCCTCGCGCCGCGCGCCGCGTCAACGTCATCCGACCTGCTGTCCGCCGTCGACGAGTGGCCTCAGGCGCCGCCGCACGTGAAGGCGGTCGCCGCGGAGATGGAGGCGATCGCGGAGCGCCTGCTGGAGGAGGAGGCGCGGCGGGCCGGTGGCGGGGCGCAGACCGCCGACGATCGCGAGACGGCGTTCCGCCGCGCCGTGCTCGCGGCCTATCCCGATCGCGTCGCCTGGCGGCGGGAGCCGGGATCGCCGCGCGTCAAGCTGTCGTCGGGTGCCGGCGCCGTGATCGCGCCCGAGAGCGGCGTCCGCGAGGGCGAGTTCCTCGTGGCCGTGGACGTCCAGACGCCGCCGGCGCGGGCCGGCGCCGAGCCCGGCGAGGCGCGCGTGCGCGTCGCGAGCCGCGTCGAGCGCGACTGGCTCGAGGCGACCGGCGTCGATCTGGTTCACGTCTTCGACGCGCGATCGGGCGCCGTCAAGGCGAGTCTCGTCGAGCGATACGACGCGCTCACCCTGTCCGAACGCTTCGCCGAACCGGATCCCGAAGAGGCCGCGCGCCTGCTGGTGCAAGCCTGGCGCGCGCGCGGTCCGGACGCCGCGGACGCGCGGCTGCTCCGGCGGCTGCGATTCGCCGGCGTCGCGATCGACGAAGCTGCCGTCGTCGAAGCGGCCGCGCGCGGCGTCGTCCGCCTGGACGAGGTGACGCTTCGGCGCGGGCTGCCTCCGGAGCGCCTGCGCGCGCTCGATCGCGACGCGCCCGAGACGATCGTCGTGCCCAGCGGCCGCGCCGTGCGTCTCGACTACGGCGAGGACGGCGGCGTCTCCGCGTCCGTGAAGCTGCAGGAGCTGTTCGGGCTGGCGGAAACGCCGCGCGTGGGCGCGCGTCGCGCGCCGGTCGTGCTGGCGTTGCTCGCGCCGAACGGTCGACCGGTTCAGGTGACGCGCGACCTGCGAAGCTTCTGGGACCGGACCTATCCCGAGGTCCGCAAGGAATTGCGCGGGCGCTATCCGAAGCATCCCTGGCCCGAGGATCCGTGGAGCGCGCCGCCCACGGCCAGGACACGAAGATCGCACAGGTAGGGGACGGTCTTCGGACCGTCCCGGACGAGTCATTCCTCGGGGACGAGCTTCCCGAACAGCGGCTGGCCGGCGCGCGCGGCGTAGTAGCCGAACGCAATGATGGCGATGGCCAGTGCGATAGCGGTGTTGCCGGGGGCGGCCCACCACGCCGTCGGTGACGACGAAATCGGCAGCGAGGTGAGGACGTTGTCCATCACCAGGGCGACGGCGAGCGTCAGCAGTCCGAAGCGGTACACGCTGATCGTGAGAATCGCCAGCACCGTCAGCCCGAAAAGCCAGCCGGACCAGCCGGCCGTGACGTACTTGCCGTTGTCCGACGTGATGGTCAGGATCAGCACGACGAGCGCCACCGCAATCCACGGCCGCCGCACGACGAGGCGAAGGGCGACGAACAGCAGCGCGATCAACAGCGCGCTTTCGAGTGAGTTGTACACGATCTGCACCGCCGACAGCAGGAGCGCGGGCGTCGACGCCAGCGATGCGATGCGATCGCCGAACGGGGGAATCGCCGCCTTCGCTCCGAGAAGCGGCGGCACGAGCGCCCGCCCGAGCTCGCTGAGCACGATCAATCCACCCAGGGCGGCGCCGACGAGCACGTCGTGCCCGACGCGTGAGTCGCGCAGCCGCCCCGACATCAGCCGGGTCCATCCGAGGAGGCCGTCGGGCCAGAACCGTCTGGCGTACGGTTCGATCGCGACGTACAGCACCCACACGGCCGCGACCTGCAGCAGGATGATGCCCAGGGCGCCCACGAAGCGATTCAGTTCGACGTCCGGCGCCGGCGTGTGGTGTGCGTCGAGCAGCCATCCGACCGTGAAGCCGATGAAGAGCGCCAGCGTCAGGCGCGTTGCGGCGCGGCGATCGGCGCGGTTTGCGCGCACGTGTCTGACCGCGAGCAGTGCCGCGCCGAAGATGGTCGTGTTCCAGAGGATGAGCGTGACGACGCCGACGAGTATCTGCATCGCGGATTGGCGCAGCGGCACCATACGGGACGGCCGCGTCCAGGGGCCGACGACGGAGAACGAGCTCGGACGGCCCTTGTACGCGGCCGCCTCCACGCGGACCTGAATATCGGGCCTGTCGGCGAGCGGGCCTTCCCACGCCTGCCGCACGTCGGCGAAATCGTGCGGCGTCCATTCGGGTGCGACCCCGTGGAACGCGTCCATGTTCAGGCCGGCGGCGTCGAACAGAAGCTTCCATGGTGGCGGAGGGGCCGGCGCCGACGACGGGTCGAACTGCGGCGGTGCCGCGTGGAACTCCACCAGCCGGCCGCGCGTGTCCGTGAGGACCGTCAGCATTCCCGAAACGTCGGTTGGCGGATCGGTCGGCGTCACCTCGGCGACCGGGCGGCTCGGCG
>JBLMXQ010000033.1:0-34233 GCA_050257855.1 Betaproteobacteria bacterium | reverse complement strand
ATCCGGTCGTCCGGGTCGGCCACGAGCGGTGATCGACCGCGCGCCCGGCGGCGATTGCTCCGCACGTTCTGGAGAATCGTGGTCAGCCAGGCCCGGCAGTTCGTGCCCGGCCGGAAGCGGTGAAACGACTGAAGCGCCTGCATCATCGTTTCCTGTACCAGGTCTTCGGCTTCGGAGCGATTCCGCTCGAACCACATGGCCAGCCGGAACAGCCGATCGAGGTGGGGCAGGGCCTCCGCCTCGAAGGCAGCCCACGCATGGTCGGCGCCGGCTGGCGCTGACTTCTGTGCCATCGACGTCAGGCCAAGATCGTATCGAGGAGGATCATGTCACCCCTAGGACGATCTATTCCCGACGATGGATCCAGCTCGTTCCGGATCTATCCGGGCAGCTTGGCCGCCAGGACATCGACCCGCTCAATCGTCGGGGGCTTGGCGAGCAGTTCGGACGCCTTCTCCCCGAGCGCCGCCGCGACGCGTCCTGACAGGTGGGCGCTTCTGCCAGCCTCATCGGGAAACGCATCGAAGATGCCGAAGGTGGACCGATCGAGGCGAATGCCGAACCAGGCCGTCGTGGCGGGTTCGGCTTCGACAATCGGCAGGCCAGCGCGGAGAAATGCTTCGACATCCGCTTCCTTGCCTGGCCTGGCTTCCAGTCGAACCAACAACGCAACCGTCACCATCGTTCATCTCCTTTCACGCTGAACGTCAACGAACGGCTGACCCATCCGAACTACGAATGAGTCGCCGCGATCATCTTCTCCGTCGCGTCGGGGCGCCATCGACCTGAGCGCGTCGGAGACGCGCCGGGGTCGGACACGCTCACCTGGACCCGAATGTCTTCAGCGGTGTGAAATATTCCCGGGCGCTCGGGGGGTGAATCGCACCGGGATCGTCGGAGAAATGTACGATAGACTTGATTCGACGCCCGACACGGTGCCACGCCCTGTGACGTCGCTTCAGCCGAGACTCTTCGGCAGCCCATGTGCCCCAGGCATAGGAGCATGCGATGTCACATGCTTTCCGCTCCGACCCGCTTTCCGGCATCCGCGCTGACGTACGAACGCTGACCGCGCAATCACCGTGTCGTCTCGCGGACTCGTGTGACACGAGATCTCGTACGGCGGAGCACTGCTGACGCAGCGTGAGCCGCCTGACGCAGGGAGAGCCATGCGGCATTCTGTGTTCACGCGACCTCGCTCGCTGGCGGGGGGCGAGGAACTGCTCAGTATCGAGTTGCTCGAGGAGCACGCCAGGCGTCTGGCGGCGCTGCTCTCGATTGCCCCGCGCCGACGGGGCGGCGGCCGCGCACACCTGCGCCAGGTCAAGGCACACATGCGCGCGCTCCGCGACGTCTACCGCGAGCTGGCGGAGGACGCGCAGCACGAGGGCGTATCGCCGGCGGCCGAATGGCTGCTCGACAATTTCCACATCATCTCCGCCGCCGCGCGCGACATCCATCACGACCTGCCGCCCTCGTTCTTCAAGCGGCTTCCTCGCGTCGCCGCCGACGAGTTCGCGGGGCTCCCGCGCATCTACGCGCTCGCGCTCGAGCTGATCGGATCCAGCGGGGGCCGGCTCGAAGCGCAGCGGCTTCAGCGGTTCATCAGCGCCTTCCAGTCGGTGACGCCGCTCACGATGGGCGAGCTCTGGGCATGGCCGAGCGCGCTGAAGCTCGCGCTCCTCGACCATCTGCGCACGAGAGCCGACGAGCTCGCGGCCAGCCGGGCGCACCAGCTCGCGGCGGATCGGCTGGCCGCAGCGGCCGAAGCGGCGCCCGCGCCCCTCGAGCAGTGGCCGGCGCAGGTCCATCATGCGTTCGTCGCGCGCCTGCTTCAGCGGTCTCGTGCCCTGGGCGCAATCGCGTCGCGCCTGCACCATCAGCTCGAAGAGGCGCTGGCGGAGCGCGGCCAGACGGTCGAGGACGCGATTCGAGCGGAAGGACAGAGTCAGGCCTCCGCACAGGCCGGCATGGCCAACCTGATTGGCAGCCTCCGGCTGATTTCGACGTTCGATTGGAGTGAGTTCTTCGAAAGCGTGAGCCCCGTCGAGCAGGTGCTCCAGCGCGATCCGGCCGGCGTCTACGGCCGGATGGATTTCCGCAGCCGCGACCGCTATCGCCACGCCATCGAGGAGCTCGCCGTCCCGACCGGTGAAGGTCAGCTGCTGGTCGCGCTGAAGGTCGTCGAACGCGCGCGGCAGGTTCACGTGCGGAACCCCGACGCCCGCGACTCGCATGTTGGCTATCACCTGATTGGCGCAGGGCGGCGGCAGTTCGAGCGCAGCGTGGCCTGGCAGCCCACTCTCAAAGCGCGCGCCCGGCGGCTGTTCTTCGCGTATGCGACGCAGGGCTACCTTGGAAGCATCGCGGCCGGCACCGCCCTGCTCGTGCTGGCGGCTGTCGTCTACGCCTGGTGGCATGGCTGGCGCGGCGCCGCGCTGTTCTTCGTCGCGCTCCTGACGGTCGTGCCCGCCAGCGAGCTGACGATCCAGGTCCTGCAGCGGCTGATCAGCTATCTGATTCCGCCGCGCCGGCTTCCGCGCCTCGAGTACGAGGCGGTGCCTCCGTCGGCCCGGACGATGGTGGTCGTACCGACGGTCCTCGAGAGCGTGGAGCGCGTCGACGAGCTGGTCGCGCACCTCGAAGTGCAGGCGCTCGGCAACATCGACCCGCATATCCATTTCGCCATCCTCAGCGACTTCCGGGACGCGTCGGCCGAGACGTTGCCGCGCGACGCCGGGATTCTCGAGGAGGCGCGTGCGCGCATCGCCGCGCTCAACGCCAAGTACGCGAACGGCAGCGCGGACCGGTTCTTCCTCTTTCACCGTCTGCGCCAGTGGAACGAGCGCGAACGGCTCTGGATGGGCTGGGAGCGCAAGCGCGGGAAGATCGAGGAGTTCAATCGCCTGCTGCGTGGCGCCACCGATACGAGCTTCATCCTGTCGGTCGGCGATCTGGCGGTGCTTCCACACGTCAGGTACTGCATCACGCTCGACAGCGATACACGGTTGCCGAGAGGGGTGGCCCGCGAGCTGATCGGGATCATCACGCATCCGCTCAATCGCGCGACGTTCGATTCGCGCGTTGGCCGGGTGACGGAAGGGTACGGCATCCTTCAGCCGCGCATCAGCGTGACGTTCATGAGCGCCGCCGGATCCCTCTTTGCGCGGCTCTATTCCGGACACACCGGCGTCGATCCCTACACGACGGCCGTATCCGACACCTATCAGGATCTCTTCGGCGAAGGCATCTTCACCGGCAAGGGTCTGTACGACGTCGATGCATTCACCACCGCGCTGGACGGTCTGGTGCCGGAGAACGCGCTCCTCTCCCACGATCTCTTCGAAGGCCTTCACGCGCGGGTCGCGCTCGCCTCGGATGTCGAGCTGGTCGACGAGTATCCGTCGAGCGTGCTGTCCCACGCCCGACGACAGCATCGCTGGATTCGCGGCGACTGGCAGATCCTCTTCTGGCTGTTCCCGTTCGTGCCGTCGCAGCACGGCATCCGCCGGAACACCCTGCCGATCATCGGGCGCTGGAAGATCCTGGACAACCTGCGGCGCAGCCTCATCGCGCCGACGCTGCTGGCGCTCCTCATTGCCGGATGGACGGTGTTGCCGGGCCCGCGCTGGTTCTGGACCACGACGGTCATTGTCGTGGCCGCATCCCAGCTCCTTCCGGTGCTCGCGCGCCTGCTGGTCGGGCCCGAACGAGCACAGTCGATCCCGGTCTTTCTCGCCAACCTGCGTGGCGATGCCGCCACCGCGCTCGCGCAGGTGTTCCTGAGCCTGACGTTCCTCGCCTTCCACGCGTTCGACAGCGCCCACGCGATCGGCGTCACTCTCGTGCGCCTCATCATCACCAGGCGCCGGATGCTCGAGTGGGAGACGGCGGCAACCACGGCCGCCAAGGCCGCGGGCCTGGTCGGTCAGAGACTGCGCCGATACCTCGCCGAGATGGCGGCCAGCCCGATCATCGCAGCCGCCGTGGCGGTTGCCATCGTGGCGAGGGAACCGGCCGCGCTTCCCGCCGCGCTGCCGTTTCTTCTCCTCTGGACGATGGCGCCGGTGGTCGCCTACTGGCTCAGTGTGCCGGTGGGCGCACGCGTGCGGCCGCTGAGCGATGGCGACCGGACCGTGCTGCGGCGGACGGCGCGCAAGACCTGGCGCTACTTCGAAACGTTCGCCACCGAACAGGACGCGTGGCTGACGCCCGACAACTACCAGGAGAATGACGACGGCCCGAAGCTGGCGCGCCGCACGTCGCCGACCAACATCGGCATGAGCCTCCTTTCGATGCTGGCGGCACATGACCTCGGGTACCTTTCGACGGACGTCCTTCTCCGTCGCCTGGACGCGATGGTGACGACGCTCGAAGGCCTGGAGCGATATCAGGGACACTTCCTGAACTGGTACGAGACGACCAGCCTGGCGCCCATGCACCCGCGGTACGTCTCGACCGTCGACAGCGGCAACCTGGCCGGCGCGCTGATCGCGCTCGCGCAGGGGCTGCTCCAGCTCGAAGAGACTCCACAGACCCGCGCGCAGCGGCTCGCCGGGCTGGCCGACACCGCGGAGCTGCTCGCGGCCGCGTCCTCGTCGAGCGACGCCCGATCCGGACCTCGGCAGACCGTCACCGAGATCAATCGTCTGGCTCGCGCCATGGTTGCCGCCGCCCGCGCCGCTGCGACCGAAGACGTCGTCGCGGCGATTCGAGCGACGGGGGCGCAGCTCGCACGGGCGGTGGCCGAGCTCGAACGTCCGGGGCCGCCCGATCCCGGGAACGAGATCATCTACTGGTGCAGGGCCGTGCTCGAGCGGGTGGAGGAGTTGGTGGTGGAAGAGCCGGTGCCCGCGGAATCGCTGCGGGCGCTCGCCGGTCGTGTGTCCGCGCTCGCCGATGCCATGCGCTTCGACTTCCTGTACGACCGGCGGCGGCGCATCTTCTCGATCGGATATCGTCTCGCCGACGCCGAAGGTCCTGGACGTCTCGATGGCGCCTTCTACGATCTGCTGGCGTCCGAGGCGCGGCTGGCGAGTTTCATCGCGATTGCGAAGGGCGACGTCCCGCAGCACCACTGGTTTCACCTGGGACGCCTGGTGACGAACCTGGACGGCCGCGCGACGCTGATGTCCTGGGGCGGCACGATGTTCGAGTACCTGATGCCGCTGCTTCTGATGCGGAACTTCCCCGGAACGCTCCTGGACCAGAGCTGCCGCGCGAGCACCCGGCGGCAGATCGACTATGGCCGTCAGCGCGACGTGCCCTGGGGGATCTCGGAATCGGCGTACGCGTTCACCGATCGCGCCGGCAACTACCAGTACCGGGCCTTCGGAGTGCCCGGACTCGGACTCAAGCGCGGGCTGTCCGCCGAGCTCGTCATCGCTCCCTACGCCACGGCGCTGGCGAGCATGGTCACGCCTCCGTTCGCGGCCGAGAACTTCAAGCGACTGGCGGCGCTAGGTATGGAAGGCCGGTTCGGTTTCTACGAAGCGCTCGACTACAACCCGCGGGGCCGCGACATCGATGCGCCGCCGGAGGCGATCGGGCGGCCGGCCGTGGTCCTGGCCTACTTCGCGCACCACCAGGGCATGTCGCTTGTCGCTCTCGCCAACGTCATCTGCGGCGATACATTCGTCTCGCGCTTCCACGCGGATCCCCGCGTCCAGGCCACGGAGCTGCTGCTGCAGGAGCGCGTGCCTCGCGAGGCGATCCTGTCGGAGCCGCGCCCGGCCGAGAGCACGACGGCGCCGCCGTCGCTTCCCGTCTTCGCGACGAGACGCTTTCGATCGCCGCACTCGACGACCGCGCACACGCACTTTCTCTCGAACGGGCGGTACACGGCCGCCGTCACCAGCGCCGGCGGCGGGTTCAGCATGTGGCGCGACGTGGCGGTCACCCGGCGGCGCGACGACCCCACGTCCGATGCGGGCGCTCACTACATCTACCTGCGCGATCCCTGGTCGAATCGTGTCTGGTCCGCCGCCTACCAGCCCGGCTGTCAGGAGCCGGACCGGTTCGAGGTGACCTTCGATCTCGACAAGATTACGTTTCGTCGCCGCGATACCGACATCGAGACTCAGCTCGAGATCACCGTGTCGTCGGAGGATGATGTCGAGGTGCGGCGCCTGACGATCGTCAATCGCGGCGATCAGACGCGCGAAATCGAGGTCACCAGCTACGTGGAGATCGTGCTGGCCCGCCCCGAGGACGATCTCGCGCACCCGGCGTTCGGCAAGCTGTTCGTCGAGACGGAGTTCGATGCGCAGAGCGCCGGCCTCCTCTTCAGCCGACGGCCGCGCGCGGCGGAGGAAACGCCGGTTGTCGGCTTCCACGTGCTCGGCGTCGACGGGCCGCGCCTGGGCGGCGCTGTCGAGTGGGAGACGGACCGCGCGCGCTTCCTCGGCCGCGGACGTTCGCCCGCCGACCCGATGGCGCTCGACGGCCGCGCGTTGTCGGGCACGACGGGCGCGGTGCTCGATCCAATCGGCGCCCTGCGGGAACGCATCCGGCTCGCACCAGGAGCGCGCGTCCGCGTGACCTTTGGAACCGGTATTGCGCCGGATCGAGCCACCGCACTGGCGCTGGCCCGCAAGTATCGTGATGGCAGCGCCGCCGCGCGTGCGTTTTCGATGGCGTTCACCCACGTCCACATCACCCTGCAGCAGCTGGGAATCAGCGACGAGCATGCGATGCTCTTCGACCGCCTCGCGTCGCGGGTCTTCGGATCGGACGCGTCGCGCATCAGCCCGGCCGACCTCGCGGGCAACACGCTGGGCCAGCAGAACCTGTGGGGCTACGGCGTTTCCGGGGACCTGCCGATCGTCCTCCTTCGGATCGCGGAGGTGGCGTCGCTGCCGCTCGCACGTCAGCTGCTCAATGCACAGCAGTACTGGCGCGTCAAAGGGCTGCGGGCTGACGTCGTCCTCCTGAACGAACACGCGGCGGACTATCTCGACGAGATGCAGAACTTTCTGTCCGTGCTCGTGCAGGAGCCGCCATGGGCCGGCTGGCTCGGCAAGCCCGGCGGCATGTTTCTGCTGCGTGCCGATGGGATGCCCGAATCGGACCGCCGTCTGTTCTCCGCGGCGGCCCGGGTCGTTCTGCTCGGCGAACTCGGAGATCTCGTGGCGCAGCTGGAGCGCCCGGCCCCCTGGCTGTACGCCGGCCATGACGTGCCGCCGTCGGCGGCCATCCGTCCGCCGGAGCCCGCGTCCGCACCGGTGGCGGTCCCGCCCCTGCTCATGGAGAACGGGCTTGGCGGCTTCACGCGTGACGGCCGCGAGTACGTCGTCGTGCTCGACGGCGAACGCGAAACGCCGCTGCCATGGTCGAACGTCCTGGCCAATCCCGCGTTCGGCACGATCGTGAGCAGCTCCGGGTCCGGCTTCACCTGGGCCGGAAACAGCCGCGAGAACAGGCTGACGCCGTTCGAGAACGATCCGTTGACCGATCCGACGGCGGAAGCCATCTATCTGCGGGACGAGGACTCCGAGGCCGTGTGGGGAGCTACACCGGGACCGCTGCCTCGGCGCGCGGATGCGGGCCGGTGGGTGATCCGGCACGCCGCGGGCGTCACACGGTATCAGCACGCCGTGGACGGCGTGCAGCAGGAGCTGGCGGTCTTCGTGGCGCCTGACGATCCCGTGAAGCTGTCGGTGTTGACGCTGACGAACACGACGAAGATGAGGCGGCGTTTCAGTGTATTTGGATACGTCGAGTGGTGCCTGGGGCCGCCGCGCGCGGGTGAGCGGCGCTTCGTGGTCACCGAGTTCGACGACCAGACCGGCGCCATGCTGGCGCGCAACGCGTACAACGCCGAATTCCGGGACAGCGTCGCGTTCTGGCGCACCACGGCGACCCTGCGATCTCACACCGGCGATCGCGCCGAGTTCGTCGGACGCAACCGTACGTTGAGCGCGCCCGCCGCGCTCTTCCGCGAGCGGCTCGCCGGCCGCACGGGCGCCGGACTCGACCCGTGCGGCGCGCTGCAGGTCGTCCTGGACATCGGGCCCGGCGAATCTCGACGCGTGGTCTTCGCTCTGGGACAGGGACGCGACCGCGCCGACGCGATGCAGCTGGCCGCACGGTATTCCTCCGTGGCGCAAGCGGAGACGGCACTCGCGGCGGTGGAGCGCACGTGGGACGAGGTGCTCGACGCCGTCCAGATCAGTACGCCGGACGATTCGTTCGATCTCATCGTCAACCGATGGCTGCTCTATCAGACACTGAGCTGCCGCATATGGGCGCGCAGCGGCCCGTACCAGCCAGGCGGAGCCTTCGGGTTCCGCGACCAGCTGCAGGACGTGCTGGCTCTGATGTATGCCCGGCCGGACCTGTGTCGCGCGCACCTTCTTCGGGCGGCGTCGCGACAGTTCCTCGAAGGGGACGTGCAGCACTGGTGGCATCCGCCGAGCGGACGCGGAACCAGAACGCGATGCTCCGACGATCTGCTCTGGCTGCCCTACGCCGTCGCCAGCTACGTCTCGCAGAGCGGCGATGAGTCCGTGCTGGATGAAGTCGTGCCGTTTCTCGAGGCGCCGGCGCTCGAGCCCGATCGGGCGGAAACGTACATGCTTCCACGCGCGTCGCTGGAGACCGGTTCGCTCTTCGAGCACTCGGTACGCGCCATCGCGCACGCGATGCGCTACGGCGCGCACGGACTCCCGCTGATCGGATCCGGCGACTGGAACGACGGGATGAATCGCGTCGGACACGGCGGCCGGGGCGAAAGCGTGTGGCTCGGGTGGTTTCTGGTGACCGTCCTGAACGAGTTCGCCCCGATCTGCGAGCGCCGGGGGCGGAGCGATCTCGCTCGAATCTACCGGGACGAGGTCCGATGGCTGACCGGCATGCTGGAGCTGGCGTGGGACGGCGACTGGTATCGGCGCGCCTATTTCGACGATGGAACGCCCCTCGGGTCCGTGCAGAACGAGGAGTGCAAGCTCGATTCACTGACCCAGTCGTGGGCGGTGCTTTCAGGGGCGGCACAGCCCCGCCGCGCCGAGCGTGCGATGGACGCCGTCCGGGCGCATCTGGTGCGCCGCGACGCACAGATCGTGCTGCTGCTCACGCCGCCGTTCGATCGCATGGCGCACGATCCCGGCTACATCAAGGGCTACGTGCCCGGCGTTCGCGAGAACGGCGGCCAGTACACGCACGCCGCGCTCTGGACGGTGATCGCGCTGGCTCGCCTCGGCCTCGGCGACGAAGCGATGGAACTGTTCCACATGATCAATCCGATCAACCACGTGCGCACGGCGGAAGGCGCCGAGCGGTACCGTGCGGAACCGTACGTCGTGGCCGCTGACGTCTACGCGCACCCGATGCACGTCGGCCGCGGCGGCTGGACGTGGTACACGGGGTCCGCGGGATGGATGTACCAGGCCGCCGTTCGAGCGCTCCTCGGATTGCGGCGGAGCGGATCGACGGCCAGCGTGAGCCCCTGCATCCCCACGGCGTGGCCGCACTATTCGCTCAGCTGGCGTGTCGGCCGCACACGGTATCGCTTCACCGTGTCCAACCCGGAGCACCGCTGTTGTGGTATCGCCTCGGCAGAGCTCGATGGCGTCCCGATTGACGCGGGTGCGATTCCGCTGGCGGACGATGGCGGTGAGCATGAGGTGACGATCGTGCTCGGCGCCGGCTCCGGGCCCGGCATGGGGTTGGAAGCGGCGGCCAGGGCAGAGCGCCGCGACGGTCCGTCGTAACCTCGCACGGAGCCGCGCCAACACAACGAACGGCCCGCGCGATGTGCAATTCGGGACATCGCGTGCGACCCGCCTGCTGCAGACTTGCCGCAGGGGATACGTATGTTCAAGCTGATTGCGACCATGAGGCGCGGCTCGGCGAGTGGCATCGCTGCGGCGTCGACTCGTTACGACACGGTGGACGCAGCCCGCATCGGAACCGCGATGCTGTTTCGCGACGACCGCATTCTGCGCGCGATGATCGTGCGCGACGAGGTTCCGCCTGCCTTCGTGGAATGGGTGGAACGGTGACGTCCCTTCACCCCACGCAAGTCGAGGACGCCTCGGCAAGGCTTCAGCGAGGCGTGCGCGGACTGCCGCCGATGATCCCCGGCGCGTGGGAGTTGCGGGACCACCGTCCGACCGTCCCGGCCATTGAGGCCGGTGCCCCGGTGCTGTTGTCACAGGCCGCCGGATCAGCTGCCGATCGCGAACGGCTCGAACGCGCGCGAGAGGGTGGCGGCGCGCCGAGCCAGCGGAGAACACCGCGGCGGACGATACTTGCGAACATGTGGCGCCACATCATTCGTGCCACCGACGCCCCGGTGGTCTGACGTGGAAACGTCTCCCCCAGGTACGGTGAGCAGCATGCCGAATATGAGAGTCGATCTCCCACGCGTCCACGTTGCCGGCTCGGACGCGCACTGTGACGCGCATATCGAGGTGGGCCCACACGGTTTCGCGCTGTTCCTCGCGCCCGATGCGGAATATCCGACGCTGGATATCGATGGCACGCCGCAGCAACTTGCCGACGTGCTGCGCGGTCTCCAGGCGGCGCTGGTGTTCCGTACATGAAGCACGCAATCTGCGAGCGCGAGCCTCGGGCGCTGCGTCACTGCCATCGGCGTCCGCCATACCTGTCCGTCTGCGAACGCGACGCATTCCAGACTTCGCCGCACTCCGTGCACCGCCAGTAGCTGTCGGCGTCGGGACTCTTCGCGGTCGTCACGATCGATGACGATTGGCAGAACGGGCACGATGAGGGTGTGATGGCCGCGGCGGCCGGCGTTGACGGGATCGAGGCGGAGCCCTTCATCGGTCCTCCAGGGACCTGCTTTGGTGAGGGGCTGGAGCCGAATCCGGCCGCAGGGCTCAGGAAAGCCGGTGTGAAGCATTCAGTATACGCCGCGCGGGGATTCCGGCGGCGAATACGCGATGTCGACGATTCCTGTATAGTGGATCGCGTAGTCCCGCACTGAGCCCGCCAGCGTCCGAGCAGTGCCCCCGTCGTTTCGCGGGTGCGCGCCGACAGGCCCATTTCGGCCATCGATCGGAGCGCACCTGAACGATCCATCGAACGTCCGTCGCCCGGCAGACCTTCACGCAACGAAACGACCGCGATTGCCGGCCGATCGCGAGTCGAAGGAGTGCCCCGCTGGCATCTCCCGCTGGCGTGCCCTCGAACGCAAACAGTTCCGCGCCCTGATCGCAGCTCCCGACAGCAGGGCCGACCCGAAGGAGTCCACATCATGTTGAACGTTGTTTCCCGGACGTGGCTGATCGGCGGGTGGATCACGGCGCTGGCCCTCGTCGTCACGGTCAGCATGTCGATGGCCGCCAGTCTCTCGACGACGGTGCTCCTGGCGGCGCTCGGCGTGGCGCCAGGCATCATGATCGCTCTGCGCGAGCACGGGACGGCACCGGCCTCCGTGGCAGAGATTCTCTATGCGGTCGATGCAAAAGACGGTCGGCCATGAAGAGTTCCTGCTCGGAGCGCGAAGCGCCGCAGCGGGAGCGCGCGCGACAGAAGAAGGAGGCCCACGAGGCCCGGGCCGTGGAGCGGAAGGCGCGCCTCGCGAACAATGCGGCATTCATCCCGTGAATGCCGTTCGGTCGAATGAATCCGGAGGTCAGCATGCCCGGGACCGTCGTGTCGTACGAGAGATTCCTGGAGATTCGTCAACGCCGCGAACGCGTGGTCGCGGAACTGGCGCGACAGCCTGGTCCGTTCGTCAATCGAGATTCGCGCGACGGTGAGCTAACAACGATCGATTGCAAGCCCGTGATCGATACGCACTGCGGAACACGGACGCAGCCAGCCGTCGTGGCGCGCGAGAAGAACCCCTTCGTCTGACGGCTGTCGAATGTCGGCAGTGTCCTCGCACGCAGGCCCTGAAGGCGCCGACAGCGCGCGTGGCGGTCCGTGCGACTCGTGCGCGGGGTCGCCCGCCTCTGTCGTCGCTGTTCCTCGGTCGACCGATGCCGGACCTTGGGATGCCCGCCTGAAGTTGCCGGAGTCGTGGGTGGCTGGAATCCGGAACGAGTTGGATGGTGGCCCGAGGCGAATGCGAACCACGGTGTCCCTCTCCTGTCCTTCCTGAGCGATAGGTAACAACGTATTCCGACCGGAAACACCTCCGAAAAGTGGTCGGGGCGGCGGGATTCGAACCCACGACCCCCTGCGCCCAAGGCAGGTGCGCTACCAGGCTGCGCTACGCCCCGACTGCGCCCATCTTAGCACCTCGAAATCGCTCGCCGGAACCGGCCGCTCGAGGCCTCGACGCCGTCGCTGACGTGGCGTCGCAGCGCACGTGCATGACGTGACTTCCGGCAGTTGCCACCACTCGATGTCGATCTGGGCGGCGGCCGCCGGCGTGCCGGTCTCGGATCCTTTCGAACAAGGATCGCGACGCCAGACTGGTCGGAGACATCGTCTCCCGGGCAGCGGAGTTGATGAACGACTGCATGATCCCGTCGCAGACGGGCAGGATGGACTGCGCCGGATGCCATGCCGTCGCTCCGGCCACGGCAGCTGGCAGAGGCGACGAATCGGGATCACGGGAAAACGAGGGCATTGACGGACAACTCGCGCTCCTTGCGCGCCGCGGCGCCTGCTTCCTTGTGGCAGGGCCCCGCGTTTGCCGTTTGCGCGCCGGATCGTCGCGGGACGGCGATTCCGGGACCTGAGAGCTCATCTGACGCTCGAGTGAACCTGAATGAAATCCGTACACGACCCGTCTAGGAAGCAACGAACGAACGGACCGCTGGCGGGCGATCCTCAGCCGCGTGGCAACGATTTCCCGGAAAACCGCGCATTTCGTGACGCCGTTGCCAGCCATGGCGCCGGGCATTGGCTGGCACCCGGGTTGCTCCTTCCGATTCGTCTCCGATAGCGAGTGACCAAGGGCGGAGAGAACGTCATGACGCCTGATGCGCGCTTGACTGAAGAAGAAGTGCTCCGGCGCGTGCGGGCTGAGTTCCTCGAAATGCCAGGTCTGCGACTGACCGAGGCGCAGGCGCGCCGCCTGTGGGGGCTCGATGCTTCCTCCTGTGCGACGCTGCTCGGCGCGCTGGTCGATGCCAGGTTTCTGTTGAAGACGCGCGACGGCGCCTTCACGCGCCTCGATGTCGCCTCGCCCGTGCGAGCCGGATTGCGTCCGTACTCGAGAACCGCGGCGGCCTAGCCGTCCGCGATCCACCTTCCTCTCCGGAGGATGCCCGCCCGTCGGCTGGACTGCAAGTCTCGCCTTGAGCCGTTCTCCAGCCGGCCGAATGCCTGCCACACCACCCCCGGGCGACGACCTTCGGGTCGCCGCCCGCGGCCAAGCCTCACGCCGACACGCAGTACACTGGCGGCGTGGCCCGCCTCCTCCTGGCGACGACGAATCGCGGCAAGCTGCGCGAAATCAGATCGGTGCTGGCGGGCACGGCGCTCGATCTCGTCACGCTCGCCGATTACCCGGATATCCCGCCGCCAGCCGAGACCGGCCGGACCTTCGAGGAGAACGCCCGCCTGAAGGCCCGATACTACGCCGAGCGCACGGGAGAACTGACGGTGGCCGAGGATTCCGGCCTCGAAATCGACGCGCTCGGCGGGGCGCCGGGCGTCGAGTCGGCGCGGTTCGGCGGCGAGCACACCTCCTATCCCGAGAAGTTCCGCCTGATCTACGACGCGCTGCGCGCGCGCGGGGCCGCGACGAGCACGGCGCGATTCGTCTGCGCCGTGGCGCTGGCCGACGGCGGCCCGGCCGGCGCCCGCGGCGCGGTGCTGTTCGAGACCCGCGGCACGGTCGAAGGGCGCATCGCCCAGGCGCCCAGAGGGGAGGGCGGGTTCGGGTACGACCCGATCTTCTTCTATCCGCCGTTCAACCGGACGCTCGCCGAGGCGAGCGCGCAGAAATCAACGGTCAGCCATCGAGGCAAGGCATTTCGCGGGCTGCGCGCATATCTCGAAGCGCATTTCTGACCCCGGCATCGGGAAGAGTCAGAACAACGTGTCGGTCCGCCAGCGGCGCTCGTGGTCGAGCAGCCAGGTCTTCCGGTCCAGTCCGCCGCCGTAGCCGGTCAGCGAGCCGTCCGATCCGATGACGCGATGGCACGGGACGATGATCGCAATCGGATTCGCGCCGTTGGCCATCCCGACGGCGCGGGCGGCGCCCGGTGCGCCAATCCTGGCCGCAATCGCGCCGTAGCTCGAGGTTCGACCGGCCGGAATTTCGAGCAGCGCCCGCCACACCCGCAGCTCGAACGGCGCGCCGTGCATGTCGAGCGGCAGACCGTCGACTTCCGCCGACGCGCCGGCGAAGTACGCATCCAGCCACGCGCGCGTCGCGTCAATCACCGGGCTCGGGCGATCGACGATGTCGTGAGGCGGGAAGTGACGCCTGAGCCGCGCTGACAGCTTGTCCTGGCGCTTCGGGCCGGTGAACTCGAGCGCGCAGAGGCCCGAGTCGGAGCTGACGGCGAGCATGTCCCCGAGCGGAGTGGGCAGGATGCCGGTGCGCAGAACCATCGCCAGTCTTCCCCGATCTTGCCACATGCCGCAGATGTCGCCGGGACCGGAAACATGGACCGGAAGCGGCGGCGTTAGTTCGTCGCCCGGGATGACTTCCCGGATCGTCCTCTTCGAGAACGGCGGCGGGGCGGGGCTTCGGCCGTGGAATATCTCTTGCTGATTCAGGCATGGAGGCTGCTTCGACCGACGGTCGGCCGGCATTCGGTCCGATCGTCCGGCGTCTGCGGCCGCGGCACGTCGTCCTGTCGCCGGTCCGGTACCGTGCATATGTCATGCGGCCGGGCCGGCGCTCCCTCTCCCGCGAGCCTACAGCCTTCTGTTCGCGATCAGATGGCCGACGATGGCCTTCTGCTGCTCGATGAGCTGACGGATGCCGAGGTCGGCCAGGTCCAGCAGCGTGAGCAGCGAATCGCGGCCGAACGGCAGCGCCTCGGCCGTGCCCTGCACCTCGATGAACCGGCCGTCGCCGGTCTTGACGATGTTCATGTCCACTTCGGCGCGCGAGTCGTCCTCGTAGGCGAGGTCGAGCAGCGCTTCGCCGTCGACGATGCCGACGCTCGTCGCGGCCACGTAGTCGGATAGCGGAATCGTCTTGATCTGATCGCGTTCGCGCATCGTCTCGAAGGCGAGCGCGAGCGCGACGAACGCGCCGGTGATCGAGGCGGTGCGTGTGCCGCCGTCGGCCTGGATGACGTCGCAGTCGATCCAGAGCGTGCGCTCGCCGATCGCGTGGAGGTTGGTGACCGAACGGAGCGAGCGCCCGATGAGGCGCTGAATCTCCTGCGTGCGGCCGCCGACCTTGCCGGCCGACGCCTCGCGCGTGGTCCGCGTGCTCGTGGCGCGCGGGAGCATGCCGTATTCGGCCGTCACCCATCCCTTGCCCGTGTTGCGCAGGAACGGCGGCACGCGATCCTCGACGCTCGCCGTGCAGATGACGCGCGTGCTGCCGGTCTCGATCAGCACGGAGCCTTCGGCGTGCGGCAGAAATCCGGGCGTGAGCTTCGTCTCGCGAAGCTGGCTGGCTGAGCGGTTGTCGGATCGCATGACGCGTCTATTGTATCCAGTCGGTGTTCTTCGCGAGCGGCCGGCGCAGATCGACGTGGCCCGCGAGCGTGTCGACCTCCCGTCCGTCGACGAGAATCTGGACGGAGGTGATGGCGGGCAGGTTGGCGGTGAGCGCGTCGACGATCGTGTAGACGGTCAGCAGCTCGTTGAGCGATCCGCCCGGGTGCGCCGAGACGACGTCGCGGCTGAGATCGACGTAGGCTTCGCCGCGGTCGGTCAGGAAGACGCTTCGCAGCTTCGTGCCGGCCGGGATCGCCGACACCATCGGGGCCGCGGCCGGCGCGATCTGCGCGTCCATGATGTCGGTCGCCTGCTCGACGGGACTCTCGCCGTACGGCACCTCCCGCTCCACGCCTTTCAGCCGCGTCCCGTCGTCGTTGACGTAGAACAGCCGCGCCTTGATGCGGCGGCCGACCGACGTCGCGGCTGACGAAGGCGAAGCGGACGAAGGTGCCGGTGCGGCCGCGGCCGGCGCGGGGAAGCTCCGGTGGTACCGGCGCGGCAGCGCGACGAACAGCGCCCACGCCATCACCGCGACGAGGACGACCAGCGCGGAGACAACGAGAGCCCGGCGGGCGCTCACCGGCCGCCTCCTGCACCGCGCGCGCCGGGCGGCGGACCCGCGGCCGGCGCGCGGCGCGCCCCGTCGGGGAGGTCGCGGAACTTCAGCACCGCGTCGAAAATCGCCTGGGCCAGGACGCCCTGGAACTGGGCAGACGTCAACTGCTTTTCCTGGCCGGGGTTCGACAGGAAGCCCATCTCGATCAGGACGGCCGGCATGTTCGCCGACTCGAGGACCCGAAGCGGCGCACGATCGATCGGATGCACGGCCAGCGGAATGCGTCCGAGGAACTGCTGCTGGACGAGATCGGCGAGGCTCGCGGACCGATCGAGGTGCGAGTACTGCGCCAGATCCCAGAGCTCGAGATCGATCTGGCGCGAGCCGCCGCCGAAGGCCGGCAGGCGATCGGATCCGAGCCCGGCGCGCGCCGCGGCCGCGGCATTGACGTCGAACGCCGCATAGAGGACCGTCGCGCCGCTCGTCGCCGGCCGGAGCGAGCCGTCGGCGTGCAGGCTGAGAAACAGGTCGGCCTTGTTGTTGTTCGCCAGGGCCGTGCGGTCGTCGAGAGCCACGTTCCGGTCGTCGCCGCGCGTGAGCAGCACGCGCAACCCCAGACGGCTCTCGATGACCTGCTTGAGCCGGCGCGCTACCGCGAGCGTGACGTCCTTCTCCCTGGCTCCGCCCGGGCCGTGCACCCCTTCGTCGTCGCCGCCGTGTCCGGGATCGATCACGATCGTCCGGAGAGCTGGGGCGCTCTGAGGGCTGAGCTCGGGCGGCGCCGGTCCCGGCGTTGCTCCGGGCGTCGGGGCCGGCGCGGGAACGCCGGGCGCGACCGGCGCCGGCGCGGTGTCCGTGTGCGGCAGCAGGTCGAGGATGGTCCGCGACGCAGCGTCGACCGTTTCGGTGGACGTGCGAAACGCCGCGAACTTCGGACCGAGCTCGACGGCCAGGGTGATCGGATCGATCTCGTGAATCGTCCGGACCATGTCCTCGCCGCCGGAAATCGGCCCGAGGGCAAGATCGAGCGCGTCGGCGTCGAACTTGAGGACGAGCCGATCGCCCTGCTGGGCCACGCTCATGAGAGTACGCGGCTTCGCCTCGACGACGAGACGCGGACCGGCGGCGGCCGGTTCGTAGCGCACCGAGACGCGCGGCACGCGCAGGGCGCCGACGATCAGCAGGCGGGATGGCGTCCGGAGATCCAGCCGCTGGTCGTAGATCAGGGCGAGGGCGCGGCTGACGAATTCGACCGGCACCATGAGGCGGCCGCCGCTGCGGACCGGGGCCGCCGGCAGCGACACGAGCCGGCCGTTCACCGACGCCAGCGCCTGGTCGGGCGTCAGGACGATCGTCTTCCCTTTGTAGGACACCGTCAGCGCGCCGGCTTCCTCGTGGACCGCGAGCTGAAAGGTCGACGCGAGTTCGTCGAGCGCGATGAAGTCGCGACCCGAGACGAGCGACAGCGGAAGGGCCCTGCGGCCGTCCCTGGACAGCAGCGTGAGGCTCGCGGCCGAGGTCTGCAGGCCGAGCGCGTTCGCGCCGACGAGCGTCGACGCCGCCGCCAGCACGAGCGCAAGCCGATGGAACGAGCGTGAGTGACTGCGGGCCAATGGGGATCCCGGATTCCGAGAACCCCATTGTATCGAAACGGCGCTTTCGCGACGGCAGACGAGCCGATCGCGAATGGCCGTGAACCCGAGGAGCGCCGGGATGATTCCGATGACGGGCTGAGCCACAATATGCGGATGGCCGAGCGACTGCTCACTGCGTTCCTCGCCGCTGCCATCGAAGAAGCTGAACAGGGCCGCGCCGAGGGCGGGATTCCAATCGGCGCCGTGCTGGTGCACGACGGTCGCATGATCGGACGCGGTCACAACCGACGCGTCCAGCAGGGAAGCGCGATCCTCCACGGCGAAATGGACGCGCTCGAGCGCGCCGGCCGCCTGCCCGGGTCGATCTACCGGGCGAGTACGCTATATACGACTCTCTCGCCGTGCACGATGTGCTCGGGGGCCATCCTGCTCTACGGCATTCCCCACGTCGTGGTCGGCGAGAACCGGACGTTCGTGGGTGAAGAGGAGCTGCTGCGCGCGCGCGGCGTCCGCGTGGACGTCGTGCAGGACGAGCGGTGCGTGCGGCTGATGAAAGAGTTCATCACCGCCCATCCTGAGCTGTGGAACGAAGACGTGGGACGCTGACCTACTCGTTCCGCCTCCGCATGTCGGCGCGGTACGTGGTCGTGCGTCCGGGCTGGATCTCGACGTCGAAGGACAGGGTTTCGAATCCGGGCTTGCGGATCTCGATGTGATGACTGCCCGCCTCGAGCGTCAGCCGCTGGAACGTGCCGTCGAAGTCGTCGACGATGCCGGCGTAGTAGCCGTCGGTGAAGACCTGGGCATCGCGCTCCGGCGTCTGGATGCGGATACCGCCGTACGCGACGCTCGGCGCCACCGACACGTAGCCGCCGCCGTACCCGCCGCCGTACCCATACGCGCCGTACCCATATCCGCCGTATCCGTATCCGCCGTATCCGTATCCGCCGTATCCGTAGAGTCCGCTGTATCCGTACGGATAGCCGTACGCATACGGGTAACCGTACGCGAACGACGGGTAGCCGTACAGGTACGAATACCCGAGCCCGTAGTACGGGTAACCATAATAGAAGCCAAAAGCGCTGCGCGGGTAGTAGCGCCGGCCGTACGAGCCAACGATGATCGGCGGACGGTAGGCGCGTCCACGCGGCACCGCGCGACCGACGACGGCACCGCGCGGAGGCACGCGCACGTGCGCCGTTCCCGTCACATGCGCTGACCCGCGGGGGCGGCTCTGGCCGGCCGACGCGGGCGTCCCGGCAATCGCCACCGCGGCCGTCACCACCGCAGCGATCGTGAAAATTCTCCTGGACATGGTCCGATACCCGAGCAGACAGGACTGGCTGGCACCTCCAGTATACTCCGGGCAGGCGAACCGCGCGGGCCGGGCAGGCGGGCCCTGCGCTGCAGGCACGTCCGGTGGCGTCGGTACACCTTCCGGTCCGCCGTCACGGCTGGCCGGAAGCGCTTTGGAGGAGGTGCAGCCATGCGGCGATTCATCCTGGCAGTGGCGGCGACAGCCCTCGGCGCGGCGCTCGTGTCGGCGCAGACGCCCGGCGCCCGCGCCGATCTGAAGGACGCTCAGGGGCGCTCGATTGGCCACGCGACGCTCACCGAGGGGCAGCACGGCGTGCTGCTGCACGTCGAGTTGACCGGCGCGCCCGGGGGCGACCACGCCTTCCACGTGCACGCGGTCGGAAAATGCGACCCGCCCGACTTCGTGTCGGCCGGCGGTCACTTCAACCCCGCCAGCCGTCAGCACGGCTTCATGAACCCGCGGGGGCGGCATGCCGGCGACCTCCCGAACATCCGCGTGCCGGACGACGGTCGTCTCACGTTCGACCTCTTCGTCGACGACGTCACGCTCGGAAGCGGCGCCGGCAGCCTGTTCGACGCGGACGGATCCGCCCTGGTCATGCATTCGGGCAAGGACGACTACACGTCCGACCCGGCCGGCAACGCGGGCAGCCGCGTCGCGTGCGGGGTGATCACGAGGGGCTGAGCGAGGCGGGTGTGTCACCTCGGGCGCCGATCTGCATCTCTCTATCGACACGCCGCGTTCGCGGCGGGTGAGGAGAGGCCATGCCGGTCCTGAACGCCACACTGCAGAAACAGCTCGAGGAATTCTTCGCCACCCTGACCCGGCCCGTCCGCCTGGCGGTGTTCACGCACGCGGCGGCGGAGCCGACGTGCGAGATCTGCGACGACACGCGGCAGCTCGTCGAGGAGCTCGCGCTCCTGTCCGGCGGGAAGCTGACGGTCGAGGCGTACGATCTGGCCGATCACGCCGAGACGGCGCGGGACCTTCGCATCGACAAGGTTCCGGCGATTGCGGTCCTCGAGGCCGACGGCACGGATCACGGCATCCGTTTCTTCGGCCCGCCGTCGGGATACGAGTTCACCTCGCTGATCGAGGACATTCACATGGTGAGCAGCGGACAGGCCGAGCTGTCCCAGCCGACGCTCGACGCGCTCGGGCGCCTGCAGACGCCGCTCCACATCCAGGTGTTCGTGACGCCGACGTGCCCGTACTGCCCGCGCGCTGTCGTGCTCGCGCACCGGATGGCGATGGCCAGCGATCTCGTGCGCGCGGACATGGTGGACGCCACCGAGTTCCCCGACCTCGCCGATCGCTATCGCGTGCACGGCGTGCCGCGCACGGTGATCAACGACGTCGTGCACATCGAGGGCGCGGTGCCCGAATCGGCGCTGATGGCCGAGCTGATGCCGATTCTGGAAGGACAGCCGGCATAACGGGCGATAATGGTGGTTTGCTGTCGTAAAGGACCACCGTGCCGTTCAGCCAGTTCTCCGTTCACCACGACCTGCTCCGCGGCCTGAAGGATCTCGGGTTCGTCCGCCCGACGCCCATCCAGGCCGACGCCGTGCCTCCGGCTCTCGAGGGGCGCGACCTGCTTGCCTGCGCCATGACCGGCAGCGGCAAGACGGTCGCGTTCCTCCTGCCCATCCTCCACAAGCTCATGGCGAAGCCGCGCGGGACCACGCGCGCGCTCGTGTTGACGCCGACGCGGGAGCTGGCGGCGCAGATTCTCGAAGACCTGAACGGTCTGGCCGTGCACACGCCGATCACGGCGGCCGCCGTGTTCGGCGGCGTCGGCATGGCCCCGCAGGAGCACGCGTTCCGCAGCGGCGTGGACGTGATCGTCGGCACGCCCGGGCGGCTGCTCGATCATTTCCGCGCGCCGTACGCCAGGCTGAACGGCGTCGAGTTCCTGGTGCTTGACGAGGCGGATCGCATGCTCGACATGGGCTTCCTGCCCGACATCCGCCGCGTGCTGCGGCACCTGCCGAAGCGCCGGCAGACGCTGTTCTTCAGCGCGACGATGCCGGCGCCGATTGCGGAGCTGTCGCGCGAGATGCTGCACGATCCGGTGACGATCAACCTCGAGCGCCGGCCGGCCCCGGCGAGCGGCATCACGCAGGCCATCTACCCGGTCGCCCAGCACCTGAAGGCGCCGCTCCTCGCCGCGCTCCTGCGCAGCGAAGGGGTCGACGACGCGCTGGTCTTCACGCGGACCAAGCATCGGTGCGACCGGCTCGCGAAGTTCCTCGGCCAGGAGCGCTTCTCCGTGCAGCGCATCCACGGCAACCGCTCGCAGGCGCAGCGCACGGAAGCGCTCGCCGGGTTCAAGAGCGGCAAGTACCAGGTGCTCGTCGCCACCGACATCGCCGCGCGCGGCATCGACGTGACCGCGCTCGGCCACGTCATCAACTTCGACGTCCCGATGCAGCCCGACGACTACATCCATCGGGTCGGACGAACGGCGCGCGCCGAGCGCACGGGTTCCGCGTTCACGCTGGTGTCGCCGGAAGAAGAGGGCAGCCTGCGCGCAATCGAGCGCGCCGTCGGCAAGCGCCTGCCGCGCGTCACGCTCCCGGATTTCGACTACCAGGCGCGCGCTTCGAGCCTCGAGGTGCCCCACGCCCAGCGCATCGCGGAGATTCGCGCGCGCAAGGCGGAGGAACGCGCGCGCGCGCGCGCGAACGCCGAGCGCCGGGCGCGACACCAGGCCGAGCGCGGTCCGGCGGAGCGACCCGGCGGCGCGAGGCCGGGCGCCGGCCGGGTGGACCGCGCGGCTCCGGCCGGGCGCCGTCAGCGTCCCTGGCGGGGCGGCCGGTGAACGCGCGGCGCTGGCCGACCCTGTTCATCCCGCACGGCGGCGGCCCCTGCTTCTTCATGGACCCGATGCCGGGCCTGCCGCCCGACGCCTGGGACCGCATGGCCGCCTTCCTGCGCGGCATCGACGCCTCGCTCGGCGGTCGTCCGCGCGCCGTCCTCGTGATCTCGGGGCACTGGGAGTCGAAGCCGCCCGCGGTGAATGCGGGCGCACGGCCGCCGCTGCTGTTCGATTACTACGGCTTCCCCGAGCACACGTACCGGCTCGCCTATCCCGTCGCGGGATCGCCGATGCTCGCCGCGCGCGTCCGCGAGCTTCTGTCCGCGGCCGCAATGGCGTCGACCGATGACGCGGCGCGCGGCCTGGACCACGGCGTGTTCGTGCCGTTCAAGCTGATCTACCCTGACGCGGACGTTCCGCTGGTTCAGCTCTCGCTCGATGCGAGCCGCGATCCGCTGGTGCATCTTGCGATCGGCCGCGCGCTCGCGCCGCTTCGAGACGAGGGCGTCCTCATCGTCGGCAGCGGGATGAGCTATCACAACCTTCGCGAGCTGTTCGTGGATCGACCGGAAAGCAACCAGCCGTCCGAGGCCTTCGACGCGTGGCTGAACGCCGCGGTCGCCGCGGAGCCGGGCGAGCGCGCCGCGCGCCTCGCCGACTGGCGCGCCGCGCCGGGCGCCCGCGCGTCGCATCCCACCCCGGAGCATCTGCTGCCGCTGATGGTGGCGGCCGGGGCGGCCGGCGAGGACGCCGGCCGCAGCACGTATTCGGATCGGCTGATGGGGAAGGCGCTCTCAGGGTTTCAGTTCGGATGACGATCGCCGGCGCCGGCGCGACCGGATCAGCTGCTCCTTGGCCGCACGGCTCAACCGCTTCACCTCGTGCTCGCGCGTCAGCGCCGGGCCGAGCGACTCGAACCGCTCCGAATAGACGAGCGTAACCGGCCGGCGGCCCGCCGTGTATTTCGCGCCGCGGCCGGCGTTGTGCGCCGCGACGCGCCGTTTCGGCACGCGCGCGTAACCCGTGTACAGCGTACCGTCCGCGCAGCGCACGATGTAGACGTGGTGCTCCGCACTCACATCGGCTCGTCGGCGCTCGGTCCGTAGATCTGCGGAACCGTCGATCCCATCGGTCGCAGGTAGGTCGAGAGCTGTCCGCGATGGTGGATCAGGTCGAGCAGGAATCCCCACGCGTTTTCGTAGCCAGGTGCGCTCATCACTTCGTTCCCCTGATAGACGAACGGCACGTTGCGCTCCCACCGCGTCGACTCGATCGCCTGCAGTCGCGCGAGCAGTTTCTGATGCAGGCGGTCGTACGCGCTCATCACTTCTTTCATCGTCGCGGGAGGCTGGCGCTCTTCCCATTCGATCCGGCCTTTCTCGAGGCCGTCGACGAGCGCTTCCTGTTCCCTGACGATCAGCCAGGCGATCTCGTGCGCGGTGCGCGACTTCGGATCCGGCCGGTAGGTCGAGCCCTCCGGGATGCGCGACAGCACCTTGCGCGTCGCCGGCGCTTCCTTCTCCCAGAACTTGAGGAACAGAGCCTTCTGATCCATGTCGTCCTCCATCTCAGACCGATGACGATATGGCGAATATACGGCGAAAGTCAAGCGGTGGTTCAATTCACCCGATCGGCCCGGACGATGTAACGCCGCGGCGCGCTCCCGACGTACCTGAAGGGATAGCACGTCACGAGCGTGAGAGTGGAGCGCCCGGTCGGCGCGAGCACCCAGACATCCTCGGGCAGGACTACCAGGGTCGAGCGGACGCGATACAGCAGGTCGCCCTCCGGCGTGACGAAGCGGATTTCGTCGCCGGTCCGGATGCGTTCCAGTGGACGAAAGAACGTATCGCGGTGAGCGGCCAGCGCGCTGTTGCCCTCCTCCCATGGCAGCGGGGTGTCGGGAAGATGGCCAATCGCCACGTTCAGGCTGGCCGGGTCGTCCCCTTCGACGACGGCAGCCGACACGCCGAGCCTCGCGATTTCCAGGCGGCCGATCAGCCCGCCGCGCACGCGCGCGGCTCCGGGATCCGGACGTTCGTCGTTTCCGGTCGCGCGCGCGGCGGCGATCAGCTCGTCAAGGGTGGTCCGCTGCTGCACCTGAAACAGCGCCGACTGTGCCGACGCGGCTGCGTACCACGCGAGGCAGACGGCGCTCGACGCCAGCAAAGTCCACCGGGCGGCGGACAGCACCACTCCCATGCGTCTAGGGCTCACGAGGTCCGTCCTTTCCGGACGGCTTTCCGGACGGCGCGGCCGCCAGGTAGCCCGCGCGCGTGTGAACGCGCAGGCCGTGCTGCGCCGGGGCGTCGACCTCGACCCGTACGTGGCGGAACGTGCCGTCATGAGCCGGGTTCGTCGAGATGTAGCCGACGGTATAGGTCTTTCGGATGTCGCGCGCGATGCGCGCCAGGACGTCGGCGACCTGCCGGGCGTCGTGCGGCTGGAACGCCTCGCCCCCGGTTGCGTTCGCGATCCGCTCGAGCAGCTTCGGATTCGCGTCGGAGTCGAGCGGGTCGGCGAGCGCGACGGTGTACACGACGGCGTTCGACGACTGGGCTCTCGTCAGCACGTCGGCGAAGCTCGCGCGGCTGGCGTTGTCGCCGCCGTCGCTCAGCACGATCAATGCGGTCCGTTCGTTGTGGCCTTCGGCGACATGGTCGAGGCCTGCGGCGAGCGCGTCGAACAGGCCGGTTCGGCCGCGCGAGAACATGTGCTCGGTGAGCGCCGCACGGAGCACGGCGACGTCGCTCGTGAAGGGAGACTCCGGCGGCAGGACGGCACGAACCTGCTCGTTGAAGACCAGGGCGAACATCTCGTCCTTCGGATTGCTCGCTTCAGCGAACCCGACCGCCGCACCGATGACGAGGTCCCGGATCGGCTGCATGCTGCTGCTGTTGTCGATGATCAGCCCGATCGTCGCCGGCGCATCCTGGCTCGCGAAGTACGTGATCGTCTGCGGCTGGCTGTCCTCGAACACACGGAAGTCGTCGCGCGTGAGGTCTCCTGCAGCGCTGCCGTGCCGGTCCGTCACGCCGACGTGCAGGACGACGACTTCGGTGACAGCGGAGAAGACCGGCTGGCCGGCGGCCGGAGAGACCCGCAACAGAACGAAGGCCGCCGCGACAACGGCGACCGTGTGACGGAGTGATGCGCTCATCGTCGCTCCGATACGCGGGCGCCGCAGTCGGGAGAGGCCGCGGCGCCCGCTGATGTGGCCTAGCTGCGTCCGTGCCGCAGCCGTCCGAGTGCGAGAGCCCCGAAGAGCGACATCACGCCGATCAGGCCCACGAAAGGCATGAATCCGGCGGTCTTCGGGAGACGCTCGCCAGGCATCTCATGATGTGCTTCGGCCGGCGTGGCCGGAAGCACGGTGGTCGGAGAAGCTACCTCGCCCGTCTTCGGCGTGCCCTCGGGCACGACCGGTTCGGGCGCGGCTTCCACGATCACGGGCGTCTCCTCTCCGGCCGGCGACAGTCGCTCCAGCTCCGCGGTCTTCATCTCCTCGGCGGTCGAGACGTCGGGCCGCGTCGTCAGAACCGACTCGGCGGTCGCCTCGGCGAGGCGGCGCGCCTGGTCCTTCGGATAGATGAACTCATGGCCGACCCTGTTCCCCGGATACCACCAGGTTTTGATTGCAGGCGCCACGGTTGCCGGCGTCTCCATGAATCGAAGTTCCGGGTTCGCCGTAGCATCGAGCCGCTGCGCCGGGATGCCCATGAGCGTCACGTACAGCTTGCTGCCGTCGTCGCTCAGCACCTGCACGTTGTGGCGATTGGTCCGCGAGTCCACGAGCCGGAACAGATACCGGCCCGCGGGAAGCGTCACGCCTGGTAGCGTGACGGGCGCACTGAACGTGAAATAGGTCCCCTGGTCGCTGCGACCCTGCGCGGACGCCGTGGCCGGCGCCACGAGCGACATGACAGAGAACGCGAGGGCCAGCAGAAGCGCACACCTCTTGAACATGGTGAATCTCCCAATCATCAGCTGTGTTTCCAACGCCTGAAGAGGATGCAAGTCCGGCACCGGCATGACGGGGCGCTCGAAGTCGTGGCAGCAGCACGAGATGCGACAGCGGAGGTCGCGGCGTCGTGGCGGTTCGTCGCTGGCATACCGGCTTTTCGTCCCGGAGGATCGGCAGCGCCGGCCTTGTTCGAGACGGACTCGCCATGGCGAGTGGCACACGATGAACTGTTCATATCCGGAATCCCGGGATCCGGCATGACGGATTCGCGCCGGTGATCCCGCTCATCCGTGCGCCGTTCGGAAGAGCCGGTGCACGGGCGCCGTGGAAATCTCGTATAGTGATCGTTCGTTCAAGGAAGGGGGCAGATCATGCGTCTCGTGTACGCTTCAGCGCTTGCCGCCGCTCTCGCGGTCCTGGCGCCTCCCGTCGTCGGCGCCCGCGGTCAGGAAGCCAGCCGCACGGTCGCCGGCGGCGGAATCTCCGTTCCCGGCTGGATGGGCAGGGCCGACCGCGGCCGTCCGGTCAACGATGCGAAGCTGACGAAGGAGGGCGATGCGCTGCACGTCACCACGGGCCCGGCGGTGACGTACTGGAATCCGGCGAACAAGGCGAGCGGCGACTACACGGTGAAGGCGACGTTCACCGAGGCGAAGTACATGAACCTCAACGATCACCCGCATCCGTACGGGATCGTGATCGCGGGCAACGACATGGGCACCGACCAGCAGAGTTATCTGTACTGCGCGGCGTACGGCGACGGCACGTTCATCGTCCGCGGTTTCGGCCCGGCGCCGTTCCAGATGGGCGGCCGGGACCCGCAGGCGAACGCTGCCGTGCACAAGGCTGCGGGCCAGGGCCAGCCGGTCACGCAGGAGATCGCGATGTCGGTGAAGGGGAGCAAGGTCAACTGCGCGATCAACGGCACCGTCGTCGCGTCCTATGACAAGTCGGAGCTCGTCGCGGCGGGTAGGCTGAAGGCGACCGATGGCGTGTATGGAATCCGGTTCGCCCACAACACCGAGGGCACGGTTACCGGCCTGACGATGACGAAGCCCTGACGGGTCTGCCGTCAGGTCAGAGCGGGAGGGCGAAGGCCCAGGGTGCGACCGCCGCGAACACGTAGACCACGGTCAGGAGCGCGAGGGGCAGGTACCGGGCGCGCACGTAGAGCGCGGTCGCGAGGGCGACGGCGACCAGCTTGGCGGTGATCAGGGTCGCGGCGACGCCGCAGTTGGCGATGCAGAAGGAGAGCAGCGGGTTGGCCTCCGCTCGCGGGCCGAACTGCTGGACGCCGGTGTAGGTCAACACCGCGTCGGCGAGCTGCACCGCGACGAACAGCGCCAGCGCCGAGACGGCGTGCGTTCGCGAGTTGGGCAGCGATACCGTCAGCGCCTGCAGCATCGCGATCGAATTGGCAAAACGAATGCCTGCGCGAAGCGCAGGGGCCGCGACGTTTGTCGTCCGGAAGTCTGCGGCAGCGTCGACATACGTCAGCGTTTCGGCGCTGGCCGGCCTGCTATCGCTCCGATGTCGCCGGCTCACGAACCGCGCGAAAGCCGAGACTGAAGCCTCGATCCTGTGGCCGATGCGTGTACCGCAGCGCGCAGCGGGCGCTGTCCGGACCGAAGTACCAGCTCCCGCCGCGAATCACCTTGAGCGGGCTCTCGCAGCCGGCCGCGGGGTCGGTCGTTGGACCATCCTGGTAGGGACAGTAATTGTCTTCCGTCCACTCCCACACGTTGCCGTGCATGTCGTATAGTCCCCACGGGTTCGGCGCGAAGGACCCGACCTTCATCGTGTGCCCGCTGGCGGCGCGCTCAGGCGTCTCCGCGAAGTCTGCCTGCGCGGCGCTCAGCGTCGGGCCCGTGGAGTACGCGGTCGTGGTGCCGGCGCGGCAGGCGTGTTCCCACTCCGCCTTCGTCGGCAGGCGGAACCGGTTTCCCGGCGAACGTCTGCTCAGTCGCTCGAGAAACTCCCGCGCCTGGAACCATGTGACGTTCTCGACCGGAAGCGTGTCGCCACCGCTGCGAAACCAACTCGGATCGTCACCCATCACGAGCCGCCACTGACGCTGGGTCACTTCGAATGCGCCCAGCCAGAACGGTCGAGAGAGTCGGACCTCGTGCTGCCTCTCCTGTGCCTCGCGTCCCGGTTCCTCCGGCGGCGAGCCCATCAGGAACCGGCCCGCTTCAATCCTGACGAAGGCCATACCCGTGGCCGGTTCGACCCAGCGAGTCTCCGGCGGCCTCCGTGTCGTGGTGCACGCACACACTCCGGCGCCGGCGCTCAGAACGCCGATGAAGAAGGCGGTCCTCATCGTGCCAGGCGGACGCTGCGCGTAGCGTTCGGCACGCCGTCGACTGCCACGTTCCCGATGGCGATTATCGTCGTCCGATGGTTGGCGTTGTCCGCGCAGTCTGGCGCGCCCGATGAGCCGCGGCAATCTTCTTCTGAATCCCGCCGTCGATGGTCCGATCTGTTTCAGACGAGCGGAGAGGAACGGCGACCCATACGGTTGAGAACGGTTCAATACGATTCAAGCCGACTTGACTATTCGTTTCAGTGCCGATTAGTCTCTGCGGATGTCCCGTCAGTGCGCTTCGGGCAAGGCAATCACGTTCGTTCTGACGCTGGCGTGCGTCGCGCTCTCGCCGTCAGCGTTCGGACAAACCAATGCATCTTCGACTGCGAGCCAGTTGGATTACTGGGAGAACTGGCTCCACCGTTCCGACCGGGCCAAAGCGGAGCAGCCGCACTGGATTACGCCGCTCGCCACCACGACGCCGCGTCTCGAACAGGAGTTTCGATACGACGTCCTGTGGCAGCAGGCGCGACCGGGCGCGCCATACGCAGAGAACTTCGGCAACGGCAAGGGACTCGAACTGATTCCGTTCGACAAGGTCGAGGTCATCGTGGGTGTGCCGCCATACATCGCGCACCACAACCCGAGCGTCGAAGACGGGTTCGGCGATCTTCAATTCCTGGTCAAGTATCGACTGCTCGCCGCCGGCAGCGGCCGTGGCGACTACATCGTGACGGCGTTCATGGGTCTGAGCGTTCCCGGGGGGAACAGCGGTCAGAGCAGAGCCATCGTGACACCCACGCTCGCGTACGGGAAAGGGTTTGGACGCTTCGATGTGCAGGGCACGGTGGGAGCAGGACTGCCGGCCGGCGACGAGGCGCGGATCGGGAGAACCTACACGTGGAACAACGCGTTCCAATATCGGCTGTTCCGCCGGTTGTGGCCCGAAGTCGAAGTGAATGCCGCGTTCTTCCAGGACGGCCCGAACGCCGGCCGCCATCAGATGTTCCTGACGCCCGGACTGGTCGTCGGCGCAATCCCCTTGACGGGCCGGCTCGGTCTCACGGTCGGCGCCGGAGTCCAGATTGCCACGACAGCATTCCACACGTCGACGCACAACGTGGTCCTGTCCGTGCGCCTGCCGTTCTGATATGGTCCGGCAGCGCTGCACGCGCGAGTGATGCCCATGGCGAGCCAGAGCATGCCGCGGTAGGAATCCGCCACCATCCAGGCGCTGGTCAACGCCCAGGAGCTGACGAACTCGGTCCATTGGGAGGCGTGGGGCATTTCCAGGTCTCAGCGACGTGGCCGCCTGTCTCTCACCGGCCGACGCCGGCTGCCAAGTCTGTCAGGCGTCCGATCGCGACGGGCCCCGACGACGCGCGGAGCGAGCGAATGGGAGCAGCGCCCTCACCTGCTCGCGATACTCGACATAGGGGTGGCCGAGCCCGGCGACGAGCATCTCGTCTTCGACTTTGATGCGGTAGGTGTAGGCGGCCGAGGTGGCGACCAGTGACGCGATCAGAATTGCCGCGTTTCCCGATGCCAGCGCGATGCCGTTCAGGCAGAGGAGCGACCCGAGGTACCCGGGATGACGAACTACTCGGTAGAGTCCGCGGCGTTCGATGGTGTGCTCGTTTTCGACGAGCAGCGTCCGGGTATAACGTTCGCGCAGCGTCATGACTGCCGACAGGCGGAGCACAAGGCCGACCACCCCCAGCACGACGCCGACCCAGGCAACGACCGGCAGACCGGGGACGACCGCGTCGTGAAGCCAGCGCGGAAGCCAGGCCGAAGCGCCTGGTGAGGCCGCTTTCATGGCCAAAGCGAACCCCAACACCGGAACCGCGGCGGCGACCGACACCACCAAGGTGCTTCTTCGATCCGCAGCCCCGGTACGGTGGGTCCGAGCGCGCCCGCCAAATCGAAGCTCGGACTGAAGTGAGTACAGGAGAAGAACGACGAGCCCCCCGAGACCATAGGGAGGAAGGGCGACGAAGCGCGAGAGCAGTCCTGACATCGGATTGACCGTCCAGCCCAGACCTGAACGCCAGCATTTCAGCCGCAACGATTGACTGTCGTGCCTGCCGCCGCTGGCTGTCAAACGGTCGTCAGCCCGCGTTGCGATGAGCACGATATTTCATCACACCGAGATGCCCAAGACCAAAGTCGCTGTGACGCTCGACAGCGACCTGCTCGAACGCAAAGCTGCTCCGAGTAGTGCGGCGGCTTGAATGGGCGCCGCCTACCAAGCGAGAAGAAGACGGCCGTCAACGCAACCCGCCTGTCGACTACCACGAAGAGCTCGCCGGGTACGACCAGCCGATCTCGGACGAAGATCTCAGCGAATATGCCAGCGACGATGACGATCAGGTACAGGCCCCCTGCAATTCTGGCGTCGGTGCGCGGCTTCGACTCTTCCGGTCGGGTCTCTCATTCCAGGGCCTTCTCATCAGCGGACAGACGGTCGGGAGGGCTACGTACCGAGCCCCAGGTCGTTCTTGTCTGGCTGACGCGCATCTCGCTTGGTCTGGGTACGGGGCGCGCCGCTGAAGATCTCCATGATCACGCCGAGCTCGCCGTCGGTAGGGAGGTAGGCGACCTTCACGCCACTGAACGTGCCACTGAGCACGAGCGCCTTTCCACGCTTGGCCTGCGCTTCCACCGTGCTGTCAAAGCTGGGAGTGGCGACCGCGATGTGGTGGACGCCCTCGCCTTTCTCGGCGAGGAAGCGCGCGTAGACGCTCTCGTTGTCGAGTGGCTCGATCAACTCCCACATCACATGGCCGACCATGGTGACCGCGAGACGCCAGGAGCGTTGGGCCGGTCGGTCGTACTCGCGCAGGTCCTTCGCGTTTGCCGGGTTGAACTCGTGGACTTCCCAGGGCCCGATCCCATAATCGTCGACGTACCTTCGCAGGGTGGCGTCGAGGTCGCGCACTACGATGCCAATCTGTATCGTGTCGGTGAAAGTGGGATGGCGCACGGGTCCATGGCTCGACTCGTTCGTGGTCACGTCTCGCATTTGCGACTCTTTCGGCTCGATCGCCGAGCCGGTGTGAGCGTACCGAGGCGCTGCGCTGATCGTGCGCTGCCTTCTTCGCCAGCTCCATTTCGTTCGATGCTCGTAGCCATATCAACGTTCGTGTTTCAGCAGCAGCGAGCTATCATGAGGACCGCGCGGCGGGAGCGCAGCCCCCGTCGCACGCTCTGCAACTCCCGCTGCCTGCTGTGTACACATCCCAGGCGGCACCCACGGATACTCGCGCCCCGGACGCGTGGGTAGTGCGCAGGCCTGGCAAAACTTCGTCCCGTACTTGAGGGCGACTTCGCGGATCTGCCCTCGGGACAGTCCTTTCGCGGGCGCACCCGGCGGGCTGCAGATTGCCCGGAAGAACGAATAGATGTTGCCGCCGTCACGAAAATGGAGGAGGTGCTCCCCCTCGTCAGGGCCGAGTACATGGCCACGTACCGCGAACTCGGTGCCGCCCACTTCGAATGTCGAGACAGAAGCCATGTCGTCCGACGTCTCATTCGACGCCGCGAACAACTCGGTCTTTCCGTGGAGGTCAGGCCCGCTGCGTAACATTGGTTCCGTTTCCTTCGCTAGGCCTCAGCAATCCTCGTCGGCTAAGGCAACGGTGACGCTCACGACCTTGTCGAGGGAGCTGCCAGCCTCTTCGAGGATTGCCGCGATGTTCGTCAGACACTGACCAGTCTGCTCCAGTAGCCAGCCTCGTCACTTCGGCAAACGCAATTCGACCGTGAACCTCATTGAAAGAATACCGGGATGCTCGTCGCCTGGAACCGAATCGACCTTGATGTCCTCGATAGTCAACGTCCCGGTTCCCGATCGTTCGTACGCTGGAGTTCTCCACCAGTCAGGGTTGTCTCGCTTCTCCTGATCCGATAGCGGCAGTTGCCGACCCAGACCGACACGGAATTCCCGGGTTCTGCTCTTCAGGTAGTCCAAGGCCTTCGAGTTCGGCGTGAAGTACTCGCCCGCGAGATCGCATGGACTGCCTCCGTGCAGCGGCTCACAGCCCTCGCGATGTTCATCCTCGGGGCGTTTCTTGATGACGACAGCGATGCTCCAGCCCTCGGGCACGGGCTCCAGCCGGAACACCATGTTCCGCCCGATCGGTCGTTCGAAGGGTACACCGCGTACCACAGAGCCGGTAAATTGAATGACCTCGACCGTCGATCGCGCCGGCGCCACCTTCGAGGATGGCTGCGCTTGCAGCGACGAAGCGAAGAGCAAGAGCCCGATTCGAACGGCTGCCGGCGTGATCACCATGTGCTTCGCCACGCAACTGCGATTCTCTCGCGTTGCTCGTTCACTGATGCGGCCCGACGACCTGCCGCTCAGCAGCGGCCTGTCAGCCAGCCATTTCTGATGAAGAACCTCCGGCGCTTTCGAGCGTGTCATCGTTCCACAGCCCTGGCTCGAGGTGATATGGAACCGCTTTGCCGAAATCGACCATGATGCCGAGGACGGACCGATCCAGCGTGGGATCGATCACGACCGGCCGCATGGCCCGCTGCTCGGCATCAATCGCGCGAGCGTCGATGCCGCAACGTCGCAGTCGCGCTGCGACCAATGCGCCCAGCCTCGCCGGCAAACCTCGAACATCGCGCGCCGGAAGGAGTAGCCGAGCGCGGTGTCATTGCAGGCCGGGACGCTTTCCGCCGTCGGCACCAACGAGCCGAGTTTCCTTGTCGGCCGAAGTACGACCATGCGCGGTGTCTGGCTGACCATCGCGAATGAGCTGCGCGGCATCTTCCGGAGAGTTCCCCGCCGCGTCCAGATTTCTCAAAGCCACGTTCCAGGCCGCTTGAGCAACTGGCCGTCCGCGAAAGGTCGCCGGGGTGCTTGCCGCCCGCGAGGCCTGGCCTGATTTCCTCTTCGGCTTCCACGATGACGAAGAAATCTCGCTCAGGCTATTGAGCCTCGTCGGTTGTTCGGGGGTGGTCCTTTGAGATAGCGCGAAAGATCCAGAACCACACCCACGCGTAAGAAAAGGCTCCGTATGCCACCAAGAAGCCGAAGAAGCTGCGTTGCCAGAGGGCGCCGGCGCCAATGAGACAACCTGCGGCGAGATGTCCAAGCGCCATCCCGCGGCCGCCCCGCCTGAATGGCGGAATGAACAAAGTAGCGAAGCTGCACGGCGGCAGTGTAGCGGACCCCAGCCGGCTAATCAAACTGCAGGCGGGTCTTGACGGGACACCACCGAACCTCGAACACTACCTCGCTGACCACGACATTCGAAAGTTGGATACAGAGTATCGAGCGATGCGGGACGCTGAGACGAAGAAGTTCACGACGCTGCGCCCTCTTCTTGGTGCCGTTGGTTAGCCACTATCGTCGCTGTAGATCTCCTGTTCTTCAGAAATCAGTCCTGGCAGCGGCTGACGGTGAATACCGGAATCGTCTTGGCAAGGTGGAAGCGATGAGCCGATCGCCAGCGTGGCTGCCATGGATCCCCCTTGGGTTCGGGATCGCGAGCATCCTCTTCAGCCGTCAATTCGCGCGGAACGAGTTGAGGACGCGGTTATGGGGTCGATTCATGCTCGCGTCGCGACGCCGACTCGAAGAAGACCAACTTCGGTGGACATACGTCGGCTGCGGAAGTGCCCTCGTTGTCATCGGACTGTGGATGCGCTTCTATCGGGGTTTGTGAACCAGCTAATCGGACGCTGCAGTCGATCTCCGTCAAGAAAGTCGCCGCGCGTCTTGGTTGCACCGAGCCGCACTGCACTTCCTGATGCGGTCCTCCGCCGCAGTTCCAGCGAAAGGCCTCCCACTGCGGGTGTCGCTCGTCGGCGACGCCGAAGGTGTCGAAGAGCGCATCAACGAGCGTTACATGCACTTCGACCCGGCGGCGCTCGATTCAGCGATACGGCTGCTGGACGAGCGTCCCGGCGTGCGCGCAGACCGTGCAGAGACGGTGGAGGCGGCGGGACCTGAACGGCAGAACCCCAGTGGAAACGATGGGGAGATGGTGGAGGCGGCGGGAGCCTTCGACGTTCAATCCCGCCGTGTGCCAACCACGGCAAACATCTTCGCCACAGAGACCCAGACATCCGGACTTGCCGTGTGGCGTTCCATGCCCGCGATGAGT
>JBLMXQ010000032.1:0-107855 GCA_050257855.1 Betaproteobacteria bacterium | reverse complement strand
CCGGAGGCCGCCTCCTCGAGCGCGACGCCGTCGCGCCCGTCCAGGATCAGGACGTCCCGCACGCCGCCGGCCAGCGCCTGCGTGCACGCGCCGAGCTTCGCGACCATGCCGTTCGTCGCCGTGCCCTCGCCGACCAGCCGCTCGATGTCCGCGGCGCCGGCGTCGCGGATGGTTCTCCCGTCCGCGTCCAGCACACCCGGCGTCGTGCCGGCGATGATCAGGCGCGCGGCCGGGAGGCGCGCCGCCAGGTGGCCCGCGAACGTGTCGGCGTTGACGTTCAACAGCCGGCCGTCCCGTCCGAGTCCCACGCTGGCGACGACCGGCACGTAGCCGGCGTCGACGAGGGTCGTGACCAGGCCCATGTGCGCGGCCGCGGCAGGCACGCCGACCTCGCCGAGATCAATCGTTCGTCCGTCGGCCGTCCGATACGCCGGCGCGCGATCGGCGATGCCGCACGCGCCGTCCGCGCCCGTCAACCCGACGGCGCGCACGCCCGCGGTCGTCAGCGCGGCGGTCAACCGGGTGTTCACGGCGCCGGCGAGCACGGCGACGACGACCGCCAGCGCGGCCGGATCGGTGATCCGCAATCCTTCGACCTGCCGCTTTTCCAGTCCCGCCTGCCGCAGGGCCGCGTCGATCTCGCGCCCGCCGCCGTGCACCACCACGAGCGGCATCGCGGCGGCGACTGCCGCGAGGGCGGCGACGACCGACTCGAGCTGCGCGCGATCCTCCAGCAGCTCGCCGCCCAGCTTCAGGACGACCGGCGCGCTCACAGCAGCCCTGTCTCCTCGGGGAGGCCGAGCATCACGTTCATGTTCTGAACCGCCTGACCGGCGGCGCCCTTCAGGAGGTTGTCGATCGCCGAGACGATCACGGCGCGGCCCGAACGGTCCACGCGCCAGCCGATATCGCAGCAATTCGTGTGGGTGACGTGCTTGATCTCGGGCAGCGCGGACCCCGTGAGCCGCACGAACCGTGCGCCTGCATAGGCGCGCTCGTAGACGGCGGCGAGCGTGTCCTCGGTCTGGCCGGCGGTGAGCCGCACGTAGATCGTCGAGAGGATGCCGCGATCGAGCGGCACGAGATGGGGCACGAACGTCAGGCCGTGGTGTCCGGCTCCGGCCGGATCGTCTGCCCGATTCTCAGACGGACCCGGACGGGCGATCGCCTGCTCGATCTCCACGGCGTGCCGGTGCTCGAAGACGCCGTACGCGGACACGCTCCCGTGGCACTCGGAGAAGTGGGTCCGCTCGGACGGCGTCTTGCCGGCGCCCGATACGCCGGACTTGGCATCGACGACGATGTCGGAGCCGGGCCGGAGGAGGCCGGCGTCGACGAGCGGCGCGAGAGCGAGGAGCGCCGCAGTCGGATAGCAGCCGGGATTGGCGACGGCGCGCGCGCCCGCCACTTCCGCGCGCGCGCGCTCGGTCAGTCCGTACACGATGCCCTCCGGCATCCGGCCCGTGTCGGGATACCAGCGGGCGCGCCCGGCTTCGTCGCGCAGGCGGAACGCTCCGGAGAGATCGATGACGCGCACCCCGGCGTCGCAGAGGCGGGGCGCCAGATCCGCGGCCGCCCGATCCGGCAGCGCGAGGAACACGACGTCGGCGGCGCGCGCGAGGACGTCCACGTCGAGCGGTTCGACGGCGCCGCTCCAGACGTGCGCCAGCGCCGGCAGCGGCCTGTGCGAGCCGGCCGCGGTCGAGGCCATGGCGGCGGTGAGCGCGGCGGCGGGGTGGCGAGCCAGGAGACGCACGAGCTCCTGGCCGGCGTAGCCGGTCGCGCCGGCGACGGCGGCCCGGACGATCGGGTGTCCGGAGGCGGCTGCGCCGCGGGCGTCGGCCCGGCGCTCGAGGGTCGTATGCATCGGAAAGGATATTTATACACACCCGGACGCGGACGATCAACGAAAATCGATGAATAAAAATTCATCAACGGCCGGACATCGTGTATCCTGTGGGACGAAGGTTCCGCGACCGTCGCCATTCCGCATGAAAGCGCGCCGCCAGGCGGTCATTCTCGAGCTCGTCGACAGCGAAGCCCTGCACAGTCAGGAGCAGCTGCGCCGGCGTCTGCACCAGCGCGGGTTCGAGGCGACGCAGGCGACGATCTCGCGCGACATCAAGGAGCTCGGGCTCGTCAAGCGGGCGTCCGACGGCGCGTATCAGCGCCAGGGCGTCGACGTGCCGAACCCGGAGACGGCGCTGGCCGCGCTCGAGCGCGCGGCCGCCGAGTTCCTGGGTCGCGTCGAGCGCGTCGATCAGCTCGTCGTCATCCGGACCGGCGTCGGCCAGGCGCAGCCGCTGGCGATTGCGATCGATCGGGCGCAGCTCGAAGGAACGGCGGGGACGATCGCGGGGGACGATACGATTCTGGTGATCACGCGCGATGCCCGCCGCGCCGCAGCGCTCGTGAAGCGCCTGGAGGAGTACGCCGCTCGATAACGCCCGAGGGCGAGCGACGGCGAAGCCGCGACCGGGCAAGCAGGCAGGAGAGTCTCAGATGGAACGCATCGTGTTGGCTTACTCGGGCGGGCTGGATACGTCGGTGGCGATTCCCTGGCTCGCCGAGAAGTACCGCGCCGAAATCATCGCCGTGACGATGGATCTCGGCCAGGGCAAGGAGCTGGAGTCGGTACGGGATCGGGCGCTGGCGGCCGGTGCCGTCCGGGCGCACGTGCTGGACCTGCGCGAGGAGTTCGCGCGCGACTACATCCTGCCCGCGCTCAAAGCCGACGCGATTTACGAAGACCGGTATCCGATGGCGACCTCGCTCGGCCGCCCGCTGATCGCGCAGAAGCTCGTCGAGATCGCCGACATCGAGCAGGCGACCGCGGTCGCGCACGGCTGCACCGGCAAGGGCAACGACCAGGTGCGGCTCGACGTCACGACGCGGGCGCTGAACCCTTCGCTCAGGGTCATCGCGCCGGCGCGCGACTGGGGGATGACGCGGCCGCAGGAGATCGAGTACGCCCGCGCGCGCAACATCCCGGTGCCCGCCACCGTCGCGAGTCCCTACAGCACGGACAGCAACCTCTGGGGCCGATCGATCGAATGCGGCGTGCTCGAGGATCCCTGGCGGGAGCCGCCGGAGGACATCTACGCGCTGACCAGATCGCCGGCGGGTTGTCCCGACGAACCGGCGTACGTCGAGGTCGCGTTCGAGCGCGGCGTGCCGACCTCGGTCAACGGCGTGGCGATGCCGCTCGCCGACCTGATCGGCAACCTCGGCACGATCGCCGGCGCTCACGGCGTCGGGCGCATCGACATGGTCGAGAACCGCCTGGTGGGCATCAAGTCGCGCGAGATCTACGAGGCTCCGGCGGCGGTCGTTCTCCACGCGGCTCACAAGGAGCTGCAGAAGCTGGTCACCGCGCGCGACCTCGATCGCATGTGCCGCCTCGTGAGCGCACGGTACGCCGACGTCGTCTACGACGGCACGTGGTTCACGCCGCTCCGCGAGGCGCTCGACGCGTTCGTCGAGAGCGTGCAGGCGCGCGTCACCGGCGTCGTGCGACTGAAGCTCTTCAAAGGCGACTGCCGCATCGTCGGCCGCCAGTCGCCGTACGCGCTGTACGAGCACGCGCTCGCCACCTACGACGCCGGCGACACGTTCGATCAGTCGGCGGCGGTCGGCTTCATCAAGATCTTCGGCCTGCCGGTCGAGACGGCCGCGCGCAAGGCGCCGGACGCCCGGCAAAAGGCGCACAGGGTACTCGCCACCGAGAGATGAGCGCTCAGCCTCCCATGCCTACCCTGTGGTCGGGCCGATTCGACACCCCGCCGGATCCCGAGACGTTCGAGTTCGGCGCCTCGTTTCCCTTCGATCGGCGCCTCTTCGAAGACGACGTGACCGGCAGCCGCGCGTGGGCGCGGGCGCTCCGCGCCGCCGGCGTGCTGTCGGACGCCGAAGCCGCGGCCATCGACGGGGCGCTCGCGTCGATTCTCGAACGCGGACGGTCGGATCCGGCGTTCGTCTCGGGCGACGACGAGGACGTGCACACCTTCGTCGAGCGCCTCCTGGTCGAGCGGCTGGGCGACGCGGGACGCCGGTTGCACACCGGCCGGTCGCGCAACGAGCAGGTGTCGGTCGACTTCCGGCTGTACCTGATGCGCCGCATCCCGCGCCTGCAGACGGCTGTCGCGCGCCTCGTCGCGGCGCTGGCCGGACAAGCTCAATCGGCCGGCGGGGCGCTGATGCCGTCGTTCACGCATTTCCGGCCCGCTCAGCCGGTCCTCGTCGCGCACTACTTCCTCGCGCACGCCGCGGCGCTGCGCCGCGACCACGACCGGCTCGGCGCGGCGCGCGACGACGCCGACGCGCTGCCGCTCGGATCGGGCGCGATCGCGGGCACGAACTATCCGATCGACGTGGAGGCGCTCGCCCGCGATCTCGGCTTCAGCCGGACCTGCGCGAACAGCATCGACGCCTCGTCGGATCGGGACTTCGCGGCGTCGTTCCTGTTCGCGGCGTCCCTCACGATGGTGCATCTCAGCCGGCTGGCGGAGGACCTGATCATCTTCTGCGGCGACGAGCACCGGTTCTTCGAGCTGTCGGACGCCCTGAGCACCGGCAGCAGCATGATGCCGCAGAAGAAGAATCCGGATCCGCTCGAGCTCGTGCGCGGCAAGACCGGTCGCACGTTCGGGGATCTGGTGGGCCTGCTGACGACGATGAAGGGGCTGCCGAGCGGCTACAACAAGGATCTGCAGGAAGACAAGCCGGCCGTGTTCGACGCGGAGGACACGCTCGCCGGTTCGCTGGCGGCCGTGCGGGCGGTCGTGGCCGGGCTGGCGCTCGACCGCGAGCGGACTGCCGCGGCGGCATCGGGCTTGCTGCTGGCCACCGATGTTGCGGACTACCTCGTCGGGCGCGGCGTGCCGTTCCGGCGCGCTCACGAGATCGTCGGAGCGCTGGTGCGGAAACTGGTCGCCGAGCGTCGGGATTTCGGCGCCCTGACCCTCGACGAATGGCAGGCGGCCAGCGGGCAATTCGGTCCGGACGTGATCGAGCGGGCCTCGGCTCGCGCGTCGGTGGCCCTGAAGCAGACGCCGCAGTCCACGGCGCCCCGCGCGGTGGCCGCGGCTCTGGCGGATCTGCACGAGTGGCTGTCGCGGATGGCTCCGCAGCCGTAGCGGCGGCCCTCTCCGGGGCGGTCCCGGCAACGGTATTGCCACTCCGAAAGAAGCTCTGCTAATATTGCAGCGCCTTTCGCACTCCTTTCCCCGCCAGCGGTTCCTTCGGGAGAGTTGGATGCAGCAGCGCCAGCTTCGGCTTGGTGACGTTCTGGACGATTACTGTCCCCGCGAGCGCCGGGTCACGAATCATGCCGTCGTGGCCATGGTCGGCCCGGATGTGAAGCAGACGCGCTGTACGACGTGCGACGCGGAGCACGAGTACAAGCACGCCAAGGTGCCCCGGCAGCGGCGCAAAGCCGAGACGCCGGCGGTGCTCTATTCGCAGGTGCTCGCGGGCGGCCCCAAGCGGGTCGTGCACGAACAGCCGGGGCAGGCCGACGAATCCGCAGCCGCGACCGGCAACGGCAACGAGGGCGCGCGCGGTCCCGACACCGTCGTCGTGCCCGCGTCCGACAGGCAGGAAGACCTGATCGCCGCCGACGAGACGGCGAGGGAGCCCGAGCCGGAAGAAGCTCCGTCGGACGAGTTCGAGGGCCCGGTGCACCGTCCGCTGATTCGCGCCACGCTGCCGCGGCCGCAAGGGCAGCCGCCGCCGACGCGTCCGGCGCCCGAGTTCACGATTCGACAGCCGGGCGGCCGGCCGAACAGGTTCCGTCCCCGGCACGCGCGCGGCAGCAATGCCTTCTTCGGCGGCGCGCCGCGCCCGGGCGGTGGACGACCCTCGACGAACGCGCGGCACGCGAACCAGCCCCACGGCCGCGGGCGCAAGCGCTCGAAATGACCGATCTCGCCGGCCGGCACGGCCTCGTCGTCGGGGTCGCGAACAAGCGATCGATTTCCTGGGCGATTGCCCGGGCGGCGGCCGCGGCCGGCGCCCGCGTCGCGCTGACCTACGCGAGCGAGCGGCTCGAAGAGAACGTCCGCGAACTGGCCGCCACGCTCGACAACCCGCTCGTGCTGCCGTGCGACGTGAGCAGCGACGAACAGATTTCAGCGCTCGCCGCCTCGATCGATCGGGAGTTCGGCAGCCTCGATTTTCTCGTCCACGGCGCCGCGTTCGCGCCGCAGAGCGAGCTCGCCAATCCCTTCGTGGAGACGACGCGCGAAGGGTTCCGGATCGCGCTCGACGTCAGCGCCTACTCGCTCGTCGCGCTCACGCGCGCGGTCGTTCCCTTGATGGAGCGGCGCGGCGGCGGCTCCGTGCTGACGCTGACGTATCTCGGCAGCCAGCGCGTGTTCACCAACTACAACGTGATGGGGGTCGCCAAGGCGGCGCTCGAGGCGTCGGTGCGGTACCTGGCGAGCGATCTGGGGCCCCGGAACATCCGCGTCAACGCGATTTCGGCCGGGGCGATCAAGACGCTGGCCGCGTCCGGCATCTCGGGCTTCTCGAGCATCCTGCAGGTCTACCGCGACCGGGCGCCGCTGCGGCGCGGCGTCGACCAGCAGGAGATCGCCGATACAGCGCTGTTCCTCCTCGGCCCCGAGTCGCGCGCCATCACCGGCGCCGTCCTTCCGGCCGACGCCGGGTTCCACGCGATGGGCATCTAGCTTGCAGTGCCTCTACCGTCCAGCGCCGGCGTGCTGGACCGTGGAGGCGCGTCATGACCACACTCGACAGGACTTCCAGGGTTTCCCGTTCGCTCCTCTGGCTAATCGCCATCGCCATCGTCCTGCCGCTGCTCGCCGCCGCCTGCGGCAAGAGCATCGGCGAGACGGTCGACGACGCGACGATCACCGCACGCGTGAAGACGGCGTTGCTCAACGACCCGAGCGTGTCCGCCATGCGGATCGACGTGGATACGACCAAAGGCGTGGTGACGATGTCAGGCGTCGTGAAGTCGCAGGCCGAGGAGCAGCGCGCGATTCAGATCGCCCGCGGCATCCCGGGCGTTCGCGACGTCAAGTCGACGCTCCAGGTCGGCGGGGGAGAGTTCTCTACCACTCCTCAATCCTGATTCTCTCCTTCATGACGCCGAGCGATTCCAGGATCCGCGGGATCTCGTCGACGAGTGCGGGCGGGCCACAGATGAAGCACCGGGTGGTCGCCGGGTCGCGCACGAGCGGCGCGAGCTCGGCGCGCCCGATGCGGCCCCGCAGTCCGTCCCAGTCGCGCCCGGCGGGACGCGTGACGGTCTGCTCGAGGGCGATTCGCCCGCTCCGCGCGAGCCCGCGCAGCTCGTCGCCGTACGCGAACTCCGCCGGCGTGCGTGCGCTGTAGACGAAGCCGATCTTCGCGTCCGGCAGCCGCAGGGCCTCCTGCAGCATCGCGCGCAGCGGGGCGACGCCGGTGCCGCCGGCCACGAACAGGAACTGCCGCTCGGCGGGCGCCGCCGGAAAGACGAACGCGCCGACCGGGCCCTCCACGTCCACGCGCGCACCGGGATCGAGCGTCAGGTGTGGCCCCGGCTGTCCCGCGTGCGAAATCCCGATCAGGAGCTCCAGCCATCCATTCCGCCGCGCGTCGCCGGACGACGTGGCGAGCGAGTACGGCCGCCGCTCCGGGTATCCATGCGAGGCGACGAGCACGGCCTGCCCGGCTTCGTAGGGGAACGGCGCCGCGAGCTCGAGTCGCACGATGCGCGCACGCGGCGTCGCGGGCAGCACCTCGCGGATCGGAAGCGTGAGCAGCACGAGGGGATTATGCTATCTCACGATGACGATCCTCCGGAGGATGCGCGGCAGCGTGCTGCGGCTGGCGCGCCGGCGGCCGCTCGCGATCGCGGTGGGCGCCGCGCTCGCGGCGCCCGCCGCCTGGATCGAGTTGACCGGACGCTTCGGCGCGTGGTGGATCGAGGGGCTCAGCCTCGTCGTCGGCGCGACGGGCCTGGCGCTGTTGTGGACCGGGCTGACCGGCGTGCCGCCCGACTGGCAGGAGTGAAGTCCGTCAGAGGATTCCGGCCGCCGATCTGTCGAGATCGGCGCCGGAGATGCCGGCGTCCGGCGGCCGCTGCGCCTGGCGGTCGTGCGACTGGCGCTTCCGGCGCGCCTTGTCGCGGTACATCCGGCTGTCCGCGGTGGCGAGCAGCGTTTCGTAGGAATCGCCGTCGTACGGGAACACCGCTGCGCCCACGCTCATCGCCAGCGTCACGAGCTTGCCCGGACGGGGCTCGAATTTCACGCTGTCGACCGCCTGCTGCAGCTCGAGGCGCTTCTGCTCCACCTCGTCGCCGCCGCAGCCGGATATCACGAGGATGAACTCGTCGCCCGCGTATCGCACGCAGATGTCGTAGGGCCGGATGCCGCCCCGCAGGACGCCGGCCACCTCGCGCAGCGCGCGATCCCCGATGTGGTGTCCGTAGGTGTCGTTGATGTCCTTGAAGTTGTCGAGGTCGGTGACGAGCAGCGAGACCTCGGATTTCAGCCGCTCGGCGCGTGCGAGCTCGCGCGTCAGGTGCATGAACATGAACCGCGTGTTCGGCAGGCCGGTCAGCGGATCGGTGAGCGAGTCCTCCTGTGTCTGCTCGAACACGATGGAGTTGTAGATGACGGCGGCCGCCTGCTCGGAGATCCGATCCAGCAGCCGGCGGTGATCGTCGGTGTAGACCGACGCCGTCGTGTGGTACACGGCAATCGTGCCGATGAACCGTTCGTTGAACACGAGGGGGCAGACCAGCGCCGACTGCAGCGACGTGTCCCCCGGGCGCCCGGCGGCCTCGAAGTCGGCGCTGGGACGCGCGTTCACCAGCGGCCGCCGGTTGCGCGCGACCCAGCCGGTCAGGCCGAGACCGTTCCGGATCGTGAGCTGCTGGATGAGCTCCGACTCGGCGCCGGTGGCGAAGCGGCACTGCAGCGATTCCAGTTCGTCGTCGTAGAGAAACAGCGCGCAGCACGAGAACGGCACGATGTTGCTCAGCTTCGACGAGATCAGCGCCATCGTGTCGGCGACGCCCAGGCTGCTGCCCATCGCCTGCGCGATCTCGTACAGCGCGTAGATCTCCCGGTGCGCGAGCGCGATGTCCTGGAACACGGTGGTCTGCGCCGCGGCGGCCGACCCGCTCACCAGTCCGACTGCCGGCTGGGCCGCCGGGGCGTGCGCGGCGACGCGCGTCAGCTTGCGCGCGGGCTTCTGGCTCGCGTCCGCTTCGGCCTGCAGGATCGGGTACATCTCGATGAAGGTCTCGACGACGTGCGGATCCAGGGCCTTTCCGCCTTCCTGCTTCAGCAGCCCGACGGCCGCGTCGAAGGACATCGCCTTGTGGTAGGGCCGGTCGGACATCAGCGCGTCGAAGTAGTCGACGACGCCGAGGATGCGGGCGCCGAGCGGGATCTCGTCGCCGCGCAGCCCCGCCGGGTACCCCCTCCCGTCCCAGCGCTCGTGATGGCTGAGGATGAGGGGTGCGACCGGGTACGGGAACGGCACGCCGCTGATGATCTCGGCGCCGATCTGCGGATGGATCCGGATCTTCTGGAACTCCTCCTGGGTCAGCGGTCCCGGCTTCGACAGGATGTGCTCGGGGACGGCCAGCTTGCCGATGTCGTGCAGCAGGGCCGCGGTCTTCACGCCCTGGATTTCGGTGTCCGACATCCCGAGCGCCTTGGCAAGGCCGGCCGCGTACACCTGCACGCGGCGGATGTGGCTCTGCGCGGTCTGGTCCTTCGCGTCGATTGCGAGGGCCAGCGCCTCGATCGTCGCGAGATGCAGGTCGGAGACCTGCTGCACGTGCCGCTGCTCGTCCTGCACGCGGCCGAGATAGACCCGGTACGTGCGATAGGTGAGGTACAGCGGCGCAGCCAGGAACCACGCGATCCAGTAGCCGCCGCGGTCGATGGTCAGGGCGCCGAGCGCCGAGACGCCGGCGCCGACGAAGTAGCTCGGCGCACTCCAGAGGAAGTTCTGATTCCACGTGCGGGCGATCGACTGGCCGGTCGAGAGCGCGATGGCGGTCGCAATCAGGAGCGTGTTGCACAGGAAGTACGTCGTCGCGGCGCCGACGAGCGGCTTGGGGACGTCGGCCAGGGAGAATGGCGCCGTCGGCGGCGGACCGCCGAGCCACACGTAGACGATGCCGGCGGCTTTGACCGTCAGCACGAGGCTCGCCATGCTGAACAGCGTCCGGTGCAGCGGGTTGCGCGTCTTCATGCGGAACGTGCACTGGCTCCACGCGCTCGTGGCGGCGACGATCATCGTCGCGTCGGGCCCGACCAGCAGCAGGGCGGCGAAGTCGACGGCGTACGATACCGACATCGTCGACTTGCTGTCGGCGAGCGGCAGGTGGACTTTGAAGGCGGAGGCGAGCGACGAAAGAAGGAGCAGCGCGACGAACAGCCCGGGCTTGGGCAGGTGGAGCGGCGCGGAGTGTACGAGCAGGGCCACGCCGGCAGCGAGCACGGCTCCGACGTACAGCCGCGCCCGAATCGGCAGGTCGGTCATCAGCTGCCCCAGACGAATTTCCTTCGGATGCGAACCGGGTGCGACCGTGATGGTCGGAGCCAGATGATATGACAGATGACCATGCGCTCGATCGGCTTTCTGCGACGCGGGGGCCGGTCTAGGACTCGGCGTCCCGGCGGCGCCGGGACCCGGCCCCGCGGCCCTCGGGCTCCAGGTGATAGTCCACGATCTTCCGGTACAGCGTCCCGCGGCTGATCTCGAGCACGCGCGCCGCCTCCTTCTTGTTCCAGTTCACGGCTTCGAGCACGCGGACGATGTGCGCGCGCTCGGCCTCCGCGAGCGACGGCAGCCGCTCGCCCGTCTGCGGCACGAACGGCATCGCCGCGTGCAGGAACTCCACGTCCGTCGCCCGGATCGACCGGCCGGGCGCCGACAGCGCGGCGCGCGACACCGTGCTCTCCAGCTCGCGGATGTTGCCCGGCCACGGGTACGAGATCAGCAGGTCGAGCGCCTCCCGCGAGAAGGCCTTGCTGTCGAGCGGCATGCCCTGCGCCGCGCAGTAGCGGTTCAGGAACCGCTGCGCGAGGACCGGGATGTCGACCTGCCGTTCGCGCAGCGAGGGCAGGCGGATGGCAAAGGCATTGACGCGGTAGTAGAGATCTTCCCGGAACCGGCCGTCGCGGACGAACTGATCGAGCGGCCGGTTGGTGGCCGAAATCAGACGGAAATCCACCTGAATCGACTTCTGGCCGCCGAGCCGCTCGAACCGGCGCTCCTCGAGGACGCGCAGGAGCTTGGCCTGCGCCACGATCGACAGATCGCCGATCTCATCGAGGAACAGCGTGCCCTCGTTGGCCAGCTCGAGCCGGCCCGGCTTGCGGTCGTGCGCGCCGGTGAACGCGCCCTTCTCGTACCCGAAGATCTCCGACTCGAACAGCGTGTCCGGGAGCGCGGCGCAATTGACCGCCTGGAAGCGCGCCTGGCTGCGGCGGCTCAGCTCGTGAATCATCCGCGCGACGACTTCCTTGCCCGATCCGGTCGGGCCGAGGATCAGCACCGAGATGTCCGACTTGGCGGCCGTGCGAATCCACTCGAAGACGATGAGCATCTTCTCGTCGCGGCCGATCATCTCGCGGAACCGCTGCACCGACGGCGACTGGTCCTCGCTGCTGACCGTGGCGCGCCGCTCGAGGAACTGGTCGAGGAGGTCGACGAGGCCGGCCTCCGACGGCCGTTCGGCCGTGTAGGCCTCCGGCACGGTGCCGAGCGTGCGGGCGACGCCGAAGTCCGCCAGCTCGCGCACGCAGTTCTCGACGTCCAGCCGCAGGCGGCCGAACGTCTGCATCAGCGATTCGACGTCGAAGCTCTCGCCGGGGCGCGAAAAGAGGTAGCGGAGGATGCCCGCTCTGAGCGGCGACTGCACGAGCGTGCGGAATCGTGCATCGATGTCGCTCGGATCCGGCTGCCGCACGAGGGCCGTCGCGCTGGCCCGGCGCGCGCTGAAGGTCAGTTCGTCCATGCTCGGCGTCCGGATTATCGGCCGCTGGCCCGGCCGCCTTCAGGGGACACCCCTCGCCAGCCCTTCGGGGGCGGTGTTAAGCTATTTCCCGCCGCCACGACGGGCCCCAACGAGGAGGTTACCAGTTGCCGCACCGCGCCCCCGGCTCTCCCGGGCATCCCCCCCAGCAGTTCCTGTCCGGCAAGCCGATCCGGTATTACCGCCCGCGGGGCAGCGCCGACGTGCGTCGCCTGATAGACGAGGGATTCCAGGCGTTCAACGCGGGCCGGCTGTCGGAGGCCTGCGCGATCTTCTCCGAGAAGATGCTCGCGCCGGAGCACGACACGACCATCGGCCTGACGGTGGCCGGCGCGCTGACGCCCGCAGGGCTCGGCGGATGCCTGATCGAGATGATGGACCGGGGGCTCGTGGACTTCGTCATCTCGACCGGGGCGAACCTGTACCACGACCTTCACTACGCGCTGAACTTCACGCTGCGCCGCGGCTCTCCGTTCCTCGACGACGTGGAGCTGTACGAACAGGGCATTATCCGGATTTACGACGTCCTCTTTCCGGCAACCGTGCTCCTCGAGACCGACGCCTACATCCGGGACTTCATCGTGCGGTCGGGGCTGAACGAGCCGGTGTCGACCGCGGAGTTCCACTACCGACTCGGACGCGACCTGCTCGAACGCTTCCCCGGCTGCGAGGAGCACTCGGTCGTGGCGCGCGCGGCGCTCGCCGGGGTGCCGATCTACACCTCCTCGCCCGGCGACAGCTCGATCGGCATGAACATCGCGTACCACGAGCTGATGACCGGCAGCCGGTTCATGATCGATCCCAACAGGGACGTCAACGAGGTCTGCGCGATCGTCCTGGCCGGCCGGAAGAACGGCTGCGTCATCCTCGGCGGCGGCTCGCCCAAGAACTTCTACCTGCAGGCGCAGCCGACGCTCTGGGAGGTCTACGGCATTCCGAAGGGCGGGAACGACTACTTCATCCAGATCACGACGGATCAGGTCGTCTGGGGCGGCCTTTCCGGCGCGACGCCGTCCGAGGCGGTCAGCTGGGGCAAGGTCAATCCGGGCGTCCTGCCCGACACCGTCGTGGCGTATTGCGATTCGACCATCGCGTTCCCCTTGTTCTGCGAATACGCCATCGGCTCTCCGAACGGCCGCCGCGCGCGGAAGGAGCTCGTGCACAAACGCGATGACCTGGTGGTTGCGCTGACCCGCGATGCGAAGGCGGCGCTGAAGAAGCGGGAGAAGGAGCCGGTGCGGTCGTAGCGGCCGGGCCGGCCATTCGGATGGGAACGCTGTCATCGGAGCTGGCGCCGCACGCCGAGCGCCTGTCGCCCCGGCCGCGCATCTACGTGGACGCCAACGTGCCGGCCGGACTCGTGGCCTTCATGCGGACGCAGCTCGGATGGGACGTGCTCTTCGTCATGGAGGAGGACGGGCTGCGGCGCGCCTCCGACCTGCGGCACTATCAGCTCGCGCAGCAGCTCCGGCGCACGCTCGTCACCATGGACCGCGACTACCTCGACGACCGGCGCTTCCCGCCCGACCTGGGCGGCGGGGTGCTCGTCGTCACTGCGCCCGACGAGCGGGCGCTCTCCTCCCTGCTCGGCCGCGTCGACCGCGCCAACGCGCTGCCGCCGGCCGGCCGCAAGCTGCACCTGCATACCGACTGGGGCCGCGACCCCGACGATACGACCGAATGACGCCGCGTGATGCCCAGCCGCGGTCGGGCGGGCGCCTGGCCGGAGTCGCCGGTCCATGATCGTCCTGTCGGGCGCCGACCTCGTGCTGCCCGACCGCATGCTCTCGCCGGGCACGCTCGTGATCGACGGCGACCGCATCGCCGACGTCCGTCCCGGCACGACGCCCGGCGGCGCCCCGGGTCCGCCGTTCGCGTTCCACGGCCACTACATCGTGCCCGGCTTCATCGACGTTCACGTTCACGGTGTCGAGGGCACCGACACCCTGGACGGCGGGAGCGCCGTTGCGGCCATTGCCGGCCGGCTCCCGCGTTATGGCGTCACGGCATTCTGTCCGACGACGGTGGCGTGCGCGCCCGGGGCGCTGCGCACCCTCCTGGCCGGAGTGCGTGCCGCGCGCGAAACGCCGCCGGACCGTGCGGCCCGCGTGCTGCCCGCCCATCTCGAGAGCAACTTCGTCAGCCCTGAGTACCGCGGAGCGCAGCCCGCGCGCTGTCTGCGCCTCCCGCGCCAGGCCCTGGATCGCGGCCGGCCGGGCACCGTCGGGCCCGGGGCGGCTGCACCGGGCGACGACTTCAACGCCAGCGAGATCCTGGACGAAATCGAACGCGCTGCCCCGGACGTCGGCATCGTGACGATTGCGCCGGAGCTCGACGGCGCTCTCGATCTCATCGGGTGGCTGCTTGCGCGCGGACACCGGGTGTCGCTCGGCCATTCGGCGGCGACATTCGAGGAGGGGCTCGCGGCCATTGCGGCCGGCGCGAGCCAGGCGACGCACCTGTTCAACCGCATGCCGCCCCTCGGGCATCGTGCGCCGGGACTCGCCGGCGCCGTCCTGCAGAGCGAGGAAATCGCGGCCGAGGTCATCTGCGATGGCTTCCACGTGCACCCGGCGCTCGTCCGCGCCACCGTCGCCGCCAAGCGCCCCTCGCGCGTCATGGCTATCACGGACGGAACGGCGGCATCGGGGATGCCCGTCGGGCGCCGCACGGTCCTCGGGGGACAGCCGATTACCGTCGGCCCTTCGTCGGCGCTCCTCGACGATGGCACGATTGCCGGCAGCGTCCTCACGATGGACCGGGCGTTCCAGATGCTGGTCGGCCGGGTCGGCCTGTCGCTGCCCGACGCCGCCGCGCTGTGCGCGACGACGCCCGCGCGCGAGCTCGGCCTGGTCGGGCACGGACTGCTCGTGCCGCAGGCGCCGGCCGATCTGGTGGTCCTCGACGCGCAGCTGGCGGTCGTGCAGACGTACGTGGCGGGTCAGCTGGTGTACTCGCGCGACCGGTCGCCTCTCGGCTGACCGCAGTCCGGCCCCGAACGCGGCCACGCCGCATTTCGTCTAAGCCGTTCGAGAGGAGTCAGCTCATGAAATGGCTGTCGCGCACCGGCCTGGCGCCGGTTCTGGCTGTCGGGCTGGTCGGCGCGGGATGCGTGGACCTGGTCCAGGCGGCGCAGTACGTGGACCGGCAGGAGAAGCGATTCAACGTCGCCGGGACGCCGGACGTGTCGCTGTCGACCTTCGATGGATCCATCGAGGTCCGGCCGTGGGACCGTCCCGAAGTTGTGGTGACCCTCGAGCGGCACGCGCGAAGCAAGGAGGCCGCGGACGCGCTCGAGGTGCAGGCGTCTCAGTCCGGGAACCAGGTAACAGTCGCCGTCCGGAAGCCCCGGGGCGGCGGCATCGAGCTCGGCTGGGGCAACAACGCCAGGGTGAACCTGATCGTCCAGATGCCGGAAGCCGGAACGCTTGAGGCGTCGAGCGGCGACGGGTCGATCCTGGTCGAGCGGATCACCGGCCGCTGCGACCTGCGATCCGGCGACGGCAGCATCGTCGCGCACGATCTGACGGGCGGCGTGAAGGCACACACCGGTGACGGCTCGATCACCCTGACGAACGCGAGCGGCGCGGTCGACGTGGACAGCGGCGACGGCAGCGTCGCGGTCGACGGCAGGCTGACCGGCGTGCGTGTGCGCACGGGCGACGGGAGCGTGAAGGTGCAGGCCTCGGCCGGCAGCGCGACGACCGACGACTGGGACATCGTCACGGGTGACGGATCGGTCGCGCTGGCGCTGCCCGACGGCTTCAGCGGCACCCTCGATGCGCACACGGGCGATGGACGCGTCGAGCTGAACGGCATCGCCGTTACGGGTGTCACCGGCGAGATCTCGAAGAAGAGCGTGCGCGGCACGCTCGGCGCCGGCGGCCGGCAAGTGCGCGTGCGGACCGGCGACGGCTCGATCACGCTCCGTCGGTACTAGGCTTCGCCGACCCCGCGATCGCCGATCGCGCGATCGGCGATCGCCCAACCGCCTCTCCCGAGCATTCGATCGCCGATCTCAAAGCCCGACATGCGTCCGGTCGGCGTAGTCGGTCGGATCCGGACTGCCGATTTCGCGGAACGCGTCGTGTCGTTCGCGGCACTTGCTGCAGGTGCCGCAGTGTCGTGCGCCTGCCGGGCTCATGCACGAGAGTGTGTGCTCGAGCGGCACCCCCAGGGCCAGTCCGCGGCGCACGACCTCCGCCTTCCTCACGCCGTCGTAGGGCGCCTCGATCGTCAGGTGATGCGCCAGGCCGAGCGACAGCGTCCGCTGCATCGACTCGCGGAATGCGGGCGTCGCGTCGGGAAACGGATTGTGGGCGAGCGTCGCGAGCACGAGCCGATCGATCGCCGCCGCCGCACAGAACACGCCGGCCTTTCCGAGCAGGATCACGTTGCGGCCCGGCAGGTACACGTCCTCGTCCGGAGTGTGGTACGCCGGCGGCGTCCCGGCGACGGCCCAGTGGCTCGCCGCGTACACGTCCCGCATGTCGACCGAGAGCGACACGAGCGGCCGCACGCGCCCTGTGAAGGGGGGCGCAGCGAGCAGGCGGGCGACCGCCTGGCGCTCGGCCGGCTCCCAGGCGAGGCCGACGCTGACGTAAATCGGCTGGACCTCGTCGCGCCGGGCTTCCTCCGCGAGGAGGACCGCGCTATCGAGACCGCCCGACAGGAGAACGGCGGTGGACATAAAGGGAGGGGTTGGTGAAAGGGTGAAGTAATGAAATGGAAAATCGTGAAAATGGTAAAGTGGTGAAGTGGTGAGGTGAATCACCATATCGCCACTTCATCTTATCGCCACTCGCCATTTCACCATTTCACCATTTCGCCGCATCACCACATTCACCCTTTCAGCCATGTATTCAGTCACCAAGCGCATCGACTTCTGCTATGGCCACCGGCTGCTCGACTACGACGGCGTGTGCAAGCATCCGCACGGCCACAACGCGGTGGCGGAGATCGAGGTCACGACGGGGCAGCTCGACAACCGGAACATGGTCTGCGACTTCAGCGACATCAAGCGCGTCGTGAAGGGCTGGATCGATCGCGAGCTCGATCACAAGATGCTCCTGCGGCACGACGATCCGTTGGTCGCGCCGCTCGCGAGCCTCGGTGAGCCGATCTACCTCCTCGACAGCAACCCGACCGTCGAGCGCATCGCGAAGCTCATCTTCGACTACGCGCTCGAGCAGGGATTTCCCGTGGTGCGCGTGACGGTCTGGGAGACGCCGACCTCGTTTGCGGAGTTTCGGGCCGAGGATTGAGACCCCGCCACCCGGGTCCTCGCATGTTTCGCCTCATCGTATTCGATCTCGACGGCACGCTCGTCGACTCGCGGCGCGACATCGCGGACGCGGCCAACGAGCTGCTCGTCGCGTGCGGCGGCTCGCCGCTGCCGGTCGAGCAGGTCGGCCGGATGGTCGGCGAGGGCGTCGGGGTTCTGGTCGGGCGGGCGTTCGCTGCGGCCGGGATCGTCGCGCCGCCGGACGCGCTCGCGCGGTTTCTCGCCATCTACGACGCTCACCTGCTGCGGCACACGCGCCCGTACGACGGCATTCCCGGCGCGCTCGAGGCGCTCGGACGGCGCGCGCCGCTCGCCGTGCTCACCAACAAGCCGCTGGCCGCGACCCGGAAGGTGCTCGACGGCGTCGGCCTGGCCGGCTTCTTCCCGCCCGAGCGCGTCCTCGGGGGCGACGGCCCTCAGCCGCGCAAGCCTGACGGCGCCGGCCTGCGGCAGCTCGCGGCCGCCGCGCACATCGAGACGGCGCAGACGGTCCTCGTCGGTGACTCGCTCATCGACTGGCAGACGGCGCGCGACGCCGGATCCGGCATCTGTCTCGCAAGCTACGGATTCGGGTTCGAGGGATTTCCGACGAAATCATTTGAAGAGGGCGTTCTCGTCGTTGGAAGTCCAAACGAACTCCCTCACGTGTTGTAGCAAATCACTACGACGCACTGTTGGTGTTGTCAGCCTTTGATGCGAACCTCATTCGATGTCTGGTTGATGCCCATACATTTGCTGAGGTTTGATCGTGTCTGCTGGCACCGGCATTGCTGAGATAGCCCCGCCCAGTCGAACGGCCTGCAACAAGAGGCGGCCGGCGGAACGTTCCTGGCGGCGGCCGCGCGCCGCGCAGGTAGAGTGACGCGTGTCTGATCGAAAGGGAGTGCCCGGATGCCCGTTGAGCGAGCCGCCGGCCGGACCCGTCTCATCGACGTGCTCGATCGCGTCCTCGACGAGGGTTCGTGATCGACGCGTGGGTACGCGCATCGCTGGTCGGCACCGACCTGAGCACCGTGGAAGCCCGGGTCTCGAAGCCTGCCCTCGAGGGCAAGGGATATGAGGAAGTCATCGCCGAAAACGCCGCGCTCCGTGCTCAGCTCCAGAGTGCTGGCGCGGTCCACCACGCTGCTGGCGGTCGGCGGCGTGCAGTCTCGCGCGCCTAGGTCGAACGGAGCCGCGCATGCCGGGGCGCCCGCCGCCCGATCCCTGCGGCGGCCGGACCCGTCCGGAGCCCGCGTGCGGCTGCTCGAAGGATTCCTGAGCCGGGTCGGGCTCGACGACTGCGGGCAGTACGCGCTGCAGTGGCTCGGCGAGTCCGCCGGCGTGCACCAGTCGGCCTGTCTCGTGCGGCCGGTCGGCGAACGGGCCCTGCATACCGTCGGTTGGTACGGGCTTCCCGCCGACGCCGTGTCCGCCTTCTCCGTGTCGCTCGACGACTGGACCAACCCGCTCGTCACCGCGCTCGTCGACCGTCGCCGCACCTTCTTCGCGGCGGCGCACGGACCGCTCGATCGCCGCCGCCGGCCGGCCACGCCGTTCGGCGAATCCGGCTTCCACGCCGTTCCGCTCAGCGGCGGCTCGGGGCGCGACGACCAGGCGTTCGGGCTTCTCCTGCTGGCCGCGGATCCGCAACTCTCGGCCGACGTCGAGTGGTTCACGTCCGTGGTCGGCCAGAGGCTCGATCAGATCCTGCGCCAGCAGGCGCCGGCCCGGGGCGACCGCAGCCAGGAACGCGAGCGGTCGCTCCTCTACGGCATCATCAACGCCGTCACCGATCCGATTCTGCTGACCGACACCGAAGGGCGTCTGATCATCGCGAACGCGCGCGCGCTGACGTTGTTCACGGCGTCCGAGGAGGAGAGCGAGGGCCGCCGCCGCGCCGTGCGGACGAACAACATGCTGCTCTCCTCGGCGCTGTCGAACGGAGCGATCGAGGAGACCGGCGCCGCCCGCGGCGAGCTGCTCCTCGTCAATCCGGCCGACGGGTCCGACCTGCTCTTCGAGCTGCTCAGCACGATCACCGAGGACCCGCCGCACCGCACCGGTGTCGTGTCGATTCTGCGCCCCGTGACCGATCCGGGGCGCGCGAGCCTGGAGATCGAGGAGAACTACCGCCGGCTGCGGATCGCCGAGGCGCGGGCGCGCGCGGAGAGCGGCCGGCTGAATCTCATCATCGACTCGGTCGCGGACCCGATCGTGGTGACCGACGCCGGCGGCGCGACGTCGCTGATGAACGCGCCGGCCGAGCGTCTGTTCACCATCCCGGCGGGAGCGGCCGACCTCCAGCGGCGCGCGGTGCAGTCGAACGACGCGCACTTCTCGTCGTTCATCGCCGCGATGCTCGTCAGCACCGACGAGCGGCGCGTGGGCGAAATCGCCCTGGTCGATTCGATCACCGGCCAGGAGATGCCGGTGGAGGCGATCGCCGGCAAGATCCTGTCGGAGCAGGGCGAGCTGACCGCCGTCGTGACGATTCTGCACGACCGCCGCGAAGCGCTCGAGAAGGCGCGCCTGTACGAACAGCTGAAGCAGGGGTCGGACGAGCTCGAGCGGAAGATCCTGGCGGCGACCGCCGACATCGCCGAGCAGAACGAGCTGCTGCGCCGCCAGGCGATCGAGCTCGAGCAGGCGTCCGCGCTCAAGACGCTGTTCCTCGCGAACATGTCGCACGAGTTCCGGACGCCGCTGAACGCGATCCTCGGTTACACGTCGATGCTGCTGCACGGGGTGACCGGGTCGCTCAACGCCGGCGCGCGGCGCCAGCTCTTGCGCATCGAGTCGAACGGCCGCCACCTGCTGACGATCATCAACGAGATCCTCGACATCTCGCGCATCGAAGCCGGCCGCATGCCGCTGCAGATCTCGACGTTCCCCATCCCCGAGCTCGTCGCGGAGGTGCACGCGGAGCTCGAGCGGACCGTCCTGCGGTCGCGCGTCGCGGTCACCTGCGAGCTGGGGCCGGGCCTGCGGCCGATCACGACCGACCGCCAGAAGGTGAAGCAGATCCTCATGAACCTGCTGAGCAACGCGCTCAAGTTCACGCACGAGGGCAGCATCCGCATCTCGGCGCGGCGGCTGGTGCGCGAGCGCGCGATAGCGCTGTCGGTGGCCGACACCGGCATCGGGATCGCGCCCGCCGATCAGGAGAAGATCTTCGACGACTTCCGACAGCTCGACAACTCGCCGACCCGTGCTTACGGCGGCACGGGCCTGGGCCTCTCGATTTGCCGGCGCCTCGCACAGATGCTCGACGGGCAACTGACGGTCCAGAGCCGTGTCGGCCACGGCTCCACCTTCACGCTCACGCTGCCAACCCGGGGACGAAAATGACAGCAGGCAAGAGCAAGACGGATCGACCGCGCGTTCTCCTCGTCGATGACTATCCCGACGCGCGCGAGATGTACTGCGAATTCCTGGAGTACTCCGGGTTCGAGGTCGTGCAGGCGGCCAACGGAATCGAAGCGCTGCAGCGGGCGGCCGAACTGGCGCCCGACATCATCCTGATGGACCTGTCGCTGCCGGTGATGGACGGCTGGGAGGCGACGCGGCGGTTGAAGGCGAACCCCCGGACGGCCAACGTCCCGGTGGTCGCGCTCACGGGGCACGCGCTCGCCGGTATCTCCGAGGGCGCGCGCCAGGCCGGCTGCGACGCGTTCATCACCAAGCCGTGCCTGCCGGACGAGCTCGTCGCCGAGATCCGCCGCGTGCTCGACGGGCACGGCTCACGCAAGAGCCGGAGGAGCGGCAAGTATTCGAGGAGCATCGAGTAGGCCGCGGAGGACGGCCGTTCGGGCGCGCGGCCGACGGGGTCGAGGCCGACACCAGTACATCGCCCGGCTGAAGAGAGCGATTGGCGCACGCTCATGCGACTTCCGCGTCGAGGCGCTCCACCAGGAGCTTCGAGGCCGCGCGTGCGCCGATCGTGATCTCGCGGCCGTCGCCGCCGCGCAGCCGCACCGAGTCCGCCGCCGCGTCGCGCGCTTCCACGACAATCCGCCGCCCGGGTTTCAGGTCGTGCTCCTCGATGAAATGCAGGAAGGCCGCGTCCTGATCGGCGATGCGCCGGACGCGCAGCGCCGCGCCGACGGGACAGGTCATCAGATTGTCCAGCTGCCGCGCCGTGATGGTACCTTCGATGTCCGGAATCGGATCGCCGTGGGGATCGTGCGTCGGGCGCCCGAGCATCTCGTCGATCCGTTCGATCAGCCGCTCCGACACGACGTGCTCGAGCTGCTCGGCTTCGTCATGCACCTCGGCCCAGCTCATCCCCATCACCTGGACGAGGAACAGCTCCACGAGGCGGTGGCGGCGCAGCACGAGGCCGGCCAGCTTCTCGCCGGCTGCCGTCAGTCGCACGCCGCTGTACGGCTCGTACTCCGCGAGTCCCGACTCGGCCAGCGCCTTGATCATCGTCGTCGCGGTGCCCGGCGTGACGTTGAGAGCCATCGCGACCTGTCCCATCGGCACCAGGCGCTCCCCGCGCGCCAGCACGGCCTGTCCCTGGAAGATCGCCTTGAGGTAGTTCTCGACCGTGCTCGACGGCAGCATCTCCCGCCATTCTAGCTGCTCCCGGCAGGAGGTGAGGGCGAGGACCACCCTGCGGGTCCGGGCGCGCTATCATCCCACGCGATGTACCTTCGCGACCGGATCGCCACGCCTGACGGAAAGGGACGGTACGTCCGTGCCTTGTTTGCGACGATCGCGGATCGCTACGATCTGATCACGGTCGTGCTGTCGTACGGCCGCGATCGCCGGTGGAAGCAGCGCCTCGTCGATCTCGCCGCGCCGGGAACCGGCACGCGCGCGCTGGACCTGGCGACCGGCACCGGCGACATCGCGTACGCGCTGGCCGCCCGGGGCGCCAGCGTCGTCGGCCTCGACATCACGCCGCGCATGATCGAGCTCGCGCGCGGCAAGGCGGAGGGCCGTCGCGCCGCGTTCCTGGTGGGCGACATGTGTGCGCTGCCGGTGGTACCGGCGTCGTTCGATCTCGTCACGACCGGCTACGGGCTGCGCAACGTGTCCGACCTGAGCGTCGCCATCGACGAGATCGTGCGCGTGCTGAAGCCGGGCGGACAGCTGCTGGTGCTCGATTTCGATCGGCCGCCGAACGCTTTCATCCGGGGTCTGTATCTGATGTACCTGGCGGTCGTGGGCGGCGCGCTCGGCTGGCTGCTCCATCGCGATCCCGATACGTACCGGTACATCCCGGCCTCGATTCGGACCTATCCCGGCGCCAGCGCCGTGTCAGGGCTGATGCGCGCACACGGATTCAGCCGGGTCCAGCACTACCCGGTGCTCGGCGGGCTGATGGCCATCCACCACGGGTTCAAATGACGGTCGACACGTCCAACTGGAGCGGCGAGGGGCTGTTCACTCAGCTCCTGGTGAACACACTGCGGCAGATCGAGGGCGTGGCGCTCGTGCGCGTCGAGGACGCGCCCGCGAGCCGGTCAGAGGCCGACTACAACTTCATCAGCAACGAGGTGTACGTCTGCTTCGCGACAGCCCGCCGCCTGGAGCGCATCCGGCGCTTCGGTCTGCTCCCGGGCTGGCGGACCGTGACCGACAAGACGATGACAATAGCCCGGCTGGAGGCTGCCCTCGCCGCGATCGAGGAAATCGGCCCTCCGGACTATGCCGACGAAGGCATGCTGCAGTACCTGCGGACCGAGCGTGTGGTGCCCCCGTACCAGACCCGCGGGTACAAGCTCGTCGAGCTCGTCCGCGTGTACGAGGTCGAGGCTCGGAAGGACACCGCGCCCTATGCGCCCGGCCGGAACCGGCGCTAGACACCCCGGGGACGGGATCCCGAAAGAGCCCGATTCTGGCGCGGACCCTGCTAACGTTCCGGCTCTTTCGAGCCGACACTCAACAAAGGCATGAGTCTGGCCCAGTCCCTTCTCCACACGATCACGAAGCTCGACGGCACGGCCCTGGTCATCCAGGTCGGCGAGACTCCGTACGTCATGGGGCCGGAGGGGCAGGTGCCCCTGGGGACGCACAGCCTGACCTTCGAGGCGGCCATCGAGATGCTCCATCAGCTCGTGCCCGCGGAGTCCCGGCAGGCCCTGGACGAGTTCGGCGCGATTCAATACGAGCTGCCGAGCCCTCCCGACTACCCGGACGACCGTTTCACCGTCGTCGCGGCCCGCGGCGGCGACGACCTCTGGATGGAAATTCGGCGGCGACGCGTCCCGGCGGGCGACCGCCCGCCGGACGAAGGTCGGCCGTCGAACGACGATCTGGCCGGGGAAGCGCCGGATCGAACGCCAAAGCAGCAATGGGACGGCCTCGAGCAGCTCGTCGGCCAGCTCGGAGGCTACGTGCAGAGCATCGAGGACGAGCAGTTGGTCGTCGTCGATGCAGAGGATGCGCCCCTCGAGCCCATTGCCGCCGACGAGACGTTTGCGTCAGCTCCTGCGCCCGTGGCGATCGTTTCTCCCGAGCCGATTGACTACTGGACCGCGCCGACCCCGGCGCCGCAGGCGAGCGGTCCCGGCACGTCGGGCGCCCCGGCACCGGAGGCGTCGGCACGAGTCCCGGGCTCGATCATCGAGCCGGCGGACGCAACGTCATGGGCTGCGTCTGATATGTGGCTTGCCGAGCCGGCCCCGGAGGTCTCGGAGCCGCCGGTCACGGAGCCGGCCGCCCCCGCGGTCGAGGCGGAAGCACCGTCCGGCGAGCCGAGTCGGCCAGCGGTCGTCCTGCCGCTCGCCCGTCCGCCGCTGCGCACCCCGGCGGCGCAGACGGCCGCGCCGGGGAACGCGCTCGACCGCCTGCTGCGGATTGCGGCGGCACGCGGCGCGTCCGTCCTGTACCTCGCCTCGAACCTGCCGCCATGCCTGCGGGTGGACGCCGAGATCCGGACGCTCGAGAGCGAACCGTCGCTCGCGTCGGCCGACATCGAGGGGCTGCTGCTCGAGGCGATGCCGGAACGCAACCGCGCGGAGCTGCAGCGCGGGACGGATTCGGAATGGACCTGCACCGTGCCCGATGTGGGGCGGGTCCGGTGCATGAGCTACCGCGACCAGCGCGGCGTCGGCGGTGTCTTCCGGCTGCTCTCGCTGCGGCCGGCGTCAGCCGACGATCTCGGGCTGTCGCATGAGATTCAGGCGCTGGCAGCCGAACTCGAGGGCCTGGTGCTCGTCACCGGGCCTCGTTCGAGCGGCAAGAGCGTGCTCGTGTCGGCCCTCGTGGACCTGATCAACCGTACGCGCCGCGATCACGTCATCACCATCGAGAACGAGATTCGTTTCGTTCACGACAGGCGACAGGCGTTGATCAGCCAGCGCGAGGTCCAGGGGGACGGCAACAGAATGGCGGCCGCCGCGCGCGACGCCCTGCGCGAAGGTCCCGATGTCCTGGTCATCGAGGAACTGAAGACACTCGCGCAGATGAGCGTTGCGCTCGAGGCGGCCGCCTCCGGTCACCTGGTCATCGCGGCGATGACGGCACAGTCGGTGACGGGGGCGGTGGAGACGATCCTCGACGCGTACCCCCCGGAGGAGCGGAGCCGGGCCCAGTTGACGCTCGCCGACGCCCTGCGCGGCGTCGTCGCGCAGGTACTGGTGCCGAAGATGGCCGGTGGCAGGGCGCCGGCGCGCGAAGTGCTGCTGAACACGCCGGCCGTCGCCGGCATCATCGCGGAGGGCAAGACGTCCCAGCTGCCGTTGGCGATCGAAAGCGGCCGCAGGCAGGGCATGGTGTCGCTCAACGGCGCGCTGCTCGCGCTGGTGCAGTCAGGCGCGGTGGACACGCGCGAGGCGTATCGGCGATCCACCGACCGCGTCGGCCTCGTCGCCGCCCTCGGCCGCCAGGGGATCGACACGTCGTTCGTCGAACGGCTGGCGTGACTCCGCTCGAATCCCTACCTTTCCACGAACGGCTCCAGCTCCTTCATCAGAAAATCCAGCACCGCCTGTTCGGTGAGTTCGGGTATCGATTCGCCGCGTCCGATCGGCTGTTCGGTCTCGATGACGCGGTGACCCCGCGCGCGGCTCGTGTGCCCGACGACTTCGGGCGCGGGTCCGGCGGTCTCGAGCGTCAGGGCGATGTAGTCTTCTCCCGATCGATCGGATGCCAGCCGCACGCTTCCGGATGGCGTCGAGACGCTCCAGGTGTAGCCCTCGGCGCGCAGCGCGTTGGCGACCTGGCGGAACAGCGGCGTCGCGATGCGCTCGAGGAACAGGTCGTAGTCGCGCGCGGCCTGGTCGGCGCGCGTCCGGCGCCCGGCCGCCGTCCGCCGGGCGCGATCGATCGTCTCGAGCACGCGTTTCCTGACGTCGGCAATCTCCATCAGATGACACCCTGCGCGCGAAGCGCGTCGATCTCGCCGCGATCGAGCCCCAGATCTTCCTGAAGGACTCTCGTCGTGTGCTGTCCGAGGGTTGGCGGCGGCGCCGGCGGCGCCGCCGTCGTGCCGGAGAGCTTGATGGGCACGCCGAGCAGGCGGAGCACGCCGATCGCCGGGTGATCGACGTTCGCGACCATGCCGCGCGCGGCGAGCTGCGGGTCGGTGAACACTTCGTGCAGGTCGCGAACCGCTCCGCACGGCACCCCCGCGGCCTTGAGGCGCGCGATCCAGCCCTCGCGCGTGCCGGTGCGGAGCCGTTCGGCGAGCCGCGGCTTGAGCTCCTCGTAGTGTGTCACGCGCCCGCGGTTCGTTGCGAAGCGATCGTCGGCGGCGAGCGCGTCGAGGCCGGCGGCCGCGCAGAAGCGCTGCCACTGTTCGTCGTTGCCGACCGCGATCACGAAGTCGCCGTCCGACGCGGAGAACGTCTCGTACGGCACGATCGTCGGATGGCGATTCCCCATCCTCGCCGGCGCCGTGCCGGTCGCGAAGTAGATCGCCGCCTGATACGTCAGCAGCGCGGCGACCGAGTCGAGCATCGCGAGGTCCACCTTCTGGCCGCGGCCGTTGCGCTCGCGCGCGAACAGGGCCAGCGTGATCCCCTGGGCGGCGAACATGCCCGATACGATGTCGGCAATGGCCACGCCGAGTCGGTACGGCGGACCGTCGGCGGCGCCCGTGATGCTCATCAGCCCGCCTTCCGCCTGCATCACGGCGTCGTAGCCGGCCTCGGCCGATCGCGGCCCGGTGTGGCCGAACCCCGAGATCGAGCAGTAGACGAGCCGGGGATGCCGCGCGGCGAGCGGGCCGTAGCCGAGGCCGAGGCGGTCGAGGGTGCCGGGCCGGAAGTTCTCGACGAGCACGTCGCTCCGTTCGATGAGCCGGTCGAGCAGCGCCCGGCCGCGGGGCTGCTTGAAGTCGAGCGTGACGCTCTCCTTGTTGCGGTTGATGCTGAGGAAGTACGCGCTCTCGCCGTCCAGGAACGGCGGCCCCCAGCCGCGGGTGTCGTCGCCCCTGCCCGGCTGCTCGATCTTGATCACGCGCGCGCCCTGATCGGCCAGGATCATCGTGCAGTACGGGCCCGACAGAACGCGGGTAAGATCGAGGACGGTGACGCCGTCGAGAGGTGCGCTCATATGTCCGTGATCGTGTACGCCGGCACCGCCTGACAGAGCTGCGAACGGGTGAAAGAGTTTCTTTCACGCGCCGGCGTGTCGTTCGTCTCCAGGAACGTCGACGAGGACGACCGCGCGTACGACGAGCTCGTCGCGCGCGGCTTCCGGACGGTCCCGCTCACGATTGTCGGCGACCAGGCCGTCATTGGCTACGACCCCGCCGCGCTCGAGGCCGCGATCGCTGCGGCCGGCCGGCGGGATGGCGGCTGACCGCGACCAGGTCCGACAGGAGCGCGTACGCGGTCTGTGTCAGCCCCGAGCCGCGCTGTACGATCGCGATCTCGCCCAGGAGATCGGTGTTCAGGACGAGCGCGTTCTGCTCGCCTTCGAGCTCCGCGAGCAGATCGCCCGACGGCAGATCCTCCAGGCGTACCCGGGCCCGCACGCCGCGCGCATCGCGCTCGCCGCGTACGACCAGCTTGACCCGGCGCCCCCGGGCCCGCGCCGCGGCCACCCGCAGGCCGGTCCCTTCGTCGATCCCTTCCCGCTCGATCCGGCGCGGCGTCATGCGCGCGTCCAGCAGCACGTTCGCCAGCACGCTCGCCTTCGCGGCGGCGTCCCATCCCTTCACGTCCAGTGACGGGTCGGCTTCGGCGACGCCGGCCGCCTGCATGGCCGCGAGCGCCTCGCCGAACGTCTGGCCCCGCTCGATCGAGGTGAGGATGTAGTTGGTGGTGGCGTTCACGACACCGCGGAATCCCGTGACGCGGACCGTTGGGAGCGTCTCGCGCACGAGGTTGAAGACCGGGATTCCGTCCATGACCGCGCCTTCGAACAGAAACCGCCGCCCGGCGCGCGCGGCCGCCGCCGCGAGCGATCGATACGCGAACGCGGCCGGCCCCTTGTTCGCCGTGACGACGTGCGCGCCGCCCGCGAGCGCCGCGCGCACGTGATCGATCGCCGGCCGTCCGCTCTCGATATCGAGCGTCGTCGTCTCGATGACGACCAGGCGGCCGGCGTGCGCCAGCCGGGCGAACCGGTCGGTCGCCAGCAGCCGCCGCAGGAACCCGGTGGAGTGGCCGACGTGACCGCCCCTCCGTCCCTCGATCGTGCCCCCTCGCCGCACGACGTCCGCCAGCGCCGCCGCGTCCAGACCGTGCGGATCGACGGCGCTTCCGTGCCTCCGCGTCGTCATCGCGACGACGCGTGTTCGCAGATTGTGTGCCTCCTCGAGGACCGACCGCTGCTCGTCGAGAAGCGTGACGAAGCGGCGGGCCACGTTGCCGAATCCGACGAGGACGAGATCCAGCTCGACGCTCATGCCGATCCGCTCGACGCCGCGACGTTCGCGTTCGAACCCGGCACGTCGCGAGCCTGTCGAGGGACGCCGATCTCGATCAGCAGCTCGTGCAGCCGCTCGAGCCCGGCCCGCATGTAGTCGGTCTCGTCGCCGTAGCCGATGCGCAGGTACCCGTCCATGCCGAAGTGGTCGCCCGGGACGATGAGCACGCTCTTCCGCTCGCGCAGCCGCGTGACCAGCTCGGTGGAATTGATCGGGTGGTGATAGCGCACGTAGACGATTCCGCCGGCGTCCGGCGGCGCATAACTGAAGAGCCCGCCGTGCGCGTCGAGCCACGCCGCCATGACGGGGAAGTTCGCGTTCAGGATCGCCCGCGTGCGCGCGAGGATGCGGGCGCGCCTCGCCGGCTCGAGCGCCCGGCGGGCGAGCGCATCGCTCAGCGCGCCGGGCGAGATCGTCGTGTAGTCGTGGTACGACCAGAGCGAGGCGGCCAGCGCGGGCGGCGCCACGATCCAGCCGATGCGCAGGCCGGGGAGGCCGTAGGCCTTCGACAGCCCGCTCGTCACGATGGCGCGATCGTAGCGGCCCCAGAGCGACGGCGTTTCCCGCCCGTCGCGCTCGGCCCCGCGGTAGATCTCGTCTGAAAGCACCCACGCGCCGTGCCGGCCGGCGATGGCGCACAGTCGATCGAGATCGGCCGCCTCGAAGCGCGCGCCGGTCGGGTTGTTCGGGTTGCAGATGATGATCAGCTTCGTGCGCGGCGTCAGGAGCCGTTCGAGCGCGTCGCAGTCCATCCGCCAGCGCGCCGGTGCGGTCTCGCGCATGAGCGGCCATTCCCTGACGTCGGCCCCGAACGCGCGCGCCAGGCCCCAGGTCTGCATGTAGTTCGGGACCATCATCACGACCTCGTCGCCGGGGCCCGCCAGGTTCCACGTCGTGATGTAGTTGGCTTCCGAGCCGCCGTTGGTCACCTCGACGTGATCGGGCGTCGCGCCGGGATACAACGCCGCGATTGCCTCACGAAGCGGGATCGTGCCGTTCGACTGCGTGTAGCGGAGCGGCTCGTCCAGAAGCGCGTCACGCGCCGCCGCATCCTCGACCAGCTCGCGCAGACGGAGCGGGTGCACGCCGCTCTCCGACAGGTTGAACGCCACCTGGTTCTCGTAGGTGGACTGCATGCGCTCCATCGCAAACGGTTCGATGTGCATAAGGCGTCACTCTGGCGCGGTTCATTCGCGCGAAAGAGGCTCTGCTCACCTGCACTATACTGTGACTTCTGGTGACAAGCGACTGCAGCCTCGACCGCTGCACGTCTCCCGCAGCCCGCGCGCGATGACCCTGGCCGATCCGCTGAACCTGGCGCGCATTCCGGCCGGCGAATTCCCGATGGGAACGCCCGATGCCGAAGCCGACGAACAACCGGTGCACCGGGTGTACGTCAGCGAGTTCTTCGTCAGCCGGTACCCGGTCACGCAGGACGAGTACGCGCGCTTCGTCCGCGCAACCGGGCGGCCGGTGCCGGCGATTCGCGCGCTGCCGCTCATCGCCGGCAACGGCCGGGAAGACGAGTTCCGGCAGCTCGCCGAGCCGTACGTCTGGGATCCGGACGGCCGTCCGCCGAGCGGCCGCGGATCGCATCCGGTGGTGCTCGTCACTTACGAGGACGCCGTGGCGTTCTGTCAGTGGATGAGCGGCGAGCTCGACCGCGCCGTGCGCCTGCCGACCGAAGCCGAGTGGGAGAAGGCGGCGCGCGGCGGCGCGGAAGGCCAGCGCTATCCATGGGGGAACGACATCGATCCGTCGAAGGGGAACTTCCTCGGCGACGCGTCCGCGAAGGCGCAGAGAGGCACCCGGCCGACCGGCATGTTTCCGCCGAATGCGTACGGTCTCTACGACGTCGTGGGCAACGTGTGGGAGTGGGTGTCGGACTGGTACGCCGAGGACTACTACAGCATCAGCGCGTCGAGGGATCCGCGCGGCCCGGACGCCGGCGCGTTTCGCATCGTGCGGGGGGGATCATGGGTGAACGCGGACGTCAACATGCTGCGCTGCGGCTACCGGCACAAGGTGCCGCCGGACACCTACGCGCACAGCATCGGCTTCAGGGTCGTATGCGAGCTTTAGCGACCGTCATCGCCGCGACGCTCCTCGCAGCGCCGGCCGCCCGCGCGCAGGAGCCGTCGCCGTCGGCGTCGGCGACGCCGGTCGTCGTTGCGAGCGGCGAGGCGGTCGTCCGCCGGGCGCCGGACCGCGCCGTGATCACGGCAACCGCCGAAGGCCGCGCGAAGAGCCCGCGTGACGCCCAGCAGCAGGCGGCAACGCGCGCGGCCGCCGTCCTCGAGCGCCTCGCGCGGCTCGGCATTCCGAAGGACGCGCTGCGGACGGTCGCGTACGATCTGCACCAGGAGTACGAGACCACCGCGAGCGGCCGGCGAGAGCCGAAAGAGTACGTGGCGAGCAACACGCTGCAGATCACGATCGACGAGGTGGGCCGCGCGGGCGAGATTCTCGACGGGGTCGTGCAGGCCGGCGCATCAGCGGTCGGCGGGATCGGGTTCGGCCTCAAGGATCGCGACGCGGTCGAGCGCGAGGCGATCAGGATGGCCGTCGCCGATGCCCGGAGCCGGGCCGAAGCCGCCGCGGCTGGAGCGGGCGTGACGCTCGGGCGCATTCGGAGGATCGAGTCCTTCAAGGACGCGCAGTCGTTCGCGCCGCGCGTAGCCGCCGGCCGGATCGTCGAGGGCGTGCAGGTCGCGACGCCGATCGAGCCGGGGACGATCGAGGTCCGCGCGCACGTCACGCTGACCGTCGAGATCAAGTAGCCTGACCGCATGCGCGCGCTCACTCCAGAAGACTACGTCCGCGCCCGGCGTCTGCTCATGCGCCGCGATCCCGTGCTCGCCGCGACCATCCGCCAGGTCGGCGCCTGCGGTCTCGCCTCACGACAGCGCGACGATCACCTGACGACGCTGGTCGGGGCCATCGTCAGCCAGCAGCTCTCGACCAAGGCGGCGGCGACGATTTTCGGCCGCTTCCTCGACCTGTTTCCCGAGCGGCGCATTCCGGACGCGGCCGGCATCGAACGCGTCGAAGACGAGGCGCTTCGGCGCGTCGGGCTGAGCGGGCAGAAGGTGCGCTACGTCCGGGACCTGTGCGCGCGGATTGGCGACGGCCGGCTGCAGCTCGCCGAGCTCGACGTCCTGCCCGACGAAGAGGTCATCGCGCGGCTCACCGAGGTCAAGGGCTTCGGGCGGTGGACGGCCGAGATGTTCCTGATGTTCCGGCTGCATCGCCCGGACGTCCTGCCGGTCGACGATCTCGGCATCGTCAAGGCCGTGCAGCGCCTGTACGGGCTCCGCAAGCCGCCCAGGCGGACCCGGGTGCTGGAAATCGGGGAGGCGTGGAGGCCCTACCGATCGGTCGCGTCGTGGTATCTGTGGCAGTCGCTGAAGTTGACCGCAGGGGCCGCGATGCCGATCGCCGCCGCTACCACAGCGCGCTCTTCGAGGCCAGCAGCGCGAAGCCGGCCGCAATCGCGACGAGCGTCCCGCGCTCGCTGAATAGCGTGTCACGCCAGGAGAACGGCGCTGACATCGCGCCAGCCGGCGCGCCGAGCGTCGGGATCCAGCGCGGCACGCGCGCGAGGTACGCCCGGTAGTCCGCGCCGCGGTTCGACTCGAGCAGCCGTTCCTCCCACCGCACGATCGCGTGGTACTCGAACCCGACGAGGGCCGCGACAATCGCGGCTGCCCACGGCAGCCGCGCCGCCAGCGCGAACCCCGTCCACAGGGCGACGTTCCCGACGTACAGCGGATTGCGCACGTGCGCGAACGGCCCGGTGGCCACGACGGGGCCGAGCCGGTCGGATCGCGTGCGCGAGATGGCGCCGATGTGGCGCACCGCCCAGAGACGCAACGCCTCGCCGGCGGCGACGAGGAGGATGCCGGCCGGAATCAGGTAGTCGGACGCCTGGGGCCTGGCGGGGATGAGGAGGAGCGCCAGCGCAACCGGCACAGGGATCGACGTCCGGTGACGGAAGAGCCAGCCGCCCAACCGCACCGTGACGTCCGGATGTGGCTGCTGACGTTGAGGTTCCGACATCGCCGCTGAGCTCATGTCGCCAGCGTGGAGTATAGCAAGGAGATCCCGACGCCTTCCGGGCGCGTCCAAGGGCGGAGAGGGGCGCAAGGGGCCCGTTGACTCCGCCAAATCCGTTGATCTAAAGTCGGACTGGTTAGGTCGTATATCCGAACATGTCCATCCCGGCGAGCATCGAACAGGGGTCGGTATCGTCCGTCCTCGATCTGATAGGCCACACGCCGCTGCTGCGCCTGCACCGGTTCGAGGGGGAGAATCCCGGCGTCGAGCTGTACGCGAAAGCCGAGTGGCAGAACCCGGGCGGGTCGGTCAAGGATCGCGCCGCCGCGCGCATGATCCTCGAGGGCGAGGCATCCGGCGCCCTCGGGCCGGGCCGAACGATTCTGGATGCCACCTCGGGGAACACCGGCATCGCGTACGCGATGATTGGCGCGGCGCGCGGCTATCGCGTCAGGCTGTGCCTGCCGGCGAACGCCAGCCCCGAGCGCAAGCAGATTCTCGGGGCGTACGGCGCCGAGCTCGTTCTGACCGACCCGCTGGAAGGATCGGATGGCGCCATCCGCGAGGCGCGCCGGCTCCACGCGGCCGATCCGGATCGCTATTTCTATCCGGATCAGTACAACAACGACGCCAACTGGCAGGCGCACTACGACACGACCGGGCCCGAGATCATCGAGCAGACCGGCGGACGCATCACGCATTTCGTCGCGAGCCTCGGCACCAGCGGCACCTTCGTGGGGACCGGGCGGCGCCTGCGACGCTTCAGTCCGGACATCGCCCTGGTGTCGGTGCAGCCCGACTCGCCGTTCCACGGCCTCGAGGGGATGAAGCACATGCCGTCGGCGCTCGTGCCCGGCATCTACGATCCCGATCTCGCCGACGAGAATCTCGAGGTGGCGAGCGAACGCGCGTACGCCCTGGTGCGGCGGCTGGCGCGCGAGGCCGGCCTGCTCGTGGGCCTGTCGTCGGGAGCGGCGCTGGCGGCGTCGCTCGAAGTGGCGCGCCGCATCCGGCGCGGCGTGATTGTCACCATCTTTCCCGACGGCGCCGAGAAGTACCTGACCGAACGGTTCTGGACCGCCGATGTCTAATCTCACGCTGCAGCTGGGCGAAGAGGTCGCACGGGCGATTCGGCGTCACGGCGAGGAGACGTATCCGCACGAATGCTGCGGCGCGCTCGTCGGCGCCCGCGGCGTCGTCCTCGCGGCGCTTCCGCTGCCGAACACGACCGAAGAAGGACCGCGACGCCGGTTCCTCGTGCGGCCGTCGGACTACAAGCTGTCGGAGGAGCGGGCGCGCGAGCTCGGCGCAGAGCTCCTCGGCTTCTACCACTCGCACCCGGATCATCCGGCGCGTCCGTCGCAATACGATCTCGATCATGCGTGGCCGACCTTCGCCTACGTCATCGTGTCGGTGGCGGCCGGCGCGGCTGCGGACATGACCGTGTGGTTTCTCAAGAGCGATCGATCCAGCTTCGAAGAGGGCACTCTCGCATATGGTCACCATCCTGATTCCCACCCCGCTCCGGCCGTACACGGATAAGCGCGACGCGGTCGAGGCCCGCGGCAGCACGGTCGGCGAGCTGCTCGCGGATCTGACGGCGAAGCACTCCGGCCTCAAACAGCATCTGTACACGGACGAGGGCAGGCTCCGCAGTTTCGTCAACGTGTACGTGAACGACGAGGACATCCGCTATCTGCAGAAGGAAGCGACGCCGGTCTCGCCCGGCGACACCGTCAGCATCATCCCGTCGGTGGCCGGCGGCGCCCCGGCGGCGACCGTAGGCGACGGCCTTCAGGCCGCCCCGGATCTCACCAACGACGAGATCAGGCGCTACTCGCGGCACCTGCTCATCCCGGAGGTCGGCGTCGAGGGACAGAAGAAGCTCAAGGCGGCGAAGGTGCTGTGCATCGGCGCGGGCGGCCTCGGCTCGCCGGTCGCGATGTACCTGGCGGCGGCCGGTGTCGGCACGCTCGGCCTGGTCGATTTCGACGTCGTCGATTTCAGCAACCTGCAGCGGCAGATCCTGCACGGGACGCCGGATGTCGGGCGCTCGAAGCTGGCGTCGGCCCGGGATCGGCTGCACGCGATCAACCCGGAGATCGCGATCGAGACGCACGAAACGGCGCTCGGTTCCGAGAATGCGCTCCAGCTGTTCGAGCCGTACGACGTCATCGTCGACGGCACCGACAATTTTCCGACGCGGTATCTCGTCAACGACGCGTGCGTGCTGCTCGGGAAGCCGAACGCCTACGGGAGCATCTTCCGCTTCGAGGGCCAGGCGTCGGTCTTCGGGATGCCCGACGGCCCGTGCTACCGCTGCCTGTATCCGGAGCCGCCGCCGCCCGGCCTCGTCCCGAGCTGCGCCGAAGGCGGCGTGCTCGGCGTCCTGCCCGGCGTCATCGGCACGATTCAGGCGATGGAGACGATCAAGCTGATTCTCGGCGTCGGCGAGCCGCTCGTCGGCCGGTTCCTGCTGTTCGACGCGCTGCGCATGCGGTTCCGCGAGCTCAAGCTCCGGAAGGATCCCGATTGCCCGGTCTGCGGCACGCATCCGACCGTGACGCGGCTCATCGACTACGAAGAGTTCTGCGGCGTCAAGCCGGCTCCCGTGGAGGCGTCATCCGTGCAGACGAACGCGTTCGAGATTTCGGCCGTCGAGCTCAAGCAGCGGCTCGACCGGGGCGAGGATGTCGTGATACTCGACGTGCGGGAGCCGCACGAGTATCAGATCAACCGCATCGAAGGGTCGGTTCTGATCCCGCTCGGCGACGTGCCGCAGCGCTACAGCGAGCTCGACCCCGACCGGGAGCTGGTCGTCCAGTGCCGATCGGGTGTGCGAAGCGCGAAGGCGGCCGACTTCCTGCGATCGGTCGGCTTCGAGCGCGTCCTGAACCTGCGGGGCGGCATCCTGGACTGGATCGACAAGATCGACCCCAGCCAGCCGAAATACTGATGAAGGGCGGGTCTGAAGACCCGCCCCTACCGATACCGACGCCGCGCCGGCGGTGTGCTAATATACGACTTGGGCGGTCGTATTTATGCTCAGGCTTTCCAAGAAGGCGGACTACGCGCTGATCGCGATGAAGCACCTGGCGCTGCGGACGGACCGCGGTGGCCAGACGTCCTCGTCGGCGCGGGAGATCGCGGAGCTGTACGACGTCCCGATCGAGCTGATGGCCAAGGTGCTCCAGCGGCTCGTCCGCGGCGGACTGCTCGCGTCCCAGCAGGGCACTCGCGGCGGGTATCAGCTGGCGCGGCTCCCGACGCAGATCTCGGTCGCCGATGTGATCCAGGCGATCGACGGGCCCGTTACCGTGACTGCGTGCTCGACGGAAGAGGGCACCTGCGATCAGTTCGCCAAGTGCAACGTGCGCGACCCGCTGTGGCGCGTGCGCGAGCGGATCCTGACCGCGCTCGGCGAGTGCACGATCGCCGAGCTCGCGTCGGACGTGCCCGGCGTCCCCCCGGCGCCGCGTGCCGCCGTGCTGCACACGCATTTGTGAGGCTTCCGAGGCGACGATGGCTGTAAAACTCCCGATCTACATGGACTACCATGCGACGACGCCGGTCGATCCGCGCGTCCTCGAGACGATGGTGCCGTATTTCACCGAGCACTTCGGAAACGCCGCCAGCCGCAACCATCCCTTCGGCTGGGAGGCCGAGGAAGCGGTGGATCGCGCCCGCAAGCAGGTGGCCGACCTCATCGGCGCCAGCGCCAAGGAAATCGTGTTCACGAGCGGTGCGACCGAGTCGGACAACCTCGCGATCAAGGGCGTCGCGGAGATGTATCGCGAGAAGGGCGATCACATCATCACGACGGTCACCGAGCACAAGGCCGTCATCGACACGTGCAAGCGGCTGGAGAAGGACGGCTGTCGCGTCACGTACCTGCCGGTCGGGAAGGACGGCCGCGTCGATCTCGACGAGCTGCGCGCGGCGATTACCGACAAGACCATCCTCATCACGATCATGACCGCCAACAACGAGATCGGCGTCATCCAGCCGATCGGCGAGATCGGCGCGATCGCGAAGGAGAAGGGCGTCCTGTTCCACACCGATGCCGTGCAGGCGGTCGGCAAGGTGCCGTTCAACGTCAACGAGCTGAAGGTCGATCTCGCCTCGATCAGCGCGCACAAGATGTACGGCCCGAAGGGTGTCGGCGCGCTGTACGTGCGGCGGCGCAACCCGCGGGTGCTGCTCTCGCCGCAGATCGACGGCGGCGGCCACGAGCGCGGCATGCGGTCCGGCACGCTCAACGTTCCGGGCATCGTCGGCTTCGGCAAGGCCGCCGAGCTCTGCCGGCAGGAGATGACGGCCGAGGCGGAGCGCCTGCGGACGCTCCGCGATCGGCTGAACGAGCGGCTGCACAAGGGGCTCGACGAGATCTACATCAACGGATCGATGGAACACCGGCTGCCGCACAACCTGAACATCAGCTTCGCGTACGTCGAAGGCGAGTCGCTCCTGATGGGGATCAACGACGTGGCGGTGTCGTCGGGCTCGGCCTGCACGTCGGCGAGCCTGGAGCCGTCCTACGTGCTGAAGGCGCTCGGCGCCGGCGACGACCTGGCGCACTCCTCGATTCGGTTCGGCCTCGGCCGGTGGACCACGGAGGAGGAAGTCGACTACGTCGCCGACAAGCTCACGAGCGTCGTGACGAGGCTGCGCGAGATGTCGCCGCTCTACGAGCTGGCGAAGGAAGGCGTGGATCTCTCCACGATGCAGTGGCAGACGGAAGGGCACTGAAGGCTGACAGCCAATAGCCGATAGCGACTAGCTGAGGGTGAAGCATGGCTTATTCGAACAAGGTCATCGATCATTACGAGAATCCCCGCAACGTCGGCTCGCTGCCGAAGGACGACGTGAACGTCGGCACGGGCCTGGTCGGCGCGCCGGAGTGCGGCGACGTCATGAAGCTGCAGGTGAAGGTCAATCCCGAGACCGGCGTGATCGACGACGCGAAGTTCAAGACGTTCGGCTGCGGGTCGGCGATTGCGAGCTCGAGTCTGGCGACGGAGTGGCTGAAGGGCAAGACGGTCGACGAGGCGCTTGCCATCAAGAACACCGACATCGTCGCCGAGCTGAGCCTGCCGCCGGTCAAGATTCACTGTTCGGTGCTGGCCGAGGACGCCATCAAGGCGGCGATCAGCGACTACAGGAAGAAGCAGGCGGGGCAGGGTGAGGCCGCCGAGAAGGCGACCCAGCCGACGGCGTGATGATCGCGATCACCGACACAGCGGCGCACAGGATCCGCGCCTTGATGGCCAAACAGGGCATCGATGAGGGCGGGCTGCGCGTGGGCGTCAAAGGCGGCGGGTGCTCCGGCCTGAGCTACACCTTTTCCTGGGAGAAGCAGGCGCGGCTGGGCGACGAGATCTTCGAGGGGCCCGAGGGCGCCAAGATCTTCGTCGACAGGAAGAGCCTGTTGTACCTCGATGGGACGGTGCTCGACTACGACACGAGCCTGATGAGCAAGGGGTTCGTGTTCAACAACCCGAACGCGAAGACGACCTGCGGCTGCGGCAGCTCGTTCGGCGCGTGAGCACGCCGACGATCCAGGTCTGCCGCAACTGCGGCGGCGGCGCGCCCGTGGACGTGCACTTCTGTCCGCAGTGCACGAAGATCCTGTCGCTCGGCCGCCACGGCGACTACTTCTCGTTTCTCGGCGTGCCGCGCGCCCTGAACCTGGATCCCGGCGACCTCGAACGGCGGTTCCGGGCGCTCAGCCGGCAGTTTCATCCCGATTACTTCTACGGCGCCTCGCCGGCCGAACGGCTCGCCAGCCTCGAGCGGTCGTCGTATCTGAACGACGCCTACCGCACGCTGCGGCATCCCATCGCGCGCGTCGAGTACCTGCTCGAGCTCGAGGGCGCCGCGGCGTCGAATCCCCGGGAGGCGAGCCGCCAGGTTCCGCCCGCGCTGCTCGAAGAGGTGTTCACGCTCAACGAGGAGCTCGACGAGATTCGGGAGCTCCGTGCGGGCGGCGCGTCGCCGGAGGAGCTGCGGGGCCGTCTGGAGCGCGCCCGCGCGCCGATCGAGGCCAGACGCGAAGCGCACGAGAAGCGGCTGCGTGAGCTGGCCGCCCGCTGGGACGCGCTGCTCGCGCGCGGCGCAGACGCCGACCGCCGGGCGGTGCTCGAGTCGCTTCGCGACTGCGTGCTGGAACGGAACTACATCAGGAACCTGCTGGCCGGCATCGAGAGGGAACTGAACGCGTGAGCAGAGTCGTCGGCATCGATCTCGGCACGACCAACAGCCTGGTCGCCTACGTTCCAGGCGACGGGGCCCGGGCCCCGGTCGTCATCCGCGACCGGTCCGGCGACGGGCTGGTTCCGTCGGTGGTCTCGGTGGACGCGGCGGGGACCGTGTTCGTCGGGCGCGAGGCCCAGCGGCGCCTGCTCACCGATCCGGCGCACACCGTGTATTCGGTGAAGCGCTTCATGGGCAAGGGGATCGCTGACGTCCGGGACGAAGCCCGCCTGTTTCCGTTTGCGCTCGGCGGCGGCGCGGTCGTGCGCATCCGGCTCGGGGAGCGCGAGTTCACGCCGCCTGAGATCTCGGCGTTCATCCTGAGGGAACTGAAGCACCGGGCCGAGGCCTTCTTCGCCGCGCAGGGTGAGATCGATCCCGAGGTGGACCGGGCCGTGATCACGGTGCCGGCGTACTTCAACGACGCGCAGCGCACGGCGACGCGCGACGCCGGCCGCATCGCCGGCCTCGAAGTCCTCCGGATCATCAACGAGCCGACCGCCGCTTCGCTCGCCTACGGCCTCGACCGGCGCCACGCCGGCCTCATCGCCGTCTACGACTTCGGCGGCGGCACCTTCGACATCTCCATTCTGCGCGTGGAGGACGGCGTCTTCCAGGTGCTCTCGACCAACGGGGACACGCACCTCGGCGGCGACGACATCGACCAGCTGCTGATGGCGCGCGTGCTCGACGGAATCGGCGGATCGCCGGACCTCGCGATGGTGCAGCGCGTCCGCAGGGCGGTCATCCAGGCGAAGTGGGACCTCTCCGAGCGCGACGAGACGGAGATCGTGTTCGACGCGTCCGGCCGGGGGATCACCCGCGCCGAATTCGAATCCCTGATCCGCCCGATCGTCGACCGCACGCTCGAGCCGTGCCGCCAGGCGCTGGCCGATGCGCAGGTCGAGCCGTCGCAGATCGACGAGGTCGTCCTCGTCGGCGGCTCGACGAGGATTCCGCTGGTGCGCCGCCTCGTCGGCGATCTGTTCGGCCGCACGCCCCACAGCGAGCTGAACCCCGACGAGGTGGTGGCGCTCGGCGCGGCCGTGCAGGCCGACATCCTCGTCACCGGCAACCGCGAGATGCTCCTGCTCGACGTCACGCCGCTGTCGCTCGGCATCGAGACGATGGGCGGGGTCATGTCGAAGATCATCCTGCGCAACTCCACCATCCCGGCGAGCGGCAGCGAGATGTTCACGACGGCCGTGGACAACCAGACGGCCGTGGACATTCACGTGCTGCAGGGCGAGCGGGAGCTCGTGCCGGACAACCGGTCGCTGGCGCGCTTCAAGCTGCGCGGCATCCCGCCGATGCCGGCCGGCCTGCCCCGCGTGCAGGTCCGCTTCCAGATCGACGCCAACGGCATCCTGAGCGTGACCGCGCACGAGCTGCGGACCGACGTCGAGCAGTCGATCGAGGTCAAGCCGTCGTACGGCCTCACCGACGACGAGGTCGAGCGCATGCTGCTGGACTCGTTCGAGCATGCGGAAGCGGACTTCGCCGCCCGCCTGCTGATCGAGGCGCGCAACGAGGCGGAGACCGTGCTGCAGGCGACGGAGAAATCGCTGCGCGCGCCGGAGTTCCCCGACATCGCGCAGGCGGAGCTCGGCCCCGGCGAGCGCGAGCGGATCGAGGCGGCGGTTGCCGCCCTCAAGGCCGTGCTGCCCGGCGACGACCGCGAGCGGATCCATCAGCAGACCGAAGCGCTCAACGACGCGACCCGCCATCTCGCCGAGGTCATGATGAACCGCTCGGTGCAGGCGGCGCTGTCGGGAAAGTCCATCGATCGCCTGTAGCTCCTGAACCATGCCCAAAGTCACCTTCATCATCGACGGCGAGCCGCGGACCGTGGAATTCGAGCGCGGCGCGCTCCCGTACTCGAATCACGGCAAGCCCGGGTCGTTTCTCGACGTCGCGAAGAACCTCGGCGTGCCGCTCGAGCACGCCTGCGGCGGCAACTGCGCCTGCACGACCTGCCATGTGATCATCAGGGAGGGCGCCCGGAACCTCTCGGAGATGGACGACGACGAGGCCGATCGTCTCGACACCGCCTGGGATTTGACGCCCGATTCGCGTCTGGGCTGCCAGGCCGTCATCCATGGCGACGTCGTTTGCGAACTCCCGATGTACACGCGGAACTACGTCCAGGAGGGCGGCGGCATCCAGCTCGGCAAATCCGACCGGAAGGCGGAGCCGTCCGTCAAGCTGTAGGGCCCCCAGGCGACGGCTGCGAGCGGCGCGGATGAGCGCCCCCGCCGGTGAAGAATGTCGGGACCCGCCGCGCGTTGACTGAGCGGCCAGGCGCGGTCGGCAAGATCCGGAGCGTGAGCGACGGCTGCGAGCGACAGCCTGGAGCCCGAGCTGAAGCGAAGGCGACGGCGAGAGCGGCGGGAATGGGCGCCCCGACCAGTGAAGAATGTCGGGCCCCGCCGCTTCGTTGACTGAGCGGCCAGGCGCGGCCGGCAAGATCCGGAGCGTGAGCGACGGCTGCAAGCGAGAGCCTGGAGCCCGAGCTGAGCGAAGGCGATGGCGAGAGCGGCGCGGATGAGCGCCTCCGGCCAGTGAATGTCGGGCCCCGCCGCTGCGTTGACTGAGCGGCCAGGCGCGGTCGGCAAGATCCGGAGCGTGAGCGACGGCTGCGAGCGGGGGTGGGGCCCCGCGAGAGAGTAAGAGATGAAATGGACGGACGCTGAAGAGATCGGCATTGCGCTCAGCGAAAAGTTCCCGGAGGTGGACCCGCTGACCCTGCGGTTCACCGATCTACGTGAGCGCGTGATGGCGCTCGACGGCTTCGACGACGATCCGCGCGGGTCGAACGAGCCGAAGCTGGAAGCGATTCAGATGGCCTGGTACGACGAGTGGAAGGACGCGCAATGAGAGCCGGCGGCATCTTCCGGCCGGGCATGCGCACCTATTTCATTCCGCTCGTCGCGGGCGTCGTGCTCGCCGTGAGCGCGTTCCTGCCCTGGGTGGTCGTTGGCGAAACGCGCCTCAAGGGCGTGCCCGACGTCCCGGCGCTGTGGATCATCGGCCTTGGCGTGCTCGCCTCCGTGCTGGCCTTCCTCAGTCTCCTGACGCGCAAGAACTCGCGGCACCCGCTGCTCGTCGTCGGTCTGGTCGCCTTCGGCATCATGTTTCTTTCGTGGCGGATCATGCCGAAGTCGGCCGGCGAGCGGGCGCTGACCGTTTCGCAGGCGTTCGCGATCGTCGAGGGGACGCCGATGCGCGAGGCGCCGGAGGCGCTCGTCGGCAGCGGCATCTATCTGGGGCTGGCCGCGTCGGTCGTGCTCGTGCTCTTCGGCATGACGATCGTCATCCGCCGCGCGTCCCGCCCGTACGTCGTCGCGAGCGCGGACGACGACGTAGAATAACCAGGTTCACCACCCCGAACCCCCGAACCCTTGAACCCAGAACCCTTTGAACCTTTGAACCCCGTGAACCCATGAGAGTCCGCATCGCCCATTCTCCCGATTCCGACGACGCGTTCATGTTCTACGGCCTGGCGAGCGGGCAGGTGCCGAGCGACGGCTACGAGCTCGAGCACGTGCTGTCGGACATCGAGACGCTGAACCGCGCTGCGTTCGACGGCACGTACGAGGTGACGGCCGTTTCGTTCAATGCCTACGCGCGCCTCACCGATCGCTACATCCTGCTGCCGCACGGCGCGAGCATGGGCGACCGCTACGGCCCGATCGTCGTCTCCCGAACGGCCGCCACGTCGCTCGAAGGCATCAAGGTGGCGGTGCCGGGCGAGCTCACCACGGCGTTCCTGACCTTGAAGCTGTTCGATCCGACCGTCGACTGCTTCGTCATGCCGTTCGACAGGATCCAGGAGGCCGTGCACAGCGGCGAGGCGCAGGCCGGCCTGCTGATTCACGAAGGGCAGCTCACATGGGCCGACGAGGGCCTGAAGAAGATCGTCGACCTCGGCGAGTGGTGGGCGGACCGCACCGGTGGACTGCCGCTGCCGCTGGGCGGCAACGTGATCAGGCGCGATCTCGGACCGTCCCACATCTCCAGGCTCTCGCGGCTGCTGCACGACAGCATCGCGTACGGCCTCGACCACCGCGACGAAGCGGTCAGGTACGCGATGCAGTTCGGCCGCGGCCTCGATCGGGAGAGGACGGACCGCTTCGTGGGTATGTACGTCAACCAGCTCACGCTGGACTACGGCGATCGCGGACGTGAAGCCGTGCGCCGGCTGCTGACCGAAGCCTACGAGCGCGGGCTGATTCCAGAGCCGAGGATCGAATTCGCCGCGTAGACAGAGGCTGATCTGCGAGCCGGTCTCCGCGCGTCCGAGGGATCAGCGCGTCGTGTGCTCGACGGGCCACAGCTCCGAAGCGACCTCGAGGCCGTGGATCCGCGCCAGATGCGCGTGCAGCTGCCGCACGCCCTCGGTCAGGCTCGCCGGGCCGGGCTGCAGGATATAGGTCGACTTGACCTCGAAAATCCTGTCGTCGCGCACGGCCGGCACGTGGCTCCAGCCGGCGCGCGATCTGATCGCGTCCTTCTTCACCTTCTTCCCGCACCACGACGCGAAGACGACTTCCGGCCCGCGGCGTGCGGCTTCGGCCGGATCGACGATACGGTCGCGCCCGAGCTTCGCGTTGCGGAGCTCGGGGAAGATCGGATCGGCGCCCGCGATCTCCATCAGCTCCTCGACCCAGCGGATCCCCGAGATCAGCGGGTCGTCCCACTCCTCGAAGAACGCGCGCAGCCGGCGCGGAAACCGGGCGGCGGACGCGCGAACCCGGTCCAGGTCCGCCGACAGGCGATCCGCCAGCTGCTCGGCCCGGGACTGACACCCGACCAGCGCGCCGACCATCCGGATCATCTGCAGGATCTCCTCGATGCTGCGCTGGTTGAAGATGACGACCGGCAGGCCGCGCCTGACCAGCTCCGCGCCGAGGTCGGCCTGCAGGTCGGAGAAGGCCAGGACGAGATCCGGTTCGAGCGCCTCGATCTTGTCGTAGCGCGCGTTGATGAACGCCGACACGCGCGGCTTCCGCCGCGCCTCCGGCGGCCGCACCGCGTACCCCGACACTCCCACGATTCGGTCGCCCTGGCCGAGCAGGTAGAGGGTCTCGACGGTTTCTTCCGTCAGGCAGACGATGCGAGTTGGGAATCCGGGCATCTGGACATCTGGTGATCTGGTCATCTGGGATCGGCTTCCCGGAGATCGGCGAAGACGAAGCCGTCGCGTTCGACGACCTCACCGGGTTCGACCGCGATCGGCCGTTCGAACATCGGTCCGTCGTACGCGAACGTGTGGAATTCGCCGCGCTCGCCGCAGGGGTCGACCTCCGCGGGCAGGTCGGTCAGCAGCTTCTGGTCGAACTCGCGCCCGGCGAACGAGCGGTCCAGCGCTCGCGGGTCGACGCACGTCAACCGCGCCCTGAGCCCGCTCGCGACCATGTCGCGCGCCAGCGCGGCGGTGTCGGCGCCGAACAGCGGGAAGACCGGCATGATGCCGCTGCCGGCCAGCCGCTCTTCGCGGTAGCGCCGGATGTCCTCGAGAAACAGATCGCCGAAGGCCATCCCGGTGCAGCCCTCCGAGACCGCCCTCGCGACGACGGCGGCCATCGCGCGCTCGTAGGCCTCGCTCGGGCACGGCGACGGAATCGGCACCGTCCACAGCGGCAGTCCGAGCGCGTCGGCCTGCCGCTCGAGGAGCCGGCTGCGGACGGCGTGCATCGCCACGCGATCGACCGCTTCGTTCATGGTCGTCACGAGCGCCGCGATCCGGACGTCCCCGCGCGTGCGCAGCACGTGCACCATCCAGGCGGAGTCCTTGCCGGAGGACCAGGACACCGCGAGTTTCGTGACTCCGGACATTGCCTAACGCCACGCTCCTTCCTGCACGACCCTCGACAGCTTCTCCGTCGCGTCGGCGATCCCCGGCCCGGCGTCGACGAACTCGTCGCCGACGAGGAGGTGCACGCGCCCGTTCCTGACTGCCGGGACGGCGCTCAGCCGCTGCCATGGCGACATGTCATCGCCCGTGGCGATGCTCTCGCCGTACCGCAGCTCCACGATCACGTCCGGATGTCGGGCGAGGATCTCTTCGAGCGAGGGCTGGACCGATTCGCGCCTGACGTCGGCGAAGACGTCGCGCCCTCCTGCGATTTCCAGCATGTCGTGCAGGAAGCCGTACCCGCCGCTGGCGTAGATTTCGCTCAGCGTGTGCGGCGCGCGGGCGATCACGAGCATCGTCGACGGCCGTGGCCGTCCTGCGACGCGCGCGGCGATCGCGCGCAGGCGCGTCTCGATGCCCGAGGCGACTCCCTCGGCCTCGCGCGCGTGTCCTGCGAGGGCGCCCAGCTCCCTCATCGTCGCGGTCACGCTGGCGAGGTCGCCGTGCTTGTAGACGAACATCCGGATGCCGGCGCCTGCGAGGCGCTCGCGCAGTTCCTGCTGGCTGTCGTACACGACGACAAGGTCCGGACGCATCGCCAGGATGCGTTCCGTGTCGGGATCGAGCAGGCCGCCGACGCGGGGGAGCGTCCTGACGGCCGGGGGCTCGCGGTCGTATGTCCCGACGGCGACCACCTGGGAGCCTGCGCCCATCGCGAACAGCATCTGCGTCACCGCGGGGATGAAGCAGACGATACGCCGGGGAGCGCGCGCATCCTGGGCCGGCGGCGCGGGGACGGCCACTCCGCGAAGCATCGTCGCCGCGGCCAGCGCCAGCGCGGTCGCGAGCCGCGTCATGACCGCCTCACGAGGAGCCACAGGAAGAACGGCGCGCCGATGACCGCCGTCACGATCCCGACCGGCAGGTCGATCGGCGAGAACACGGTGCGCGACAGGAGATCGCACCCGACCAGGAACATCGCGCCGAAGAGCGCCGCGGCCGGCAGGACCACGCGGTGGTCCGAGCCGACGATCAGGCGCACGAGATGCGGCACGACGATCCCGATGAAGGAGACGGGACCGCCGACCGACACGGCGGCGCCGGTCGCGAGCGACGCGCTGACCAGCGCGACCTGTTCGGTCCGGCGGACGTTGACCCCGCGCGCGGCCGCCGCGTCGCTGCCCAGGCTCATCAGATCCAGCGCGCGCGGCAGCGACACGACGGCGACCCCCGCGATGGCGACGAGCGGCAGCGCGCCGACGATCGGCGCGTAGCCGCCGATGTCGAGCGACCCCATCAGCCACCGCACGGTCCTGAACGTGTCGGCGACCGACGCCAGGCTCTGCACGAACAGCACGATCGCCGCGAAGAACGCGTTGAGCGCGATGCCGGCGAGCAGCAGACCGGTCGCCGACAGCCCCCGTCGCCGCGCGGCGGCAAGCGCGTAGACCACGACGAGCGCGCCGAGCGAGCCGGCGAGGCTCGCGATCGGCACCGGGGCGATGCCGAACACCGTGAAGTTCGCGTGGAACGTGATCGCCGCGATCGCGCCGATCGCCGCGCCGCCCGAGACGCCGAGCGTGTCGGCCGAGGCGAGCGGATTTCGGAGCAGCGCCTGGAACACGGCGCCTGCCGCCGCGAGGCTCGCCCCGACGAGCGCCGCCGCGAGGACGCGCGGGAGGCGGGCGATGAAGAAGATCTGCGCGTCCACGTTGTCGGCGAACGGCACCGAGCGGTCGAGCGCGCGCGCCAGGCTGATGTGGGTCGAGCCGACGAGCGGCGCCAGCAGGCAGGTCAGGGCCGCCAGCGCGCCGAACGCGAGCACGACCAGGCCGACCGGGGGCCGGTCAGCGCGGCCGCGCAATGGGCACCACCGTGAGATGGCCGGCGCGCGGATGCGGCCGGACGTCGGCTTCGACCCCGTAGAGCTGCCGGACCGCGTCGGCGGTGAGCACGTCTGCCGTCGGTCCGGCCGCGATCACGCGGCCCCCGCGCAGCAGCACGAGCGACGAGCAGATCGCCGCGGCCAGGTTCAGATCGTGCGTCGACAGGATCATCGTCGTGCCGCGCTGGCGGTTGAGCGTCACGAGCAGCGCGGCGATGTCGAGCTGGTAGCCGAGGTCGAGCGACGCCGTCGGCTCGTCGAGCAGCAGGACGTCCGACGCCTGCGCCAGCGCGCCGGCGATGATCACGCGCTGCTTCTCGCCGCCCGACAGCGTGTCGAACGGGCGCGCCTCGAGCGCCAGCGTGCCCGTCGCGGCCATCGCCTCACGGGCGATGCGGAGGTCTTCGGCGCCCTCGAGCTGCAGCGGCCCGAGGTGCGCGTAGCGCCCCATCAGGACGATGTCGAGCGCCGTGAAGTCGAAGGCCGAGCGCGTCTCCTGCGGCACGACGGCGATCCGGCGCGCGAGCGCGCGGCGCGGCAGCCGCGCCACGTCGTCGCCGTCGATGGTCACGCGCCCGGCATCCGGCTTCAGCATGCCGTCCACGATCCGCAGGAGCGTCGTCTTGCCCGAGCCGTTCGGTCCGAGCAGCCCGGCCACCGCGCCCCGCTCGACGGCGAACGAGACGCGGTCGAGAACGGGCGCGGCGCCGGCGCGGTGGCGGTCGTACGAGAACGAGACGTCATCGACCCGCAGCAACACGCACTCCCACGATGCCGCTGCGCCGAAGCGCCGGGAAGCCGAGTATCTCTTCGTACGCGCGATCCGTCAGGTTCGTCACGCGTGCGTAGACGCTCACGTGGGGTGCGACCTGCACGCTCGCGCCGGCATCGGCCACCGCGTAGCCCGGCGTGAAGAACAGGCCGCCGAAGGCTCCGTACGTCGGCTCGACATCGAGCGCCCGTGATCTCGTCGTCAGCTCGCCGAAGGCGGAGAGCCGGCCGTGCGAGAACGTCACGTCGAGCGCGCCCTGGTGGCGCGGGCGCCGCAGCAGCGGATCGCCGACCGCGAACGGCGGCGGCGCGAGCCGCGCGGCGCCGTCCACCGACAGGACCGCCGTGTCGAGGAACGTGTACGACGCGTGCACGGTGAGCGCGCCGGACAGCCGCGCGCGGCCGTCGAGCTCGAGTCCGCGGGCGCGTGCGTTCGAGATGTTGTCGGTCTGGTACCGGCTCGCGTCCTCGAGCACCCTGCCGATCGCGACGATCAGGTCGTCGTAGCGGTTGAAGAAGAAGGTGGCCGAAGCCGCGTACGCCCCGCCGGCCCATTGCTGCTCCACGCCGGCATCCACGCTTCGGCTGCGCTCCGGCCGCAGATCCGGGTTGTTCGTGAACGCGATCTCGAAGGCATCCGGCGGCCGGATCCCGGTGCCGGCGCTCGCGTGCAGCCGCGTGGACGTGCGCGATCCGCCGGCCGCGACAAAGCTGACCGCGATCTTCGGGTTGAGCGAATCGACGGTCTGGGACGCAAACGCCGGCCGCGGCGAAAACGGATCCGTGCTCGCGGCCACCGGATCGCGCGTGAGGCGTTCCAGCCGCACGCCGCCGGTGACGAACAGGCGCTCGCTGCCGACGTAGCGCAGCTCGGCGAAGGCGCCCGTCGTTGCCCTCCTGATCGGGATCGGCGCGCCGGCGCCGGCCGTGATGAACGTGCTCGCGCCGTTCTCGCGCAGGAATTCCACTCCGGCTGACGCCCCCAGCGCGGTGTTGAACGCCAGGTCTTCCTGCACGCGCCCGTCCAGGCGATGCGTGCCGTCCGTCGACGGCCCGTACGGGCTGGTGAACGCGCCGGCGAGATCCGTGTAGTTCAGCTCGATCTTCTGGTGCGCCAGCGGCGTCCACGCGTGCCCGAACCGGCCGCCGACCTGCCGCGTGGTCTCGACGCTGCGCGAAATGCGATCGACGGCCGTGTAGGACCCGGTGGGGTTGCTGCCGAACGGGCCCGGCAGTCCGCGTTCGTTGCGGTCGACTCGCGCGGTGAGCAGGAAGTCCGGGCCGTTCGCACGCTGCCAGCCGAGCGTGCCCGAGGCGTGCGCGAAACGGGAGTCGTCGTTCGAGACGCGCTCGCCGGTCGCCGGCGCGATGCCGGTGTAGCCGTTCGATCGCGCGTCCTCCACCCCGCCGCCCCACGACCACGCGCCGGCCGACCCGGATGCGCCCGCCGTGACGCGCGCCGTGCCCTGCGACCCGCCCTCGACGAGCGCGTCGCCGCGCGGTCGGCCGCCGCGCCGCGTGACGATCTGCACGACCGCGCCGATCGCGTCGGAGCCGAACAGCGCGCTCTCGGGCCCGCGCACGATCTCGATGCGATCGATGTCGGCGGTCGAGAGGTGCGAGAGGTCGAACGCACCGCCGAACTCGTTCGCGCGAATGCCATCCACGAGCACGAGCGTGTAGTTCGACTCGCCGCCCCGTGGGAACAGCGACGTGATGGCGCCACGGCCGCCGGTCCGCGTGACGGCCAGGCCGGGCACGAACCGCAGGGCATCGGCGACGGTTTCGATCTGCCGCGCGGCCAGGTCCTGGCCGGTCACGACCGTGACGCTGTCGGCCGCGCGCGACAGCGGCAGGTCCACCTGCGAGGCGGACACGACGACCGACTCGCTCACCGCGCTCATCCGCAGATGGATGTCCAGGCGAATCGTCCCGTCGCCGTCGACGGCAACGCGCTGCGGATCGCCCTGGAGTCCCCGGGCGACGACACGCAGGTCGTAGCGGCCGGCGGGCAGTCCGGGGACCCGGTACACGCCCGCAGCATCGGTCGCCTGCTCGATCACCGCGCCGAGCGGGGTCGTCAGGACGACGCGCGCGCCGGCGACGGCTGCGCCATCGGGATCGAGGATGTGTCCGGTCAACGTAGCCGCAGCGGCGGTTCCTGCGGTTGCGGCGATGGTGAGAAGGACGTACTGCGCGAGCCGGCAGGCGCCTGCCAGCCGCCTGAAGCGGGGAAATCGCATCGGTGCTCCTTCCGGCGTCTCGCGCGCCGGTGAAGGACGCCCCCGGGGTGGCCAGGTTTCCTGACTCGCGGATCAGCGCGGCGCGTCGGTCTTCCCGGGCAGGAACGCCCAGTGACGTCGATGACGTGCCGCTCCCCGCTTACAGTGGCGGGACCGTGTGGGCTTCGCACCCACTTCGCGTGGCCGCCGGGGCGAGCGTCGAGTTGTCGGTGCAGCCGCCGGCCGTCGGCCGGCACTGCATCCGGCAGTATAGCAAGAGGGGCGGACCGTCCGGGTCGGTTTGCCTCCTTTCGTTGTTTTTGCTTAACATATCCTGTTGGCGTGTGCACGGCGACGCCGTGCGCCGGATCGAGCCCGGAAGGGGACCGCATGAGCAAGAGTTCGGTCGTGACCGTCCGCGAGAAGCCCGTCGAGCACGTGGCTTCGGCGACGGCCGGCGGCCTGACGATTCACGGCGAGACGCTCGTCGTCCAGACCGATCAGCGGATCGAGCTGGTGGATCTGACCGGCCGCATCATGGAGTTCGTCCGGCGCTTCGAGGTCCGCGAGGGCCTCGTCAGCATCTGGTCGATGCACACGACCTGCGCGCTGTTCATCAACGAGTTCCAGACGGCGCTGCTGTCCGACATCAGGCGCTTTCTCGAGCAGATGGTGGCGCGCGACGCCGAGTGGATGCACAACGACCCGGCGCACTCCGACTGCGACCGCATGAACGCCGACTCGCACCTGCGCGCCCTGCTCCTGGGCCACAGCCTCACCCTGCAGGTCAGCGGCGGCGAAGTCGTGCTCGGCCAGTGGCAGCGGATTCTGATGGCGGAGCTCGATGGCCCGCGCGCCCGCTCGCTGCGCGTCCAGATCTGGGGCATCCGCTGAAAACTTGAATGTGGTGAAGTGGTGAAATGGTGATCTCGTGACGTCCCTTCACCCCTTCACCCCTTCACCATCTCACCATGTGCCCCTGGCCCGCCTCCGCGCGGCCGGCCTCCTGGATATCGCGGGGAAACTCGACGCGGGAGTGCGGCTGTCGATCGAAGACGGGGTCCGCCTCTGCGACACGCCGGATCTGCTCGCCGTCGGCTGGCTCGCGAACCGCGAGCGCGAGAAGCGGTACGGCGCGCAGGCTTTCTACAACTTCAACCTGCGCCTCGAGGCCACCAACGTCTGCGTGGCGAGCTGTCTGTTCTGTTCGTTTGCGCGTCTGCAGCCGGGCGATGCCGGCGCCTACACGCTGTCGCTCGAGCAGGTGTGGGACAAGCTCCGGCAGCGCCAGCACCAGCCGCTCACCGAGATTCACGTCGTCAACGGCCTGCATCCCGACCTGCCGTTCTCCTACTATACGGACATGCTGCGCGGCTTCAAGCGCATCCGCCCGGACGTGACGCTGAAGTGCTTCACGGCGGTCGAGATCGCGTTCTTCGCGGATCTGTACGGCATGACCGACGAACGGGTGCTGCGCGAGCTGATGGCCGCCGGCCTCGACTCGCTGCCCGGCGGCGGCGCCGAGATCTTCGCCGAACGCGTCCGGCGGAAGATCGCCGACGACAAGTGCGACGCCGACCGGTATCTGGCCATTCACCGGCTGGCGCACGGGCTCGGCATGCGCACGAACGTCACGATGCTCTACGGCCACATCGAGACGTCGGAGGAGCGCGTCGACCACATGCTCCGCGCGCGGGCGCTGCAGGAGGAGACCGGCGGGTTCCAGGCGTTCATTCCGCTCGCGTTCCATCCCGACAACAACCAGATGCGGAAGCTTCCGCCGCCGAGCGCGGCCGACACGCTGCGCGTGCACGCCGTGTCGCGGCTGGTCCTCGACAACATTCCGCACGTGAAGGCGTTCTGGATTGCGACCGGGATCGAAGTGGCGCAGACCGCGCTGTGGTTCGGCGCCGACGACCTCGACGGGACGGTGCAGGAGGAGAAGATCTACCACATGGCAGGGTCGCGGACGCCGACGTCGATGACGCCGAAGGAGATCGAGCGGCTCATCCGCGCGGCCGGCCGGGAACCGGTGCAGCGCGACACGCTGTACAACGTCGTCGCCCACGCGTAGAGCGTTCCGGCAGGGGACGGCCTTCCGGTTGTCCGGGCAATCGGTAGGGGACGGCCTTCAGGCCGTCCCGGCGTTCGGTAGGGGACGGCCTTGGTAGGGGACGGCCTTCAGGCCGTCCCGGCTCAGCCCCGGGACCCCAGGTGCTATACTGAAATCGACGCCAAGCCTTGTCCCCTCGGGGGCCGGGGCTTGGCTTTTTCGTCTCCCTGGATTGAGAAAAGTTTCACAAGCGCACATGCAGATCCCCGTGCTCACCGCGTACGAGAAGGACCACCTCTCCGAGCGCCAGCCGCTGCCCGATCGCTACGTCGGCCTCTCCGACGAGGAGATGGATCACCGCATCGCCGCCGCGAAGGCGGCGCTCGGCCGCCGTCTCGTGATCCTCGGCCATCACTACCAGCGCGACGAGGTGATCAAGTTCGCCGACTACACGGGCGATTCGTTCAAGCTCGCGCGGCAGGTCGGCCGCCATCCCGAGGCCGACTACATCGTCTTCTGCGGCGTGCACTTCATGGCCGAGAGCGCGGACGTGCTGAGCCGCGAGCACCAGCGCGTCATCCTGCCCGACCTCGCCGCCGGCTGCTCGATGGCCGACATGGCCGATCCCGAGCAGGTGCACATGTGCTGGAGCGACCTCGCCGGCATGGGCGTGCGGGACGTCGTGCCGGTCACCTACGTCAACTCCGCGGCGTCGATCAAGGCGTTCTGCGGCGAGCGCGGCGGCCTCGTGTGCACGTCGGCGAACGCCGCATCGGCGCTGAAGTGGGCGTGGGCCAGGGGCGAGCGCATCCTGTTCCTGCCCGATCAGCACCTCGGCCGGAATACGGCGTACGCGCTCGGCGTCCCGCTCGACGAGATGGTGGTGTGGGATCCCGACGAAGCGTGGGGCGGTCTCGATCCCGAGGCGGTGAAGCGCGCGCGCATCATTCTCTGGAAGGGCCACTGCTCGGTTCACGCGCGGTTCACGGTCCGGCAGGTCGAGGCGGTGCGGCGGCAGCACCCGGGCGTGCACGTGATCGTCCACCCCGAGGTGCCGTGGGAGGTCGTGCAGGCCGCCGACGAGTCGGGCTCCACCGAACACATCATCAGGCGTGTCAGCGAGAGCCCGGCCGGATCGACCTGGGCCGTCGGAACCGAGATCCACCTGGTGAGCCGCCTGGCGCGCCTGCTCGAACCCGATCGCACGGTCGTGTCGCTCGACCAGTTCGGGTGCCTCTGCTCGACGATGTTCCGCGTGTCGCCCAATCATCTCCTGTGGGTGCTCGAGGGACTGCTCGACGGCGAGGTGCACAACCGCATTGTCGTGCCGGCCGACGAGAAGCACTGGGCGAAGGTGGCACTCGACCGCATGCTCACCCTCCTTTGACCCCTTCCGGCCCTCCGAAGTACGATCCATCGGTTCTGCAAACGACCGACGCAACAAGGAGGGACGCCCGATGGCTCATACTCTTCCACCTCTTCCGTATCCCGCCGACGCCCTCGAACCGCACATCGACAAGATGACGATGGAGATCCATCACGGGAAGCATCACGCGGCGTACGTGAACAACCTGAACGCCGCGCTCGAGAAGCATCCCGATCTGCAGTCGAAGAGCGTCGAGGACCTGCTGCGCGGCATCAATTCCGTCCCCGAGGACATCCGGACGGCGGTGCGCAACAACGGCGGCGGACACGCCAACCATACGATGTTCTGGCAGATCATGGCGCCGAATGCCGGGGGGGCGCCGACCGGCGCGATCGCCGACGCGATCAGGTCGTCGTTCGGCGACTTCGACAAGTTCAAGGACGCCTTCGGCAAGGCCGCGATGGGCCGGTTCGGCAGCGGCTGGGCGTGGGTGATCGACGGCGGCGGCAGGCTCTCGATCGAGAGCACGGCGAACCAGGACAGCCCGCTGATGGAGGGCAAGAAGATCGTCTTCGGCATCGACGTCTGGGAGCACGCCTACTACCTGAAGTACCAGAACCGCCGCGCCGACTACGTCGGGGCGTGGTGGAACGTCATCAACTGGAACGAGATCAACAAGCGGCTGCGCTGATTGGTCCTCTTCCTCTTCCTCGCCCATCTGGGCATCGGCATCGTTTTCACGCTCGCCGTCGTGTCGCGCGAGGCGGGCGTGAAGTTCTTCCGCTTCAACGCCGGCATGGCGGCGATCCTCATCGCCGTGGCGTTCGCGTTCAGGCCGCCGGGAGCGGCGGGAACGGTCGGGACGATCGCCCTGGCCGCGCTGGTGATCGCCGAAGCCGCCGTCGTCCTGTACTGGGCGACGGTCGGCCGGATGCTCGCGTCGGTCCGTCCGGCCATCCTGCGGATCGGCATCGGCGCGGGCGCGGCCGCGCTGGCCGCGCAGGCCGTTGCGGTGGCTGCCGGGCGCCCGATCACGGTGCAGGCGCTCACGATCGCCAGCTTTCTGACGTCGGCGGCGTTTCTCGGCGGCGCCTGCACGGCGATGGTGCTCGGACACTGGTACCTGGTCATCCCGTCGATGCGGATCGATCACCTCCAGTCGATCGTGCGCGTGCACATCGCGTCGATGGTGCTGCGGATCGCCGTCGTCGCGGCGGCCGTCTTCCTCGCGATCGCGACGTGGCAGCCCGGGCTCGGCCCGAGCTTCCATCACTACATCTTCTCGCTCGACGGCATCTTCTTCTGGCAGCGCGTGCTCTTCGGGCTGGCCGGGCCCGCCGTGCTGTCGTACCTGACCTGGGAAACCGCCAAGATCCGCTCGACGCAGTCCGCCACCGGCATTCTCTACGTCGACTTCTTCACGGTCGTGGTGGGCGAGGTGCTGGCGAAGTACATCCTGCTGGCCACGCGCGTTCCCGTGTAGGCGGGGCAGGGCGGACCCGATGGAGATCCTCGCGAAGTGCCCGAAGTGCGATGCCGGTCTGCCCGTGCGTGCCGCCGACGCGCCGGCGGCAATCCGGTGCGGCCGCTGCGGCCGCGACATCCCGATCGCGGTGACCGATGCGGAGCGCGCCGACCGCGCCGTCGATGCCTGTCCGGTGTGCGGGGGCGGCGATTTCTACACGCGCAAGGACTTCGATCCGAAGGTGGGTCTGACCGTCGTCGTCGTCGGCGCCGCCGTCAGCGCCGGCTTCTACTGGTTCGGCCGCGATCTGATCGCCTACGGCATCCTGGCCGGCGCGGTGCTGCTCGATCTGGTCGTGTACGGCCGCCTCAAGGAACTCACCGTCTGCTACCGCTGCCACGCCGAGTTCCGCGGCGGCTACGAGCGAACGGCGCCGGCGTTCGATCTCCACACGGCCGACGTGCTCGAGCAGGAGTACGAGCGGAGGGTGGGGAGGCGGTGAACTTGGTGATGTGGTGAAGGGGTGAAGGGGTGAAGGGGTGATGGGGTGGAGAAAGTCAACGGTGCCGGTGACGGCGCTCGTTGAAACGGGCTGTGCCCGTCATGGCTGAAAAAATTGCCGTCAGGCGGCGACGCCGGTGCCGGCCTTCGTCAGTTGGCGCTTGATGGACGCCGCCGGTTCCGTACCCGGCATCGTCTTCACGAGTTCGATGACATCGAGCGCAAACTGGCGCGTGCGCTTCTGAAGCTCGTCGCTCTGTTCGGACACGCTCTGCGACGATGCACATCTCGTACCCTCACCCCATCACCCATCATCGCATCACCACATCACTACGTCACCCTTCACCACATCACCACTTCACCACTTCCACCGTTTCGCCCTCTTCCACCCCGCCCCTGTCCGCCTCGATCTCGATGTAGCCGTCCGCCTGGGACATGCTCGTGATGTCGCCCGAGCCCTTGAACGCGGGCCAGGCGCGGCCGTCGGCGATCCGCACCGTGTAGAACTGATGGCGGCCGGCGGTCGACACGATGCGACGCGCGAGGGGCAGGCGGATGGTCCGCGGCTCGAGCGGCGGCAGCCGCGCGGTCGCGCGCAGGAACGGGATCAGGAGGATGTACGCGTTCGAGAGGCACGAGGTCGGATTGCCGGGCATCCCGAAGAACGGCGTCCCGCCGACGAGCGCGAACGCCGTCGGCTTTCCCGGCTTGACCGCCACCCCGTGAAAGATCATCTCTCCGCGGCGCGCGATCGCGTCGACGATCAGATCGCGTTCCCCGACGGAGCTCCCGCCGGAGAAGACGATGACGTCCGCGTCCGAGCACGCGTCGAGGGCGCGCGTGAGCCCGTCGAGCGTATCGGCGACGGACGAGCGGACGTCTGGAATGCCGCCCTGCGACGAGACGACCGCAGCGAGCGTGAACCGGTTGACGTCGTAGATCTGGCCGCCGCCCAGCGGCCGGCCCGGCTCGACCACCTCGTTGCCGGTCGACAGGATCGCCACCCGCGGCCTGGCATACACCTCGACGTCGGCCATACCCACTGCGGCGAGCGCGCCCACCCGCGCCGGCGTCAGCACGTCGCCCGCGCGGACGACGGCGCCGCCGGCAGCGATGTCCGCGCCGCGCCGGCCGATGTTCTGCTGCGCCGCCGCCGGCGCCATCACCGCCACGCGGTCGTCACCGGCGGGCGCGGTGTCCTCGACCATCACGACGGCGTCGGCGCCGATCGGCATGGGTGCGCCGGTCGCGATCTCCGCGCACGTTCCCGGGGCCACGGTTCGAGAGGGCGGCGCGCCGGTGAAGACCCGCTCGACGATGCGCAGGACGCGAGGCGCAGCGCGCGTTGCACCGCCGGTGTCGGCCGCGATGACCGCGTAGCCGTCCATCGCCGAGCGCGCGAACGGTGGCACGTCGATCGCGGCGGCTGCGTCCGCGGCCGCGACGCGGCCCGCGGCGTCGGCGAGCAGCACGCGCTCGGTTCGTGCGATCGGCCGCACGGCGGCGGCGACGCGCGCCCGCGCCTCGTCGATGGAAATAGTCGAGGTGAATGGTCGCATCCGAAAACCGGGACGGCCTGAAGGCCGTCCCCTACCGCTCCTACCGTTCTTACCGCTCCTGTTTCCTGCCCAGCTCGCGCACGACGTGGCCGAGCTCGGGGACGATCAGCCGTTCCATCGCCAGGCGGACAGCGGCTTCCGAGCCCGGAAGCGCGAAGATCGCGCGGCCGGCGGCGGCGCCGGCGCAGGCGCGGCTGAGCATCGCCGACGCCCCGATCTGCTCGTAGCTGAGCATCCGGAACAGCTCGCCGAATCCGTCGAGGCGTTTGCCGAGCATCGCGCTGACGACCTCGAACGTCGTGTCGCGCGGGCTGATCCCGGTGCCGCCCGTCGTGATGATCGCCTGCACGGCGGGGTTGGCGAGCTGACGGTCGAGGGCGCCTCGAATCTCGTCGATCTCGTCGCGGACGATGGCGCGGCCGACCACCTCGTGACCCGCCGCACGCAGCAGGTCCGCAACCGCGCGGCCCCCGGTGTCGGTCGCCTCCGTGCGGGTATCGCTCACCGTCAGCACGAAGCAGCGGACGGCCGAGGGCGCCTCTGCTTTGTGCCCGATATGGCTCATCGCGGAGATTGTAATAGGATTTCGACATGCATCGCGTGGCCGGCGCCGCTGCCACCGCGGCTGTCGCCCTTCTTCTCGTCGCTCCCGGACGGGCCGCCCGGCCGGAGCGCTTCCCGCTCGACCGCAGGGCCGAGAAGTGGGTCGCCGCCACGCTCGAGCATCTCACCGTCGATCAGAAGGTCGGTCAGCTCATCGTCCCCGCGTTCGATTCCAGCTTCCTGAGCACCGACAGCGACGAGTTCGATCGGCTGACGGCGCTCGTCCGCGAGGCGCACGTCGGCGGCTTCCACGTGTTCGGCGCGAGCGAGGCGGCTCCGCCGGTGCTCCTGAACCCGACCTACGGGACGACGATACTCGGCCAGCCGCTGGCGGCGGCCTTCGTGCTGAACCGGCTGCAGTCGATGTCGGACGTCCCGTTGCTCAACACCTCCGACTTCGAAGCCGGCGCAGGCTTCCGGCTGTCCGGCGCGACGACCTTCCCGCGGGAGATGGCGTTCGGGGCGGCCGGCGACGAGCGCCTGGTGCGCGACGCGGCGCGCATCACCGGCCTCGAGGCGCGCGCCATCGGCGTGCAGGTGAACTTCTCGCCGATCGCCGACGTCAACAACAACCCCCGCAATCCCGTGATCAACACGCGCTCCTACGGCGAGGATCCCGCGCGCGTGGCGGCGCTGGTCGGCGCGTACGTCGACGGCGCGCGCGAAGGCGGGATGATCGCCGCCCTGAAGCACTTTCCCGGCCACGGCGACACCGACGTCGACACCCACCTCGGGCTGGCCGTCATCCCGCACGATCGCGCGAGGCTCGACCGGATCGAGCTGGTGCCCTTCCGTGCCGGCATCGAGCGCGGCGCGGGGGCGGTCATGACGTCGCACATCGAGCTGCCGGCGCTCGATCCGGCGCCGAACACGCCGACGACCTTCAGCGCGCCGATCGTCACCGGGCTCCTGCGGCACGATCTCGGCTTCGACGGCCTGGTGTACACCGACTCGATGTCGATGGCCGCCGTCGCCACGATCGCGTCGCCCGGAGAGGCGGCCGTCCGCGCCGTGCTGGCCGGCGTCGACGAGGTGGTGCACTCGCCGGATCCGATGGCGGTCTTCGCGGCGCTCAGGAAGGCGGTCGAGACCGGGCGCATCTCGAGGGCACGGCTCGATGAATCCGTTCGGCGCATCCTGCGTGCGAAGGCGTCGCTCGGGCTGCAGATGCAGCGCCGCGTCGATCTCGATGCCGTCCCGGCCATCGTCGGCGGCCGCGCGCACGAGGCGGTCGCCGCCGAGGCCGCGGCGCGCTCGATCACGCTCGTGAAAGACGATCGGCACCAGGTCCCGCTCGCCGTCGACGCCCGCACACCGATCCTGTATCTGTCGGTGCTCGACTACCCGTCCGGATGGCGGATTGCCGCGCCCAGCCGGACGTTCATTCCGGAGCTGAAGAAGCGATGGCCGGACGTCACGGCGATCGAGGTGTCGGACCATACGCCGATTTCAGAGATGGACCTCGTCCGGGCCATCGTCCCGCGCTACCGCGCCGTGATCGCCTCGGTGTTCGTGCGCGCCGCGTCGGCCAGCGGCCGGATGGATCTGGGCGCCGAGCCGGCGCGCCTGCTCAGGGATCTCGCGCAGATCACGGCCCGGTCCGGCGTTCCGTACATCGTGTGCCTGTTCGGCAATCCGTACACGGCGACGTTTCTGCCGGACGTACCCGCGATGCTCCTGACCTACGACTTCTACGACCTGCCGGAGCAGGCGGCGGTCCGCGCGATTGCGGGGGAGGCGCCGATCGGCGGCCGGCTGCCGATCGCCCTGCCCGGCATGTTCCCGGTCGGCTGGGGACTCGATCGATCCGCCCGGGTTGGCAACAAGTAGCCGAGCGGGGCGGTCTCCGCTCACGGACACCGCGCGCGCGAGAGTCTACGCCCGAACGCGAGGGACGCGATCAGTAACAGAAGCCATGCCCATGCTCCGAGACAAGCTTCAAATCCGCCTGGCGCGAGAGGGATCCAACGTCGACTACCCGGCGCTCGTCGCCGAGGTCCTCGGGATTCGCAATGCGCCGGCGCCGCTGGCGCGCCGGCTCGTCGAGCAGGCGCTCGTGGTCGAGGATCGCCGCGACGCGTGGCGGGAAGCGGGCGCGCGCATCGCGGCCGCGGCGCCGGCCGAGCCCGGCGTGTACGTGATCAAGGATGCCGCGGGCGAGCCGCTCTATGTCGGCAAGGCGGTGAACGTGCGGCGGCGGCTGCAGGCGCACTTCGCGCCGCGGCGGTGGCGGATGCTGAAGACGGACATGGCGCGCGCGGCCGACGCCGAGTGGACGGTCGTCGGCTCGGAGCTCGAGGCGCTCCTGCGCGAGGCGGCGCTCATCGAGGAGCTTCGGCCGCCGGTGAACGTGCAGACGGGGGTCCCGGCGCTCGACACGCGCGACGTGCCCCGTGCGCTCGTCCGCGACGTCGTGATCGTCCTGCCCTCGGTGGAGGAGGATTCCGCGGAGCTCGTCGCCGCGCGCGCCGACGGCGAGTGGCTCATCCAGCGGACGCGGCGGAACGGTGCGGATCTCGCGGTCCACGTCGCGCGGCTCATGCGGTTCCTGCATTCACCGATGCGAGCGAGGTTCGAGGCGCCGCGGCTGGCGCCGATCGTGTTCTCGTGGCTGGCACGGCGCGGAGCGGGCGCCACGCGGCTCGACCCGCACGACGCGAAATCGCCGCGCGAGCTGCGGGCGCGGCTCGCGGCGCTGCTTCGCGACGAGCGGCTGTTCCGCGAGCGGCTCGACCAGCGCCGGACCGTGTGATAAACTCGAAAGTTCTGGCGCATGCGCGCCAGGCGGCAATCGATCGTTCCGACCTCGAAGGGCCCTTAGCTCAGTTGGATAGAGCGTCTGGCTACGAACCAGGAGGTCGCAGGTTCGAGTCCTGCAGGGCCCGCCAGTGTTTTCAATCAGTTAGCGAGCGCTGTGACGCAGAGCGCGCCACTCGATGCGGGCGATGTCACGCTCGTTTCATGCCCTCCGACGATGACCTTCCAGAGAATCTCGATATCGTCGCCGCCGGCGTTGCGATCGGCGTCGCCGGCGCGATTGCCGTCCGCCGATCGATGGGTGTAGAGCAATCCGTCCCCAGGCGCTGGTCTCGATTAGATCCAGGCTACGGCAACTTCTTCGGGAGATAGGGAACGCGGACCGTCAACGGCGGGCGCGGCGCCGCGGCGTCCGCCTCCGCGAACAGTAGCCGTTCGCCGTCCGCGGACACGTCGAACGGACCATGACCGAACAGGCCCTCCTTGTGGAAGAGACGCGCCGGGGCGCCGAGACGGGGGGCGGGCTCGGCCGTGAAGGCGACGGACTGCACATTGTCCTCGAGGTCAAGGTAGAGGATCTCCTTCCCCCGGCGGCTCCAGCGCGGTTGGTACCCTCCTTCCGGTGACACCTGGATCGGTCGTCCGCGCGAGGGATACGCCTCGAGATAGACCTGCCAGCGCCCGCTCTCGGCCGACGAGAATGCAATCCACCGTCCGTCTGGAGAAAAGGCGGCTTGAGCGTCCGCAAAGGATACGTCGCGCAGCGGCTTGGCACCGTGGCCGACCAGATCGAGAAGCCAGAGGTTGGACACTCCGGAAGCCTTGCGCTGTTGGAAGAGCAGCGCTTCGTTGCCGGGTGCGACCGAGACGGGTACCTTCTCGCTCTTGCCGGCGAGCAGCAGCTCCGGTGCAGCTCCCGAGGCGGCGTCCACACGGAACAGATCGGAGACCGTAGGGTGGGCGTAGGTGCGGTAGTAGAGCGTGCGGCCGTCAGGGGACCAGATGGCGCTGTCGCTATCGGACGGGCCCCGTGTCATTCGCGTCGCGGTCCTGCGATCCGTGCCGAAGATCCAGAGATCGTAGTTGCCGCGATCCGGATCGGCCATCGACGCCACGACCGAGCGCCCGTCCGGCGAGATCCGCGGTTCGTCGAGATCGCCTCCGGAGGCCAGCGTGTCGAGCGCGCGCCCGCTCCGATCGCGCCAGACCAGGCGTGACGGCACGCCTGCCGGACCGGCCTGAAACATCAGCGTGCCTTCGGTCGACACGGCGAATTGGGCGTTCCATCGTTGGCTGGTGAGCATCACGTGCTCGGCGAGCGGCCGGGGTTCCCCCTGCAGCGCGAGGGACCGCGCGTCGAAGGCCTGCGCCATCAGCGTGCGGTCGGGCCGCAGGAAGAACAGGTACCCGGGCGCCACGTAGGCGACAGTCGAGGAGACATCGAAGAGTGCATGCGGAGCTCCACCGTCGAGTGAAGCCACGAAGAGGCGCAAGGGGAGGCCGTCGCCACTCTCGGTGAGCGACGCCGTGTAGAGGAAGTGGCGCCCGTCCGGGAGGAACCAGGGCCAGCGATGGTCGTTCTCCTTGCGGTCCGGGTCGAGCGCCGTGGCGGGCTTGGGCACGCCTCCAGCCGCCGGCACGCGCTGCAGCGGGCGATTCAGCGCGCCGAAGAGGATGGTGCCATCGCTCCCCCAGCTCCCGCCTCGCGCCTCCGGCGCGTCACAGATGGCGCGTGGCTCCGCCTCGTCGAGACCCAGGAGCTGCAGCTTTCCGTCGCGGAAGAAGCCGACGGTACGGCTATCGGGAGCAAAGAACGGATAGATTGCGCCACCAGTCCCCGGGAGCTTACGCGGCGCGGCCTCCCCGAGCTTACGCAGCCAGAGGCTGGTGCCTTCAACGTCGTTGCCGGCGCCGAAGACGATGCTCTGTCCATCCGGGGAGAGCGCCGACCCCGCATCAGAATCGATCGCGAGTCCAGCTGGAGGGAGGACCGAGAGCTCGAAGCGACGCGCAATTCCGCTCGGCGCGCGAACGGACGTGACGATCCAGACCAGGGCGCCGAGCAATGCGGCGCATGCGGCGATCCAGACGAGGCGTTCACGCGGGCTCGGGACGGAGGGCCCAGCCAGCGCTTCTCTCGGGCCGGTTCCGATGTCCGATAGGCGATCGCGCAGATCGGCCAGATCGCGCGCCAGATCGCGCGTGGACGCGTACCGATTGTCGGGGTCCTTCGCCAGGCAGCGTTCGACGATCCAGCTGAAGGGCAGCGGCAGGTCAGCGCGCTTCGATTGCAGCGCGTCCGGCTCCTCGCGAATCGTGGCAACCAGCGATTCGGCCATCGTTGCGCGCCGGAACGGCCGGGCGCCAGTCGCCATCTCGTAGAGCAGCGCCCCGAGCGCGAACTGGTCGGCGCGGAAGTCGGCCGGGCGCCCCGCTGCTTGCTCCGGCGACAGATAGCCCACGGTGCCCGGAATCATGCCCGACGCCGTATCGCGGGCCAGTGTCGCGTCTTGCTCGACGCGCGCGACGTCGAACTCCGACCACACGATCTTCGCCAGTCCGAAGTCGAGAATCTTGGCGATCCCGTCGTCGGTGACCATCACGTTGTCGGGCTTGAGGTCGCGATGGACGATGCCGGCAGCGTGAGCCTTGGCAAGTCCGTCGGCGATCTGGGCTGCCAGCGCGACCAGGCGCCGGACGGGGAGCGGGCCCGAGCGAAGCAGCTCACCAAGCGTGCGGCCCTCGATCTTCTCGAGCACGAGATACGGACCGGCTTCGTTTATGCCGGGTTCGTACAGCGTGACGATGTTCGGGTGGTTGAGCGCGGCGACAGCGCGGGCCTCGCGCTCGAAACGCGCCCGCCGATCCGGGTCGTTGGCGAACTCCGTCGGCAGGACCTTGATCGCGACCTCGCGGTCGAGCCGCGTGTCGCGCGCGCGATACACGTCGCCCATGCCGCCCCGGCCAATCAGCTCCTCGATGCGGTACGGATCGAGGTGGAAGCCTGGTCCCAAGGCGGGTGCCGAGACAATGGCGCTCAGCCGAGCCGGCGAGGCCAGGAGCTCGAGGATTTCGCGACGCAGTTCGGGATCGGAACACCGCTCTGTAACGAAGTGCTCCCGCTCGGAGGCCGGATGTTCGGCGGCCTCGGCGACGAGCGGTTTCATCCGCTGCCAGGTGGATGGGTTCATGCGTCGCCCCGCCTGCGGCGCCCGGGCCAGAATCGTGCCGAAGCCATCTCGCGACGGATTGTGATGGGCGACAAGCCGTTGGCCCCCCCCGCCGTCCGGGGTTAACGAACTCTCAGTTTACGTCACCTGGGACCTTCCGATGCCCGCAAGAGCGGTTCTCCTCTCGCTCCGCGCCGCGGCTGCAGCAATGACGGGAAATACGTCCCCGGCCGGACCTTCGGGATCGCCAGCTCGATCGTCCCCACGCGGGTGTCCCACGTCCGCGTCCGATACCCGTTCCGATACGCCGTACAGTCGCCGCGGCGTTCGTGCCGCTCCGCGAATCGTCGCTCCAGACAGCGCTGCATCTCGGTTGCACCGAAAGGTTTCGGCCGCTGCGCCCCTATGCGGTTAGGCGTCACTCATCAGTCTGCGCCACCGCTCATCTCCGGGGAGGCGCAAACCAGATCTGCTCATCAGGAGGCTGTTCATGCACATCGGACGATTCGTCAGACCGCTCGCCCATCCGTTGCTCGCGCTCCTCATGGTTTCGGCTTCGGCGTCGCAGGGCAGGGCGCAGATGCACGACGACCATGCCGGCAGCGCGATGTCGCAGCACCACGAACCGACCGCCCGGGACAATGCCCTGGTGCAGGCCGTGCGCGATGCGACGGAGCGATTCAGGAACGTCACCGGGGTCGCTGGCCCGGGTGAAGGCTACGAGCTCAAGTTCGGGTGCGTCAGCGGCGGCGACTTCGGCGCGATGGGTCTGCACTACGTGAACATGTCGCTGGTCGGAGACGGCGAGGTGGATATCGCCCATCCGGAGATCGTGCTGTTCGAGCCGACGCGGGACGGCGGCATCCGGATCACGGGTGCAGACTACCTGGTTCTCGCCGCCGACTGGGATGCGAAGCACCCGGATGGTCCGCCGCAGCTCATGGGTCAGCTCTTCCACCTCTTCGACAGCCCCAATCGCTTCGGGCTTCCGGCGTTCTATACCCTGCACGTCTGGGCGTGGAAGGACAATCCGAACGGCACGTTCGTCAACTGGAACCCCGACGTGTCGTGCGACGCGTTCGGCGCGCCCACGCAGCCGCTCGTTCGATAGTCAATCCAATCGAGGCGGCCGGCGCTGCGCCCGGCTATCGTGTCTCCGACGCCGGACGCAGCCGCCCGATCGTCGCGGCCGACATCCGCGCGAGCCACGCCCGCGCCTTCGTGCCGACGAACAGGTGCTCCAGTTCGTCCGACAGCGCGTAGGCGACCGGCACGAGGAGCAGCGTGAGGAACAGGCAGAGCGACTGGCCGCCGATGATCGTGACCGCGATCGCCGACCGCTGCTGGCCGCCGGTGCCGAGGCCGAGCGCCGTCGGGACGAGGCCCGCCAGGATGGCGAACGTCGTCATGAGGATGGGCCGGAGCCGCGTCCGGCACGCCTGGAGGATGGCCTCGTCGCGCGGCACCCCCTGACGGCGCAGCACGTTCGTGTAGTCGACCTGCAGGATCGAGTTCTTCTTCACGATGCCGAGCAGCAGGAGGATGCCGAGCGCGCTCCAGAGATTCAGCGTCCGGTGCAGCGCCCAGAGCGTCAGCAGCGCGAAGGGGACCGACAGCGGCAGCGCCAGCATGATGACGATCGGCTGCACGAAGCTCTCGAACTGCGCGGCGAGCACGATGTACATGAAGATGCTCGCCAGGCCGAACGCCATCACCAGGTTGTGCGTCGTCTCGTCGAGCACTTTCGTCTGGCCGGTGAAGCGGGCCGAGTAGGAGGGCGCCATGTCCAGCTTGCGCACCGCGTCGGCCATCTGGGCCGACGCGACGTCGAGCGCGGCGCCCGGCTTCAGGCTCGCCATGAACATGATCTGGAACTGCCGGTTGAACCGCTGGATGATCGTCGGCCCGAGGCCGCGCGTCAGCTCGGCCACGCTGTCGACGCGAACGGGGCCGTTCGCCGACGGGACGGTGAGGCCGCCGATCGTCGCCGGATCGCGCCGCTGGTCCTCGCGCACGCGGATCTTCACCGGGTACTGCTCGCCGTTCTCCCGATATGTGGAGATCTCGTCCTGGCCGGCGACCTCGAGCCGGAGCGCGTTGGCCAGATCGGCGACGTTGACCCCGAGGTCGGAGGTGCGCTCGCGGTCCACGTTGACGTCGATCTCGGGGTTGCTGACGTTGACGGTCGTCTTCATGTCGGCGAGGGTCGGCAGCTTTCCGGCCGCCGACAGCAGGCGCAGGGCGTAGCCGGCGACGCGGTTGAGATCGGGCCCGAGCAGGTTGACGTTGATCGGCATGCCGCCCAGCTCGCCGCCGCCGAGGGCGCTCGGCTCGATCACCGTCGGCTTGTAGGCCGGGTGGTTCATGAGCATCGCGCGCACGCGCGCCACGATCTGCTCCTGGCTCATCGCTCGCTCGTCGCGCGGCTTCAGCGTGACCTGCATGTGCGAGTGGTTCGGCCGCTCCGAAATCGTCGGGACGACGTGCAGGACGCCGTCGACCGAGCCGATCTCCCGGCTGAGGCCGAGCACGATGTCGGTCATCCCCTCGAGCGACGTCCCCTCGGGTCCGTCCACGATCACCGTGAACTGGCTCTGGTCCTCGTTCGGGATGAACGAGCGCCCGACGACGGCGTTCAGCGGAAAGGTCGTCGCGAAGACGAGCGCGGCGACGCCGACAACGGTCCAGCGGTGCGCGAGCGACCAGGACAGCGCGCGCGCATAGGTGGCGTCCATCCAGCCGAAGACCCGGTTCTCCTTCGTCTTGTGCGTCCCGTCGGCCGGCTTCAGCAGGCGCGAGCTGAGCATCGGCGTCAGGGTGAAGCTGACGAACATCGAGACGATGATCGCGAACGCCATCGTCCAGCCGAACGGGTTCACGTAGCGCCGCGTGTACCCGGTCATGAACGCGATCGGCACGAAGATGACGACGAGCGAGAGGGTCGTCGCCATGACGGCGAGCGTGACCTCGCGCGTCCCCTGGATCGCGGCTTCGAACGGCGTGTACCCCTTCTCTTCGACGTAGCGGAAGATGTTCTCCAGCACGACGATCGCATCGTCGATCACGATGCCCACGGCGAGCGTGAGGCCGAGGAGCGTCATGTTGTTCAGCGTGAAGTCCATGCCGCGCATCAGCGTGAAGGTGGCGATGATCGAGGCGGGGATCGCCAGCGACGTGATGATGACGGCCGGCAGGCTGCGCACGAACAGCAGGACGACGAGGCTGGCCAGCAGGCTGCCCCACACGAGATGCTCCTCGAGCGACGAGATCGAATCGTAGATGAACGTGGAATCGTCGCGGATCGCGGCGATCTTCATGCCCTTGGGCAGGACCGGCATCAGCTGCCGCATCTTCTGCTTGACGGCGGCGATCACCGTCGTCGTGTTCTGGCCCGACTGCCGCCGCACGTCGAGCACCACGGCCGGGTTGCCGTCGATCCAGGCGCCGCCCTGCGGATCCTCGGTCGTGTCCTCGACGTACCCGATGTCGTTCACCCGGATGGGCGTCCCCTTGACGTTCGCGATGACGATCGTGCCGAACTGCCTGGCGGCCTGGACGCGGCCGAGCGTGCGGAGCAGGATCTCCGACTTCCCGCGCTCGAGCTTGCCGCCGGGGATCTCGATGTTTTGCGTCTGGATCGCCTTGCGCACCTGGTCGACGGTGAGCCCGTACGAGCTCAGTTTCTCGATGTCGACGACGACGTGGATCTCGCGGGCGCGACCGCCGGCGATCGTGACCTGGCCGACGCCGTCCACCGTCTGCAGCGCGCGTGAGACCTCCTTATCGGCGACCTCGGTCAGGGCGCGGAGGCTCATCGTGTCGGACGAGAGCACGAGCGTGTAGATCGGGAAGGAATCGGGGTCGGCCTTCTCGATGATCGGCGGCTGGACCTCCGGCGGCAGGTACCGCATCGCCGCCGCGACCTTCTCGCGCACGTCCTGCGCCGCGTCGTCGAGCTGACGCTCGAGGACGAACTGAATCGTGATCTGCGCGTTGCCTTCGCGCACCGTGGCCAGCATCGTGTCGATGCCGGCGATGCCGCTCAGCGCGGTCTCGGTCGGCTCGACAATCGAGCTCTCGACCTCGTCCGGGCTCGCCCCGGGCAGCAGGATCGTGACCGTGACGGTCGCCGGGTCGGCCTTGGGAAAGAGGTCGACGCCGAGATCGTGGAACGAGAAGAGGCCGAGCACCACCAGCGTGACCACGAGCATGGTCGCGAACACGGGGCGGCGGACGCAGAGTTCAGGAAGGGACATAGGGAGGTCCCGTGAGGCCGGTCGCCCCCAACGATACTGCGATTGATGCCCTTTGGCGACCTCTTTCGCAGGCCGTCAGGCCTTTCGGCGCAACCGCGCGGCGGCCGCGAACAGGGCGCTCGGCGTCCCGACGCCGAACATGTGGACGAGGAGTTCGTTGGCGACCACGGCCGGCACGAAGCGCTGCGGGCCGGCGGCTGACAACGGCAGGACGATGAGATACATGACGAGATAGACGGCCAGGCCGTACGCGGGCCCGCAGATCCACGGACGCCGCGCGAGCACGTCCAGCTTCCGGCTCGCCGCCAGGTACGTCAACACGATCGCGAACGCGATGAAATAGTGGGTTGCCAACCCGAGCGTCGCGACCGCGGGCCCGCCTCGAAAGGCCGCGCGGCCGAGCCAGCCGGACGCGATGCTCTGAAGGATGCGGACCGGCGGGACGCCGTTGCGGATCCCGAAGAAGACGACCGCGTCGAGCAGATCGAGCGTGCCTACGACCAGCGTGCCGCCGGCAATCGCGCGCGAAGGTTGCATGGAGCGTCATTGTGCCGTCTCCCTCGCGCGACGGATAGATCCACTTTGGCGCGACGGCGTGTGTCCACGTCGGGGAGGAGCGATGAATACGGCCGGTTGTATCATGGGGGCTCGACCCGGTTCCCTCACGCAGCCGAGCCATGACTCGTGTGTCGTCCGCGGCCGTCGCCGCCGCGCTCGCTCCGGATCCGCGGTCGTCCGAGCCGCTGTACCGGCAGCTGTACGAAAAGCTGCGCCGCCAGATCCTGAGTGGAGCGTTTTCCGCGGGTCAGCAGATACCGTCGAGCCGCATCCTCGCCGCCGACCTCCACGTCTCCCGCAACACGGTGATGAACGCCATCGAGCAGCTGATCGCCGAAGGCTATCTCGAGGGCGAGGCCGGTACCGGCACCTTCGTCACCGGGGTGGTGCCGGAGGACATGACCTCGGTTGATCGCGCCGCCTCGCGCCCGCCGCAGCGCGCGCCACGCACCCCGCGCTGGTCGGAGTTCGGCGCGCGGCTCGCGCCGCTGAACCCCCGGCCCGAAATCTGGCAGGTGCCTCCCGCGCCGTTCCGCCCGGGCGTTCCGGCGTTCGATCGGTTTCCGCTCGACATCTGGACGCGCCTCGCGAATCGCCGCTGGCGGAGTCGATCGGTCGACGTCCTCAACTACGGCGATCCGGCCGGCTACCTGCCGCTGCGCCGGGCCATCGTCGACCACATGACGATCGCGCGCGGCATACGCGCCACACCCGAGCAGGTGATCGTCGTCGGAGGCGCGCAGCAGGGAATCGAGCTCGCGGCGCGCCTGCTCCTCGATCCCGGCGACTCGGTGTGGATGGAGGAGCCGGGTTATGGCGGAATGCGCGGCGCGCTGCAGTGCCAGGGAGCGACGCTCGTGCCGGTGGCGGTGGACGAATCCGGCCTGAACGTGCAGCAGGGCATCGCGCGCGCGCCGCAGGCGAAGATGGCGTACGTGACGCCGTCCCACCAGTTTCCGCGCGGCGTGACGATGAGCCTCAGCAGGCGCCTCGAGCTCCTGAACTGGGCCGAGAAGGCCGATGCCTGGATCGTCGAGGACGACTACGATTCGGAGTTCAGGTTCTCGGGCCGGCCGATTCCGGCGCTGCAGGGTCTCGATCCGCACGATCGCGTGATCTACGTCGGCACCTTCACCAAGGTGCTCTTCCCGTCGGCGCGTCTGGGATATCTGGTCGTTCCCCCCGACCTGGTCGACCGGTTCGCCGTGGCAAAGGCGACCGTCGATCGTCAGTCCGCGACGCCGGACCAGGCGGTCCTCGCCGATTTCATCGACGGCGGCCATTTCGCGCGGCACATCCGGCGCATGCGGACGCTGTATCTCGAACGAGCCGACGCGCTCGTGGCGAACGCCGAACGGCACCTGAAGGGTGCCATGGACGTGAAGCGGCCGGAAGCAGGCATGCACACGATCGGGTGGCTCACGAACGGGGCGAGCGACCGTGACGTCAGCCGGCGCGCCGCGGATGCCGGCGTGTTCGCCTGGGCCTTGTCGACCTGCTGTCGCAGCGAGGCCGCGACGGATCCGGGCATCATTCTGGGCTTCGCCGCCTACGCCGAAACAGAGATCTCGAGCGCGGTCCGCGCGCTGGCCGGCGTGCTCGAGTCGAAGTGACCGCGCATGCACACCGGGAGTGCGAGCAGCCACCCTGCTTCTCCTCCGCTGCGCGGGGCGAGGGCCCGGCGATATAATCCGCAGCGCTCCGACAAGAGCGAGGGGCGCTGTTTCGATTCCCGTTCGCGGTTCTCGAGGTGACTATGCGCTGGTCGATCCTTGCGCTCGCGCTCGCGTTGACGGTCCAGGTCGGCCGCGCGCAGGCGCCGAACGCGCCCGCGCCGGGCGATGCCGGCCGGCTCGCGGCCCTGCTCGAGCGTTCCGGGCTCAAGTACCAGAAGGCGGGCGAGGGCGTGTGGCTGCTCGACTTCGCCGCCGCCGAAGGAAAAGTCATCCGCGTGCTGGTGGCGTCCTCGGGCGGCCTGGCGGTCTTCGCCACCACGCTCAAGGGCGCGTCCGCCGCCGAGCTCACGAGAGACGATCTGCTCGCGATCAACAAGCTGAACGCCGAGATCGACCGCGTGAAGGTCGGCGTCGACGACCAGCGCGACCTGTTCCTCCGGGTCGATCTGACGCTGCGCACGCTGGACGTCGAGGATCTGAAGACGAACGCGTCGCAGGTGGCGGCGGCGGCGCAGAAGGCGGCCGCCACGCTCGCGCCGCGCTTCGCGCTGCGCTGATCCGATGGAGCACGAGCCGCTGATGCGCCTGGCGCTCGCCGAGGCCGCGCGGGCGCGCGAGGCCGGCGAGGTGCCGATTGGCGCCATCGTCGCGATCGACGGGGAGGTGGTCGGGCGCGGCTTCAATCAACCGATCGGCGCGCACGATCCGACGGCGCATGCCGAGGTGGCCGCGATGCGGGACGCGGCGCGGCGCCTGGGGAACTACCGGCTGACCGGCGCGACGCTGTACGTCACGATCGAGCCGTGCCTGATGTGCGTCGGCGCGCTCGTGCACGCGCGGATAGCGACGCTGGTCTACGGCGCGGCGGAGCCGAAGTCCGGCGCGGTCGCCTCGACCGTGCGCGGCGGCGAGCTGCCGGGCCTGAACCACCGGTTCGCGGTGGTGTCGGGCGTGCTCGAAGCCGAGTGCCGCGAGCTCGTGCAGGCGTTCTTCAAGGAGCGCCGCAGCCTCTGACGTCCCGCGTCGGCCGGCTGCTATAATGGAAGGTCCGCTTCAGCCGTCGCACCTCACACGGAGAGGTACCGAAGTGGTCGTAACGGGGGCGCCTCGAAAGCGTCTTGTCGCGCAAGCGGCACGTGGGTTCGAATCCCACCCTCTCCGCCATCCATTTGATCGAACGGACAGACGTATTCCTGCCGCTGTTCTACACGGTCAGAACCGGCACGCCCGTTGATGTGCCGGTACCGCTTCGCTGGGAGAGCGGACATGCCTACGAAGTCCGCGTCGAAGATTGTCACTAGAGATCCGAACCGGTTGGGTCCCGCGATCCCGCCGGGAGAGATCCTGCTGGAGGAATACCTGGAAGCGTGGCATCACGGCGGACACCGCTCTCCGGCTCGCGCGTGTTCTGAAGACGTCCCGCAACTCTGGACCTGTTTTGTACCTGCTCCCCCGCACGATCCTGCGAACGAGCTTCGGCTGGCAAGCCAAGCGACCGTGGACGCCGGCCGGAAGTTGTCCTCGGGTGCAACCGCTGGCGTTGCGGCTTGACGGCGAATGACGCGCTGCGCGCGATTGTCGCGGCAGCCCGGGTCCCGCTCGCGGGTTGAAGGTCGGCTTCTGGCGACGATGACGATGCTGCAGCAGGACTTGCGATAGAAGGGCTGGCAATGACCCCACCCGCCGATCTCGACGAGACGCTCCTCGCTTCCTGGCGGACCAACAACCGCGTCACCGCCTACCTTGTTGAGCACCTGCCCGCCGCACTCTGGAACGCCTCGGTTCCGGGGGCGCCCCGGCGCACGATCCGCATGATCGCCGGGCATGTGCACAACAGCCGCTGCATGTGGCTCAGGACCCTTGGCCGGGAACACGGGATCGCCGTCCCCGCTGCTGTCGACCGGCGCAAGGTGACGCGTCGTGAATTGCTTTCCGCGCTCGGGCGCAGCAGCACGGGAATCGAAGCGCTCCTCGAACTCGGTATCGCTGCAGGAGGCCGTGTCCCTCCGTCGAAGGCCTACGTGTGGCGCAACCTGCCCCTGGACGTCCCCCACGTTCTGACGTATTTCGTCGCGCATGAGGGCCATCACCGGGGTCAGATCGTCCTGCTGGCGCGTCAACTCGGTCATCGGCTGCCGGGCAACATTTCGGCAGGGCTCTGGCAGTGGCAGACGCGAATGCACGAGGCGCGAAGCGCGCGACGCTGATCAACGCGCAGGCTGCTCCGAGACCTCGAGCCTCGACGAGTTTCCCCGCACGAGTGGCACGGCACGACGGCATGCTGACGCAACGGAGAACAACACGCAGGTGGCGCTCGTCTAAGGGTGCGATCATGCCGACGCGCATGTTCGGCCCGTTTGTCTGGCTGGAGAACCTCTGGCAGGACGTCCGCTACGGGTGCCGCACGCTCGCCGGCGCACCCGGGTTCGCCATCGTCGCCGTCGCGTCGCTCGCGCTCGGCATCGGCGCCAACTGCGCGATCTTCAGCTTCGCCGACGCGCTGCTCCTGCGGCCGCTTCCGGTCGCGCGGCCGGGCGACGTGCTCACGGTTGGATCGACGACCAGCGTCGAGGCGTTCGGCGCGAGCGCGATTGTGTCGTCGTATCCCGACTACGTCGACATCCGCGATCGCAGCAGGAGCTTCGACGGGCTCGCCGCGTTCACGTATCTCACCGCCGGCGTCGCGACCTCGCCCTCCGCCACGCCCAAGCTGAAGATCGGCATGCTCGCCAGCGGGAACCTGTTCGCCGTCATGGGCATCGAGCCGGTCCTCGGGCGCGCGTTCAGGCCCGAGGAGGATCAGGTTCCCGGCCGCGACGCGGTGGTCGTCCTCGGCCACGCGTTGTGGGAGGAGGAATTCGCGTCCGATCCGGGCGTGCTCGGCCGCCGCCTCGAGATCGACGGCCACCCCTTCACCGTGATCGGCGTCGCTCCCGCGGAATTCACCGGCCTCGATCAGTTCGTGCGCTCCGACTTCTTCGTGCCGCTGATGATGTCGTCACAGCTCGTCGGCGATCCGAAGGCCGCCTCGCTGCAGGCGCGCGACGCGCGCAATCTGACGCTCAAGGGACGGCTCGCCCCCGGCGTGTCGCAGGCAGCCGCACAGGCGGAGTTGACGACGATCGGCGCCGACCTCGTGCGGGCCTATCCGGACGCGGAGAAGAACCGCCGCCTCACGGTACGGACGGAGCTTCAGGCGCGCATGGCCGAGGATCCGCCCGATGCGACGTTGATCGCGATGCTGTCGACGCTCGCCCTCGCCGTCCTGTTCGTGGCGTGCGCCAACGTCGCGGGCCTGCTCACCAGCCGCGCGCCCGCGCGCGCCCGCGAAATGGCGCTGCGCCTCGCGATCGGCGCCGGCCGCGGCCGCCTCGTCCGGCAGCTCGTCACCGAAAGCCTTCTGATCGCGCTCGCCGGCGGAGTGGCGGGCCTCGGCGTCGGGTACGCGGGCATGCGGCTGTTCCGCCAGGTGCAGCTGCCGACCGATCTGCCGATCAATCTCGCATTCCGCATGGATCACCGCGCGCTGCTGTTCTCACTCGCCGTCGCCGCCGCCAGCGCGGTGCTCTTCGGGCTGTCGCCGGCCATTCAGGCGTCCCGCACCGATCTGACGGCCGCGATGAAGGCCGGCGACGCCGTGGCGCCCGGTCGTCGGCGCCGCTGGGGCCGCTCGATCCTCGTTGGCGGCCAGGTGGCCGTCTCGGTCGTGCTGCTCGTCGTCGCGCTCTTCATGTACCGCGGCTTCGAGCGGCAGTTGGCCGGAGGACCAGGCTATCGGACCGATCACCTGCTGATGATGACGTTCGACACGAGCCTCGTGCACTACACCGAGACTCAGTCGGCTCAATTCTTCAAGGAAGTCGGCGATCGCGCGCGCATGGTGCCGGGCGTGACGAACGTTGCGATGGCGACGTCGGTGCCGATGTCACCCGGCGTCGGCGCCGCGACCGTCGCGCCGGAAGGGTTTCAGTTCCCGCCCGGGAAGGACAACGCAACCGTCCTGGCGGCGCGGATCGACGAGCACTATTTCAGTACGATGGGCCTCACGCGCCTCCGTGGCCGCGACTTCCGCGCCAGCGACACCGCCGACCAGCCGAAGGTCGCCATCGTCAACGAACAGTTTGCCAGGCACTACTGGCCGGACCAGGATCCGATCGGCAGGCGGTTTCGCCTGGTCAGTCGCGACAACGCGTGGGTGCAGGTGGTGGGCCTCGCGAAGACCGGCAAGTACATCTTCATCGCGGAGCCGCCGACCGAATTCATCTACCTGCCGTACCGGCAGCAGCGCGTCGAACAGATGGTCATGCTGGTGCAGTCCGCCGGCGATCCGGCGGCGCTCGCCGCGCCGCTGCGCGCGGTGGTCCGCGGCCTCGACCCGAACCTCCCGATCTTCAACGTCCGGACGATGGCCGAGTTCTATCGGATGCGGGTGACGACCGTCTTCAACGTGCTCATCAGCACGGTCGCCGCGCTTGGCCTGATGGGACTGAGCCTCGCGATCGTGGGCCTCTACGGGCTGGTCGCGTACGCGGTCAGCCGCCGGACGCGTGAGATCGGGATTCGCATGGCAATCGGCGCCGATCGGAACGCGGTGCTGCGAATGGTGCTTCGCCAGGGACTCACGCTGGCGGCCGTGGGCCTGGCGGTGGGTCTCGCGGGGAGCGTCGGCGCAGGCAGGCTGATGCGCGCCGCGTTTCCAACCGGCGACAATCACCGCGATATCGCGTCCCTGCTGATCGTGATTCCGATCGTCCTGGCGGCGACCTCGCTCGCCGCGTTCATCCCGGCCCGCCGGGCGTCGCGGGTGAACCCGATCCAGGCGCTGCGGCACGACTGAGGTCGCGCTGCACTCGAACCGCAGGGGCGGGGTCGAAGGCGCGGCGGGTCGCGCACGAGCGATTGCGGCCCGGCGCGGGCTTCCTGCCCGAGCCGCGTATCGGTCAGAACTTCACTCGGGCCGACAGCTGCAGCTGGCGCGGCGGATACGCGCTCACCGGCTGCGCGAAGAGCGACGACGTCACGGTGCCCACGTACGAGTCGTAGTTGACTGCGTTCAGCACGTTGAATGCGTCGACGCCGACCGTGAGCGTCCTGGCCGACGCGCCGCGGCCCGCGACCTCGAACTCGCGCGAGAGCCGCAGGTCCAGATCGGCGTACGCCGCGCCCTGCAGGCTGTTGCGCGCGACGCCGGGCGGCCGGGCGTTGCCGCGTCCGTTGTTGTACAGATCGGTCCCGAGCAGCTCGCTGTACGGGAGACCGCTCTGGACGGTCAACGCGACGCCCAGGTTCAGCTTCCGTGCTGGCGTGACGCTGCCGAGCAGCAGCAGGCGATGACGTCTGTCGAAGTCGGCGCGCGCCCACTCGCCTGCGAGATCGTAGTCATTGGCGGGGAACCAGTTCACGCCGCCCGACTCGTTCATCGAACGGTTCAACGCGTACTGAACCTGTCCGTTGAACGCCCGGCCGAGGCGCGCGCGCAGCGTCACCTGCAGCGAGTCGCTGCGCTGCCGCGCCGAGGCGTCGATCTGCCGGATCACGCCGAACGACGGATTCGGCCGCACGGCGTAGAGCGGCGGCGGCGGCGCGTTGACGTCGCGCGATCGGAGGCGGCGCCCGTTCGATCCGTAGTACATCACCGACAGCGTCGCCGACTCGAGCAGCTGGCGCTCCATCCCGATGCTGTACTGCAGCGTCCACGGCACCTGGATGCCCGGCGCGAACTCCGCGATGCTCGGGGGTGTCGCCGCGACGGAAGTCCCCGGCGCGAACGGGTCCGGATACGGCGGGTTGGTAATCACGAGGCGCTGGAGCCCTCCGGGACGGAAGTCGAGCACGTCGACGACCGGAAACGGCCCGACCTTGTCGTAGAAGAGCCCCGCGCCGCCGCGAATGACCGTGGAGCCGCCTCCGCCCGGCTTGACGGCGAACGACGCGCGGGGAGCGAGATTGTCGTGGTCGGCGAAATAGTTGGACCAGTCGTAGCGCAGCCCGAGCGACACCGTCGCCGCCGGCGACAGCTGCCAGTCGTCGTTCGCGTAGAAGCCCAGCACCTTCTCGAGCCAGACGACATCGCCATTCCCCCGCTGCTGGACGTACGCGTAGGGGCGTCCCGCAGCGTACGCCGTGAGATCGGAGAAGTAGTAGGTGCCGCCGAAGCCGCTGCGGTCGTAGAAACCCCGGCGGCTCCAGTCGGGCACCTGGAAGCCGAGCTGGAGAAAATGCCGGCCCCTCGTCAGCGCCAGGTTCTCCGCGAGCTGGAAGTGGAGCTCGGTGCGGTGCAGGTCCACCTGCGCGCCGCCGCCGGTGAAGGCGCCGTTGACCACCAGGCCCGGCGCCGGCGAGTCGCTGGTCGTCGGCTCGAGCTCGTGGCCGACGAGGATCTGGAACTGGTTCAGCACCGTGGGCCGGAAGACGGTCTGGTGGTTGTAGGTGAGATCGATCTCCCGGTGGTGGTACGTCGTGCCGGCCGAGCCCAGCGTCGTGCCGCCGACGCCGCGGCCGGCATCGGTTTCCTCCTCGTAGGAAGGACGGATGGACACGGTGGACCGTCCCCGCTGACGAGTGACGCCGAATGACGCGAGGAGGTGCCGGAAGGGCTGTGCCACCGAGTCGCGAATCCCGCCGTCGGGACCGAGGGCGAACACGAACGCCCGCCGGTCCTCGCTGTCGTCCTTGACCGACAGCATGAACGACGTGGCGCCGCTCGCGCCGACCGGCCCGCCGAGGAAGCCATCGCCGATGCGCCGCTGCTCCGGGGGGCGCACGTCGGCGAAGGCATTGCGCGCATTCAGCCGGGCATCGCGGAAGATGACGTTCGCGGACCCGTGGTACTCCCCGGATCCGGGCTTCGTGATGATGTTGATGCGGCCGCGGCCCGGCCGCGAGTAGGCCGCCGAGTACGGATCTTCGTTGATCTTGATCTGCTGGATGGCGGAGGTGCTCACGTCCAGGCTGTTGACCTCCATGCCGTTCACCAGCAGCGTGACGCCGCCGGTGCCGAGGGAGCCGCTGTCGAGAAAGCGCGAAACGGCGGCGACGGCGTCGTCGTCGAAGATCGGCAGGCTCTCGAGCGCACCCTGCGTCACGGCCACCGTGTCCGCGTTGGCGGCCGCACCGGTCGAAATCCGGGGCGTGCCGCCGGTGACCGTTACCTCCTGGTGTACCTCGGCGAGCGGCAGCGTGATCCGCAGCGGCTTCCCGGGCCTCCTGCCGACGTTGACCGTGACCGTCTGCGGTCCGAACCCCTCGAGCGTCGCACGCACGGCGTACCTGCCGGGGTGAAGAGGCCCGAACGTGAACGTGCCGGTCGCACTCGTGCTCGTGGACATGACGACGGGCCCCGACGCGCTCGTCAGCTGCACCTGCGCGGAGGGCAGCACTGCGCCTGTCGAATCGACCACGACCCCGGTCAGCGAGACGCCGGAGGCCCGCGGTTGCGAGGCCGCGGGGGCGACGAGTGCCAGGCACAACAGCAAGGCTGTCGCGCCGGCGCTGGCGGGATACCGCACCCGCCCGACCCAACACCGTGCCACGTTCACAATGGTATTCAAGTATCCAGCCGGGCCCGGATCGTGGCGCCTGAAGACTTCCTGAATTTCCCGTCAGATTCGCAGGCAGCCGCGTTCATCGCAGCCACGGCACGCAGCACGCCGTTGCGGACGACCGCATCCACCGCGTGTTCTTCCACGCGGACCTCGGCCGCCTGCGGTACCTGGGACCGCGAAGCGCTCGATGAAATGAGATGTCGTTCAGACGATCGCGGGCTCGATCGACGCAGGCGGGATCGCCGCACCCGGAATCGCCTCGGGGTCCGAGGCCAGGTGCGCGACTTTCCTCTCGGCCACTTCCATCTGGGCGGTGACCGTCGCCTTGTGCGCTCCGTCGACCCGGGGACGGCAGCCGCGCAGCAGCTGCGCCGCCCGCAGGGAAGCAAGCGCCACGAACTCGAACCGGCCGATGTCGACGGGACGCTGAATCATGAGACCTCCACGACACGGCGCCCGGGTGCGACGAGCGCGGCGACTGCCGCTGGTTGACGAGCAGGAGAGAGAGACCGCGCGCGGCCCGGGCTACCGCGTACGCTGATCGCGTCTGACGCGCAGCGCCCGCGCGCCGCTGACCCGGTCTTCGAGCAGCTCGAACCTGACGGAGTCACCGACCCGAAGGCCGTTGAACGTGGTGCCCTCTTCCAGATCCGCGCGGTGGAAGAACACCTGGCGTCCGTCTGCCAGGCGGATGAAGCCGTGGCCCTGTCCGAGCAGAATCTTCACGATCCGGCCGGCGGCGGCGTCCTGGCGGGCGACCGGCCGGGAGCTGCCGGCCGGCGACCTGGGAGCCGGTTTGCGCATGCGCGCCGCCGGGGAGCGTCCGTTGTCCATGTGAAATCTGCGGGTCGGGGCGGAACGGACGTCCCGCCTCGACCCGCGCCGAACCACTTACCAGCGGGGCTCGCGCCGGCGACGCGAGTCGCCGCCGCCGCCGCCGAAGCCGCCCGTGCGCGCGGGCTTCGGACGCGCTTCGTTGACCGTGAGGCTCCGGCCTCCGAGCTGATACTCGTTCAGCTGGTCAACCGCCTTCTGCGCTTCCTCGTCCGTGCTCATCTCGACGAAGGCGAACCCGCGGGCGCGCCCGGTCGCCATGTCGCGCATCACCGTCACCGTTTCCACGGTTCCGGCGCGCCCGAACAGGTCCTGCAGCTCCGTTTCTCCCGTTTCGTAAGGGAGGTTTCCGACGTACAATTTCCGACCCATCAACTGACTCCTCTGTCGCGTTCCGCGACGCTCGATGCCGCCGGCTGGCGGCCTGCATTCCGGATCCCTCTGGGGATGCCGGGCGGATTTCGTCTCGTAGCTAAGCAGAACTGAGGAGGAGCGAGTCAGGAAGGCTCGTTACGCCTGCAAACGGCTAGCGCGTGGCAAGATCCGAGGAACAATCTTACCACATCCTGCGAAACTCCGTGCAAGACCCGGCGGGACTCCGTGAAAGCGGCGGGGCCGTCGAGGCGCAACGCGTGCATAATCGCGACCTCAGCGCGCCAGCGGCATCGGCCGGCACGCTGGCGCGCCTCCGGTGGGCGCGGACCCGCCCGCTCGAACAGCCGGCCGCGTTCCGAGGAGGGCAGCATGCCTCATCTGATGCGCGTCGTCGTCCGGCCGCACTCGCCCGCCGAACGCAAGCACCATCTGCGCGCGCGGCAGGCGCGTCCCGCGCCCACCGTCCGGGTCGCGGGCCTGCCGGCCACGCCCGAGCACGACCTGAAGTTCCGCGGCGGGCGCACGATCGCGCACCTCTCGTACGTCAACGTCTACGTCGGGGGATCGGCCGCGTGGAGCCGGACGGACGTCGACGCCATCGACGGCGCGCTCGACCACGCGATGGCCGACCACCGCCTGAACAACGTCATGCGCCAGTACTTCGCGAACGAACCGATTGCCACGACGTTCGTGTCGTCGCAGTTCACGGGCAGCAGACGTCCGAAGGTCGTGACGCAGACGTCCACCGAGAAGCTGGTGACGGATCTGTTCAGGAGCGGCCATCTGGCGAACCTCGAGTTCGATTCCAGCGTCGTCAACCTGCTGCTGCCGTCCGGCACGGTCTTGACCGACGGCACCGGCACTGGAAGAGAAGACGATCGCCAGGGCGCTGCAGCCTCGCGGCGCAAACCCGGAAAGCCCGAAACCGAGGAGGTTTCTTCCCTCGAGGGGCTCGGCGGATATCACGGCTCCGTCGACATCGGCCGAACGCGCGTCTATTACGCCGTCGGCGTCTACTCCGAACGGCTGGCGAACGGAAAGGAAAACGGCATCGCCGTGTTCGACGAGCCGTGGAAGAACGTCGTCGCGACCTTCTATCACGAGCTCAACGAGGCGCGCACGGATCCCGACGTGGAGGAGGCGATTCGGACGAACCGGGTCGAGGGGATCATCGGCTGGAATTCCGATGATGGCGAGGAGTGCGGGGACTTTCCGGTGTTCGAGGCGGGAGACGCCGGCAACCTGGACCTCGTGTTCAGGGAGGTCTCCGTCGCGGGCGGCGAAGCACCCGTGCAGTTCCAGTACTCGAACGCCGTGCACGGCCCGGAAGGGCCGATCTCGTCGCCGCATCGGCCGGCGAGCACGCACGAGATGGCGTAGGGCGGGCCGGGCCGCTAGCGCCAGCTTCCGCGCAGGAACGCGAGCGCCGTGGCGCCGAACGAGGGAGCCGACTGTCCGAACACGGGGCCGTGGCCGCCGTTGGGGACCACCCACAGATACGATCGCGGGATTGCGCGATAGAGGTCGACGGCCATCGACACCGGGTAGAACGGGTCGCGATCGCCGAAGACGATCAGCGTCTCGGCGGCAATCGACGCGAGCTCCGCCGGCGTGAAGTTCGGATCGTCGCTGCCGGCGAACGCGCGCGCCTGCGCGAAGAGCGCGTCGAGCTGTCCCGGGCGGCGGTGCCGCGAGCGCATGCGCGTCCGCTCCGCCTCCGGCAGCATCGATTCCGAAAAGACCCGCTGGATGGCGCGCGCCTGCTCGGGAAACGACGGCGGCGCGCTGACCACGACCATGGCCGCGATACGCGCCGGCTCGATCGTCGCCATGTGAAGCGCCGTGATGCCGCCGCCGCTCAACCCGATCGCTTTCACGCGCTCGACGCGCAGGTGATCGAGCAGCGCGAGCGTGTCGCGCGCCGACTCACGGAACGAGTACGCCCCGGCCGGCGCGGTCGACGAGCCCTGTCCCCTCAGATCCGGCGCGATCAGGCGGCAGCCGTCCGGCGGCGCGTCGAACAGGAAGCGCCAATCGGCGCCCACCCCCATGAAGCCATGCAGCCAGAGCAGCGGCTCGCCGTCGCCGTGCTCTTCCCAGTGCAGTTCGATTCCGTTGACGTGGATGTGCATCGCGGTTTTCCGGCTGACGCTCGCGATCCCCGTTCATTTCCACAGGCGGTAGCCGCCGAGGAACGCGTTCCGGTTCGAGCCGCGGCGCGCGCCCGCGGGCAGGGCATGAAGCAGCTTCACGTTGCCGCCGCCGAGCACGACCTCGTCCGCCTGCAGCGCCGCCTTGAGCCGCGCCACGACGTCGGCGACGTGGCACCGCCATTTCTTCTTTCCGAGGCGCTCGAGTCCGGCCTTGCCGACGTACTCTTCGTACGTGCGTCCCTTTTTGTACGGCAGGTGGGCGAGCTCCAGCGGCTCGAGGACGCCGTCGACGATCAGCGCCGAGCCGAGGCCGGTGCCCAGGCCCAGGAACAGCATGCGCCCGCCCTCGTAGCTGCCGAGCGCCTGCATGGCCGCGTCGTTGATCACGCGGACGGGCCGACCGAACGCCCGGCGGAAGTCGAATCCGACCCAGCCGCCTCCGAGGTTGTGCGGCTCGCTCACCGGCTTCCCGTGGAGCACGGGGCCGGGATAGCCGATCGAGACGACGTCGTAGCTCCAGCCGGCGGCCGCCTTCCGCACGGCCCTGACCATCTTCGCGGCGGTCAGGTCCGGCCCTGATGAAATCTTGATGGGCGTCCGGCGGCCGGTCGCGAGCACCTTCACGTGTGTTCCCCCGACGTCCACGACCAGCACCTTCATGGCCGTCCAGTGTAGCCGGTCCGATGCGCATCCGCTGGTATAGTCCTTCCTGTGAAGCCTCCCGTCGAAGTCTTCGAGACCTATGCTCCGGGCTGGCCCGGCATTCCGCCCCGCTGGACCTCCAGCGCGAAGAGCGGCGTCGGCACCTCGCTCGATCGCACGAGCCTGGTGTGGTTCACGCTGAGCCACGGCATCCTCAACGAAATCTACTATCCGCGCGTCGACTCGGCCTGCACGCGCGACATGGGCTTCATCGTCACCGACGGCGCGAGCTACTTCTCGGAAGAGAAGCGCGACGCGAAGTCGGAGGTGTCGCGCCTGGCCGACGGCGTGCCGGCGTTTCACCTGCGCAACACAGCCAATGACGGACGGTACCGGATCGAGAAGGACGTGCTCGCCGATCCGGCGACGCATGTCCTGCTGCAGAGGGTGCGGTTCGCGCCGCTCGCGGGAGACCCCGGCGCGTTCCGTCTGTACGCGCTGCTCGCGCCGCACTTGAACAACCATGGCGGCGGCAACGATGCATGGCTCGGCGACTACAAGGGCACCGCCATGCTCTTCGCCGCACGCGACGGCTATGCGCTGGCGCTCGCCTGCGACGCGCCATGGCTCGCACGGTCGGCCGGGTTCGTCGGCGCGTCGGACGGCTGGGGCGAGCTGCGACGCGACGGACGCCTGCGCCGCTCGTTCGAGCGCGCCAGCAACGGCAACGTGGCCCTGACGGGAGAGATCGATCTTGACGCCTGTGACGGCGCGTTCGTCGTCGCGATCGCCTTCGGCGGCACCGCGACCGAGGCGGGGCAGCGCGCGATCGCGAGCCTGACGAAAGGGTTTCCGGCGTGCGCGGCCGCCTACATCGACGCGTGGCAGCAGTGGCACCACGGGCGCACGACGCGGGTTGCCATCGGCGAGCCGGCGGCGCGCAGGCTCGTTCAGTTCAGTGCGGCGATGCTCCGCGTGCACGCGTCGAAGGCCTTCGAGGGGGGCGTCATCGCGAGCCTCTCGATTCCATGGGGCTTCCAGAAGGGCGACGACGACCTCGGCGGCTATCACCTGGTGTGGCCACGGGATCTCGTCGAAACCGCCGGCGGATTTCTCGCGGTGGGCGCCGATGCCGACGCGCGCGCGGTGCTCCGCTATCTGCAGACGACGCAGGAGGCCGACGGCCACTGGTCGCAGAACATGTGGCTGGACGGCACACCGTACTGGAACGGTGTCCAGATGGACGAGACGGCGCTCCCCGTGCTGCTCGTCGATCTCGCGTCGCGCGCCGGCGCGCTCACGGACGCCGAGCGCGCGGCCTGCTGGCCCATGGTCCGGCGCGCCGCCGGGTTCATCGTCAGGTGCGGACCGGTGACGCAGCAGGATCGCTGGGAGGAGGATCCGGGCTACTCGCCGTTCACGCTCGGCGCGGAGATCGCGGCGCTGCTCGTCGCCGCCGAGATGGCCGACTCCGTCGGGGAGCCAGCTGTCGCGACGTATCTGCGAGAGACGGCCGACGCGTGGTACGACGCCATCGACGACTGGATGTACGTCGCCGGGACACGGCTCGCCGAAGACTGTGGCGTCGAGGGCTACTACGTCCGGGTGTGTACGCCCGACGAAGCGGAGGCGGCGTCGCCGAAGGACGGCTACGTGCCGATCAAGAACCGGCCGCCGTCGGAGGACCGGACGCGCGCGGCGCTGATGGTCAGCCCCGACGTGCTGGCGTTCGTGCGGTTCGGCCTCCGCGCGGCGAACGACCCGCGCATCGTCAACACGATCAGGGTCATCGACGCCGTGCTGAAGGTCGACACGCCGCACGGTCCGGCGTGGCGCCGCTACAACGGCGACGGATACGGCGAGCACCAGGACGGGAGCCCGTTCGACGGCACCGGCACCGGACGGGCCTGGCCGCTGCTCACCGGCGAGCGCGGCCACTACGAAGTGGCCGCGGGACGGATCGACCGCGCACGCGAGCTCGCGGCGACCATGGAAGGGTTCGCGGGAGAAGGGCAGCTGCTGCCCGAGCAGATCTGGGATGCGCCGGACATCCCCGAGCGCGAGCTGGTCAACGGCGAGGCGACCGGATCGGCGCGGCCGCTGGCCTGGGCGCACGCGGAATACCTCAAGCTGCGCCGGTCGATCCAGGACGGCCTCGTGTTCGACCAGCCGCCTCACCCGGTCGATCGCTATCTCGCCGGCAGCCCTCCGCCGGCGCCGTTCGCCGTCTGGCGCTTCAACAACAAGATCAAGAACATGTCGGCCGGCCGCGTCCTTCGCGTCGAAACGCAGGCGCGCGCCCTGGTCCACTGGGGCGTCAACGGCTGGACCGAGGTCCAGGACGTGGAGTCGACCGACACGGGGCTCGGCATCCACGTCGCCGACCTGCCGACCGCGCGCCTTCCGGCCGGCGCCCGCATCGACCTGACGTTCTACTGGCCCGACGGCGCGCGCTGGGAAGGCGCCGACTTTCACGTGGTGATTGACGGCAGGGGCCGACGTTGTTGAAGTCCTCACGGCGCCGGCGCCGCGTGTCCCGGACGGCCTGAACGCCGTTCGCTACCGATTCTCACCAGGGATCGCGTCTTCCCGCACTTGACAGCCGCAATTGGTAAGTAGTATCTTACCGTTAGTGAATACTTACCAAGAAGCGATGTTCGACGCGCTCGGCGACGGCACGCGCCGGGCCATCCTGGAGCGCCTTCTCGAAGGGCCCCGGTCGGTCGGCGATCTCGCACGGGAGTTTCCGGTGAGCCGCCCGGCCATTTCCCAGCACCTCCGCGTGCTGAAAGAGGCCAGCCTCGTGGTCGACGAAGCGGCGGGCACACGGCGCCTCTACGCCCTCAACCCCGCGGCGATCGGATCGCTGCGCGAGTACTTCGAGCGTTTCTGGACGCAGGCGCTCGCGGCATTCAAGACGAAGGTGGAGCTGCGGGCCGCTCAATCGGCCCGACGGAAGCGCGTGCGGACGCATTGAGGTTCGAAACCGCGCGTCCATGCCGGCGCGCAGAGCGAATGGAGGGAGATCGATGACGACGATCGACGAGACCGCGACGGCCCCCGTGCTCAAGAGCGTGACGGTGAAAGCGGGCGCGCCGCTCGCGTTCCAGGTGTTCACCGAGGAACTCGACACGTGGTGGCCGCGCTCGCACCACATCGGCAAGGCGCCGATGAAGAAGGCCATCATCGAAACGAGGAAGGGCGGTCGCTGCTACTCGGAGCAGACCGACGGGACCGAGTGCGACTGGGGCACCGTCCTCGTCTGGGATCCGCCGCATCGCTTCGTCATGGCGTGGCAGATCAGGGCCGACTGGACCTACGAGCCCGATCTCGCGCAGTCGAGCGAAGTGGAAGTGCGGTTCACTCCGCAATCCGACGGCTCCACGCGCGTCGATCTGGAGCATCGTCATCTCGAGCGCCACGGCGCGGGCGCCGCCGCGATGCGGACGGCGGTCGATTCGCCGAACGGCTGGAACGGTCTGCTGGAGCTGTTCGTCGCGGCCGTCGAGCGGCGTTGAGGCAGGCGGTCGCACGGGACGCGTCCCCGGTCCGGAGTTGACAAATGTATCCATAGTGGATATATCCTCTGCGGAATGAGCAGGGAATCGGACGATCCGGACGATCTCCTCCCGCTGCCGCCGGCGGCCTTTCACATCCTCGTTGCGCTCGCTGACGAGGACCGCCACGGCTACGCCATCATCCAGGACGTCGCCGCCAGAACCGGCGGCGGCGTCCGTCTCAGCCCGGGCACGTTGTACCGCACGATTCAGCGCCTGCTCGAGCGGGGGCTGATCGTCGAGCCGCGCGAGCGCCCCGCGCCCGAAGAGGACGACGAGCGGCGGCGGTACTACCGCATCACGCCCTTCGGCAGGACGGTCGCGCGCGCGGAGGCCGCGCGTCTCGCGGATCTGCTGAAGGGCGCGCGCGCGCGCGGTCTCGCGCCGGGGAAGGCGTGATGCGCTTCTACCGCGCGCTGCTGCGCCTCTATCCCGCGTCGTTCCGCGGCGAGTACGGCGAGGAGATGTGCGCGGTCTTCGCGCACCGCCGTCGCGAGGCGTCCGGCCCGGGCGCGGCACTCCTCCTGTGGCTGGCCGCGATCGGCGACACGATCGGCAACGCGGCGGCCGTCCACGCCGACATCCTGCGGCAGGACCTGCGCTACACGGCGCGCTCGCTGCGGCGGTCGAAGGGCTTCGCCGTCACGGCGATGCTCGTCGTCGGCCTGGGGATCGGCGCGACGACGGCGGTGTTCTCGGTCGCGGACTTCGTCCTGATCCGGCCGCTGCCGTTCCCCGATGCCGATCGCCTGGTCGCCGTCTGGGAGCGCCATCCGGGTTATCCCCGCATGGAGCTGTCGCCGGCCAACTACCGCGACTTCAGGCACGCGGCGACGGTCTTCTCGAGCATGGCGGCGTTCACCAGCCTGTCGTCGGCCAATCTCACCGGGATCGGCGAGCCGCGCCGGCTGGTCGGCGCGGAGGTGAGCGCCGAACTCCTGCCGACGCTCCGCATCCAGCCGCTGATCGGCCGCTCGTTCACCCCGGCGGACGACCGTCCCGGCGCGTCCGGCACGATCATCCTCAGCTATCGTCTGTGGCAGACCGAGTTCGGCGGGACGCCCGACGTCCTCGGCCGGCCGCTGTCGCTCGACCAGCAGCCGTTCGTCGTGATCGGCGTGATGCCGGCGACGTTTCACTATCCGGACGACGAGACGGAGTACTGGACACCGCTGCGGCCGGCGCCGGCGGTCTACGAAGATCGGAACGACAACTACTGGTACGGCGTCGCGCGGCTGAAGGACGGCGTCACGCTCGAACAGGCTCGGGCCGAGATGGACGTCGTCGCCGCGCAGCTGACGAAGCAGTATCCGAAGGAGAACGCGCACACCGGGGCCTGGGTGGACGCCATGCGCGACGACGAGCTTCCATGGCAGTCGAAGCTGCTCCTGATGGCGCTCGGGGCGGCCGCGCTGTGCGTCCTGCTCATCGCCTGCGCGAATCTCGCGAGCCTGCTGCTCACGCGTGCGCTGGCGCGGCGCCAGGAGCTCGCGGTGCGGTCGGCGATGGGCGCCGGACCGGAGCGTCTCGTCCGGCAGCTCACGACCGAAACCGTTCTGCTGGCGGGGGCGGGTGGCGTGCTCGGCCTGCTCGTCGGCGCGGGCGCCGTGCCGCTGCTGATGCGGCTCGTGCCCCAGTCGCTGCCGCTGGCGCAGGCGCCGCACCTGGACCTCCGCGTGCTGGGCTTCGCCGCGGCGCTCACCCTGCTGACCGGCGTCGGCTTCGGAACGCTGCCGTTGCTTCGCGCCGGCGGCGGCGATCCCGGCGGCCTGCGCGACACGGCACGCGCCGGCGGCGGGCGCAGGGAGCGGCTGCGCGGCGGGCTGGTCGTCGCCGAAATCGTCGCCTCGATCGTGCTCCTCGTTTCAGCCGGTCTCCTGCTGCGCGCGCTCTGGCGGGTACAGGCAACCGATCCGGGATTTCGCGTCGACAGCGTGCTGACCGTGCGGACGCCGCTCCCGTCGCCCCGATACGACTCGATCGCGAAACAGCAGAACTTCTACGCCAGCGTGCTCGCCGGCGTGCGGGCGCTGCCCGGCGTCCGCGCCGCGGCGTACACGACATTCGCGCCGATGACGTTCGGGGGCGGTATCTTCCCGGTCTCGACCGACGGCCACGAGCGGGAGGACCGATCGGGAGGCTACTCCGCGAGCCTGCGCAAGGTGACTCCGGGATTCTTCGCGGCGCTCGACATCCCCGTCACTCAGGGACGCGACGTCGCGGAGTCGGACACCGCCTCTCGCCAGCCGGTCGCAGTGGTCAGCGAATCGTTCGTGAAGCGGTTCCTGCCGGACGGCTCGAGTCCCATCGGCCGTCACTTTCAGTTCGCGTTTCGCGACCTGACGGTCGTCGGCGTGGTCGGCGACATCCACGTGCGCGGCCTCGAGCAGGAGAGCGAGCCGCAGGTCTATCTGTCGTATCTCCAGCCGCCGCCCTGGCAGTTCTACTGGCCGAGGGACCTGATCGTCCGATCATCGGTCTCCCCGGACGCGCTGCTGCCGTCGATTCGCGCGATCGTGCGCAAGGCGGATCCGGACCAGCCGATCGCCAGCGTCCAGACGATGGACCAGATCGTGACGGACAAGACGGCGTCGCGCTCGGCCCAGCTGCGAGTGCTGGGCGCGTTCGCGGCGATTGCCTTCCTGCTGGCGGCGATCGGGATCCACGGAGTGCTGTCGTTCGCCGTATCACAGCGCACCCACGAGATCGGCGTGCGCATGGCGCTCGGTGCGCAGCGCAGCGACATCCTCGCATGGGTGATGGGCCGGGCCGTGCTCCTGACCGGCATCGGCGTCGTGCCCGGGGTCGCGCTGGCCTATGCGGCCGGCCGTTGGCTCCAGTCGCTCCTCGCGGGCGTCACGCCGGGCGACGCGGCGACGTTCGGATCGGTCGTCGGCCTGGCCGTCGCGATGACGCTAGCCGGCGCGCTGGCGCCGGCCGTGCGCGCCGTCCGTGTGGATCCGATCGGCGCCATCCGGGAGCCGTAATAGACTCTCACCGGTTCATGAACCCGACGACCGACTGAATCCGTCCGTCCGGATCGAAATCGAACACATTGATCCCGCGCGCGCGCTCCCGGCCGTCGTCGGCGCGCGCCGTCCACTCCGTGAGCACCGTGCCCTGGCAGTGCCGCACGTCGCCGGAACGCTGCATCCGGATGCCCGGCATGAAGCGCTGCGCCGCGGCGATGTGCGACAGGAGCTCGCCGGCCCCCTCGATGTTGCTGAAGCGGTCCCGGAACCGCACGCCTGGCGATGCGATGCGCGCCAGGACGCGCTCGCGCGCGCCGGCGTCCGTCTCGGCCCAGGCGTCGAACCAGGCATCGACGGCGGCGGCCGCGCCGGCGTGGACTTCGTCGGCGACGACGTTGCAGAAAAGCGAGAGCTGGAAGCGCCAGCCCTGGACGTGGTGATCGCGGATCGCCTCGTCGGCGAACTCGTGCGCCAGGCGCAGGCGCGTGCCGCGGCCGAACGGCTCGAGCCGGATCGTCACCTGTGAGCCGCCCGGCGCGATCGGCGTCCCGCTCGTATACCCGTAGGTGAACACGAACCGCTCGGGCGCGACGATCTCGATCACTTCGCCGGCCGCCTCCGTGCCGTCCGGATAGCGGATGTGCATGCGGCCGCCCGGCCGCGCGTCGATGGTGGAGCCCTGGCCCCACCAGGCCGCCCAGCGCGCCGAGTCGGTGAAGTAACGGAAGACGATGTCGGGCGCCGCCTGGATGACGACCGTCCGGTCGACGAGGAAGGGCATCGGTCACTCCTTTCGTGCGCGGGAGCGGCGCCTGTGCGGGCGCGGGCCCCGGCGGGACTGTTCGAGCTCGGCCTGCAGTTTCAGCCGCCAGAGCGCATCGCTCCACATGCGCTCGAGCATGTCGGCGACGTCGGCGAGCGCCGCGCGGCGCGCGCGGTAGTACCGGTGACGGCCCTCCGCACGTGCCTCGACGGCACGGGCCGCGATCAGGGCCCGAAGCTGGAGCGACACGGCGCCGAACGTGACGTCGGGCATCGCCCGGTGGATGGCGCCGGCCGTGAGCTCGCGGTCCCACACCAGCCGCAGGATCTCGCGGCGGCGCGGCGAGGCCAGAAGCGCGAGGAGTCCCGAATCCATGGCAATTATTTTAGTTAAAACTAAAATACTTTGTCAAATCCTTCCGGCGGGTACAATCGACGGCATGACGGAGGCGGACGATCGAACGGACTTCTTCGCGGCCGTGACCGGCGGAGATCTGGAGCGCGCCAAGGGAATGCTCGCGGCCGACCCGGCGCTCGTGGACGCGCGCGACGCCCACGGCCGGAGCGCGATCCTCACGGCCGTGTACCATCGGCAGCGCGAGATGGCGAACCTGATCGTGGCGCGCGGCGCGACGCTCGATCTCTTCGAGGCGGCCGCCGCCGGCGAGGTCGAGCGCGTCGAGCGGCTCGTGGCCGGGGCGCCGGAATCGGTGAACGCGTTCAGCGCCGACGGCTGGACGCCCCTGCACCTGGCGGCGTTCTTCGGGCGGGGCAAGGTCGCCGAGCTGCTGCTGGAGCACGGCGCCGACGTCGCCGCGCGATCGCGCAACGCCAACGGCAACACGCCGCTGCACGCGGCGCTCGCGGGCAATCAGGCCTTCGTCGCCGGTCTTCTCATCGGCAGCGGAGCCGACGTCGACGCCGCGGACGCGAACGGCTGGCGTCCGCTGCACATGGCGACCGCGAACAACAACCTCGACGCGATGAACACGCTCATCGCGCAGGGCGCCGACCTCGAGGCGAGGAACGGCGCGGGCGCCACGGCGCTCGCGATCGCCGAGGAGAAGAACCTGCGCGAGGCCGCAGCGATGCTCAGGCGCTACGGCCCGGCCCGGTAGGGGACGGCCTTCAGGCCGTCCTTCGGCATTACCTCCGCTCGATCCGTACCGACTGGACCGTGATCGGCTTCACCGGCCGATCCCCGGGTTTGCTGGTCGGCGTCGACCCGATCTTGCGGACCACGTCCATGCCGTCAACGATCTCGCCGAAGATGCTGTGACGATCGTCGAGCCAGGGCGTCTTGTCCAGGGTGATGAAGAACTGGCCGCCGTTCGTGCCCGGCCCGCGGTTCGCCATCGAGAGGACGCCCGCCTTGTCGTGACGCAGGCTGCGGCTGAATTCGTCGCCGAAGGTGTAGCCCGGACCGCCCGTGCCGGTCCCGAGCGGATCGCCCCCCTGGATCATGAAGCCCTCGATCACCCGGTGAAAGACCGTGCCGTCGTAGTACGGCTGTTTCACCTTCTTGCCGGTTCGCGGATCCACCCAGTCCTTCGTGCCCTCGGCGAGCCCGACGAAATTGGCGACGGTGTTTGGCGCCGCGTCCTCGAACAGCCGCGCCGTGAAGTTCCCTTCGGTGGTGGTGAAATGGGCCAGCAACATTGATATGCTCTTTCACGGCTGAAAGCCGCCGAGTCGAAAACGACAGCTCTCGGCTGTCGGCTTTCAGCTCTCAGTTCGGCTGTCAGCCTCAGGCTGTCAGCTGTCGGTTTCGGTTTCGGCTCAGAGGTGAAAGCCGAAGATTTCGGCCGAAAGCCGACAGCCGAAGACCGACAGCCGAGCCGATAGCCGATAGCTGACAGCCGATAGCGACGCGAATGCGATCATACCGATATCTCCACCTCGATGTCTTCACCGGCAGGACATTCGGCGGAAACCAGCTCGCCGTCTTCCTGGACGGCCGCGGCCTCGCCGCCGAGACGATGCAGGCGATCGCCAAGGAGATGAGCTTCTCCGAGACCACGTTCGTGCTGCCGGCCGACCGGCCCGATACGGACGCTCGGATGCGGATCTTCACGCCGGGGAGCGAGCTGCCGATGGCCGGCCACCCGACGGTCGGATCGACGTTCGCCCTCGCGCGCTCCGGCGTCATCGGTCCCGACCGCGACCGCTTCGTCTTCGGGCTCGGCGTAGGCCCCACGCCGGTGTCGCTCTCGTGGCGCGACGGCGAGCTGAGCTTCGTCTGGATGACGCAGCTGCCGCCGGCCTTCACCGATCCCGTTCCCGATCCGGGACGAGCCGCGGCGATGCTCGGCCTGCCGCCTGCGGCGGTCACCGCCACCGGCCTCCCCGTGCAGACGGTCTCGTGCGGCGTACCGTTTCTCTTCGTGCCCCTCGCGACGCGCCGCGACGTCGACAGCGCCGCGCTCGATCGCGCGGCGTACGACGCGCTGGTCGGAACGTCGGCCGAGGAGCCGAACGGCGTTTTCCTCTTCTCGCCGGAACCGGGCGCCGATCGGGCGGCCGCATACAGCCGGATGTTCGCGCCGGAACTCGGGGTGTTCGAGGACCCGGCGACCGGCAGTGCGAGCGGCCCGCTCGGCTGCTACCTGGTCCGCCACAAGGTCGTGCCGCCTCACAAGGCCGGGTCCTTGCTGAGTATTCAGGGCGTGAAGATGGGGCGCCCGAGCCACGTCCACATCGCGATCGGCGTCGAGGGCGGCGAGATCACGATCGTCCGCGTGGGCGGCGAGGCGGTCGTCGTCGGGGAAGGGGTGCTCTACGTTTGAAAGGCCCGAGAGCTCAGGGCTCAGGGCTAAGGGGAGGGCGATGCCGAGCAGACGCAGATTCCTCAGTGCGGCCGCGGGGGTGCCCGCGGCGGCCATCGCGGCGGGGCGCGTCGTTTTCGATCCACGCGTGGCGGCGGCCGCCGGACAGGCGCCGCAGGCGGGCGCGGCGGAGACGACACCGCAGGCGCGCGCGTTGTTCGACGCCATGAAGGCGATGCTCGGTCGCGAGTACACCGCCGACGAAGAGCAGCGGGTCATGCGACGTCTCGAGGGCGCGGTGCGCCAGCACGAGCAGATGAACCGTGCCGGGCTGCAGAACGGCGACGAGCCGGTGACCGTGTTCAACCCGGTGACCGACGCGATGATGACGCCGAGGGTTCGTGCCGCGGCCCGGCCGCGCACGCGCGCCGGCAAGGGAGCGACGCGATGATCGACGAAGCGACCGTCTTCCTGCCGGTCGGCGAGCTCGCGCGCCTCGTCCGCACGAAGAAGATCTCGCCGGTCGAGCTCGCCAACGCCTATCTCTCCCGCCTCGAGCGGATCGGCCCGCAGCTGAACGCGGTGGTGACGATCACGCGCGACCGCGCGCTCGAGGAAGCGCGGGCGGCGGAGCGGGAGATCGCCGCCGGGCGCTACCGGGGCCCGCTGCACGGCATTCCGTACGGCGTCAAGGATCTGCTCGCGACCAGGAACATTCCGACGACCTGGGGCGCGGCGCCGTACCGGAACCAGGTCTTCGATTACGACTCGACGGTCGTGGCGCGGCTGCAGAAGGCCGGCGGCGTGCTCGTGGCGAAGCTGGCGATGATCGAGCTCGCGGGCGGGCTCGGCTACAACAGCCCGGACGCGTCGTTCACCGGGCCGTGCAAGACGCCGTGGAACACCGCGTACTGGAGCGGCGGATCCTCGAGCGGCCCGGGCGCCGCGACGGCCGCGGGTCTGGTCGCGTTCGCGATCGGATCGGAGACCTCCGGATCGATCCTGAATCCGTCCGGATCCTGCGGCCTGTCCGGCCTGCGCCCGACCTACGGCCGCGTCAGCCGCCACGGCGCCATGGCGCTCAGCTGGACGCTCGACAAGCTGGGCCCGATGTGCCGCGCGGCGCACGACTGCGGGCTGGTGCTGGCGGCGATTGCCGGCCGCGATCCGCTCGATCCGACCTCGGCCTCCGAGCGGTTCGTCTATCCAGCTCCAGTTCGGGGCGCAGGCCGCAAGTTCCGCCTCGGCGTGCCGAAAGGCGCGGCCGACGCCGGGCTGCCGGAGGTCCGCGCCAACTTCGCGGCCGCGCTGAAGGCGCTCGAGCCGTTCGCCGAGATCGCGCACGACGTGGAGCTGCCGGCGTCCCCGATGGTGACCGGCCCGATCATCGGCGCGGAAGGCGCGGCGGCGTTCCGCGATCTCATCCTGAGCGGGCGCACGAAGGAGCTGCAGAACCTGAACGATCGCGTCGGCGGCGACACTGCGATGATGACGCTCGCCGTGGACTACATCGACGCGATGCGCGCGCGGCGGAAGCTGCAGGACGCCTGGGTGCCGGTCTGGAAGCGATACGACGCGCTCATCGCCCCGAACGGGTCGGTGGCGCCGCCGATCGGCGAGGATTTCGATCGGGCGTTCGCCGGTCGCGGCCGCGCGGGCGGGCGGCCGCCGGGACCGCCGCCGGGCGTGTCGCTCGTCCCCACCGGCAACGCGCTGGGCGTGCCGGCGCTAGCGCTGATGAACGGCTTCGGCCCCCACGGGCTGCCGACGTCGATGCAGGTCATGGGCGGTCCTTTCAGCGAAGCCAGGCTCGTCGCGATCGGCCGCGCGTATCAGAAGGCAACCGACTGGCACACGAAGCATCCGTCGATGACGGAACGACCGGCGACGGCGCCCGCGGCGGAGCCGGTCGACTTCTACGAGCGGCTGTAACCAGGAGAAACGCATATGACCTTTCGTTCGATCGTGACCACGGCGGCGCTGGTGCTCGCGTCCGCGACGCTGGCGTCCGCGCAGGCGGCGAAGCCGAATCTCGCGAAGGCGGCGAAGCTGCAGAATCCTTCGGCGCTGACCGAGAAGGCGCCCGAGACCTACAAGGCGAAGTTCGACACCTCGGCCGGGATCTTCGTCGTCGAGGTCCATCGCGCGTGGGCGCCGAAGGGCGCCGACCGCTTCTACAACCTCGTGAAGAACGGGTTCTACGACGGCTGCCGCTTCTTCCGCGTCGTGCCGAACTTCATGGTGCAGTTCGGCATCAACGGCAACCCGGCCGTGCAGGAACACTGGCGGCAGGCCAACGTCACGGACGATCCGGTGAAGGAGACGAACAAGCGCGGCACCATCACGTTTGCGACAGCCGGTCCGAACACCCGGACGACGCAGGTGTTCATCAACTTCAAGGACAACGGCGGGCTCGACCGGCAGGGCTTCGCGCCTTTCGGCCAGATCGTCTCGGGCATGGACGTCGTCGACAAGATCAACGCCCAGTACGGCGAAAAACCGAATCAGGGCGAGATCCAGTCGAAAGGGAACACGTATCTGAACGCGTCGTTTCCCAAGCTGGACTACATCAAGACCGCGACGATCGAGTAGGGCCGGTCCCGTGGATGCAGGCCGCGGGCCGGGTTCTCCCGGATCCGGTCCGCCCTGCACCCTGACCACGTCCCGCCCGAAACACTGATCGGGCGTCTGATTTGCTGCAGACGAGGAATGCCTCAATCCGAAACGAGTGCCGTCGAACAGGCGCTGGCCGGGCTGGCCGAGGGACGCAACCACGACCCGTTCGCCGTGCTCGGCCCGCACGCCGACCAGTCCGGGCTGCGACTGGTCGTGCGCGTCTATCAGCCCGCCGCGCGCGCCGTCGAGCTCCGGCTCGGACCGGGCGGCGGGCTGCGCCCGATGTCCCGGCGCGGGCCGGCCGGCGTCTTCGAGGTCGACGCGCCTGGCGATCCCCGCCAGCCGACCGCACTCGACTACCGCCTGAGAATCACCTATTCCGGCAACCGCGTCCTCGAACTCGACGACCCGTACCGCTACGGGCGCGTGCTGACCGACCACGACGTGCACCTGCTCGGCGAGGGCACTCACTATCGCGCGTACGAAAAGCTCGGGGCGCACCGGATCGCTGTCGGCTCGACGACCGGCGTGCACTTCGCGGTGTGGGCGCCCAACGCGGCGAGGGTCAGCGTCATCGGCGACTTCAACGCCTGGGACGGGCGCGTGCACCCGATGCGGCTCCTCGCCGACTCCGGCATCTGGGAGATCTTCGTGCCCGATCTCGCCGACGGCGAGAAGTACAAGTACGAGATCCGGACGCAGAGCGGCGACATCCTGAAGAAGTCGGACCCTTACGGCGTCGCGTTCGAGGTGCCGCCGCTTTCGGCTTCCGTCGTCCGCGACATCTCGGGGTACCGATGGCGCGACCAGGCGTGGATGCAGTCGCGCGCGGAACAGGCCGGCTGGTTCGAGCGGCCGATGGCCATCTACGAGGTGCACCTCGGATCGTGGGCGCGCGTCCCGGAGGACGGCGAACGGTCTCTGACGTATCGTGAGATGGCGGGCCGCCTCGTTCCGTACGTCAGGGATCTCGGCTTCACGCACATCGAGCTGCTTCCGGTGATGGAGCACCCGTTTTCCGGGTCGTGGGGATATCAGGTGCTCGGGTTCTTCGCGCCGACGAGCCGGTTCGGACCGCCGGAGGACTTCAAGTTCTTCGTCGATGCCTGTCACGCAGCGGGCCTCGGCGTCATCCTCGACTGGGTCCCGGGCCATTTCCCGAAGGACGAGCACGGCCTCGCCCGGTTCGACGGAACGGCGCTGTACGAGCACGCCGATCCGCGCCAGGGCGAGCACCGGGACTGGGGCACGCTGATCTTCAACTACGGCCGGAACGAAGTGCGCACGTTCCTGCTGTCGAACGCGCTCTTCTGGCTCGAGGAATATCACGTCGACGGGCTCCGTGTGGACGCGGTGGCGTCGATGCTCTACCTGGACTACTCGCGCGGGGAAGGCGAGTGGATTCCCAACCGGTTCGGCGGGCGCGAGAACCTCGAGGCGATCGCGTTCCTGCAGCAGCTGAACATGCTGACGCACGGGCGGCAGCCGGGCACGATCACCGCGGCGGAAGAGTCGACCGCGTTCACCGGCGTGAGCCGCCCGGTCTATCTCGGCGGCCTCGGGTTCAGCTACAAGTGGAACATGGGGTGGATGCACGACATCCTGGAGTACGTGGCAGAGGATCCGGTCCACCGCCGGTGGCATCACACCCTGCTGACGTTCTCGATGCTGTATGCGTACACCGAGAACTTCATCCTGCCGTTTTCGCACGACGAGGTGGTGCACGGCAAGCGCGCGATGCTCGACAAGATCCCGGGCGACGCGTGGCAGAAATGCGCGACGCTGCGCACGCTGTATGGCTACATGTTCGCGCACCCGGGGAAGAAGCTGCTCTTCATGGGCTGCGAGTTCGGCCAGTGGCGCGAGTGGAGCCACGACACGAGCCTCGACTGGCACCTGCTCGACGACCTGCCGCACCAGGGCATCCGCCGCTGGGTGCAGGATGTCGCCGCGCTGTACCGATCGGAGCCCGCCCTGTACGCCGCGGACTTCGATCCGGAGACCTTCCGCTGGATCGACTGCAACGACAACGAGAACAGCGTCGTGTCGTTCCTGCGGTTCGGAAGCGATCGCCGCGAGTTCGTCGCCGCCGTGCTGAACTTCACACCCGTGCCCCGCGAGGAGTACCGCATCGGCGTGCCGGAGCCCGGGTGGTACAAGGAGCTGCTGAACAGCGACGCGGCCCTGTACGGCGGCAGCAACGTCGGCAACGGCGGCGGCGTCGGATCCGAGCCGATCCCGGCGCACGGCTTCCAGCATTCGCTCAGCCTGACGGTCCCTCCACTCGGGTGCCTCCTGCTGAAGAGAACGTAGCGACTCCAGCCGCTGTCGCCTTGCCATGTCGCTCCGCAGCCGGCGGTCGACCGCCCTCGCGCTGATCACGCTCGCCACCTTCACCGACATCGTCGCGTATTCCGTCGCGGTGCCGGTGCTGCCGGATCTGAGCCGGCGCCTCGGCGCCTCGGCGACCGTCGTCGGACTCCTGTTTGCGTCCTTCGGCGTCACGCTGCTGGCGGTGTCGGTGCCGATGGGCGCCGTCTCCGATCGCGTCGGCCGCAAACCGCCGCTGGTCGGCGGGCTCTCGGCGCTGGCGGTCGCGACCCTGCTGTTCGCCTTCGCCGGGGGGCTGCCCGCGCTGTTCGTCGCGCGCCTCGTGCAGGGGGCGGCCGATGCGGTCACGTGGGTCGTCGGCTTCGCGCTGCTCGCCGACCTCTACGGCCCCCAGGAGCGCGGTCGCGCAACCGGCATCGTCATGTCGGGCACGAGCTTCGCATTCATGATCGGGCCGTCGTTCGGCGGCTGGCTGTACGAGATCGGCGGAATGCGGCTGCCGTTCGTCTGCGTGGCCGCAATGGCGGCGTGCGCGGCCGCGGCGTTCGCGTGGCTGCAGCTGCCCGGCGAACACGCCGATCGCGACCGCGTGCCGTTCCGGATCGTCCTGCGGACGCCCGCCGTTGCCGCATGCACGGCGGCCGTCGCCATGGCGTCGGCGACGATCTCCATGCTCGAGCCGGTGATGGCGCTGCACCTCGAAGGCGACCTCGGGATTGGCCCCGCCAGGCTCGGGGTACTCTTCGGAATCGCGGCCGTCGCGATGGCCGCGCTCAATCCGATCTACGGACGGCTGGCCGACCGCTTCGGCGCGCGGCGTCTGACGATGATCGGGCTGCTCCTCGCCGGCACCATGCTGCCGGCGCTCGGCCGCATGTGGAGCTTCGAGTCCGGCGTCGTCCTCTACACGCTCCAGGCCGCGACGGTGGCGCTCGTGATCACGCCCTCCCTCGCGTACATGGCGGAGGCCACGTCCGACGCGGGCATCGAGTCGTACGGGGTCTCGTACGGCCTCTACAACTTCGCCTGGGGCGCGGGGCTGCTTGGCGGGCCGGCGCTCGGCGGGTTCGTCTACGAGCGACTGGGGTTCACGAATCTGCTCACCGCGTGGGCGCCGGCGACCGTCGTCGCGATGGTCGTGCTGGCGAGCGCGGAATCGAAAGGCCGCCGGGCCCGATCATGATTCGCGCGCGGACGGAACCGCCGCCGCTCCGGACGGATTCACAGCGAAACGATTCGATCCCACTCCGCGTCGCTGACCGGCATCACCGACAGCCGTGAGATCCTGACGAGCGGGAACGACTCGAACGCGGGGTCGGCTTTGACCGCGGCCAGCGTGACGGGCCGGGCCAGCTTCTTCACCGGGCCGACGTCGACGACGACCATCTTGCCGCTCTTGTCCTTCGGATCGGGATAGGCGTCGGAGAGCGCCTTTGCGATTCCGACGACCGCCTTTTCGTTCCCCGTGTGATAGTACAGGATGCGGTCGCCCTTGCGCACGCCGCGAAGATGCTTCTGGGCGAGCGGGTTCTTCACTCCGCTCCAGGCCGTGCGACCGTCCCCGACCAGGTCGTCGTAGCTGTAGTGTGTCGGTTCTTCCTTGAAGAGCCAGTTCATGCCGCGATTGTATCCACTGAAGGATCGGATTGCACCCGGCGTGCGCGTGCTGTTCGTGGGCATCAATCCCGGCATCCGTTCCGCGCAGATCGGCCATCACTTCGCCGGCTATTCGAACCGGTTCTGGAAGCTCCTGTTCGAGTCGCGCCTGGTTCCCGAGCCCCTTCGCCCCGAAGACGACGACCGGCTGCCCGAGTGGGGTCTCGGGATCACGAACGTGATCGCCCGGCCGACGCCCGGGATGGACAGCCTGAAGCCGTCGGAGTACGTGGCGGGCGCCAGGGTGCTGCGGCGGAAGGTGCGCCGCTTCAGGCCGCCGATCGTGGCGTTCGTCGGCGTGACGATCTACCGGGAGGTGAGCGGCCGACGGGGCGCGCCGGTCGCGTGCGGGCTGCAGACCGAGCCGTTCGAGGGCGCCGAGGTGTTCGTGCTCCCGAATCCGAGCGGCCGCAACGCGAATTTCTCCTACGCCGAGATGCTCGAGCAGTTCCGCGCGCTCGCCCGCCACGCACGGCGGAGGTCGCCGCGCCGGCGCGCTCCTCGTGGCGACTGAAAGCCGCGCGCTGCCGGTCAGCGCCGCTTGAACGCGATCGAGAAGCCCGCGATGTCGAGGCCGCTCTGCGGGCTGACGCCTTGTGCGCCCAGGAACCAGGCCTTGGCGAGATTCAGATGCAGGGAGGCCGGCTGATCGAACCCGGGCATGCGGAAATCGAACAGCCGGATGCCCAGTCCGTAGTCGTAGGCCGCGCGGCAGTTGCTGAAGCCCTCGACGCACAGCAGGATCGCGCCGGGCGCGGCGAACAGGCGGACGCGATTTCCGATCGGGAAGCCGAGGTGGACGCCGACCGGCGCCCTGACCGGCGAGCCGACCGACGTCGCCGAGTACATCACGTCGAAATTGACGAGCTCCCAGATCACGGTGTGCGGCCTGGGTTTGTCCCTGTACACGCGCGTCGTCCGGATCTCGCGGCGAATCTGCGCCGTGGCGTAATCGTCCTGCCATTCCTCGAGCAGCAGGCAGCCGGTCTGCATCGGATCGAGCGCGGTCGGAGCCTGGTGAGTCGACACGAAATGCGTCTTGTCGAAGGTGTCGTCCTCGAGAAAGAGGTTGATGCGGTCCAGATTCAGGCAGGCGGACGCGAGCCATTCCGGCGGATCGGGCGACTGCTTGCGCTTGCCGAACGGGTAGACGTAGTTGCGCCACACGTCGTCCCAGTCGCGAAACTTGCGATAGGCCTTGATCCAGTCACGCAGTTCCTGCTGACGGTTCTGCTGTTCGTCCTCCGGCGTTTCCGTTCGCAGGGTGTCAGCGGTGACCGCGATCGGCGTGGACGGCAGCACCGCGGCAGGGCCGGAGGCCTGCGCCTGCAGAGTCGAAGCGGACACGACGATCGACGCTGCCCAGGTTGCCCAGCCCCTCATGGTGTTCCCTTTGGTTTCGATGGCTGCCGTCAGTCGCTGCGCGCACGTCGGTCGGTCGGTTCTCGGGGAGGCGTCGAGATTGTGTCCCTCCGCTGTCGGGCTGTCAAATCCGGCAGTTTGCCGCCGGCCGGCGTCCGCGGTTCTGCTGCGAGGATGTCGGGGACCGCCTTCAGGCCGTCGCCGACAGACGGCGGCGCGCTATCATCTGATGATTCTTCGTCAGGAAGTGCCGAATGCCGGCCGACGCGAGTGCGGCCGATGCTCGCGTACGCGGCGCGAGACCTGCCTGAACGCTCGCGGAGTCCATTGACTGGAGGTCGATCATGGATGCAGACGCAAGGAAGACCGCGCTCCGTATGATTCCTTACGGCCTGTACGTGCTGACCGCCGCCGGCGCGGACGGACGGATGACGGCAGCGACCGTCAACTGGGTCACGCAGACCTCGTTCACGCCGCCGCTCGTCGCAGTCGGCGTCCGGGCCGACTCGCAGACGCACGGGGTGATCGATCAGTCTGGCGAATTCATCCTCAACGTCATCGCGAAAGGCGACACCGATCTCGCCTTCACGTTCTTCAAGCCGGCGTCGGTCGAGGGGAACACGATTGGCGGCCAGATCTTCGCGCCCGGGGCAGTGGTGAAGGCGCCGGTCCTCGAGCGGGCGCCCGCGCACGTCGAATGCCGGGTCGTCGAGGCGGTCAGGCGCGGCGATCACACGCTGTTCGTCGCCGAGGTCGTCGAGGCGCACGTCAGGAAGGCGCCCGCGGGGCGCGCCGACGAGGCGATCTGCTGGCTGAAGGATTTGGGCGACACGGTGTACTACGGCGGCTGATCGGACGCGCAGCGCACTCCGGCATCAGTCTCGGCTGCTGCGAACAGCCCGGACGACGAGGCGTGTCGTCCCCGCCCGGCTCCAACTACTTTCGCCGTCGCGCGCTCTCGAAATCCGCCAACGCGTGTTCGACTTCGTTGTGGGCGGCCCTCTCGGCATGGTGGTGTCGTGCAACAGCCATGCGGTGTGCAAGGCTGCTGACGAATGCGCCAATGGGAACCTGGACGGCCACGAACTGAGAAGGGGAATCCGGCTGGACGAATCGAAGGGCACCCCAACTCAGGGAGTCGGGCCTGGTCGGCGCGAAGATGTTCGTCGCCAGGTTTCGTGATGGTTCAGTCTGCAGGGCAGCGCGAACGCGGTCGACCGACACCGCCTCCGATGGAGAGGAAGAACTCGAAGTCACGCTCTGTGCGTGAGCGAGACTCGGAGCCAGGAGCAGCAGCGCGATCGACCAGCGCGTCAATCGAGGCATTATGACCGCAGCGTCCCTCGGATCCGACATTATGACGGATTGAAGGCGCCACATGATTGATTCCCTTGTCGGCCCGCCGGAGTCGCGCAGCGATGCAGCCGGCGAGGCCATGGCGGTGCTGACGCAGACTCATGGCTTGCTTCGGGCCACGGTCAGGAGCAGGATCGCACCCTGGAGGCTGATCGGACTCGAGAATCCAGACGTCAAGGAAGATGCCGGCAGGCCGGGGCTCTCCGGGCACATGAATATCAGCTCGAAGCCAGTCGGGTCGCGACACGACCAGAGTTGGTCCACCGACTGGACATTCCCGCGCGGTAACTCGCTCCCGCGCGAACACGAGGAGTTGGCGATGCTGAAGGGATTCAAACAGTTTCTGCTGCGCGGGAACGTCGTGGACCTGGCCGTGGCGGTCGTCATCGGCGGAGCCTTCGGCGCCGTCGTCGCGGCGCTCGTCAAGGACCTCTTGACGCCGCTCATCGCGGCCATCGTCGGCAAGCCTGATTTCTCGGCGATCCAGTTCACGGTGAACGGGAGCGGGTTTCTGATCGGCGACTTCATCAACGCGATCGTGTCGTTCGTCCTGGTGGCGGCGGCGATCTATTTCTTCGTCGTGACGCCAATGAACATGGTGATGGAGCGACGCAAGCGCGGCGAGATCCCTCCGGATCCGACGACGAAGAACTGTCCGGAGTGTCTCAGTGAAGTGCCGATCGCGGCGCGGCGCTGCAGGTTCTGCGGCCAGCCGATCGAAGCGGCTCGGGTCGGTCGTTGAATCCGGACTCAGTAGGGCGTGTCGGCTGCGCCGCCGCGCCGTACCGAGCACGCGTGTCCCGTCATCCGGCATCGCTCTGCCGTCGGAGAGAATTGCCGTGGTGAACGTTCGAGGAGCGCGTCGAGTTGGGCGTCGGTTGAGCTCCGCCGGCCTCGGGTTGGCTGCTGCTGGCCGGTCCGCCCGGGTAGCGGCCGGTGGCAGCCATGTCACATTCCGGGGCCCTGTCCCGTCTCACCTTTGTAGACGGGAGGAGCGACATGATCAGGTGGGTACTCCGTAGAGCGATTGACAAGTTCGAGCGGGCCTGGAACTACGATGCCAGCTATGTGCGCGACATGATCGATGCGAGTCCGCGTGCCGCGTGGCTCTTTTCCCGCGCCACCGCCCTGGGGCAGTTCCGGCGTGACCTCCCCATCGAGGCATGGTGCGCGGCAGGCATCACCGCCGTGCGCCACGAGGACTGCGGCCCATGCACGCAACTCGCCGTCACGATGGCAGAACGTGCCGGGGTCAGCGCTGCGGTTCTGCGCGCCGTGCTCGCCGACAACCCCGACGCGATGCCGCCGGACGTCGCACTGGCGTGGAAATTCACGCGCGCCACGCTCGCGCACGCTGCCGCGGCCGATGAGTATCGCGAGGCGATCGTGGAGCGCTGGGGACGCCGTGCCCTTGTGAGCCTGGCTTTTGCAGTCACCGCGGCCCGAATCTATCCAACAGTCAAGTACGCCCTTGGCCACGGCAAAGCCTGCACGCGCGTCGTCGTTGGCGGCACGCCGGTGATGTTCGATCACGGCCGGGTACCGGCGCCGGCGGATGTGGCGGCGCGCACGGCGTGAGCTCCGCGAGCGCGACGTCGAATCCGGCCGCGAGCTTCGAGCCGTACCGCCGGCGCCTGCTCGGTCTCGCATACCGCATGCTCGGGTCGATGGCCGACGCCGAGGACGCGGTGCAGGAGGCCTACTTGCGCTGGCATGCGGCCGACCGCGACAGAGTGTCGGACCCGAGAGCGTTTCTCATGACCACGACGACGCGGATTTGTCTCGACATGCTGACGTCGGCGCGCGCACGGCGCGAGGACTACGTCGGCGCGTGGCTGCCGGAGCCGGTTGTCGACACGGCAGCGCTCGCGCCCGACAGCCGCACGGCGCTGGCCGAGGATCTGTCCATCGCGCTGCTCTTGACGCTCGACCGTCTGTCGCCGCTCGAGCGTGCTGCCTTCCTGCTGCACGACGTGTTCGATTTTTCGTTCAGCGAAGTGGCAACCGCACTGGAGCGGAGCGAGGCGGCGTGCCGGCAGCTTGCCGCCCGCGCCCGGGCGCACGTGCGCGCCGCACGACCGCGCGGCGCGATTGCGCCGCCGGCGCGTTCGGGCGAGGTCGATGCCAAGCATGCGCAGCTCATGTCCGCATTCGTCGCGGCAACCCGGTCGGGAGATCTGAATACGCTGACGCAGCTGCTCGCGGGCGACGTGCGCGTCGTGACGGACGGCGGCGGCAAGGTGGCGGCGGCGCTGAACGTGCTCGACGGCGCCGATCGCGCGGCGCGGTTCCTGGTCGGCGCCACGCGCAAAGGGTGGCGCGACGACTGGACGCTGCGCTTCGCGACCATCAACGGCCTGCCCGGTGTCATCGTGGACGGACCCGGCGGACCGGTGCAGACTGCGGCGTTCGAGATCGACGGCGACGTGATTCGGGCGCTGTACGTGGTGCGCAATCCGGACAAGCTGCGGCATCTCGCGGCGGCGCCGTTGCCGCACGAGAGGGGGCGCGGGTGACCAGAACTGCTCGACGACTGCATGCATGGCCAGGGTGAGAACATGAAGAAGTCGGGCGCGAGCCAGGGCCAGTCGGCATCCGAGCTCATCTCGAAGAGAATCGCCGAACTCGGGGACTGGCGCGGAGAAACCCTCGGCAGAATGCGCAAGCTCATCGAGGAAGCAGACCCGGACGTCGTCGAGGAATGGAAGTGGGTCAAACCAACCAGGCCCGGCACCCCGGTTTGGTCGCACGACGGGATCATCTGCACTGGCGAATCCTACAAGAAGGTCGTCAAGCTCACCTTCGCCAGGGGCGCGGCCCTGAAGGATCCGGCCCGTCTCTTCAACTCGAGCCTCGACGGAAACGTACGCCGCGCGATCGACATCCACGAAGGGGAAGAGGTTGACGAGTCCGCCTTCAAGGCGCTCGTTCGCCAGGCGGTCGCCCTCAACGGTTCTGGCAGGTCGAAACCTTCGAAGAAAGCGAAATCCTGAAATCCTGAAGCCATTCCGGCCCTGAACGATCCGACATAGGGTGCTCCGCTCGTCGTCGGGGATGAAAGAGCGCGAGGTGCTCTTTGTAGCGCGAAGTTCTTTGACAGCAAACCCGATGTGCGCTACCTTCGCCGGGATGTCGCGTCGAGAAGGCGAGCCGGTGGCCGTGGCCTCTTTCGGCCAGCATGCCGAAGAAAGCCTGCAGTTCATCCGCCGGACGATGGAGCGCAGCTCGACGTTCACGGCCGTGCCCGGCCTGGGCGGCGTCGGCATGGGCGCCATCGGCCTGGCGGCCGCCGTTCTCGCGGCCAACCAGAAGAGCTCCGCCGAGCGATGGCTCATCGTCTGGCTCCTGGCGGCGGCCGTCGCCCTGAGCATCGGCGTCACCGCCATGTTGCGCAAGGCCGCCCGTCTCGGTGCCCCGCTGGCCGGCGCCGTCGGACGCCGCTTCGCCATGAGTCTGGCCGCGCCACTCGTCGCCGGAGCGGCGCTGACCTGGGGCGCCTGGATGCACGACGACCGGGGCTTGATGCCTGCCGTCTGGCTCCTGCTCTACGGCACCGGCGTGCTGGCCGGCGGCGTCTTCAGTGTGGCGGCCGTACGACTGCTCGGCGCGGCGTTCATGGCCCTGGGCGTCGCGGCGCTGGCCACGCCCCCGGCGTGGGGCGATGTCTGGCTCGGGATCGGTTTCGGCGGGCTGCAGGTCGCATTCGGGTTGTACATCGCGAGGCGACATGGGGGCTAGGCGTGGGAGTGCGGTGGCGATGAGGGCCAGGGCTGCGAAGGAATCGGGTGACGTCTCGCGCGAGCGGCAGGCGCGGCCGTGGCCCCAGCGGCTCGATCGGGTCATTCACGACCGGACGCGGCTGGCGATCCTGGCGGCGCTCGCGGCCAGCGAGATGCTGTCGTTCACCGACCTGAAGACCATCACGGGCACGACGGACGGGAACCTGAGCGTGCACGCCCGCAGGCTCGAGGATGCCGGCTACGTGCTGTGCGAGAAGACGTTTGCCGGCCGCACCCCGCGGACGGAATACCGGCTGAGTGCGGCCGGGCGGCGGGCGTTCGAGAAGTATCTCGACCACATGGACGCGCTCATCAAGGCGACGCGGAAGAAATAGATCGTGCCGGGCGCCGGCGGCGAATACGCGGAGATCGCGCAGAACGACCCCGGCGCGATGTCGCCCGCCAGCCGGTGTGCGCCAGCGGCGTGGCCATCAGCAGGAGCGCCGCGCCGAACACCGGCCAGTTGAAAGCCGTCGGCAGCACCTGCACGACCGCGTCACGGCCATCCAGCAGCGCCCGCCAGCCGTCGAGCATGAAGACGCCGAGCGCCAGCACGATCCCGACGCAGGCAAGCGCCCACGTCCAGCGGGCGTCGGTCGCACCATCGCCCGACTGCGTCGCGAGCGTGCCCCACAGGATCATCAGCAGCGCGATACTGACCGGCGCGAGCACAGGCCCCCACCACGGAAGCGGCAGCAGGAACAGGACGTCCCAGTCCAGCAGCGTCCTCGGCCAGCCCGAGACGAGGCAAAGAAAGACGTAATAGAAGATGTCCCAGGCGCCGAACGCCAGCGCCGCGTAACCTGCACGATGGCGCCATGTACGCCCCGCGAGCACCCCCAGGCTGGCGATCATGACGAGCGTGGCCGCCTCGCGCCACAGTTCGACGTTGCCCAGCGCTCGGTTCATCGGCAGCGGATCTGCCTGGTACGGCTCAATCCGATCGACGAGCGCGCGGAGGTAGAACACGCTTGCGGCTTCGACCCAGGCCATCGCGATCGCGAAGACCAAGACGATCGCCCAGCGTTTTCGCTCAGAGAGGTGACCGGTCATCGCAGCCCCTCCGCGACGCCCGCGACGCCTGGCGTCCGCGCCCCGACCTGGCGGATGCGCGCCTCGACGCGATCGACGACGGCGTCCGGCGTCGAGGTGCCGGCCGTCAGTCCGACGACCTTCGCGGCACTGAACCATTCGGCGCGGATGTCTGCGTCGGTCTGCACGTGGTACACGCGGGCGCAGTAGCGCGCACAGGTACTCGTCAGTTCGCGCGTGTTGTTGCTCGACCAACCGCCGACCACGATGACGACGTCAGCCTGGCGTGCCATCTCGACCGCCGCGGACTGCCGGTCCTTGGTGGGCCTGCAGACCGTGTCGAGGAAGCGCACCTCCGATTGCGGGAATCGCCGTCTGATCAGCCCGACCAGGTGCCGCACCTTCCCGATCGCCTGCGTCGTCTGGGCCGCCACGCCGAGCCGTGGATGCTCCTCGAGCGCGAGGACGTCAGCGTCGTCGAGCACGACGTCGAAGCGATCGAGATCGCCGGTGAGGCCGCGCACCTCTACGTGGTCGCGTTGCCCGACGATGACGACGTGGTAGCCGTCGCGCGCGAGGGCCGCGACGGCGCGGTGGGCGACGCGCACGAGCGGGCAGGTTGCTTCGACCACCGTCAACCCCAGAGCGCGGGTCCGGGCGAGGGTCCGCTCGGACGTGCCGTGGGCGGTCACCATCAGGGTCGGCGTCTCGACGTGCGCGACGTCCTGCGCAACCGCGATGCCCTTCGCCTCCAGAGCGCTCAGGACGGTGGGGTTGTGGACGAGGTCACCGAGGATCGTGAGAGGGCCGGCGTCGGCGTGCTCGAGCGCGAGCGCGACGGCATCGCGAACGCCGAAACACATGCCGAGGTGGGCGGCTCTGATGATCTGCATGTCGGCCAGTTTACACAGAGAACTTTATAATGTAAAGTTAACGTGGGCCTGGTGCAACACCGATGAACGGTCATCGGAGGAGGCGGAACGCATGAGTGGCGACACGGGTTCCGGGCAGGCCGGTCGCGGGCGGATCGAAGACGAACGAGTCGGCCAGGGCGCCTCCGACGGTGGTGTCATTGGCCAGGTGCTCGTGGGGGCGGCTCGCCTCTATCCCGTGCCACCCGCCTCCGTCGCGGCGCTGCTCGTGGCGGGCGTGGTCCTCGGCGCGGTGGGCGATGCGCTGCTGCGCGCTCCAGGCCCGGTGGGTGTGAACATGTCGCTGTGGGTCGCGTCCGTCGCCGTCGCCGCGCTCGCGTTGCGCCGCCGTGCGGCTCTCGAACCGGACCGCGAGCGCGTCGCGTGGCTGGTGATCGGCGTCGTGTTCGCGGCCGGACTCGCGTGGCGCGACGCTCCGCCGCTGCGGCTGCTCGCACTGGGCTGCGCGACGTTGACCTTCGCGCTCGCGGCCTCTCGTCCCGACGCGGCCTGGGTGCGACGCGCGGGCGTGCTTCGATACGCCGGCGCGCTGGCGCTGGGAGCCCTGCACGCATGGACGGCCGCGGCGGTTGCGCTGGTGGACGCGACGCAATCAACCCCGCGTGTCGAGACCGGCCGTGCGGCCGGGTGGCGCCGCGCCGCGACCGTCGCGCGCGGCCTCGCGATCGCCGCGCCGCTCGTCGTGGTGTTCGGTGCGCTGTTCATGTCGGCCGACGCCGTGTTCGCGGCGCTGGTGGCGAACGTGCTTCGTTTCGACTTCGAGCGAATCGCGAGTCACATCGTGCTGTTCTCGATCGCGGCCTGGCTCTCCACCGGATATCTGCGCGGCTTTCTGACGGGTACGGAGTTGCCGCCGCTCGCCGATCGCCGCCACGGGATCGAAGGCCGAGGCGTCGTGATGCCGAAACGGCCGGCGCTCGGGGTGACCGAAGTCGCGACGGTGCTCGCCGCGATCGGCCTGCTGTTCCTGGTCTTCGTGATCGTGCAGTTCCGGTATCTCTTCGGCGGCGATGCGCTCGTCCAGGTCACACCCGGCCTGACGTACGCCCAGTACGCGCGACGCGGCTTCTTCCAGCTGGTCTTCGCGGTCGTGCTCGTCGTGCCGGTCCTGCTCGCGGCCGACTGGCTGCTCGCGCGTGAGCGGCGCCGCGATGAGGTGTTGTTCCGCGTCCTCGCCGGCGTGCAGATCGCGCTCGTGCTCGCGATCACCGCGTCCGCGCTCGAGCGGCTGCGCCTCTATCGCGCGAGCTACGGGCTCACCGAATCGCGGTTCTACGCGATGGTGCTGCTGATCTGGATGGCAGTGATGCTGTTGTGGCTCGCCGCGACCGTGCTGCGGGGGCGGCGCGACTCGTTCGCGTTCGGCGCGCTGGCATCCGGCCTCGCGGCGGTCGCGCTGCTGTTCGCCATCAATCCGGACGCGATCATCGCGCGCACGAACGTGGCGCGGATGGCGTCGGCAGACGCGCCGGTCCGGTTCGACGTCGCATACGCGACGTCGCTGAGCGCGGACGCGGTGCCCGTGCTGATCGATGCGCTGCCCACGCTGCCGCGCGACGTGCAGTGTCGGCTCGCGCGACACATGCTGCGGCGCTGGCCGCCGGACCGCGAACGTTCGATCCGCAGCTGGAGCTGGTCCGCCGCGCGGGCGGGTGACGCGGTGCGCGGGCACGAGACGCGGCTGCGGTCGATGGTGGGGCCGGATCGGGAATGCGCGCCCCCCGGCGCTCGATGAGACCCGATGGATCGCCTGACCGGAGACGGCCATGACCCAGAGCGAAACCGACCTGGTCGTTCAGCTTGACCTGCTCAATCGCGTGCGGCAGGGCTCCTCTCGTCCGCTTCGAGATGGAAGCGCTGGAGCACATGATGAAGGACCGGCGCCAACATCACACCCGCCAATACCAGGAAGACGACGCCGGCCAGCAGCGAATCCAGATCGAGAGCCTGTGTCTCTGGACGTGCGCTAGTACATTCCACCCATCCCGCCGCCGCCCGGCATCGGCGCTTCCTTCTTCTCTTCGGGAATCTCGCAGACGAGCGCTTCGGTGGTGAGCAGCAGCGATGCGATGGACG
>JBLMXQ010000031.1:0-50854 GCA_050257855.1 Betaproteobacteria bacterium | reverse complement strand
CGTGCTTGATCGAGTTTTCGACGAGCGGCTGCAGGATCATGCTCGGGACGATCACGTCGAGCGTATCCGGGCTGATCTGCTTGTCGACGACGAGCTGCGGACCGAAGCGGACCACCTCGATGTCCAGGTACTCGTCGATCGACTCCAGCTCCTCGCGCAGCGTGACGAAATGGTCGGTCGCCCGCAGCAGCCGCCGGAGCAGCCCCGAGAGCTTGGTGATCAGCACGCGCGCGGTTTCCGGCTGCGTGCGGATCAGGGAGGAGATCGACGTGAGCGTGTTGAAGAGGAAATGCGGGTTGATCTGGTTGGCGAGCGCCTCGATCTTCGCCGCGAGCAGCAGCTTCTCCTGCTCGTGCAGGCGGTGCTCGATGCGCGCGTTGTTCCAGATCTTGATCGGCGTCGCCACGGCCAGCACCGTCGCCAGCAGGATCACGATCAGCATCCATGACGCTGTCGGCGGCAGGTAGAACAGCCGGTGGTGCGCGGCCCAGCGGGCGCCGAGCGCCTGGCGCAGCAGCTCGAGCCCGATCGGCACGAGCAGCAGCACCACCTGCCAGTCGACCTGAAGCGCCCGGACCATCTTCCACGCCCGCTTGTGGAGGCCGGTGAACACGAAGGGCGAGAAGTGCCAGATCGCTTCCTTCGGGCAGAGCTCGCGCAGGCCGCCGCCGGCGAAGCCGCAGCCGATCGCGAAGGGGAGCGCGATCCACTCGCGGGTGACGAGCGGCGGCAGACCGACCATCAGGCCGACCAGCGCGCCGGCATACGGGCCGGCGATGAGGCCGGCGACGAAGGCGCCTTCCAGCGTGAGGTCGGCCGCGTTGTAGTGCAGGAGCAGCCGGGCGCCGACCCCGGCCGCCAGGGGCATCCCGAAACTGAGCGCGAAGACCAGCCGGTCGGGCCACGCGCGGCGCTCGAAGATGAGAATGTGCTGGAACCGGCGGTACCGCACGAGCATCGTGGCGAGCGCCGCCATGACGGCGAGCTTGACGACGAGGGTCGTCAACAGCACCTGCTGGGCGGAGAGCAGTGTCGGTTCCTGCATGTCCGGCGATTTACATGATCTTAGCGGGCCGGGTAAACTGAGAGCAAATGGCTTTGATCCGACCGCTCGTCATCGGTTTCGCCACCACGCTCAAGTACCTGTTCAGGAAGCCCATCACGGTCAATTACCCGGAACAGAAGGTCCCCATGTTCCCGAAGTTCCGGGGCAAGCAGGTGCTGATGCGCGACGAGAACGGGCTCGAGAAATGCGTCGCCTGCGGCCTCTGCTCGGTGGCCTGTCCGGCCGACGCCATCTACCTCGAGGCGGCGGAAAACGACGGGACGGTGCAGGCCGGCCCCCGGTACGCCTCCGTCTACCAGATTCACAAGACGCGCTGCATCTTCTGCGGCTACTGCGAGGAGGCCTGCCCGGTCAGCGCCATCTTCATGGGCAAGGACTACGAGCTCGCCGTCTACAGCAAGGACGACTTCGTCTGGGACAAGACCGACCTGCTCGTGCCGGCGACTATCGCGCCCGTGCCGGCCGGCGGGTCGAGGGGCTGACGTCCGCCGGCGATGCAGATCGGCGCCCTCGGCGACATCCACGGCGCGTTCGACACCGTGCAGGACATCATGCGGCGACACCAGGACGTGCCTTTCTGGGTGTCGGTCGGCGACGTGGCGAGCAACGACGGCGAGTACTTCAAACCGCTCGTGCCGCTCTACTGGATCAAGGGGAACAACGAGGACTTCGACGTGATTGCGGCGGCGATGGCCGGCAAGCCGCCGTCCCCGACGCTCCACTACCTGCCGAACGGCGGACCCTACCAGGTCGGGCCGTGGCGGGTCGCGGCGCTCGGCGGGACGTTCGCGCCGAGCTGGTACCGGACGCCGGCGGCGCAACTGCCGCCGTCGCGCGGGCGAAAGGTCGCGGCCGGATCGCTGAAGCTGGGCAAGAGCCGCGACGACAAGCGGCGCCATTTCGTGCGCGACGAGGTGCTCGCGTGCAAGCGCCTGGAGAAGGTCGACGTGTTCCTCACCCACGAGGCGCCGCGCCCGTTCTACCCGGCCGGCCGGCGCATGGACGCCGGCAAGACGGTGATCAACGAAGTGCTCGCGGCCGTGCATCCCCGGCTCCATCTGTTCGGCCACCACCACGAGTTCACCGATTCGGTCCGGCAGGGCGTCCGGTCGATCGGCCTCGACGTGGTCGGCAAGTCGTACCTCCTCATCGACGCCGATTCGCTGCGCTGCGAGAGGCTGGATACGTAGCGTGAAGCCGTCAATGTCAGGATTCATGGAGGCGGTGACCGCCCGCGTCCTCGTCTGCGACGGCGCGATGGGGACGATGCTCTACGCGAAAGGCGTCTTCATCAACAAGAGCTTCGACGCCCTGAACCTGGCGCAGCCGGATCTCGTCGCCGAGGTGCACCAGGAGTACGTCCGCGCGGGCGCCGACGTGGTCGAGACGAACACGTTCGGCGCCAACCGGATCAAGCTCGGCTCGTTCGGGCTCGCCGACAAGCTGCACGCGATCAACGTCCAGGGGGCGCGCATCGCGCGGCACGCGGCGCGCGAGCAGGCGTACGTCGCGGGCGCCATCGGCCCCCTGGGCATCCGCATCGAGCCGTGGGGGAAGACCGGCGTCGACGAGGCGCGCGAGCACTTCCGCGAGCAGGCGCAGGCGCTCGTCGAAGGCGGCGTGGACCTGTTCGTCCTCGAGACCTTTCGCGACGTCAACGAGCTCGGCGCCGCCATCGACGCGGTCCGCAGCGTCTCGGATCTGCCGATCGTCGCCCAGATGACGACGGAGGAGGACGGCAGCACGATCGACGGCACGCCGCCCGAACGCTTCGCGCCCGAGCTCGAGCGCCGCGGCGCCACGCTCATTGGCGTCAACTGCAGCATCGGGCCGGCGCCGATGCTCGAGACGGTCGAGCGCATGGCGGCGGTCACGCGCCTGAAGCTGTCGGCCCAGCCCAACGCCGGCAAGCCGCGCGACGTCGAGGGCCGCAACATCTATCTCTGCTCGCCGGAGTACATGGCGTCGTACGCGCGCCGGTTCATCCTGCACAACGTGCGCCTCGTCGGCGGCTGCTGCGGTACGACGCCGGAGCACATCCGTCAGATCAAGGCGGCCGTCCGCGCGCTCGCGCCGGCGGCAACGAGGGTGACCGCGCCCGGCGCGCCTGCGCCCCGCACCGCTCCGGCGTCGGAGGCGCCGCCCGTGCCGCGCGAGCAGAAATCCCGCTTCGCCCACGCCATCTCGCGCGGGACGTTCGTCGTCGCCGTCGAACTGCTGCCGCCGCGCGGGTTCCAGGCCGAGGCGATCATCGAGCGCGCCCGGACGCTCCGGATCCGGGGCGTCGACGCGATCAACATCCCCGACGGGCTGCGGGCGGGCGCACGTCTGAGCGCGCTGTCGCTCGCCGTGCTGGTCGAGCGCGAAGCCGGCATCGAGACGGTTTTGCACTACTCGTGTCGCGACCGGAACCTGCTCGGCATCCAGTCCGACCTGCTCGGCGCCCATGCCATGGGCATCCGCAACCTGCTCCTGATCACCGGCGACCCCGGCCGCGTCGGCGACTACCCGGATGCCACGGCCGTATTCGACGTCGACTCGATCGGCCTGACCAACCTCGTGACACGCCTCAACCACGGATGCGACGTGGGCGGGCAGGCGATTGGCGCGCCGACGGCGTACCATGTCGGCGTCTCCCTCAACCCGGGGGCGCCGAATCTCGACGAGGAGCTGCGCCGCTTCGAGTACAAGGTCGAGGCCGGGGCCGAGTTCGTCCTGACCCGTCCCGTATTCGACGTCAAGGGCTTCGAACAGCTGCTGCGGCGAATCGAGACCGCGCGACTTCCCATCGTCGCGGGAGTGTTTCCGTTCGAGAGCGTCCGGAACGCCGAGTTCATGGCCAATGAGGTGCCCGGCGTCCGCGTGCCGGAGTCGCTGCTGGACCGGATGCGCGGCATGGACACGCCCGAGGGCGCGGCGGGCGAGGGCGTGGCCATTGCGCGGGAGATCGCCGGCGCCCTGCGGCACATGGTCCAGGGCCTCCAGGTGTCCACGGCGTCCGGGAACGTCGACGCTGCGCTCGCAGTCGTCGATGGACTTCGTTGAACGCAGGATGTATAGTCGCTGGGCTGGGAACGCGCGTCCGCGCCGCTTCGATCGCCTCGGGCTACGAGGACGCGCAGCATCCCTGCTGAGGCACCGGATGGCATTATTTGAGCCGCACGAGCCGGCCGACGGAGGCTCCGACGTCGCCACGCGGGCGCTGTCGGTCACCGCGGTCGAAAACGATTTCGTCGCGGGCGTGTACGAGAAGCTCGCATCCGTCTACGACGTCATCTTCGGACCCACGCTTCACCCCGGGCGCGTGCAGACGATTCAGCGCATGGGGATCAAGGCGGGCGATCAGGTGCTCGAGGTCGGCGTCGGCACGGGTATCAACGCCGCCCTTTACCCACGCGACTGCGCCGTGACGGGCATCGACCTGTCCGCCTCGATGCTCGAGAAGGCGCGCGACCGGGTCGCCCGCAAGGGCGTCCGCAACGTCCGGCTCCTCGAGATGGATGCGGCCGACCTCAAGTTCGCGGACGGGACGTTCGACATCGTCTACGCGCCGTACTTGATCAGCGTGGTGCCCGATCCGGTGGCGGTCGTCCGCGAGATGCGGCGCGTCTGCCGGCCGGGCGGCCGCATCATCATCCTGAATCACTTCCGCAGCGCGTCCCGCCCGATCGCCTGGATCGAGCGCGCCATCTCGCCGTTCACCGTTCACATCGGCTTCAAGTCGGATCTCGACCTGCCCGCGTTCCTCGCGCAGGCCGACCTGCGGCCGCTGTCGATCGAGAGGGTGAACGTGCCGAAGATCTGGTCGCTCGTGACCTGCGTCAAGGAATAACGGGCTTCAACCGCGGACGCACGGAGGAAGCCCTCGTGTGCGTCGTGGCAGCCGCGCAGCGACGTGCGTGCGCGGCGCGACTACTGGGACGTCCCCGATCCGAACGGCTCCTCGATCGACGGGCTCTGCGGCGTGAGCAGCTCCGCACCGTCCTCCGTGACGTGCATGTCGTCCTCGAGCCGCACCCCGAACTCGCCCTTGATGTAGACGCCCGGCTCGTCGCTGAACGTCATGTTCGGCTGCAGGGTGAGCGCCTTCGTCCAGCCGAACATGTTGTTCTTCACGAGGTACGGCCATTCGTGGCCGTCCATGCCGATGCCGTGGCCGACGCGGTGGCTGAAGTACTTGAACGCCGGCCCGTACCCCGCGTCCACGATCACCTTCCGCGCGGCGGCATCGATCGATTCGAGCGGCACGCCCGGCCGGGCGGCCGACAGCGCCGCGCTCTGCGCCCGGTGCACGATGTCGAAGACGCGCTTCATCTTGTCGGTCGCCTTGCCGAGCACGAAGGTCCGCGTGATGTCCGACTGATACCCTTCGACGTTGCAGCCGTCGTCGATCATGATGATCGTGCCCTCGCGGATGGTCTGCGGCGTGATCGACCCGTGCGGCAGCGCGGTGTACTCGCCGACCTGCACGCTCGCAAACCCCGGGAAGCCGAGCCGGCCGTAGGCCGCGCCCACCAGCGCGCTCACCTGGTTCTGGGTCATGCCAGGCTGGAGCGCCCGGTACACGGCCTCGTAGCAGGTGAGCGTCGCGCGGCAGGCGAGGCGCATCAGGGCGATCTCGTGAGCGTCCTTGATCATCCGGCAGCCGGCCGTGACGGGCGTGGCGCTGACGACGTGCAGCGACGGCGCAGCGCTCGCGACGCTGTCGGCGAACACGAACTTGGTCGTCTCCTCGACGCCGAGCCGCCCGGACGCGATGCCGCGGCTCCGCAACCCCTGCGCGACCCGCTCGAACGGGCTCTCGTCCTCCTGCCAGATCAGCACCTCGGTGTTCTTGAGCGGCCCGAGCGCGAGCTGCTCGCGGGCGCGATCCTCCTCGAACCCCGGACAGACGCAGAAGGGATCCCCTTTCGCCGGCAGCACGACCGCGAAGAGGCGCTCGCCGCCGCCCCAGCGCATGCCGGTGAAGTAGACCAGCGACGTTCCGCCTGCGAGCAGGATGGCGTCGAGGCCCGCCTCGCCCATGAGACGCCGCGCCTTCTCGATCCGGGCGCGCCGCTCGTCCACGCTGATCGGCGTTGCCTGGCTCCTGAGGGATGTCAGCTTCGCGATCGGCGGCGGCACCGGGCCGGCCGGCATCGCGCCGCGGCGCTGCGCTGACACGCGGGTGACGGACAGGCCGGCCGCGGCGCCGGTCAGCCACATGAACGTGCGTCGTGAAATCATGGGGAGATATTACCCGAGTTGGCGGGCCCTGAAGGCCCCGCCCTACACGGGTGCGGTCGAAGGCCCCGCCCTGCCCTCGGCCAGCGCCACGATGGCGTCCGCCGCGCGCCCGGCGCCGTCGACCCGGGGCGGCGGCGGCCCGGGCTGCGCGAGCACGGCGTGGACCCCGTCGCGCCACTGGCCGGCGAGCAGTTCGTCCTGCGGCAGGAACCGGCAGCGCACCAACTGCGGCATCTCGGCGACGAACACGTCGTACTCGGCGAAGCGCCCGCGCGATGTGTAGAGCAGCGCCGTACCGTTCGCCGCGCACTCCGACACGATGCCGTACCCCGGCTTGCTGACGACGACGTCGGCGGCGGCGACGAGATCCTCGTACTTCAGCCCGGCGGGCGGCTCGCGCTCCGCAACGACGAGCGCGAAATCGGGTTCGCGCGCCAGCGTGTCGTACGGCAGCGGCGCGCCGTACGCCCCGAACGACGCGAGCACGACCGGCCTGTCGCCCCCGATGCCGATCCGGCGTCGCGTGTCGCGCGGGTCGCGCTCCGACTTGCGCGCGATGAACGGCACGTCGCGAACGTCCGGCATCGCGTCGAAGCCGCCGTGCAGGGGCAGGCGCAGCGCGAGCGTCGTGCGCGCATAGGCCTCCCGGATGGCCGGCAGGACCTGCGGCGCGTCGGTCGCGAAGGCCGTGTACGAGCCGTAGATCCAGTCCCACGTGAAGTTGCCGACCGCGACCGACGGCAGTCCGGCGCGGGACGCGGCGGCGAACGCCAGCGGCGGGATGTCGCCGATGACGAGAGACGCGCCGATCGCCTCGAGCCAGCGTGCTTCGTCGCCGGCGCGGGCGTCGAACGTGCGATAGAACCCGGCGGCCCGCCGGACGGTTTCGGCCTCGTCGAGCCGCAGGCTGTCGATCTGAACGACGCCGGTGTCGGCCTGGATCGCCTGCACGTCGAGCGCCGGCGCTCTCGCTTCGAAGAACCAGCGCGGGGCGGCCGTGCGTACGACGAAGGTCCAGTCCGGCCGCTGCCGGCCGAGCGCTTCGATGAGCTCGAGGTCGCGGGATGCGTGCCCGAGTCCGTGACCGGAGATGTAGAACGCGACCACCACCAGCCGGAGAGTCTACGACGGGTGGGCGTGCGCCGGCAGAGCTACCCGCAGCGCCTGTTCGAGCGTCTCGACCGGGACGAACGTCATCGTCTCCTTGACCTCGGCCGGGAGCTCCGCGAGATCCGGCTCGTTCAGCTTCGGCAGGATGAATTCCTTGATGCCGTGCCGTCGCGCGGCGAGCGCCTTCTCGCGGATGCCGCCGACCGGCAGCACGAGGCCGCTCAGCGTGATCTCGCCGGTCATCGCGACGTCGCTGCGGACCGGCTGCTTGCGCAGCGCCGAGACGATGGCGGTCGCCATCGTGACGCCGGCGGAAGGTCCGTCCTTCGGGATGGCCCCGGCCGGCACGTGGATGTGCAGGTCGCAGTCGTCGAGGAAGTCGGCGGACACGCCGAGCGACTGCGCCGCCGACCGGATGTGGCTGACCGCGGCGCGCGCCGACTCCTGCATCACGTTGCCGAGCTGCCCGGTCAGAATGAGGTTGTGGTGGCCGGACGGGAGCAGGCTGGCCTCGACGAACAGCACGTCGCCGCCCGTTTCCGTCCAGGCGACGCCGGTCGCGACGCCCGGGCGCGAGACGCGGAACGCGACCTCCTCGTGGATGCGCGGCGGCCCGAGGTATTCCGGCACGTCCGCGGCGGTCACGACGACCGGCGCCGCGCTGCCCTCGGCGCTCGCCACCCTGGCGGCGACCTTCCGCGCGATCGCGCCGATCTGCCGCTCGAGGCTGCGCACGCCCGCTTCGCGCGTGTACTGCGCGATGACGCGGCCGATGGCGTCGTCCTCGATCGTCAGCGCCTTCGCGTCCAGGCCGTTTTCCTCGAGCTGGCGCGGAACCAGGTACCGCCGCGCGATGTGCACCTTTTCCTGTTCGCTGTAGCCGGCGAGCGGGATGATCTCCATCCGGTCGAGCAGGGCAGGGTGGATCGTGCCGAGCTGGTTGGCCGTCGCGATGAAGAGCACGCGCGAGAGGTCGACGTTGATCTCGAGGTAATGATCCCGGAACGAGTGGTTCTGCGCCGGGTCGAGCACTTCGAGCAGGGCCGCCGCCGGGTCGCCCTGGAAGCCGCCGGCGGCGACCTTGTCGATCTCGTCGAGCATGAACACGGGGTTCATGGCGCCGGCCTGCTTGAGCGCCTGCACGATGCGTCCGGGGATCGCGCCGATGTAGGTCCGCCGGTGACCGCGGATCTCGGCCTCGTCGCGGATGCCGCCGAGCGAGATGCGCACGAACTTCCGCGTCATGGCGCGCGCGATCGACTGGCCGAGGGAGGTCTTGCCGACGCCCGGAGGGCCGACGAAGCACAGAATCGGCCCGCGCATGGTCGCGACGGACGCGCCGCCGCCGTTCCGATCCTGCTTCAGCTTCTGGACCGCCAGGTACTCGACGATGCGCTCCTTGACCTTGTCGAGATCGTAGTGGTCCTGGTCGAGCACCTGACGCGCCGCGACCGGATCGAGGCGATCGGCGGTCGTCTTCGACCAGGGGACGTCGAGCACCCAGTCGATGTAGGTCCGGATCATCTGGTACTCGGGCGAGGCCGGGCCCATCCGCTCGAGCCGATCCACTTCGCGCGTCACGACCGTGCCCACCGCCTCCGGCAGCCTGGCTTCTTCGACCCGGCGGCGGATCTCGTCGACCTCGGGCTTCTCGCCCTCGCCGAGCTCCTGCTGGATCGCCTTGAGCTGCTGGCGCAGGTAGTACTGCCGCTGCGCATCGGACATCTCCTGCTGCGCGGCCGACTCGATCTTCCCCTTCAGCTCCAGCAGCGCGATCTCGCGCGTGAGCGCGTCGGCGACCGCGCGCAGCTTCGCCGTCAGGTCGTCGGTCTCGAGGATCCGCTGCTTCTCGTCGGCCTTGATGTCGAGCAGGCTCGACAGCAGGTATGCGAGGCGCAGCGGATCGTCGATGCCCATCACGATCGACCGCAGCTCCTGCGAGAGGCCGCTCGTGACCGACAGCGCGCGGTCGATCAGCTCCTGCAGGCGGCGGACGTAGGCGTCCACCTCCAGCGTGCGATCGGCGTGCTCGGGAAGCGGCGCCGCCGTCGCGCGGAGCGACGTGCCGCTGCTGGTGATGAGCGCCGCCCGGGCGCGCGTCAGCCCCTCGACGATGATGTGAATACCGCCGTTCGGCACCTTCGCCATCTGGCGGATGGCCGCGATCGTGCCGATCTCGTGCAGGTCTTCCGGGCGCGGATCGTCGAGGTCGTTGCGCTGGAGCGTCAGGAACAGCAGGCGGTCGCCGGCGAGGGCCCGGTTGACCGATTCGACCGACATCGGCCGGTTGACGGCGAGCGGCTGTACGGTCAGCGGAAAGACAACGGTCTGCCGCAGTGCGAGGACCGGCAGCTCGCTGGGGTACGCACGAGGAGGTTCAGTCGCCATGATCCATTGGTCAGGATCGCATGCAGGTTCTCCGGCCGTCAAACCCGATCCTGCTATGATCGGCTCCCTGATGAGGGTTCTGACCAGAGCCGACTTCGAAAGGGCCCGCGGCATCGTGGCTCCGAGGACGTACAAGACCCCGCTGCTGACGTCGCGGATCCTGAGCGAGCGGACCGGCTTCGACGTCCGGCTCAAGGCGGAGATCTTCCAGAAGACCGGCTCGTACAAGATTCGCGGCCCGCTCAACAAGTTCACCTGCCTGAGCGAGGCGGAGCGGCGCCGGGGGGTGGTGTGCTCCTCGGCCGGCAACCACGCCCAGGGCGTCGCGCTCGCGGCGAAGTTGAACGGCATGCACGCCGTGGTCTGCATGGCCGAGAACGCCACGCCGTCGAAGATCGCCGCCACGCGCGGCTACGGCGCCGAGGTCGTCCTGCACGGCACCATCTGGGACGAAGCCAACGAGAAGGCGAAGGAGCTCGTCGCCGAGCGCGGCCTCACCTACATTCACCCTTTCGACGATCCCGACCTCGTCGCCGGTCAGGGGACGCTCGGCCTCGAGGTGTACGAGGACCTTCCCGACGTGGACGTCGTGGTCGTACCGATTGGCGGCGGGGGGCTGATTTCCGGCGTCTCCATGGCGCTCAAGGCGATGAACCCGAAGATCAGGATCGTCGGGGTCGAGTCGTCCGGCGCGCCCGGCATGCTGCGCAGCGTGGAGGCGGGCCACGTCGTGACCCTCGACCGAGTGGACTGCGTCATCGACGGCCTGCGCGTGAAGCGCGTCGGCGAGTACACGCACGCCGTGGTCAGCCGCTTCGTCGACGGGATCGTGACGCTGCCGGACGCCGACATGTTCGAGGCCGTGCTGTGGGTGATGGCGCACGCGAAGCTCGTGGTCGAGGGCGCCGCGGCGGCGCCGGTCGCGGCCCTGCTCCACGAGCAGATCAAGGCGCCGGCCGGGTCGAAGGTCGTCTGCGTTCTGAGCGGCGGGAACGTGAGCCTGGACCAGCTGAAGGGCCTGCGCTGGAACTGACCTCGGCCGTGCCCCGCACCACGCGTCGGTGGCGGGCTTTCAGCGTAAGCAGCTTTCAATACACGTAAGGGATCATCCGCCAGCGCACGCGCTGCTGGTACGCCCGGTACGAGCCGCCGAACGCTCGAACCAGTCCGCGCTCCTCCCAGGGAATGGCCACAATCAGATACGCGGTTGACAGGACCGCGAAGGCCAGACGATCGCCCGTCATGTGCGCGGAACCGAAGACCATCAACGCCCAGCCCAGGTAGATCGGATGACGCACCCACCGGTACGGGCCGGCAATTTGCAGTTCCTGCAGCGCGCTCGTGTCGTGGATGCCCGCGAGCTCGAACGGATCGATCAGCCGGACGGCCGCCGCGGTGAGCCACAGGCCGGCCAGCTGAACGGCGGCGTGGAGCCCGGCCCACGGTCCCCGGTGCCGGTAGAGCGCGCCGCCGATCGGCACCCAGGCCGCGCACACCGCGATGAGCAGGAGGCTCGCCGTCCAGACGTAGAGGGGACGGACCATGCTGTCGGGGAGCGCGCGTGCCAGAGCGCGCTTGGTCGGTTCGCGGGCGAACAGGCTGTGGTGCAGCGCGAACAGCGCGAACAGCACCACGTCGGCCGCCGCGGCTGCGGCGCCGGTCAGCGGCCGGCCGGCGAGAACGACGAACGTGGCGGGATCGGGCGTGCCCCAGACGACCAGGTACGACCAGGCGCAGAAGACGAGCGAGGCGACGAACAGCGCGCCGCCCAGGAACGCGACGATCCTGGTCATGTGCAAATGACACCATAATACAGGTCAGCCATGCGTCATTCCGGCGGTCCGCGCGTCGTGATCTCGGGCATCGGCGTCGTGTCGCCCTTCGGCGTCGGGCGCGAGCGATTCTGGACGGCCGTCAGCCGGGGCTGCAGCGGCACGCGGGCGATCAGCGACTTCGACGCATCCGCCTTCGCGTGCCGCGTGGCCGCGCCGGTCTCGAACGTGACGGCCGACGAGGTGCCGGTGCTCGACGGCGACGACATCTGGGATCCGGGGTACCGCGCCGATCCGAAGCGCTACTCGCGGGCGGCTCTCATTGCGGTCATCGCGGCCCGGGAGGCGTGGAGCGACGCGCACCTGTCGATTGCCGAGCCGGGCGCGGGCGTCGTGATCGGCAGCGGCGGGGGCGGCATCGACGTCGGCGAAAGGCAGTACTACGACTTCTTCGTCGAGCAGGGACGGAAGGTCACGCCGTACGCCATCCCGATCTCCATCGTCGGGATGATGTCGAGCGAGATCTCGATCTCGCTCCGGCTGCGCGGGATCAGCCACGTGCTGTCGTGCGGCTGCACGAGCTCGACCGACGCCATCGGCTACGCGGCGGCGCTCATCCGATCGGGCGAGGCCGAGGTGCTACTGTCCGGCGGGGCCGACGCGTGCGTCACGCCCGGCATGATCTACGGCTTCTCCAGGATGCGCGTCGTCTCGACGGCGTACAACGACGCGCCGGCCGAGGCGTCGCGGCCGTTCGACCGCGGGCGCGACGGCTTCGTGCTCGGCGAGGGCGCGTGGATGGTGGCGCTCGAGCGGGAGGATCGCGCCCGCGCGCGCGGCGCGCGGATCTACGCGTCGATCGACGGCTACGCCTCCACCTGCGACGCCTACCATCGCGTCCAGATGGCGCCGGACGGGACCGAGATCGTCCGCGCGATCGGGGACGCCATCGCGCGGTCGGGACGGCCGCGCGAGGCGATCGGCTACGTGAACTACCACGGGACGTCGACCGTACTGAACGACGCCGTCGAGGCGCGCTGCGTGCGCCAGGTGTTCGGCGCGCACGCCGATCGCCTCGCGGGCTCGTCGGTCAAGTCGATGATCGGTCATCCGCAGGGCGCAAGCGGCGCCGCCGGCATCGTGACGTCGGCGCTCGCGCTCGACCGCGGGTTCCTGCCGCCGACCATCAACCAGCACGAGCCCGACCCGGCCTGCGACCTCGACTTCCTGCCGAACCGCGGACGCGCCGCCGAGGTGGAGGCGGCGCTCTGCAACTGCCTCGGCTTTGGATCGAAGAACAGCGCGATCGTGATCGGCCGCGCATGATCGACACCGACGTCCTGGTGGTCGGGGCGGGGCCGGCGGGCGCGGTCGCGGCGCTCGTCCTCGCGCGCGCGGGCGTGGCCGTGACGCTCGTCGATCGCGCGACGTTTCCACGCGGCAAGCTGTGCGGCGACACCGTCAACCCCGGCGCGCTGGCGCTGCTCGAGCGGCTGGGGCTCGCCCGGCGCGTCGAGTCACGCGGCCTGCCGGTGGCCGGCATGAGAGTCACCGGCGAGAACGGCGTCGCCGTCGAAGGCCGCTATCCTCGTGGACTGCGCGGACGGGCCATCACGCGCCGCGAGCTCGACGCGATTCTCGTGGACGCGGCCATGGCAGCCGGTGCGCGCTTCGAGCCCGGCGTCGCGGTGCGGCGCGCCATTCTGTCGGCGACGACCGGACGGGTCGCAGGTGCGGTTGCGACTGCGGGCGCGGCCGAGCGGCCGCTGCACGCCCGGGTCACCATTGCCGCCGACGGCCGCCGCTCGTCGCTCGCCTTCGGTCTCGGCCTGGCGCGCCATGCGCGCGCGCCGCGCCGGTGGGCGATCGGCACGTACTTTTCCGGCGTCGCCGGGCTCTCGGATCTCGGCGAGATGCACGTGCGGCGCGGGCGCTACATCGGGGTGGCTCCGGTGCCGGGCGGGCTCGCCAACGTCTGCGTCGTGCGCTCCTTCGACCGTCCCCGGGAAACCGCGTTCCCGGCGTTTCGCGATCCGCAGTCGCTCGTCGCCGCCGAAATCGCGCGCGACCCGCTGCTGCGCGAACGCTTCGCCGGCGCGCGCGCGGTGGCGCCGCCGGTCGTTCTCGGACCGCTGGCGGTCGAGGCCGCCGGGGCCCCGGTCGACGGGCTGCTGGTCGCTGGCGATGCGGCCGGATTCATCGATCCGATCACCGGCGACGGACTCCGCTTCGCCCTTCGGGGCGGCGAACTGGCGGCCGCGGCTGCGCTCGACGCGCTGGCGGACGGCTGGCGAGGCGTGCACGCGCGCCTCTCGAGGCAGCGCAGAGGGGAGTTCGCAGGGAAGTGGCGGCTGAACCGCGCCGTCCGCACGCTCGTCTCCTCGCCGCGGGCCATTGCAGCGGCCGCGGCCGCGGCGCGGGTTGCGCCCGGCGTGGTGCGCGCGCTCATCGCCCGCGCCGGCGATTGTGATGTGGCTGCTGCGTTCAACGGGAGCTCAGGAGGTCCGGAGGAGATCCTCTGAGGAGTCCGTAATCGAGACCGCTGTGAACGTCCTCCTGATCTCTGCGATCGTCTTCGTCCCGATGCTGGTCGAGGCCGCGCGGGCGGCGAGCAACGAGCGCGCTCAACTGGCGCGCGGCGGCGTCGAGCCGCCGGGCGACGTGTACACGACGATGCGTATCGTTTACCCGGCAGCGTTTCTGGCGATGCTGATCGAAGCTGCCGTCCGGCCGGCGCCCCCAGGCGGCGTGCTCTGGACCGGCGTCGCGCTCTTCGCGCTGGCGAAGGCCCTCAAGTGGTGGGCGATCCACGCGCTCGGCTCCTCGTGGACGTTCCGCGTCATCGTCGTGCCCGGCATGCACCTCGTGACCAGCGGCCCGTACCGGTATCTCCGGCATCCGAACTACGTCGCCGTCGTCGCCGAACTCGTCTCGGCAGCGATGATGACCGGCGCGCGTATGACCGGCCCGCTGGCGGTCGCCGCCTTCGGCGTCCTGATCGCGAAGCGCATGGCGGTCGAGCAGCGCGCGCTCGGCCGCGCCAGCGGCTCGCGCGCCGGCCGCGATGCTATACTCCGACGCGAATGAGGACGCTGACGGAAAGCCCTGCGCCCTCTTCCCGGACCGGCCTGCCGGTGTGGGTTCGCGTCGCGGACGCGGCGACGCTGCTGCTCGTCGTGCTGGCCGCCATCGTCGCCGAGGGCGGCGGTTTTCGCACGCACCTCCTGGGCGTGCGGCTCGCGGTCACTTCGCCGCTGCGCACGCTCGTCCTCGCCCTGGTGGTCGCCGCCGTGCGCCACGCGCTGGTCCCGCGGCAACCGATCTACCGAGCGATTCCGGGTCAGTTCGGAGCCTGGCGCCGCGAGCCGTCCGTGCGCGCCGCGGCGGCGGCCCTCATCGCCACGCGGCCGACGATCCTCGCGGTGGGCCTCCTCGCGGTCGCGACGTTCGGCTACGCGGGCGGCGAGCCGCCGTACCGGGTCTCCAGCAACGAACTCGCGAATCTCCCGGTCCGCTGGGATGCCGGCTGGTACCTCGGCATCGCCACTCATGGGTACCGCTACACGCCGAATCAGCCCCGGCGTCAGCAGAACATCGTGTTCTTTCCGGCCTATCCGACGCTCGTGCGCGGCGTCGGACGCCTGTTCGGCCGGAGCCCGGGCGCGTTCGTCTGGGGTGGCATGGGAGTGTCGCTCCTGGCGTTCTTCGGCGCGCTCGTTTACCTGTATGCGTTCGCGCGCGATCGACTGCCCGACGACGAGGCCCGGTACGCGCTGTGGGCGGTCGCGGCCTATCCGTTCGCGCTGTTCTATTTCGCTGTCTACACCGAGTCGCTGTACCTGCTCGCGGCCGTCGCCATCTTCTACCATTTCGAGCGGCGCGAGTACTGGCGCGCGGCGGCCTGGGGGCTCCTCGCCGGGCTGACGCGACCGAACGGCTGCTTCATCTCCGTCGCGCTGGCGGTGCTCGCGGTGTCGCCGTGGCTGCCGCAGTGGCTGGCTGGAGGAGCACCGGGGCCGGGCGGCTCGCGCGACCGACGGCTGACGATGACCGCCATCCTGTTCGCGGCGGCGCCCGGCGTCGGCGTGCTGATTTACACCTTCTTCATCTGGCGCATCACCGGCAATCCGCTCGCGTGGGCCGCCGGGCACGAAGCCTGGGGCCGCACGTACAACGGCCTGACGGTGCTCGTGACAGAGCGCTACGACTGGATTGCGAATCTGGGCGTCTCCGGTTACATGTCCCGCCTGCCGGTGGATTTCCTGAACGCCACCGGCGTCGCCTTTGCGCTGGCGGCCGTGTGGCCGGTTGCGCGCCGCCTCGGCCTTGCCTATGCGGTCTTCATCCTGGTCAACATGCTGCCGCCGCTCGCCGAGGGAGGCCTTCTGTCGGCCGGTCGTTTCTCGTCGGTGATGTTCCCCGCCTTCGTTTGGTTCGCCTCCGCCGTGCCGGCGCGGCATCGGGTCGGGTGGGTCGCCACGTTCGCGGCGTTCCAGGCCCTGAACGCCGCGCTGTTCTTCACCTGGCGGCCGCTCTTCTAGAGCTGGAGCGGGTCTCGGGCCAGAGGCTGGAAGCGCGAGAGAAGCGTCTAAACCGGCATGAGCCGGCGCCCTGTCTGCGGTAGTGCGCCTGCCGCGCCGGCGCCGGACCGGATCGAACGCGCGGATGCCCCGAAATCGGTCAGATATAATACGAGCGCGATGATGTTCCGTCGCCGACGAGCAGCAGGGCCGGCCGGCGGATGGTCGAACGATCGGCCGTCGCCTGCGGCCTGCGTCTCGGCGCTCGTCGGCAGCATCGCGTTGTTCCTCTTTCTCGCCGCCGCGCCGCCGGCGCGCGCGCAGGCGCCTCGCCGCGCCACGCCGACCATCGAGACGGTCACCCGCGCGTACATCGAAGGTCGCTACGACGACGTTGCCCGGGTTGCCGACCAGCTCGACGCCCACGATCCGCGGGTGGTCGCGCTGAAGGCGCGCGCGATGGCGGCGCGCGGCCGGTATTCGCAGGCCGAAGAGCTGCTGCGGCCGGCCGCGGCTCGCGCGCCGGCGAGCGACGCGGCGCTCGAGCTGGGCCTGCTGGAGCAGGAGCTCGGCCGTCCCGGCGCGACGGCGACGCTTCAACCGGTCGCCGAGGCGGTCGTCTCGGCCGAGCGGCCGCAGGACCTCGCGCGCGCCGCGCGCGCCCTGCGCGCGCTCGGCCGCGCCAAGGAGGCGAACGCGGCCTACCGCGACGCCGCCGCGGCCGCGCCCGACGATGCGGCCATCAACGCGGCGTGGGGCGATCTCTTCCTCGAGAATCATCAGACGACCGAAGCCGCGAAGTCCTTTCAAATCGCGCTGCACGCCGACCCGAAATGGGAGCCGGCGCTGCTCGGGCTCGCCGAGTCGTTCGCCGACGACAACCCTCCGCAATCCATCGAGCTGGCGCGCAGCGCGCTGGCCCTGAATCCCTCCGACGTGGCCGCGCAGGTCTTCATCGCCAGCCAGGCGATCGACGCCGGGCGCAACGCGGAGGCGCGCGAGGCCCTGGGCAAAGCCCTCGCCGTCAACCCGTCCAGCCTCGACGCGCACGCCTGGCTCGCCGCGATCGCCTACGTCGAGGACCGCGAGGCGGACTTCGACGCCGAGGTCGCGAAGGTCCAGGCGATTGCGCCAAGCGACAGCAAGGTATACCGGATCGCCGGCGAGCTGGCGGCGCACAACTACCGGTTCGACGAGGCGGTCGCGCTGACGCGTCGCGCGCTGGCGCTCGACCCGCACGATCCGCGCGCGCTCGCCGACCTCGGGCTTCATCTGCTGCGCACCGGCGACGAGCCCGGGGCGCGCACGGCGCTCGAGACCTCCTTCAAGCTCGATCCGTACAGCGTCGTCACGTACAACCTGCTCCAGATGCTCGATACGCTGGACAGGTTCGTCACGGTCCGCGACGGCGATCTGATCCTGCGCATGGACCCGGACGAAGCGCCGGTGCTTCGCGAGTACGCGCTGCAGGTGGCGCACAAGGCGCTCGGCGATCTCGGCAAGCGCTACGAGTTCACGCCCCGCGGGCCGATTCTCATCGAGATCTTTCCGAAGCAGGACGACTTCGCCGTCCGGAACGTCGGTCTGCCGGGCATGATCGGCGCGCTCGGCGCCTGCTTCGGCCGCGTCGTGACGCTGGACTCGCCGAAGGCGGTGCCGCCGGGGACGTTCCAGTGGGAGGCGGCGCTGTGGCACGAGCTGGCGCACGTGATCACGCTGCAGATGTCGAACCAGCGCGTGCCGCGCTGGCTCACCGAGGGCATCTCGGTGTTCGAGCAGAAGCGCGCGCGGCCGGAGTGGGCGCGGAACCAGGAAGTCGAGTTCGCCGGCCTGCTGAACGCGGGCGGCGTCATGAAGCTGGCGGATCTGAACGCCGGGTTCACCGATCCGCACAAGATCTCGATCGCCTACTACGAGGCCTCGCTCCTGGTCGAGCACCTGGTCGCGACCTACGGCGACGCCGGGCTGCGCAAGCTGCTCCGCGCGTACGGCGAAGGGCTCGACACCGACACGGCCCTGAAGACGGCGCTCGACACCAGCCTGTCCGAACTGCAGACCGGCTTCGATCAGTCGCTCGAGCGGCGGTTCGGCCCGCTGCGGCGGGCGCTGGACGGACCGGATTCCGGAACGCTGCGCGGCCTGCGGCCCGACGCGCTGCAGGCCTACGCGGCCGAGCACCCGCGCAGCTACCCGGTGCAGATGGCGCTCGGCAGCGCGCTAGGCCGGCGCGGGGATCGCGACGGGGCGATGAAGGCGTTCGAGCGCGCGGCGGCCCTCGTCCCGTCCGCGATCGGCGACGACAGCCCCCACGCGCAGATGGCGGCGCTCGCGCTCGAGGCGAAGGACAGCGCGCGAGCCATTCAGGAGCTGCGGGCGCTCGTCGCCGTGGACTTCGACAACGTCAAGGCCGCGCGGCAGCTCGCGTCGCTGCTCCAGCAGGCGGGGGTGACTGACGAGGCCAAGCTGACGCCCGTCTATCAGCGGATCGCGGCAGTGGACCCGTTCGACGCGGGGGCCCACCGCATGATCGGGCGATCTGCGCTCGCGGGCGGCAATCCGGACGAAGCGGCGCGCGAGTTCCGGGCCGTCCTGGCGCTCAAGCCGGTCGACGCCGCGGAGGCGCACACCGATCTGGCCGAGAGCTATTTCAAGAGCGGCAGGCGCGCGGACGCCAAGAAGGAGACGCTCGCCGCGCTCGAGATTGCCCCGACCTACCAGCGCGCCCAGGAGCTGCTGCTGAAGCTGGTGGGAGACCAGCCGTGAAGCGCCTGGCGACGCCGGCCGTGCTCGTCGCGCTCGCCGTCGTGACCGTCCTGCCGCCGCCGGCCGGGGCGCAGCTCGCGAGCTCGCCCGACAACCGCGACGCGGATCTGCAGTGGCGCTTCGTCCGCATCAGGTACCACTACTCGACCGAGGACACGCAGACCGCGCAGGAATTCTACGGCGAGCCCTGGTACATCGACGCGCCGGCGGCCGAGCAGAACCTGTCGCGGCGCGTGAAGACGGCGACGTCGATTCACGTCGAGGACCCGATCGTGATGGGTCTCGACGATCCAGGCCTCTTCACGCATCCGTGGATCTACTTCGTGGAGGTCGGCAACCTGGCGCTGACCGCCAGCGACGCGGCGACGCTGCGCGAGTTCATGCTGCGCGGCGGCACCGTCACGTTCGACGATTTTCACGGGCCGATCGAATGGGCGCACGCCGCCCGGGAGATGAAGAAGGTGTTCCCGGACCGTCCCATCGTCGACATCCCGAAGGACCATCCGGTCTTCAGCTGCTTCTACAAGCTGGACGGCTTCCCGCAGGTGGCCGGCCTCGGATCGTTCCTCGCCGGCCGCTCGTGGGAGAAGGGCGGCTTCGTCGCGCACCTCCGGACCATCTTCGACGACAACGGCCGGCCGATGATGTTCATCAACTGGAACACGGACATGGGCGACGGCTGGGAGTGGTCGAACGTCGAGGACTATCCGGGCTATCTCAAGTACACCGACCTGGCGTACCGGATGGAGATCAACGAAATCGTGTACGCGCTGACGCACTGAGGAGACCTACCGTTGGACGTATCGAACGAGGCGGCCGTCGTCGGAGCCGAGAAGGTCGCGGAGGGCCGCGCGCGCATCCTGGCCGAGCTCCGCAAGGTCATCGTCGGACAGGACGAGGTGGTGGAGCAGGTGCTGATCGCGCTCTTCACCGGCGGCCACTGTCTCATCACCGGCGTCCCCGGCCTCGCCAAGACGCTGCTGATCAAGACGCTGGCCGACGTGCTCGATCTGGAGTTCAAGCGCATCCAGTTCACGCCCGACCTGATGCCGTCCGACATCACGGGCACCGAGATCCTCGACGAGGAGCAGGGCACGCGCCGGCTCCGTTTCGTGAAGGGGCCGATCTTCGCGCAGATCATCCTCGCGGACGAGATCAACCGCACGCCGCCCAAGACCCAGGCGGCGCTGCTCGAGGCGATGCAGGAGTACCACGTGACGGCGGCCGGCCGGACCTATCCGCTGCAGAGGCCGTTCTTCGTGCTCGCCACGCAGAACCCGATCGAGCTCGAAGGCACGTACCCGCTGCCAGAGGCGCAGCTGGATCGCTTCATGTTCAACGTCGTCATCTCGTACCTGACCGAAGACGACGAGGTGACCGTGGTGACGCAGACGACCGGCGCCGATCGCGAGCGGCCGGTGCGGGTGCTGTCGGGGAGCGACATCCTGCAGTTCCAGGACCTGGTCCGCCAGGTGGTGATTGCGGAGGAAGTGGCGCGGTACGCGGTCCGGCTGGTCGACGCGTCGCGGCCGGGCCGGCCCGGCACGCCCGAATTCGTGGAGAAATGGGTGAAGTGGGGCGCCGGACTGCGCGGATCGCAGGCGCTCGTCCGCGGCGCCAAGGCGCGCGCGCTGATGCACGGGCGCTATCACGTGTCGCTCAAGGACATCCAGGCGCTCGCCAAACCGATCCTGCGCCACCGCATCATGACCAACTTCTACGCCGACTCCGAGCGGATCACCTCCGACGCGATCGTCGATCGCCTCATCGAGCACGTCGCCGTGCCGGCGAGCGGCATGTGATGGCGGCTCCCGCGTCCGACCGCCGGTTCCTCGATCCTGCGGTGGTCGCGCGCCTCGGCACGCTCGACCTGAAAGCCCGCACCATCGTCGAAGGTTTTCTGTCCGGACTCCACCGCAGCCCGTTCAAGGGCTTCAGCGTCGAGTTTGCCGAGTACCGCCAGTACATGCCGGGCGACGATCTGTCGACCATCGACTGGAAGGTCTACGCGCGCAGCGACCGGTACTACGTCAAGAAGTTCGAGGAGGAGACGAACCTCGACTGCCACGTGATGCTCGACATCAGCGGCTCGATGGGCTACGGCACGCGGACGATGACGAAGCTCGCGTACGGGCAGTGCCTCGCGGCCTCGCTCGCGTACCTGATGAACCGGCAGCGCGACGCCGTGGGTCTCACGGCGTTCGACGAGCAGATCGTCACGATGCTGCCGGCGAGCGCGCGGCCCGGCCACCTGCACGCGGCGCTCCTGACGCTCGACCGGCTGAAGGTGGGACGCGAGACCAACCTGTCGCGACCGCTGCACCAGCTCGCCGACTCGATGAGCAAGCGGGGGATGGTGGTGCTCATCTCCGACCTCCTCGACGATCCCGCGGAGGTGATTCGCGCGCTCAAGCACTTCCAGTACCGCGGCACCGACGTCATCGTCTTTCAGGTGCTCGACCCCGACGAGCTCGAGTTCCCGTTCGAGCGCGCCACCCGGTTCGAGGACAGCGAGACGAGCGAAGAGGTGATGGCGGTGCCCGCCCTCGTTCGCGAACACTACCTGAAGGCCATCGGCGACCTGGTCGAGCGCTACCGGCGCGAGCTGGGCTCCGCCGGCATCGACTACACGCTGATGAACACGACGCAGCCGCTGGAGTTCGCGCTGCTGGCGTATCTATCGTCGAGGGCACGGGCGTTCTGATGCTGTCGTTCCTTTCGCCGCTGTTCCTCGCAGGCGCGGCGGCGGCCGCCGTTCCGATCGTCCTGCACCTGCTGAAGCGCGATCCGGAGCCGCGCCTGAAGTTTCCGGCCGTCCAGCTGCTGAAGCGGGCGCCCGTGGAGATGACCGACCGTCGGCGCCTGCGCGAGCTGCTGCTGCTCGCGCTCAGGGTGGCGGCGCTCGTCCTCCTGGCGCTGGCCTTCGCCCGCCCGTTCTTCGCGTCCGGCGCGGCGCTCGGTTCCTCCGGCGCGACGATCGTTGCGGTCGACACGTCTTACAGCCTGTCGGCGCCGGGACAGATGGAGCGGGCCAAGCGGCTCGCGCGCCAGGCAATCGACACCGCTCCGGCCGGCGACCTCGTCGGCGTCGTCCGCTTCGACGACACGGCCGAGCCGATCGCGGCACCGGGCGCCGATCGCGCGCTGGCCCGCGCGGCGATCGATCGGCTGTCGGCCGGGTACGGCGGCACGCGGTATCGCGCCGGGCTGGACGCGGCGGCGCAGATGCTGTCCGGTCGACGCGGCCGGATCGTGGTCGTCACCGATCTGCAGGAGAGCGGATGGGATGCCGGCGATCGCGCGGCGGTGCCCGAATCGGCGCGCATCGAGATCGCCGACGTCGGCGCCGTGCGGGAGAATCTCGCCGTGACGGCCGCGACGGCCGATGGCGATCGCGTGACCGCGACGGTGCGGAACACGGGCACGCACGCGCGGACCACGCGCGTGCACCTCACCGTCGACGGCCGCGCCGCCGGCGAGACCGAAACGACGGTTCCGGCCGGCGGCTCGAGCGACATCGTGCTGACCGGCGCGGCGCGCGGCGCCTCCGCGGCCGTGTCGGTGGACGATGCCGACGGCATGCAGGCGGACAACGTGCGCTACGTCGCCCTTGCCGGCGCACACGGACCGTCCGTCGTGGTGGTCACGGACCACGGCGACCTCGACCGCGACGCATTCTATGTCGAGCAGGCGCTGACGGCCGGCGGCACGGATGCGGCCGTGTTCCGGCTGGAGGGTGTGAGCGGCGCCGCGCTGTCCGGCTGGAACGCCGCGCGGCTGGCGTCCAGGTCGGCCGTGCTGCTGTTGTCGACCCGCGGGCTCGAGCGCCGCGGCCGGGAAGCGCTGGCCGCGTACGTGCAGGCTGGCGGCGGTATGCTCATCGCGGCGGGGCCGGAAGTGGACGGCGCGGTGGCTGCCGATGTGCTCGGCGCGCGTGCGCCGCTGACGATCGTGGCGCCGCCCGACGCGCGGCTGGAGCCGCGCGCGCTGGCGCCGGTCGACGTGCGGCATCCGGTGTTCCGCCCGTTCGAGTCGGCGGCGGCGACGCTCGGCCTCGTGACCTTCCGGTTCGTGGCGCGCGTCGGGGGAGACGACTGCCAGACGATTGCGCGGTTCACCACGGGCGAGCCGGCCCTCGTCGACTGTCCCGCGGGCGAGGGGCGGGCGCTCGTGCTCGCGTCGGATCTGAACGACCAGTGGAACGACTTCCCCCTGCACGCCACGTTCGTGCCGTTCCTGCACGAGGCGGTGCGCTACCTCGCGGGAGCGCGGCCTCGCGCGGGCGAATATCTCGTCGGCGAGGTGCCGGCCGGCGTCCCGCCCGTGCCCGGCGTGGTGCCCGTGCCCCGCGGCGCGGCCGGCGAGCGGCTCGCGGTCAACGTCGACCCGCGCGAATCGGATCCTGCGCGCCTGTCGCCCGCCGACTTCCAGGCCGCGGTCCAGCGACTCAAGGACGCGGGCGCGGTCGTCGCGCGCGCCGACGCCAGGACGCAGGAAGATCGTCAGCACTTGTGGCAATACGTGCTGGTGGCGATGATTGGATTGCTGGCCGTTGAAGGCCTCGTGGCGAGCAGGACCGCCTGAAGAGGGGCCGAGGGCTGGGGGTGAGAGCCGACAGCCAAGAGCCGAGAGCCGATAGCCGACAGCCGATAGCCAATAGCAAAGCCGATAGCCGACAGCCGATAGCCGAAAGCTGGAAGAGATGCCAGGTCACGAGCGGCAGATACGAGAGGTCGTCGCCCGGGCGCGGGCGCGGTGGCGCCGCCTGAGCGTCTCGCAGGCGCTCGTCCGCGCCGCGCTGGCCTGCTCGGCGGTCGCTGGCGCGGCGCTGATCGCGGCGCGGCTGGCGGGACAGTCACCGGTCGCGCTGATGCTGATCGGCATCGCCGCGCTCGTGGCCGGCCTCGGCGCGGCGGTCTGGGGGCTCGCCCCCCTGCGGCGCATCCCGTCCGACGTGCGCGTCGCGCGCTTCATCGAGGAGCACGCGCCGGAACTGGACGACCGCCTCGCGACCGCCGTCGACGTGCTGACCGCGCGCCGCGACGTTCCGCCGGCGCTCGCGGGTCCGATGCTCGCCGACGCCGCCGCACGAGCCAGCTCGATCGACCTCGACGCGGTGGTTCCCTCGGACACCCTGCGTCGCGTGACGTTCCAGGCGTCCGGCGCCCTCGTGCTGCTTGCGACGCTGCTCGTCGTGAGCCGTGGTCCGGCGCGCAGCGCCTGGGACGCAGCGGCGTTCACTCTGTTCCCCGCGCACGTGTCGCTGCGCGTCACCCCCGGGAACGCGCGTGTGGTGGCCGGCGATGCGCTGGCGATCGAGGCAGCACTCGTCGGCAATCGGGCGCCGGTCGTGCCGCAGGTGCAGATCGAGCTGGGGAACAGCTGGCATCCGGCCGAGATGCGTCCGGGCGAGTCCGGGCGCTTCCGCCTCGCGCTGGCCTCCGTGACCGCGCCGTTCAAGTACCGGGTCGTGGCCGGCCGCGTCGAATCCCCCGTCTACGCGGTGGCGGTGGCGCGCGCACCGGGGGTGGCGCGGATCGACGTCGAGTACACCTATCCCGCCGCTCTCGGTCTGGCGCCGCGGACCGACGAGGACGCCGGCGATATCTACGCGCCTGCCGGGACCAGCGTGCGCGTGCTCGTCCACACGGATCGTCCAGCCGCGCGCGGCACGCTGAAGCTCGGCGACGGACACGCCATCGAGCTGACGCCCGACTCGCCGACCGTGCTGTCCGGGGTTCTCAAGGTCGTCGACGACAACACCTATCGCGTGGCGCTCGCCGATCGCGCAGGGCTGTCGAACCCGGGCGACACCGAGTACTTCATCCGCATGCTGCAGGATCAGCCGCCGCAGGTGCACATCACCAGGCCGGCGACCGACCGATCGGTGACCCCGCTGGCCGAGGTCGACATCGAGGCGCAGGCAGACGATGACTACGGGATCGCGGCAATGGATCTCGTGTATTCGGTCCGCGGCGGCCCGGAGAAGACGGTGCCGTTCAGCGTGCCGCCGAAGGCGCGGTCGGTCACCGGACGCCGGACGCTCTATCTCGAGGACCTCGGGGTTGCTCCGGGCGACTTCGTCTCGTACTACGTGCGCGCGCGGGACCTCACGCGCGGCAAGCGCTCCAGCGAGGCGCGGTCCGACATCTTCTTCCTCGAAGTCCGTCCGTTCGAGCAGGAGTTCTCGCTCGCCCAGAGCCAGTCGATGGCCGGGTCGGGCTACACAGGATCCATCGACGATCTCGTCAACGCCCAGAAGCAGGTCGTCGTCGCCACCTGGAAGCTGGATCGCCGATCGAAAGCGGCCGGTGCGCGGTCGGAGAACGACATCCACTCGGTCTCGCGCACCGAAGCCGAGATCAAGGCGCGTGTCGAGCAGACCTCGAGCTCGTTCGGGACCTCGACGATGCGCGATCCGCGCAGGCCGTCGGCGGGTCCCGGGATGCCGCACGCCGGCCAGGGGCTCCCGGCGGAAGACTCGATGGGCGCCGCCGCAGCGGCCATGGGCCGGGCCGTGACGTCGCTCGATCGCCTGAGCACGTCGAACGCGCTCCCGCCGGAGCTCGAGGCGTTGAACCACCTGCTGAAGGCGCAGGCGGAGGTCAAGAAACGCCAGGTGGCGCAGCAGCAGACGGGCGCCGGCGGACCGGGGAACAACAACCGCAACTACGACGTGTCGACGCTGTTCGACAAGGAGCTGCAGCGCCAGCAGAAGACCAACTATGAAAATCCGGCGAGCGCCCGCGAGCAGCAGGCGCCCGGATCCGATGCGCTCGACAAGATCAAGGATCTGGCGCGCCGCCAGGACGAGCTGGTGCGTCGGCAGGACGACCTCGCGCGCAACCGCGAACGGATGGACGCCGAGGAGCTGAAGCGGCAGCTCGAGAAGCTCACGCGCGAGCAGTCGGAGCTGCGCCAGCAGGCGGAGGAACTGGCGCGCCGGATGTCCGGGCAGAAGGAGGGGGCAGGGAAGGAGAGCTCAGGGAAGGAGGGCTCAGGGCAAAGGGCTCAGGGCTCAGGGCAAGAAGGGGCTCAGGGCTCGACGCAAGGGGCTCAGGGTTCGGTGGAGGGGGGCTCGGCGGAAGGGGCCCAGGGACTGCGGGACGCCTCCGAGCAGATGCGGAACGCCGCGAGCGGTCTGCGTCGTCAGGATCCGAAGCAGGCCAGCGCGAGCGGCGCGCGCGCGCTCGCGCGGCTCCGGGATCTGGAGCGGCAGATGGAGCAGTCGCAGCCCGACGAGCGGCGCCGCGCGCTCGGCGAAATGCAGCTCGAGTCGCGGCAGCTCGCCGACGCAGAGCGCCAGGTCGCCTCCGAGTTGTCGAAGGTCGGCCCCGGCGACATGGCGAGCGACGCGCTGCGGCGTCTCGCGGGGCAGCAGGAGCGGCTCGCGGAGCGCGCGCGCCGCCTGCAGCAGGGCCTCGAGCAGGCCGCGCACGCTCCGGCAGGCGGCGACGCCGAGGCGAAGAACGCCCGCGCCTCGGCATCGGAGGCGGCCGGCGATCTCCAGCGACAGCAGACCGTGAAGCGGATGCAGCAGTCGGCCGATCAGATGCGCGCGTCGGGGTCCGCGGCGAGCGGGACACCGCCTGGTGGCGGCATCCGGCAGGCTGACGCGCAGCGCCAGGCCGACGCGCAGCAGCGGATGGCGCAGTCGCTGGAAGCGGTCGGCGACAAACTCGCTGCCGCGACCGGCAGCGGCGATGGTCAGTCGCGGAAGCTGTCGGAGCAGATGGCGCGCGCACAAGAGCTCCGCGATCGGCTGAATCAGATCGGGCGCGAGCTCCAGAAGCTCGGGGCGTCGACCGGCGGCCCCAAACCCGTTCCGAACAGCGCCGCCAGCACGCCGGGCCAGTCCGGGCGGACCGGCCAAGGCGAGAGCGGCGGCGGCGGCGGCGCCGGCACCGATGTCGCCCGTCTCCGCGAGGAGTACGCGCGTCGGCTCCGCGAAGCCGAGGAGCTCACGAACGAGCTCCGACGACAGGATCCCTCCTATGCGCAGAGCGGCGAAGGCTTCACGTTCGAAGGGCAGGGGATGACCCTCTCGGCGCCGGGCACCGAGGCGTTCAAGCAGGACTTCGCCAGGTGGGAGAATCTCCGGCAGCAGGCGACGCGCGCGCTCGAGACCGTCGAATCGTCTCTGTCCAAGAAGCTTCAGGACGCGCTGGCCCGCGACCGGCTCGCGGCCGGCGTCGAGGATCGCGCGCCGGCCGGGTATCGGGAGCAGGTCGACAGCTACTTCAAGGCGCTGGCGACGAAGAAAAAGCCGTAGGATGCATTTCGCGTATCCCGTGCCGTGGTGGGCGGTCGCGCTCGCGGCCGCCGCCATCGGCCTTGTCGCATTTGCTGAGTACCGGCGTCCCCTCGTTCCGCTCTCGCGCGGCCGCCGCGGCGTGCTCGTCGCGCTGCGCGCGGCCGTGCTCGCGCTTCTCCTCGCCTTCCTGTTCCGCCCGATCGTGCTGATGCCGCCGTCGGCCAGCCGCGACGCGGTGGTGCCGGTGCTCGTCGACGTCTCGCGCAGCATGCGGATTGCCGACGCCGACAGCGAGCCGCGCCTCGCCCGGGCCGTCGGGCTGCTGCGCCAGGAACTGCTGCCGGCGCTCGCCGGGTCGTTCACGCCGGAAGTGTTCGCCGCCGGCGACGGCGTCGCGCCAGCCCGTCCTGACGCGCTCAGGGCCGACGCGACGCGGAGCGATCTCTCGGATGCGCTGGCCGCGATCCGAGACAGGTACCGCGGCCAGCGCGTCGCCGGAATCGTGCTCCTGTCCGACGGCGGCGACACGGGGCGGCGCAGCGATGCCGCTGCCGGCAGCGGGCCGCCGGTGTTCGCCGTCGGCGTCGGATCGCCCGACGGGCTGCGCGATCGCGAGGTGCTCGGCGTCACGGCCGGCGATCCGCGGCTCGATCAGGCCTCGATCGACCTGCACGTGAGCGCGATCAGCACCGGCTTCGGCCGTGCGCCGTTCCAGCTGCGCGTGCTCGCGAACGGAGACCCCGTCGAGAGCCGGCGCGTCGTGCCGCCGGCCGACGGTTCGCCCGTCGACGAGGTGTTCACCGTCTCGCCCGATCCGCTCAATCCGACGGTCTACACGGTCGAGATTGCGGCCGACGACCGCGAGGCGGTCACCGAGAACAACGCGCGCAGCGTGCTCGTCAACCCGGCCGGGCGCAAGCGGCGCGTGCTCCTCGTCGAAGGCGCGCCGGGATTCGAGCACAGTTTCATCCGGCGCGAGCTCGTTCGTGATCCTGGCCTCGAGGTCGACGCCCTCGTGCGCAAGGGCAAGAACGCCGATGGCGAGAACACGTACTTCGTCCAGGCGTCGGCCGGCCGAACGCCGGCGCTCCTCAAGGGATACCCGTCGCGGAAGGAGGATCTCGACGTCTACGACGCGATTGGCATCGCGAACGTGGAGGCCGACTTCTTCACGCGGGCGCAGCTCCAGATGACCGCCGACTTCGTCGCGGAGCGCGGTGGGGGCCTCGTCGTCCTCGGCGGGCGCTCGTTCGAGCAGCGCGGGCTGGCCGGTACGCCGCTCGAAGACATCCTGCCGGTCGAGCTGAACAACCGGCGCGGCGGCCTCGTCCGCACCTCGCTCGACGCGGGCGACGCGCCGGCGGCGCCCGACAAGGTCGTGCTGACGCGCGACGGCGAAACGCACCCGATCATGAGGCTCGGTGGCACCGTGGAGGCGACCCGCAAGAAATGGGAGGCCCTCCCGGCGCTCGCCGCGAGCGCGCCGCTCGGCGGTCCCCGCCCGGGGGCGACCGTCCTGGCCGTCACCGCCGCGCCCGGCGGCGCGCTGTACCCGGTCGTCGCGGTCCAGCGCTTCGGCCAGGGCCGGTCGATGGTCTTCGCCGGCGAAGGCTCGTGGCGCTGGAAGATGATGATGCCGTCGACGGATCGTTCGCACGAGTTCTTCTGGCGCCAGGCGTTCCGGTGGCTCGCCGGGCCGTCGCCCGATCCGGTCACCGTGACGCCGCCGGAGTCGCCCGAGCCGGGCGACACGGCGTCGGTCGTCGTCGTCGCGCGCGACGCGGCGTACGCGCCGGTCTCCGACGCCACGGTGACGGCGACCGAGACGCTGCCGGGCGGGGAGACGCGGTTGCTGACGCTGCGGCGCGGCGCGCCGGGCACCGGACGGTACTCGGCGCCCGTGCGCTTCGATCAGGCGGGGCTGTTCAGGATCCATGCGGAGGCACGGCGCGGGACGACGTCGCTGGGGACGGCCGACCGCTGGTTCTACGTCGGGGGCGTCGAGCGCGAGTTCGTGAACCCGCGGCTGAACGAAGGGTTCCTGCGTCGTGTGGCGCGCGCATCGGGCGGGCGCTACGTCCCGGCGCGCGAGGCCGCTCGCGTCGTCTCCTGGCTGAAGGCGTCGGTGCCGCAGAACGTCACGCCGACCACGCGCGATCTCTGGCACGAGCCGTGGGCGTTTGCCGCGGTGGTCGTGCTCTTGACCGGCGAATGGGCGCTGCGGCGCCGCTGGGGGCTCAGATGACCGTGGCAGGGCGAGCCTTCCGCCGAGCGGCGATCGCGGCGTTGACGCTCGCTCTTCTCACCGGCGCCCGTGCGGCGGCTGCCGCCGACAAGTACGCGCTCGTCGTCACCGGTGCGTCGGGCGGGGAGGAGTACGCGCGGCAGTTCGAGACCTGGCGCGTCATGTTCCTCTCGACCCTTCGCGAAACCTGGTCCTATCCCGACGATCACATCGTCATGCTCGCCGAGCGGCCCGGCCAGAACGTCGCGCGCGCGACGCGCGAGAACGTGGAGCGCGCGATCGCGGATCTGCGGAAGCGGATGACGAAGGACGATCAGCTGCTCGTGCTGCTGATCGGCCACGGGAGCGGCGACGGCGACGAGGCGCGGTTCAACCTGGTCGGGCCGGATCTGCGGGCGGGGGAGTGGGCCGATCTCCTGCGGGCGATTCCCGGCCGGCTCGTGTTCGTCGACACCACCGCCGCGAGCGCTCCGTTCCTGCACGCTCTTGCCGCCAGGGGGCGGGTCGTCCTGACCGCCACCGATTCGTCGGCGCAGCAGTTCGAGACCGTGTTCCCCGGGTTCTTCGTCAAGGCATTCGGCGATCAGGCCGCGGACGCCGACAAGAACGGGCGCGTGTCGGTGTGGGAGGCGTTCGCGTTCGCGAGCGCCCAGACGCGCGCCTGGTACGAGCAGCACGGTCGTCTTTCGACCGAACACGCGCTGCTCGACGACACCGGCGCCGGCGCGGGGCGGCAGGCCGACACGCCCGGGCCCGACGGCGAGCTTGCGCGCGCGACGTACCTGGACCTGCACAACACGGAAGTCGGCAGCGCCGCGATGAGCAGGCTGCTGGCGCGGAAGGCGGAGCTGGAGGCCGAGGTCGATGCGCTGCGCGCGCGGAAGGCGTCGATGAAGCCGGAGGACTACGCCGCGGCACTCGAGAAGGTGCTCATCGAGCTCGCGCGTGTGTCGGAGGAGATACGCGCGAAGTCGAACTGAGGACCTGGCCTTCTCTTCCCATTCCTACCCCCACCACTCCTCCGTCGGCTTCGGCTTCCGGAACACGAACACGCCGACCAGGCCGGTGAGGAAGCCGGCGACGTGCGCGGCGAACGCCACGCCGCCGCCGGCGGCGCCCGTGGACGCCGTGACCGCGATGGTGCCGGCTTCGAACAGCTGCAGGAGGAACCAGAAGCCGAGCAGCACCAGCGCCGGCAGCTCGATGATCTCCCAGAAGATGATCAGCGGGATCAGCGTCAGCACGCGCGAATGCGGATAGAGGACGAAATACGCGCCCATGACCCCGGCAATCGCCCCGCTCGCGCCGATCGTCGGCAGCGTCGACGTCGGGTCGATGACGATCTGCCCGAGGGCGGCCGCCGTCCCGCACAGCAGGTAGAAGACGATGAAGCGGCCGTGCCCGAGGCGGTCCTCGACGTTGTCGCCGAAGATCCACAGGTACCACATGTTGCCGATGATGTGCATCCAGCCGCCGTGCAGGAACATCGACGTGACGAGCGTCGCGACATGAAAGTCGGCCGGCACGACGCCGTAGACGCGCAGGAACGCGGGCAGCACGTCCGGCGGCAGCGAGAGCTCGAACAGGAACGCGACCGCGTTGAGCGCGATGATCGTGATGGTGATGTAGGGCGTGGTCCGGGACGGGATGACGTCCCGAAGCGGGATCATACCGACATTCTAGCGGAGCTCGGGGAAGAACCCCCTGAACCTCGTGAACCCCGTGAACCCGGATTAGACCCCGTGCCCGTAGCCGACCGACTCGGCGTGCGCGGCGGCCGAAGGAGCGTCCTCACGCAGCGCCTCCGCGATCCGCCGCAGCTCTCCGTCGGTGACCTGCCTGCGGCGCGCACCGAGCTCGACGACCGCCCGGTATATCGAGTCGAGATCGGCGGCAGTCGGCGCGAGCCCCAGCTCCTCGCATCGCCGCTGCACGGCGTGGCGGCCCGAGTGCCGCCCGAGAACGAGCCGCGCGGCCGGCTGGCCGACGTCCTCGGGCCGCATGATTTCGTAGGTGCGCGTGTCCTTGAGCACGCCGTCCTGGTGGATGCCGGCCTCGTGCGCGAACGCGTTGCGCCCGACGATGGCCTTGTTCGCCTGTACCGGCTCGTTCGTGAGCTGGGACAGGAGCCGGCTCGTCTCGTACAGCCCGGACGGACGGATGGCTGTCTGGTAGGGCAGGCGGGCCCGCCGCACGCGCAGCGCCATGACGATTTCCTCGAGCGCGGCGTTCCCGGCGCGCTCGCCGATGCCGTTGATCGTGCACTCCACCTGGCGCGCGCCCCCTTCGATCGCCGCCAGCGTGTTCGCGGTCGCCAGCCCCAGGTCGTTGTGACAGTGCGCGCTCCACACGACCTTGTCGTCCGCGGCCACTCGTGCGCGCATGTCGGCGAAGAACTCGCGGGTCTCGTCGGGCGTGGCGAAGCCGACGGTATCGGGCAGATTGACCGTGGTGGCGCCGGCGGCGACGACCGCCTCGACCACGCGGCACAGGAAGTCCCGGTCGCTGCGCGTCGCGTCCTCGGCCGAGAACTCGACGTCGTCGGTGAAGCGGCGCGCCAGGCGCACGCCGGACACGGCGGCATCGAGACACTGCTCGCGCGTGATCCGGAGCTTGCGCGTCAGGTGCAGGTCGGAGGTCGCCACGAACACGTGAAGCCGGGCACGCGCCGCCGGCGCCAGCGCCCCGGCGGCCGTCTCGATGTCCTCGCGGCGGCAGCGCGCGAGCGCGGCGATCGCCGGCCGCCGCACCCCGCGCGCGATCTGCCGGACGGCGTCGTGGTCCGCCGGCGAGGCGATCGGGAAACCCGCCTCGATGACGTCGACGCCCAGCGCGTCGAGCGCGCGGGCGAGCGCCAGCTTCGCCGGCACGTCGAGCGAGAACCCGGGCGCCTGCTCGCCGTCGCGCAGGGTCGTGTCGAAGACGAGGACTGACGTCGGGTCGGTGCTCATGCAGGCAGTTGTAGCCGGCGCCAGGCCAAAAGTCAAAACGATAATTATTACAGTAATATAAACTGCACTTATGGACTTCCAGGGCCTCCGGATCTTCCTGGCGGTCGCCGAGGAGCACAGCTTCTCGCGCGCCGCCGCCCGCGTGCACCGGACGCAGCCGGCGGTGAGCCAGGCGGTCCGGCGGCTCGAGGCCGATTTCGGCGAGTCGCTGATCGATCGGTCGTCGAAGGCGGCCCGGCTCACCGACGCCGGGCTCGTGCTCCAGAACTACGGCCAGCGGCTGGTGCGGCTCGCCGAGGAGACCGAGGCGGCGATGCGCGAGCTGCGCGACCTGCGGCGGGGACGCGTGCTGGTCGGCGCCAACGAGGCGGCCGTGCACACGCTGCTGCCGCTCATCGCGGCGTTTCGCGCGCGGTATCCCGATATCGCCATCGACGTGCGCCGCGTGCCCGCCCGGCAGATCCCGGTCGAAGTCCAGCAGGGCAGCCTCGACTTCGGCGCCCTGACGTTCCGCCCGCCGGGGCCCGGGCTGCTCGAGGTCCCGGTCGGCAGCGACGAGCTCGTCCTGCTGGTGCGGCCCGGGCATCCGCTGGCGCGCCGCCGCCAGGTGTCCATGGCCGACGTCGCCGGCGAGCCGATCGTCGCGCACAACGACCCGTCGCCCGCGCGCGAGCGCGTTCTGCGCCTGTTCGAGCAGCACCACATCGACCTGCGCATCGTCGTCGCGCTCCCGAGCCTCGACGGCATCAAGCGTGCGGTGGAAGTCGGCGTCGGCGTCGCGCTGCTGCCGCGCCGCTGCGCGATCACGGAGCTCGCGACCGGACGCCTCAAGGCGGTCCCGGTCGCCGGCATCTCACGCCGCCGCCAGCTCGTTCTCGTCTGCCGCCGCGCGCACCGGTCGCACGCAGCCGATGCGCTTCTCGGCATTGCGCAGAGGGGCGGCTTGAAGCTCGAGACGTGAGCGGCCGGCAGCCGCTCAGGGCACCCTCGCGGCCACCGCACGGACCTCGTCGAAGTCCCTCAGCAGCAGCGCGGTCGGATTCCACTGTCCGGACAGGAAAGCGTCGCGCAGGGCCGGCGGCAGGGTGGCTGTCAGCCGCAGCCCACCCGCGGTAATCGCGCCGTTGGCGACGCTCGCCGAGACTTCCGTGGCGGGCGCCTGTTCGACGAGCTCCTGCAGCCGGGCGATGGCCTCGCGATCGGCGGCGAAGCAGGGGAGTCCGAGGATCGCCGCGTTTCCCTGGAAGATCTCCGAGAAGGACTCGCCCACGATCGCGCGGATCCCGAACCGCGCGAGCCCCTGCGGCGCGTGCTCGCGCGAGGAGCCGCACCCGAAGTTGCGGTTGACGACGAGCACCGACGCGCCGGCGTAGCGCGGATTGGCGAACGGGTGCTGGGGATCCGACGCGCGATCGTCCTCGAACACGTGCTGCTCGAGCCCTTCGAACGAGACGGCCCGCAGGAAACGGGCCGGCATGATCCGGTCGGTGTCGATATCGTCGCCGCGCAGCGGCAGGCCGCGCCCGGTCACCACCGAAATCGTCTGGACGCCCGGGTTCGCCGTCATGTCCGCCGTCTTTCGGCTGAAGCGCTGGGAATGAACGGGCGCACGTCGACGACCTCGCCCGCGACCGCCGCTGCGGCGACCATCGCGGGGCTCATCAGAAGCGTCCGGCCGGTCGGGCTGCCCTGGCGGCCCTTGAAGTTCCGGTTCGACGAGGCGGCGCAGACCTGCCGCCCCTCGAGCCGGTCCGGGTTCATGCCGAGGCACATCGAGCAGCCTGCGCTGCGCCACTCGAAGCCGGCCTCGCGGAAGACGTCGTGCAGCCCCCGCGCCTCCGCCTCGCGGCGCACCGCCTCCGATCCCGGCACGACGATCGCCTTCACATGGCTCGCGACACGCCGTCCGCGCACGATGCGGGCGGCCTCGAGGAGATCCGAGACGCGGCCGTTCGTGCAGGATCCGATGAACGCCACGTCCACCCGTGTCCCGGCCACGGGACGTCCGGGCGCGAGCCCCATGAACGCGAGCGCCTCCTCGACGCTCGCCCGCTCGCTTCCCGTCAGTTCGCCCGGCTCGGGCACCGGCTCGCCGATGCCGACCGACTGGCCGGGGTTGATGCCCCACGTCACGGTCGGCTCGATCGCGGAGGCGTCGACGACGACCCGATCGTCGTACGGCGCGCCGGGATCCGACGCCGTCGCGCGCCAGCGTGCGGCGGCGCGTTCGAACGCCTCGCCCGACGGCACGTAGCGCCGGCCGCGAAGGTAGGCGATGGTCGTCTCGTCGGGGTTGACGTAGCCGATCCGCGCGCCGCCTTCGACCGACATGTTGCAGAGGGTCATGCGCTCGTCGATCGACATCGCGTCGATTGTCGTCCCCCCGTACTCGTACGCGTAGCCGACGCCGCCCCGCACGCCGAGCCGGCGGATGATGGTCAGGATGACGTCCTTGGCGTAGACGCCGGCCGCGAGGCGGCCATGGACGTCGATCCGGCGCACCCTCAGAAAATCGAGGGCGAGGCACTGCGACGCGAGGACGTCGCGCACCTGCGACGTGCCGATGCCGAACGCGACCGCCCCGAGCGCACCATGCGTGGACGTGTGGCTGTCGCCGCAGGCGATCGTCATGCCGGGCTGTGTCAGTCCGAGCTCCGGACCGATAACATGGACGATGCCCTGGTCCTCGCTGCCGGCGCCGGCGGTCCCCGCCAGGCGGATCCCGAACTCGCGGCAGTTGCGCTCGAGCGCCGTCGTCATCGACTCGGCGACGACGTCCACGAACGGCCGCTGCCTTCTGTCGGTGGGGACGATGTGGTCGACCGTCGCGAACGTGCGATCCGGAAAGGCCACGCGCCAGCCGTGCTGGCGGAGCATGTCGAACGCCTGCGGGCTCGTCACTTCGTGAACCAGGTGGAGCCCGACGAACAGCTGCGTCTGGCCGCTCGGCAGTCTTCTGACGGCGTGCGCGTTCCAGACTTTATGAAACAACGTCTCGGCCATGTGCGCGACTCCGGTAGAATACTCCGAGTCTGCGCGCCCGCCGTGTGACAGGAGCGAGATGCCTCGATTCCGCACCGTTCGTCCCGTACTACTCCTCGCGCTGGCCATCACCGCCTGGGCCGTGCGGGGCCGCACCCAGACGCCGTCGGCCGGCCGCACGCTGCTCCAGACGATCGGTCTGCCCGCCGTCGATCGTGGCGTGCTCGCCGGCGCGCTCCGCGGACCGGCCAACCCCGCCGTCGTCAACCGGCCTGCCGTCCGTTCGGCGGGCGCCATCATCGATCGGATTGGCGCGTCCGGCGGCCACTACGTGCCCGGCCGCCTCATCGTCAAGTTCAGGGACGGCACATCGACCGCGAGGCGCCTCGGGGTGATGGCGGCGTTGTCCGGGCGCGGGCGTCCGGCGACGATGCGCGAGCGGCCGTCGTACGCGGACTTCGACATCGTCCGGATCGACCCGAACGCCGACGCCGAGGAGATGGCGCGGGTGGTCAGCCAGCGGAGCGATGTCGAGTACGCGCAGGCGGACTACCGCGTGTACCCGCGGTTCGTCCCGAACGACAGGTACTACGGCGAACTGCAGTGGAACCTGCCGCTCATCAGCATGGAGCGCGCGTGGGACATCCAGCCGCAGGCCGGATCGGACATCACCGTTGCCGTGCTCGACACCGGCATGGCGTACGAGAACGTGACGATGGGGTTTCATGCTGACGCATTCACCGACAACGGCGTGAACTTCCCGGCGCTCGGCGACGTGCGGGTGCCGTTTGCGGCCGCGGCGGACATCGTGAACAGCGGCCGCGTCGTATCGCCGCACGACTTCATCTGGGACGACAACAACCCGGTCGACCTCGACGGGCACGGCACGCACGTCTCCGGGACGATCGGCGAGCTGACGAACAACGGCGTCGGGCTCGCAGGCGTCGCGTTCAACGTCAAGCTGATGCCGGTCAAGGTCATCGACTCGAACTGGGACGACATCTTCGGATCGCCGGAGTTCGGCAGCGACGAGGTCGTCGCGCGCGGGATTCGGTACGCGGTCGACAACGGAGCGAAGATCCTGAACATGAGCATCGGACGCACCGGCGCGCCGGCCCCGGTCATCGAGGACGCGGTCAACTACGCCGTCTCCAAGGGCGCGTTCGTCGCGATTGCGGGCGGAAACGACTTCGAGGACGGGAACACGGTCGAGGTGCTCGCCGAAATCGCTTCGCGCGTGCAGGGCGCGGTATCGGTGGCGGCGGTCGACCGCGCGAAGCAGCACGCCTTCTACTCGAACACCGGCTCCTACATCGAGCTGGCGGCGCCCGGCGGCTCCGACCGCGGCTTCGGGGCGCCGGATTTCGGCGCGGTCTGGCAGGAGACCTACGACTACACGTACACCGACACCTTCAAGGACGTCTCCCACTACGAGGCGCCGCGGTTCGACATCCTGGCCTACGTCGGCTACATCGGCACGTCCATGGCCGTGCCGCACGTCTCGGGAGTCGCGGCCATGCTGATGCAGCAGGGCATCACCGATCCGAAAGCCATCGAGGCGGCGCTCGAGTTGTTCGCGGATGATCTCGGGAACCCGGGTCGCGACGACACCTTCGGATACGGCCTGATCAACGCGCAGAGGACGCTGCGCGGGCTGGGGCTGGCGAAATGAGGCCGGCCATCTGCGCCCTCGTCCTCGCCCTGGCGGCGCTCGTTCCGGCGGCCGCGGATGCTCAGGCCGCCGCCGACGCGGCCGACCCGCCCCCCTTCTCCGTCCGCGGCTTCGCGCTGGTTTCCGGTGAGTGGTTCGCGGCGTCGAAGACCTTCGATGCCGGCTTCGGGCAGTCGTTCCAGCCGTTCTGGGGCGGCGGCATCGAGCTCACGCAGAACGACGCCTGGTTCCTCGACGTCGCCGTGTCCCGCTTCCGCAAGACCGGCCAGCGTGCGTTCATCTTCAACGGTCAGACGTTCAGGCTCGGCATCCCGATGACGGTGACGATGACGCCGATCGAGGCGACCATCGGCTACCGGTTCCACCCGGAGAACCTCGCATGGCTCGTGCCGTACGCGGGCGCGGGCGTCGGCAGCTACGGCTACCGGGAGGTGTCGACTTTCGCCGATCCCGCTGACAACGTGGACACGCGCCGCGTCGGCTACCTGGTCGTGGGCGGCGCGGAGTTCCGGCTGCAGCGGTGGGTCGGCGTTGGCGTCGACGCGCAGTACACGCGGATCACCGGCATTCTCGGGCGCGGCGGCATCTCGGAGCAGCTGGGGGAAGACAATCTTGGCGGCGTCGCGGCCCGCCTGAAGGTGATCATCGGACGTTGAGCTGGTCCCTGTTTCGACGGCGTCTCGCCGACGTGCTGCGGGGCGCCGTCGTGTCCCGCTACGAGCGCGACCTGCGCCAGCAGACCGCCGAGCTGAACGACCTGTTCCTCCTCCTCTGCTTCATGGAAGCGATGGGCCTGCCGAACCCTGCGACGCTGTACCTGCTCGAGGTGTATCCGTACCTCCTGGAGCACTTCCACCGCTGGCACAAGCAGATGGGCATCGAGCACTCGCCGCTCGCGAACCTGCCGTGCTGCTGACCCTGCTCGACCGTCAGGTCGTCTTCTTCGGCGGCAAGGGCGGCGTCGGCAAGACGACGTCCTCGTCGGCGTTCGCCCTCGCCGCGAGCCGGCGCGGCAAGCGGGTGCTCCTCGTCTCGACCGATCCCGCGCACTCGATTTCGGACATCTTCGATCGCCCGGTCGGCGGCGCCGAGCGCGAGCTGGCGCCGCGACTCTCGGCCGTCGAGATCGATGCGGCCGCCGAGTCGCTCCGGTACATCGCCGGGGTGAAGCGGGAGATCGAGCGTATGTTCAGCGCGGCGGTCATCCGCCAGGCGCACCGTCAGATAGACATGGCGGCCGCCTCGCCCGGTCTCGCCGAGGTGGCGCTCCTCGATCGCATGATCGACCTCATCGTCGAGCGCGAGCCGGCGTACGACCTGATCGTCTTCGACACGGCGCCCACGGGGCACACGCTGCAGCTCCTGCGCATGCCGGAGGCGATGACGACGTGGATCCAGGCGCTGGTGCGGCACCGGAAGGCGCTGCTCGAGATCGACGCCGGCGGGGAAGGGAGCGTGCAGGCCCGCACCGCGCAGGATCCGGTGCTCGCGTCGCTCGAACGGCGGCACGCGCGCCTCCAGGCTCTGCGCGACCGCATCGTCGATCGCGGGCGCACGTCGTTCGTACTGGTGACGATTCCGGAGAGGCTCGCGATCGAGGAGACCGCGCGTGCCTATGACCTGCTGCGGGAGGCCGGCCTCGACATCGGCGCGGTGATCGTCAACCGCATCCTGCCGGAGGGACTGGACGGCGAGTTCTACCGATCGCGAAAAGGGCAGGAGCGAACGTACCTCGATGAGATCGTCCGGCGCTTCCCGCGCGCGCACCGCGTCGAGGTGCATCAGCTCGCGCGCGACGTGTACGGTCTCGAACCGCTGATGCAGATCGCGCGGCAGCTGCTGCCCGAAGCGACGGCCTGAACGGAGTCTCGACGGTGAAATGTCGCAACTGTGGAACCGAGATCGCCGACAAGGCGCTGATCTGCTACCGCTGCGGCGTGGCGACCACCGAAGCGCGGCACAGGGCGCCGGGAACGGCGCGCTCGTCGAGCCGCCTGCTCCTGCCGGCGCTCACGCTGGTCCTGCTCGTGCTTCTGGCGCTGTTCATGGGCCGGCTGGCGACCGGCGAAGCGCCGCGCTATCTCAGCTGGGCTGTCGCCGGCGTGGCTGCGATTATCCTTGCCGTCCGTCTGCTCGCCCGGAGGCGGTGAGCGCGGGCGCGCGGGCGTGCGCACCCGCGCGCACGGAGGGGCGAGTCGTGTCGTGAGATAATCCAGTGATGGTGGCCGCCTCCGGACGGCAGCGGCCCGCCGCGACACGACGGTCGCAGTTCGGGCGTCTGGCGCCGACGCTGTGGATCGTCCTGGTCGTGATCGTCTGGAACTTCGTCTTCGATCACGTGATCATCGCGGCCGGACGGCAGTATCTGAGCGCTGCGGTCTCGGCCGCGGCCCGTGGCGGACCCTACCTCCCCATGCACGACGCCATGCGGCCGGCCATCCACCGCGCCGTCATCGACGCATCGCTCGCCGCGGCCGCCACGCTGGCCGCCGGTCTGCCGGTCATCCTGCGGCTCCGGCGCAGCGGCCGGACGATGCCGCGCTAGCCCGTGGAGAACCCAAGGCGCGCCATGCTCACACACCCGCTCATCTACGACTGGAACCACGACGCGGCCGGGCCTCGGCCGGTCGCGATGCTGGACGGCGAGACGCTGCGGGACGGCCTGCAGTCGCCATCGGTGCGCACCCCCACGATCGAAGAGAAGATCGGCATCCTCGAGCGGATGAACGCGCTCCGCATCGACACGGCCGACATCGGACTGCCGGGCGCCGGGCCGAAAGTGGCCGCCGACGTGGAGCGCCTCGCGCGCGCCATTGCTGACGGCCGCCTGCGCGTCCAGGCGAACTGCGCCGCCCGCACCGTCGTCGCCGACGTGAAGCCGGTCGCCGAGATCAGCCAGCGCACCGGCGTTCCGATCGAATGCTGCGCGTTCATCGGGTCGAGCCCGATTCGCCAGTACGCCGAGGGATGGTCGCTCGCCTACCTTCAGCAGTGCACCGAGGACGCGATCGGGTTTGCGGTGAGGGAGGGCCTCAAGGTGATGTACGTCACGGAGGATACGACCCGTGCCGACCCCGAGTCGCTGCGGCTGCTGCTGACCACCGCCGTCCGCTCGGGCGCCTCGCGCCTGTGCATTGCCGACACCGTCGGGCACGCGACGCCGAACGGCGCGCGCGCGGTCGTCGGCTTCGTCAAGTCGCTGATCCGGGAACTGGGCGCCGACGTCGGCATCGACTGGCACGGCCATCGCGACCGCGGGCTCGGCGTCGCCTGCAGCATCGCGGCGCTCGAGGCCGGCGCCACGCGGCTGCACGGAGCCGCGCTCGGCATCGGCGAGCGCTGCGGCAACACCCCGATGGACCTGCTCCTCGTCAACCTGGCGATGATGGGGTACATCGATCGCGACCTGACCTCGCTCGGCGCGTACTGCGAGACGGTGTCGAAGGCGTGCGACGTGCCGATTCCGTCCAACTACCCCGTTGTGGGCGCCGATGCGTTCCGCACGGCGACCGGCGTCCACGCGGCGGCGGTCGTGAAGGCGTTCCGGAAGGGCGATCGCGCGCTGATGGACGCCGTCTACGCCGCCGTGCCCGCGAGCCTCGTCGGCCGCGAGCAGGAGATCGAGATCGGACCGATGTCCGGCAAGTCCAACGTGATCTTCTGGCTCGAGAAGCACGGCCTGCCGGTCACCGATGAACTCGTCGATCGGATCTTCGCAGCCGCCAAGGCGTCCAACCGCCTGCTGACCGCCGAGCAGATTCGTCGAATCGTCGAGGAAGCGCGCGAGTCGGAGAAGCTCGGAAGCCGCAACTAGGGACGATACCGCGACCTCGCACGCTCGAGCCACTTCGACCGCTCGTCCAACGCCTGCGCTGCCTCCGCGGCATTGACGATCTCACCGCGCGGCGCGACGAGGGTCATCGCTTCAGGATCTCCTCGAAGAAGCTGACCGCCCGCGGATCCCTGGACTCGCCGAGCCAGAACATCGCCTGCCGCCGCACGGCCGGATTCCGGCTCGTCCGCGCCACCCGGATCAGGAGCGGCACGCCTTCGTCCTTCGGCAGCTGGCTGAGAGCGAAAACCGCCCGCTTCCTGACCCCCGTGTCCGGATCGTTCGCTATCGCATCGGTGATCGCAGCCGCCGCGCGGTTGCCGGCGCGCTGGGCGAGCCAGAAGAGCGCCTGGCCGCGGAGGCGCGCGGAGCGGTTGTCGTGCGCCAGCGACACCAGCGCCGCCGAAGCCGCGTCGCCCGAGTGCAGCGCCAGCGCCGCCAGCGCCGGCTGGACGAGGTGCCGCTGGCGTACGCCGTCGAAGGGGGTTGCGGCAAGCGTCGCGAGCCAGGCGGAGCTGTCGTCCGGGCGGACGTCCGACAGCGAGACGAGGCGCGCGCCGCCGGCGTCGACCGCGCAGTCGGCCGTGAAGATCCGCAGGCGATCGACGGTGCCGCCTGCCACGTGGGCGAAGACGAGGAGTTCGGACGAGGGTTCGACGGGGATCGTCCGGCCGGCCCCTCGCGCTCCATCGATCCCGCGCCCGCCATCCGTCATCGTGATCCCGTCGGGGCCCTCCAGGCGGCAGTGGCCGCCGACGCTGTCGCTGCAGCACACCGTGGCAGAGCGCGAGACGTCCGCCGCGCGAGCCGGGACCATTGGCACTCGATAGACCACCCACGTCGGCTGGTCTCCGGCCGCCGCCGTGATCCGCTGCCCGAGGGGCCGCGCAGGTTCCCCTGAGCTGACGCCTCGAGCGCTTCCGGCATCGAGGGCCAGCAACGAGGCCATGAGCAGTGCCAGGATCATTTCAGGAGCTCCAGCAGGTAGTCGGTCGCCTCCTTCGAGTGCATCAGCGACAGCGTCGAGACGATCGCCTTCTTCATCTCCGGGTTCTTCTCGGCGCGCGCCAGCGCCACGAGCGCGTGGGCGTTGTTCTGCACGAACAAGCCCTGGAGGGCGGCCCGGCGGATGTCGGGCGACGGGTCGGAGGCGTAGATGTTCTGCAGCGCTTCGCCGGTGCGGTCCGCGCCCATCAGGCCGAGATCCCGGACCGCGGTCCGGCGCAGGCCGGGGTCGTGTTCGGCCCTGGCCAGCTCGATCAGCCTGGCGGCGTCGCCGCCGACGAACATGGCCTGCAGGATCTTCTTCTTCACCTCCACCGAGCTTTCCGACTGGTACAGGTCCGACAGCTCCGCGTGCGCGCCCATCACGCCGAGCTGCTGCACGGCATCCCCCCGCAGCTCCGGATCCTTCTCGGTCCTGGAGAGCGCCAGAAGGCGCGCGCGGTCGCCGGCGATCATGAAGCTCTGCATGATCGCGCGCTTGACGCGGGCGTCGGAGGAGCTGCTGTAGACGTCGGCGAGGACCTGCCGGTTCTGCCCGCCGCCCATCACGCCGAGATAGCGGATGGCGCGGATCTGCAGGTCCGGATTCGCGCCGCCCTTCGCAATCATCGTGATCGCCTCGCGCGCTTTCGGCGATTCGCTCTGGCTCAGCACGAAGAGCGCCTGCTCCTTGACCTTCACCGGCGTGTCGCTGCCCGAGAGCATCTGCTCGATGAGCGGGAGCCCGCGATCGGGGTCGCTCTGCATGATCCCGCGGAGGGCGAGCAGCTTCAGCTCCTGATCGCTCTGTGACTCGGGCGAGACCGCCTGGCCCGACGCCTGGCGGATTTCGACCTCGAGCGCCTTGCCGTCCTTCAGCCAGCGGCTCTCCCCGAAGCGTTTGTACAGGTCCGACAGCGTCGTCAGCGCGTCGGCGCGCTCGCCGAGCTTGGCCAGGCTGTACGCCTTCCAGTAGAGCGCCGCGTCCGCCCGCGCCGGCGCTTCGCTGGCGAGCCGTGTGAAGCGTTCGACGGCCCGGTCGTATCGTCCTTCGTCGACCAGCTCGCGAGCCTCGCGGTACAGCTCGTCGGCGGACTGCGCGCCGGCCTCCTGCGGCCATCCGGCCGCCGCGGCGGCGCGGAACGCGCGTGCCATCGGGTTGTCGGCGGCGCGCGCGGGCGCGGCCGAGAGCACAGGGAGGAGCGCCGCGGCAAGCATCGAAGTCGTTGTCCTGGTCATGTCGTCTTCCGTGGAGAAGCGGGCGCCTGCCGCCCGCGGAGTTCGTCGTGGAGCACGCGGATCTTGAACAGCAGCGTCGCTGCGTCGAGCCGCACGCGGAGTCGATCGAGGTCGGCCGGCGTCAGCGTGGAGGGGCCATGCACGACGTCCAGCAGGCTCCGTTCGAGTTCGTCGAGCACGTCGGCCGTCGCCCGGTCGCCGGCCTGGACGGCCGCCTCGCGATACAGCCGGTTCGAGTCGATCAGGTCTTCGGCCCAGGCCTGCTCGTCGCTGATGTTCACCTCCGTGCCCGTGGCGTTTGCGAGATCGAGCAGGACGCGCTCGGAGCGCTCCAGGTGATCGCTGATCGCCGCGTGCATGACGCGGACTCGGGCGGCGCCGGTCGGCTGCGCCAGGGCGGCCGGCGCCGCCGTCGGCGGCTCGCGCCGGGACAGCCGGCCAGCGACGAACGTCGACACGAGCACGAGGACGGCTGCAGCGCCGACCGCCATCGGGCGCCAGGCCAGCCAGTCCGGCCACCGCGGCGCCTCGGGCTCCGGCAGCCGGTGAGAGATCTTCAGCCAGACCTCGAGCCCGTACCGATCGCCGCGCTCCGGCGATATCGGATCGGGGATCCCGCCGAGGGTGGCGGCCAGGGCACGGTACTCGGCGGCGCACGCCGGGCAGTCCTCGAGATGCCGGCCGACTGCCCGCCGCCGCCGGCCGTCTTCGCCGTAGTAGTGCAGGACGAGCGTGGCTTCGTCGCAGTGCTTCATGGCTGTTCCTGCCGGAGCGGCTCGAGCGCGGCGCGCAGCTTGCGCACCGCCCGGAACACGCTGTGCTTCGCCGCGCTGGTGCCGAGTCCCAGCGTCCGCCCGATCTCCGCGATCGACCGTCCCTCGTGATGCCGCAGCGTGAATGCCGCCCGCTCGAGCGGGCTGAGCGTGCCGAGGGCCGCCGCGACGCGGGCCTCGATCTCGGAGCTGAGCGCCAGGCGCTCGGGATCCGGGCCGTCCGCCGGCAGCGCCGCGGCCGCCTGGTCCAGACTGTCGCGGCGCGATTGGTCGTGCCTCGCCTGCTTCGAACGCATCATGTCGACCGCGCAGTTGGCGACGATCCGGTACAGCCACGTTCCGAAGTTCGCCCGCGCCTCGAACCGTCCGAGCTGGCTGTACGCCCGCAGGAAGCTCTCCTGGACGATGTCCTCGGCGTCGTGCTCGTTTCCGCTGATCCGATACGCGAGGCGGAAGACGCTCGTCCCATGGCGCTCGACGAGCGCACGAAAGGCGTCGCCGTCGCCCTGCCGGGCTCGAGCCAGGACCGCGCTGGCGTCGGTCGCGTCCATCTGCAGAGATTAGACGGATTCGCGGCGGACGGGTTAGTTGGTCCCGGCGCCGGGGTGCTGAGGTACTGCGACGGGTCTGCGGTGCGGCGGAGCTGACGTGCTGCGGTGCGGCGATGCGGCCGTGCGGCGGCGCGGCGGTGCAGCGGTGCAGCGGTGCAGCGGTGCAGCGGTGCAGCGTGCTTAGCCGACAGCCGATAGCCAGCAGCCGACAGCTATTTGAAGTGGGCCTCGATCTGGGGCAGGGCGGCCAGGACGACGTCGCCGACGATCTGGAGGCTCCTGGCGCTCACGGCGTCGAGATTGTCGGCCGCCGTGTGCCACGGCTGGTAGTCGAGATCGATGATGTCGACCGCCGGCACGCCGGCGGCCGTGAACTCGTCGTGGTCGTCCTCCACGCGCGTCGTGTCGGGGATGAAGTACGCGCCGAGCTTCTCGCGCTTCGCCGCCGACCAGACGATGTCGGTCAGCCAGGGCGTCGAGTTGAGATCGCGGCGGATCTGCAGGTCGCGATCGCCGACCATGTCAATCAGGACGAGCGCCTTGATTCCTGCAAGGGAGCCGTCGCGCTTCGCCGTCTGGACGTAGTGCCGGCTTCCGTACGTGTGGTCGTGGTCGGACCAGTCGATGACCGCCTCCTCGCCGTCGAGGAACAGCAGCTCGATCGTGTATCGGTGTTTCTGCCCTGCGAGCGCGCGGGCCAGCTCCAGCAGGAACGCGGCGCTCGATCCGCCGTCGCTCGCGCCGACGAAGCGGAACTCGCGGAACAGCTTCGTGTCGTAGTGCCCCGCGACGATGATGCGGTCCTTGCTCGCGCCGGGCAGCGTGGCGATCAGGTTGACCATGTGGACGCGGCCGATCGGCGTCATCTGGTCCCAGGCCTGCTCGTGCGCCTGCAGGCCGGCTGCCGCGAGCTGCCTGCCGATGTAGGTGCGCGCCTGCTCGATGGCCGCCGAGCCGGCAGGACGCGGGCCGATCGCGACGAGCTGGCGCAGGTCCTCCCACGCGCGATCCGAGTCGAAGCGCGGGGCCGCGGCGACCGCGATGCAGGCGGCGCACGCCGTCGCCGCGGCGGCGAGGCACCATCGAGCCGTCAGCGTCTTCATCGTCGCCCTACCCCCGCCGGTCTTTCGGGACGTACTCGCGCCTGGCCGGCCCGACGTAGATCTGGCGGGGCCGCGCGATCTTCTGCTCCGGATCCTGCAGCATCTCCTCCCACTGCGCGATCCAGCCGGCGGCGCGCGGGATGGCGAACAGCACCGGGAACATCTCGACGGGGAAGCCCATCGCCTGGTAGATCAGGCCCGAGTAGAAATCGACGTTCGGGTAGAGCTTGCGACTGACGAAGTACTCGTCCTGGAGCGCGATCCGCTCGAGCTCGAGCGCGATCTCGAGCAGCGGATTCTTCCCCGTGACCGCGAACACCAGGTCGGCCATCTTCTTGATGACCTTGGCGCGCGGGTCGTACGACTTGTAGACGCGGTGCCCGAAGCCCATGAGGCGGACGCTGCCGTCGCCGGCCTTCACTTTCTTGATGAACTCGGGCACGCGGCCGACCGATCCGATTTCGTTCAGCATCCGCAGGACCGCCTCGTTGGCGCCGCCGTGCAGCGGGCCGTAGAGCGCCGCAGCGGCGCCCGCCAGCGACGAGTACGGATCCACGTGCGAGCTGCCGATCGTCCGCATCGTCGTCGTGCTGCAGTTCTGCTCGTGGTCGGCGTGCAGGATGAACAGGACGTCGAGCGCGCGGGCGAGGACCGGGTTCGGCTGGTACTTCAACTCGGTCATCCTGAACAGCATGTTCAGGAAGTTGCCGGTGAAGCTCAGATCGTTGTCCGGATAGATGTACGGCCGGCCGATGCTGTGGCGGTACGCGTAGGCGGCGATGGACGGCACCTTCGCGATGAGCCGGCGCACCTGCTTGGCGCGCGCCTGCGCGTCGAAGATCTGCTTCGAGTCGGGGTAGAACGTGGACATCGCGCCGACCGTGCTGAGGAAGATCCCCATCGGGTGCGCGTCGTACTGGAAGCCCTCCATGAGCTTCTTGATGTTCTCGTGGAGCATCGTGTGGAGCGTGATCTCCCGCGTCCACGTCTGCATCTGCGCCGAGGTCGGCAGCTCGCCGAAGAGAATCAGGTACGCGGTCTCGAGATAGTCGCTGTGCTCGGCCAGTTCCTCGATCGGATAGCCGCGATAGAGCAGGACGCCGCGTTCGCCGTCGATGTAGGTGATCGCGCTGCGGCAGTTGGCCGTGTTCATGAAGGCCGGGTCGTACGTCATCAGCCCGAAGTCGTCGGGCGATGCCTTGATCTGCCGCAGATCCATGGCGCGGATCGTCCCGTCCTGAATCGGCAGCTCGTACTGCTTCCCGGTGCGGTTGTCGGTGATGCTCAGCGTGTCGGCCATAGGTTCGTCTCGTCGTCGTCGTCGTCGTCGCGCCGTTCGTCTTCCGCGGCGCCCGGCACGCGGTAGGAGCCGTCGGCCCAGCGAGCCAGATCCTGGATCTTGCAGCGCTCGCTGCAGAACGGACGCCAGGCCGGATCGATCGGCTTCCGGCGGCAGAAGACGCACAGCGGGCCCGCCTGCGGTCCGGCCATCCGTCTATTCTACTAGCGGAAAATCCTCCGGCGGCTGCCGGATCCCGCTCGGCGGCCCATCCGGAGCAGTGACTTCCGGTGACAATTGATTCGCTGATTGCGCTACACGGCGTCGCTGGCGCCGTGCCGGACGTCGCGCGCGGACACCATGAAGATGACGTCTTCGGCGATGTTCGTCGCGTGATCGCCGATTCGCTCGAGGTGGCGCGAGATCAGGATCAGGTCGAGCGCCGGCTCGATGGTCGACTGATCCTGCAGCATGTAGGTCAGCAGTTCGCGGAAGATCTGCGTTTTCAGCGCATCGAGCGCGTCGTCCTCGTCGAGCACGCGCCGGGCGAGATCGACGTCGCGCCGGACGAAGGCGTCGAGCGCGTCGCGGAGCATGGCCTGGGCGATCGACGCCATCCGCGGGATGTCGATGAGCTTCTTGACCGGCGGGTGCGTCGCGTAGCGGCGGGCCGCCTCGGCGATGTTCACGGCCAGATCGCCGACGCGCTCGAGATCGGTGTTGATCTTGACCCCGGCGACGATCACGCGGAGGTCGACCGCCATCGGCTGGAACAGCGCGAGCAGCGTGAAGCAGCGGCTGTCGATCTCGATGTGGAGCGCGTTCAGCGGCTCGTCGCCCGTCAGCGCGCTTTCGATGAGGTCCATGTCGCGGTCGACGAGGCCCTGGACCGCGATCCGCACCCGCTCCTCGGCGAGCCCGCCCATCTCGAGCAACCGCGTCTTGAGCGCCTGCAGTTCGTCCTGGAAATGCCGTACGACTTGTTCGGGCATCGGGAGGCCTTTGTGTCCTGTGTACCCTTTGTGTCCTGTGCGTTCTATCCGAAGCGGCCCGTCAGATAATCTTCCGTCAGCTTGTCGGCCGGCGCGGTGAAGATCCGGTCGGTGCGGTTGTACTCGACCATCCGCCCCATCCAGAAGAACGCCGTCACGTCGGACACGCGCGCGGCCTGCTGCATGTTGTGCGTGACGATCACGATCGTGTAACGCTGCTTCAGCCGGTAGATCAGCTCCTCGATGCGCTGGGTGGCGATCGGGTCGAGTGCCGACGCGGGCTCGTCCATCAGCAGGATCTCCGGCTCGATCGCGAGCGCCCGCGCGATGCACAGCCGCTGCTGCTGGCCGCCCGACAGGGCGAGCGCCGGCGCGTGGAGCCGGTCGCGCACCTCGTCCCAGAGCGCGGCCGCCTCCAGAGCCGCCTGCACGCGCCCGCGCATCTCCTCCCGCGAGCGCGCCAGACCGTTGATGCGCAGGCCGTAGGCCACGTTGTCGAAGATCGATTTCGGGAACGGGTTCGACTTCTGGAACACCATGCCGACCCGGCGCCGCAGGGCGACCACGTCCACCGACGGGGCGTAGATGTCCTCGCCGTCGATCCGGATCGATCCCTCGACGCGGGCGCCCGGCACGATGTCGTTCATCCGGTTCAGCGACCGCAGAAAGGTGGACTTCCCGCACCCGGACGGTCCGATGAGCGCCGTCACCTGGTTGGACGGCACCTGCAGCGTGACGTCGTGCAGCACCTGGTGCGCGCCGTAGAAGAAATTCAGACCCGCGACGTCGATCTTCGCCGCGGCCGCCGGGCGATCGGCCCCGGCCCGGGCGGTCGGCGTCACCGGAGACGGCGCGCGGGCCAGCGTGTTCATGGGGTCAGCGTACCGCCCGGGAGCGGCGTCGGTGTTTCGATCGTGTAAAATCCGCGAGCGCCGCCCGGCAGACGCCCCGCCCTCCGGCCGCCTCGCACGCTCCCGGGGGGCTCGCGCTCCAGGCGGCTCACGCGCGCGCGTCGGCCCCTTCGAGAAACGCCGCAACCTGCCGGCGCAGCTCGTCCTGAATCTGATCGATGGACCGCCGCGCGTCGAGCACCCGGAACTTGAACTCGTCGGACATCGAGCCGTACTCGCGCAGCAGCTTGTTCTGATACGTCCTGAAGCTGTCGTAGATGTCGTCGCCGTGCTTCAGGTCCATGCCCGATTCCCAGAAGTCCATGCCACGCGACTCGAGGACCCGCCCGATCAGCGTCTCCACGTCGATCTTCAGGTAGAACACCAGGTGCGGCACGATCGCGAAGCCGTAGACCGCGCGCAGCCAGCCGCGATCGATGCCGCGCACCCCCGCGCGCGCGAGCGCCGTGAAGATGTACCGGTCAGACAGCACGACGAACCCGGCCTTGAGCGCCGGTATGATCTCCTTCTCGAGCCGGTCGGCGAAGTCGGTCGCGTACAGCAGCACGAAGGTCAGCTTGTTGAGCGTGTTGCTCGACTTGGCGAGCTCGATCGTGGGCTGCATCAGCGGCGACCGCGTCCACCCGGTCTCGACGACCCCGTAGCCCTTCACTTCGAGCCACTCCCGCAGCAGCTGGATCTGCGTGCTGCGGCCGACGCCATCGGTCCCCTCGATGGCGATGATCTTGCCCGGAAAGCCGTTGATCGGCAGATACGGAATGCCCCGCCCGTAGTAGTGGCCGGGCTGCATGCCGTCGCCGGTGACCTCGGGCATCGGATCAGACGGGCTGGGCATCGTGCTCCTCCGTGGTCGTCGCCGCAGGCGCCAGGCGGCCCGCGATCAGCTCCCGCACATGGCGCTGCTGCTCGGTGATGCTCCCGCGCGCATCCACCACCTCGAGGCCGAACTCATCGACGATCCGGTCGTACTCCTCGAGCACCTTGCCCTGGAACAGCCGGAAGCTCTCGATCGGATTCGCGCTCCAGCCGAGATCCATCCCGGCCTCGTAGAACTTCAGCTTGACCCGCCGCGCCATGAGGCGGTCGAGCGAGACGTCGATCGGCACGCGGAAGTAGAGCGAGAGATCCGGGCGGACGGCGAAGCCGTACAACTCCCTGACCCACTGGCGGTCCACCCCTCGCGTGGCGTCGCGGGCGAACGCCGTGTAGGCGTAGCGATCCGCCAGGACGATCATCCCGGCCTTGAGCGGCGGGATGATCTTGTAGAGCAGCCGGTCAGCGAAATCGGTGGCGTGCAGCAGGCTGAACGTCATCGGTGTCAGCGCGTTCTTCTTCTTCCCGGTCTTCGTCGCCGCCTTGACGAGTGCGGACGAGTTCCATTCGGTGACGAAGACGCGATGACCCTCGGCCGTCAGCCACTTCGCCAGCAGCCCGAGCTGGGTGCTCTTCCCGGAGCCGTCGATTCCTTCGACGACGAACAGCTTGCCCGGGTACTCGTGGGGATTGGTCAGGTTGTTCATCATGGTGAGCTTCGCTGACTTCCATGCGCACCGGCTTGCCGAGCAGCTCCTGGAGCGGCTCGACGTGCCGCCCGGCTGCCCACAGCTCGAGCTCGGCGTCGCCCGTCGCGCGCAGCCGCAGCAGCACATCGGGGCCGCGATCGTGCAGCTCGAGCCGGCCCACGACCTGCGAGCGGCTGCGGTCCAGGCTCTCCGCGAGCCGCAGGATGGCGGCCAGCGTCCGGACGATGCGCCGGCGCCGGCCTCCGAGATCGCCATACCCGTCGTGGCCCCGCTTGGGCGTGGCGCGGCGGTGGTACCGGGCCGCCAGCGCGATGACCTCGATCTCCTCCGGATCGAAGCCGCGCAGGTCGCCGTTCTTGATCAGGTAGTAGGAGTGCCGGTGGTGCCGCTCGTAGCTGATGTGCTCACCGGTGTCGTGCAGCAGCGCGGCGAACTCGAGCCACTCGCGCGCCTTCGCGTCCAGCTCGTGCAGCGGCCGGGTCTGGTCGAAGAGCGAGAGCGCCAGCCGGACGACCTGCTGCGCGTGGTCGGCGGCGTAGTTGCACCGCTGCGCCAGGTCGATGACGCTGCGCCGCCGGATGTCCGGGTAGCGCTCGATCCGCTCGATGTCGGACCGGTGCCGCCGGACGTAGTCGAGCACGACCCCCTCGCGCAGCGACATCGAGCACAGCGTGACGTCACCCGCGCCGAGCTGGCGGATGATCGTGTCGAGGAGAAC
>JBLMXQ010000030.1:0-7287 GCA_050257855.1 Betaproteobacteria bacterium | reverse complement strand
AAACTTCGACAGGAACGTGGCAATCGCGGGATATACGGGGTCGACGCCGAACGAGGTCACGACACTGTGCGTGCCGGGCAGCGGTGACGACATCATCGTGCTGCCTGCCGGCGCGGTGCTGAAGATGAACAAGATTGTCGACGACGCCATGAATCCAACCGGCCCCACGGCAACGCCGATCATCACCTCCACCATCACGATCCTGGCCTACGGCGCAACGCTGGAGCGGATCGGCACTCGGAACTCCCGGCTGTTTGCCGTGGCGAGCACGGGCTCGCTCACGATTAGGAGGGCGTACATTCGCGGATTTCGGTGAAGGGCGGCGACGCTTACTACTTCGGCCGAGGCGGGATAGGCGGCAATGGCGGCGGTTCATGCGACGAGGCTGATCTCCTCGGTTCGCCTACACGCGGCGGCGCCGGCGGCGGAGGCGCTCGCGGAAACGGCGGCTCCTGCTTGGGCGTTGGTGGTGGCGGGGGCGGCGGAACTCTGCGAGACGGGTACCACGAGCTGCCCGGCTTCGATTGTGGTGGCGCCGGAGGGGGAGCCAACGACAGTGGCGACTCCGGGCGCTGTCCCGGTGGCGGCGGCGGGGGCGGCGGCGCCGGCAACAACGGTGCAGTCACGGACGGGGATGCAGGCAACGGCGGCTTCTTTGCTGGCAGCGGCAGTTCGACCGGCGGGGGCGGCGGCGCGGGACTGGGCGGCGCCATCTTCAACGACGGCGGCACGGTCGACATCAGGAACAGCACTTTTGCAGGAAACGGATCCAACGGCGGCTTTTCGCAGGAGACCCAGGACGGCTCCGGCGGCGGTGGCGCGATCTTCTCCGTCAACGGCCACCTGACCGTTGTCAACTCCACGATCAGCGGCAACACCGCCAATTTCGGCGGGGGCATCATCGTCGCGCAGGTGTCCGGTGCCGGCGGCGGCGGCATCTTCGGTGACATCTTCGGTGACGATTCCGAACCCGCCCCGACGTCGTTCGTGCTGGAGAACACGATCATCGCCGGCAACGGCCAGACTGAATGCGCGATCACCGGCACCAGCATCGGCGTCGCGTTTGCCGGAAATCTGATCCAGAACAACGTCGTGGACGGCACGCGGTTCAATCGGCACACATTCGTCGGTTGCGGAGGCGTGGTCACCAGCTCGGATCCGCAGTTGGGACCGCTGCGATACGACCAGGGCGTCACGCCGACGATGGCGATTGCGTCGACGAGCCCTGCACGGAACGCGGCCGATGCGACGACCTCGTTGCCCGTCGATCAGCGCAAGCAGCCGCGGCCGGCCAACGGCGGGTTACGACATTGGCGCATTCGAGTTGTGCCTGGAGGGGTTCGGCAGGCTCGAGCAGCCGTGCGTGATCCTGGCGGGCATCGAAGACCCCGGGGGCTCGAATCAGGCGGTGCAGCTCACGATGCAGGTGCAGCCGCTCGGATCCGGCGCCACGATTCCCTCACCCGGCCTGCTCGACGTTCCGAAGGACTCCGTGGTTGCCGTGAAGGCCACTCCGGGTCCGGGGTTCCGATTCGCCGATTGGAGCCAGAACGTGACGAACCCGGGCGACCCTTCGACGACGGTGGTGATGAGCGCGCCGCAGACGGTGACGGCCGATTTCGCGGCATGCAGGTGCGCATCCGACGTCACCGGTTCCATCGGCTTCAGCTTCGGTCCCGTAGTCAATCGCAAGCCGAGGCGCTACGAGCAAACCGTCACGCTGACGAACAACTCGCCGAATATCATCGTCGGGCCTGTCTCGCTGGTGCTGGACCGTTTGAGTGAGAACGTGACCGTGTTGAACGCCGGCGATGTCACCGAGTTCATGTCTCCCGCTGGGAGCCCTTACGTCAACGTCAAGACCGATCTCCTGCCGGGACAGAGTGTTGCTGTGCAGATGCGGTTCCAGAACGCGGTTGACGATGTCATTACTTACACACCGCGCGTTCTGGCCGGCAGGGGCGCGAGATGAGAGCAGGGTCCTTGCGAGTCAGACGACTAGGCCGTCTTGCTTCGACCGCCCAGATCTGCCTCGCAGTTCGGGGTGGCAGCGGTGTGCGCGGGACGCCGAACGTGTTCGAGCCGTCGGCGAATTGAGCGAATGCCGGAGCGACTCATCGTCCCGCAACGGGTCGCGCATTGTTTGAACGGTGCCGTCATTCGGCGTTTCCTGACCTCCCACTTCCATGAATCGCTTCATCGACAGTCCCTGACGCTAGAATGGCTGGATGTCCGACATCGTGATCCGTTCAGCGCTGCAGGCAGAACGGTCGTGCCTGGAGGGGCTGCAGTGGCGGGCTTCGCTCGCCAATTCTGGCGATCGCGACTCTCTACTCGCGAATCCGGACGCGATCGCGCTGCCGGTGGGGCAAATTGCGGATGGTCACGTATTCGTGGCGGAGCGCGACGGCGTCATCGTCGGCTTCGCAGCGATCCTGCCGCGGCCGGACGGGAATGCCGAGCTCGATGCGCTGTTCGTCGAGCCGAGCCTCTGGAAACGAGGCGTGGGGCGACTGCTGGTCGAACACTGCGCCGATGCCGCGCGCGGGCGCGCCTCCCGCATCCTGCACGTCGTCGGCAACCCGCACGCGAAAGGCTTCTATGCCGCGTGCGGCTTCCGCACTACGGGAACCGTCGAGACTCGATTCGGCGCCGGTCTCGCGATGCAGCGCAAGCTTTGACAACCCGTCTCTCAACGAGCGTCGCGGCTTTCATCGCCTGCCGCCAAGCCGACCCTTCATCCCGGTCGTCGACGTCAACATACGAGAGCTCGTAACATCCTCCCGATGTATATCCGTTGAAACCCGCGATGATGTCGCCCGCATTATTACGGATGCAGCCGGCGAGCAGCATTCCATCGTGATGAGTCGAGCGCTCACGGTCTGCCCTCACATCGCCGCAAACTGGCGTTCGATGGCCTTGTGATCGCTCACCCAGTGCGCGTAGAGCTGTCGTGACATCGGATCCGGGAAGATGTCTTCCTGGTCGGCTTCGACACCAGACAGGACCTCTGACGCGACATCCGTTGGCGGCGTCTTCGGCATGTCGACGCCCTTGAGCATGTCGGTGTCGACAGCCCCCGGGAAGACACTGAAGACCTTCACGTGTCGCTTGGCGAAGTCCGCGCGCAGCGACTGCGTGAGCGACCACGCCGCAGCCTTCGAGGCGTTGTACACCCCGAGTCCCGGCATGCTCGCGAGTGCGACGAGTGTGAGGATGTTGACGACGGCGCCGTGATTCTCGGTCAGCGTTGGCGCAAATGCCCTGGTCACGTTCAACAGACCGAAGAAATTGACGTCGAAGTTCCGGTTGAACGCTGCCGGCGATGCGTCCAGGACGCTGCCGAAGTCGAGGACGCCGGCGTTGTTGAACAGGACCTTCACATCCCGGGCCTGGTCCGCGGCGCGGCCGACTCGATCGGCGTTGGTGACGTCGAGGTCTACCGGAACAATCCGGCGATCCCGTGCCGCGCGCAGCCTGGCGAGGTCAGCCTCGTGCCGCGCCGCCGCGTACACTTTCGAGGCTCCGTGCTCGAGGAGCGCCTGCACGAGGGCGGCGCCGATGCCCCGGCTGGCGCCTGTCACCAGTGCCACTGTGTTCTCGATCTCCATACGTTCATTCCCTCACTGTCAGCTGCCGGCCGCGTGAGGTCTCGTGCGGTAGGCGACGTATGCCCCAGCCATCAGCGCCACGCCGATGGCGGCCGGCACCCAGACGTTCGCTGGATCGCCGACCGACAGGTGCGAGTACAACGCGCCGGTCAGATCGAAGGTCAGGCCGGCGAACGCCCATTCCTTGAGCCTCGGAACACCGGGCGTGAGAACGGCCGCGACGCCGAGGATCTTGGCCGTTCCCAGGAACACCAACAAGTACGGTGGATAGCCGAGATGCCCGAACACGGCCAGCGCACCTGGAATCCGAAGCACGTCCGGTACGGCTGACAGCAGCATCAGCGCCGCCATCAGCCCCGTGACCACCCACCCAAGCCAGATGCGAACCTTCATCGTCGACGCTCAGTTCCGGTCGTCGTCGCGCGGCGAGAGAATCGCCACGCCATTCGCGTCGGGGACACCGACAGTGATCGTCGTGCCGGTCGCCGCGAGCTCGCCAAACCGGTTGTACGTGAACACCGAAAGGTGCGACTGGCCGGCTCCATGATCGATGACACCGAGGACGCCCGAATCCGCATCGATGTCGACCGGTGCCCCCGTCGGAATCTGCGCGGCGACCAGACCGTCGACAAAAATGTTGTTGCCCGTTCCTGCCAGACGGCTGATCGATCGGCTGCCGGTATTCGCGACGAAGACGTACTTTCCGGCTCTCGTCATCCAGCACGACGCTGCCTGCCCGGCGGCAACGACGGATACAAACGAGCCGTCCCGAAAGAGGCCATCTTGGTTCGAGTGCGCCAGCGTGATCAGCGCCGTACCGTCAGGATACGTGGCGAACCCGAAGGGTGCCAGCGCACCGTCTGGAGCCGAGACGGCGGTCGGCGCCGATCCGCTGACTCTGCCTCGATCCAGCGCGATGATGTCGACCGTGCCCGGATCTGGATCCGTCTTCAACGTGACGAGCAGCTGTCTCTCGTCGATGACGCCGACTTGACCCGTGCTGCCTGCCGGAGGAGCCCCTCCGCCCGCGAGCGCGAGATCGGTCGTGCCGTCCAGCCACTCCACCGAATTCTGATGAAGCACGAACGAGTCGACCGTCGTGGCGCCGGCGACGTACAAATGATCGTTGCCGAAATCCACGCTCACCGGAGCGCTGGTGGTCGACACGACCCCGTCAAACTTCAGCACGTCCCCGTCGCGTCTGAAAAGCGCGACGTTGTTCGATCCGTTGTTGACCACGGCGACGAGTCTGCCGTCGTGCTGCTTGATGCCCCGCGCGTTGCCTCCAACACCGCCCTTGCCGTGAGTGGATAGTGTCTGAAGCAAGACATGGCTTTCGGCATCGTAGACCCTGAGCTGATTGGCATCCGGGTCGTTGGTCATCGTAACGACGAGCGTGCGTCCATGGCCGCCGTTCGCGCGAATTCCGATGCCGCCTGCGGCGAATGCCGCACAGGCAACGATCACACCCAACACGTTTCGTTTGAACATTGCGTTCTCCTCGAACGTCAGAGATACCCGCACACGTCAGAAATATTCCACGCGCGCCACGACACGACACCTTCGTCGGGGCGCGGTTCGCCCTCGAGCATCGCGATGTATTCCAACAGGTGACCATCGGGGTCGAGGAAATACACCGACAGCGCCGGCATCCAGGCGAGTACAACAGGCTCGTCTGTTGGCTGCCCGTTGAAGTCGAGAGCGACGATGCCCGCTGACTGGAGTCTCGCGGGCGCTGCGATCACATCATCAGCGGCTGCGGCGAAGGCGAGGTGCGTGGTCGTTCTCTGAGGACCGGCACCGGCCTGCCACAGTCCAAGCATCGAGTGGCCGCGCGGGCCGATCCAGAAGAACGCCGCCTGACGCGCAGGTACCACGTGCGCCAGTTCGAGTCCGAGGCGATCCCGATAGAACGCAATCGACGCGTCGAGGTTGGCGACGATGAGGTGCGCCTCGAATAAGCGGTCGACCGCACCGACCGGTGTCATTGATTCCTCACCCGTCCGTTCCCGCGGAAACGCGGAAGCCGCGCATCGAGGGCGAACGGGCCGGATCCGCCGAGGACCAGCGTCGCCAGCGCCGCGATGTAGAGCAGGTCTGTCTCATAGCCCGGAGGACCGAATTGAGGCCCGGCCGCCGTCACGGCGCGAAGCTTGATCGAACTGAAGCCGTACGGCAGGTGCACCGTGAGAGCCGCGACGAGGAGAATCACACCCAGCGGAAGAGCGACCAGCGGGATGTACGCGCCAGCAAGGACGGCGAGCCCGCCGAGCAGCTCGAATCCGATTGTCGCCCACGCCATCAGGTGTGGCGCTGGAACCCCAAGCCCCTGAAGCGACGCGGCAAAGTGATCCGGCCCATTCATGACCTTGGCATACCCGTGGGCGACGAAGCCGTAGCCCACGATCAGCCTCAAAGGAATGGCCGACCAGCGTTGAAGCGCCGAAACGTCGAAACCCGTTCTCACGAGATGCCTCCACCTGACGCCATGTCGATCGGCATCGGAAATATTCCGCGGAATATTCCGGCACCTCCTCGACATCAGTGATTGCAGCCGCTCTTTGTTCGGAGGTCAGCTCGAATCCGTCGCGTCTGGAGGAGACGAACTCGCCGGAAGTCCAGGCCGCCCGCATCAGACCGTGCGACGTATGCGCCTTCGAACGCAGCAGATAGTGGCCGATCTCGTGCGCGAGAGCGCGGCCCAACGTCCGGCCGACCACGATTCCCGTGGCGGTGTTTGCGCCCGAGGACGTGAGCGATTCACTCGTGCAGCGGATCTGCGCCGAGGCCGAGGCAGATGGGCATCGGCAGGGATTACCTTCCAGTAGCGTCCCCGCAGGCAGACGACAGAAAGAACACCAGACACAGGTTGATCATCCGGACCGCGACGTTCGGTCACGTGTGGAGGGATACCGACGTCGTGCCGAAATATTCCGCCCGAACGCCGCCGGCGCTCGTGGCCCGGGAATATTCCGGCCTCGTGTGGTGATTGAAGCATCGCGAGGGCGCTGGACGGCGCGTCCCGTGCTCGACGCCGAATCTGCAGTTCGATGGCGAAACAGGCCGCTTCGCGCGACGACTCCGACGCCTGGGCCGCGTTCGAGGGAGAGGTGCCTTCAGCACATCGTCATGGTCAGGACGCCAGTGCCGCTGGAGGAGGCTGCGCGGCGCTTCGACAGCGCCTATAAGGTGCTGCTCAGCGCTCCGCCGGATGACATCCCCACCCCGGACGGTCCCGCTCGTGTGGTCGAACGGCACTCCTGCGCGTATGGGGCACATCGGTTCGGACATGTCATCCCGCAGTATCGCGGTCGCGTCGTGTCGCTGCTCGTGACCGCGAACGATGAAGCGACAGCCGCCGCTAAGTCTGCAGCGGCGATTCCGCATGTCATCGGGCATCCCATGGAGGGACTATCCGTGGTGTTGGTGAACGGATCGCGTCACGCGGTCATGCTGGTCAGCGATCTGGACAGCAACGAGCTCACGCAACTGGCGGGAATCGTGTCGTTACCGCTCGTTCAGCGTCTGGCAGGTGTCGCCTCGGATCGCACGAAGCCGACGGCCTGGCTCTCCGCTTCGCCAGTTCGGCAATTGGCGAGGGGCTCCGACCGTCGACCAGATCTCGCATCGCTGTTGGCGGAGCGCTTACCACGACCGTGATACTGAAGGCCGTCAC
>JBLMXQ010000029.1:0-28989 GCA_050257855.1 Betaproteobacteria bacterium | reverse complement strand
GTGCCCCGGTGCGGGCGTGCTCGCGCAGCAGGAACAGCAGCTCGCTCGGCCGCGGAAACTTCGGCGCGTCGCCGAACCCGCCGTGGCGGCGATCGAACGATTCCCGGAACGACGCAACGGTGCGCGCGAGCGCCTCGGGACCGGGCACCGACGCAGGCGCCGCTCCCGCTTCGAGCGTGCGCAGCTGGGCGGTCACCGCGTCGGCCGATTCGACGACCTTCTCGCGCTCGGTGCGCCACACCCGCGCGATCTCCTGCAGCATCTCGACGAAACCGGGCCGGCCCCACCGCGACGTCGGCGGGAAGTACGTCCCGCCGAAGAACGGCTTCAGGTCGGGCGTCAGCCACACGCTCATCGGCCACCCGCCGGAGCCGGTCGTCGCCTGAACGAACGTCATGTACACGCGGTCGACGTCCGGGCGCTCCTCGCGATCCACCTTGATCGCGACGAAGTCCTCGTTGAGCACGGCCGCCACGGCTTCGTTCTCGAACGACTCGTGCGCCATCACGTGGCACCAGTGGCACGTGGAGTACCCGATCGACAGGAAGATCGGCTTGTTCTCGGCACGCGCCCTGGCAAACGCTTCGTCGCCCCACGCGAACCAGTGGACCGGATTGTCCGCATGCTGCAGGAGGTACGGACTGCGCTCGCCGGCGAGACGGTTCATCGATCCATTATGAAGTAGAATCGCCGCATGAGCGAGCCGCGTCCGCTCGCCGGCAGGCGCGTTGCGATTCTCGTCGAAGAGGAGTTCGAGGATCGCGAGCTGACCGGGCCGCTCGAGGCGCTGCGCGCGTCGGGCGCGACCGTGGCGCTCGTCGGCCCGACCGCCGGCGCCCGCTTCCACGGCAAGCGTGGCGACGCCATCGTCACCGCGGATCTCTCCGCCGCGTCCGCGCGCGCCGCCGACTTCGACGCAATCGTGATCCCGGGCGGGTACGCGCCCGATCGCATGCGGATGCGGCACGCGATGGTGGATTTCGTCCGCGACGCGATGGAAGCGCGCAAGCCGGTCGCCGCCATCTGCCACGGGCCGCAGCTGCTCATTTCCGCCAACGCGCTTCGCGGCCGGACGCTCACCTGCTGGCCGTCGATCGCGGTCGACGTCAGGAACGCCGGCGGCCTCTACGTCGACAGGCCGGTCGTCGAGGACGGCAACCTCATCACCTCACGCAAGCCAGCCGACGTCCCCGCTTTCACGGACGCCATCATCCGCGCCCTTCAGGCACAGTGAACCGGTGCACCGGATCTAGGTCCTCGTGGCGGGCGCCGCCGGAAGGTCCTCGGCACGACCGCGCCGCAGCCGCGCGTACGCGGCCGTGAACTCGACGCCGTACAGCAGAATCACCGCCTGCACGTACACCCACACGAGAAACACGATGACGGCGGCCACCGACCCGTTGACGCGGGCGAACCTCTTCATGTCGCTCATGTACCACGAGAAGACCTCGAGGGTGCCCTTCCAGAGCAGGCCAGTCAGGATGGCGCCAATCCACACGTCGCGGAACCGGACGCGCGTATTCGGCACGAAATAGAAGACCAACCCGACCACGATGATGAAGAGGAGCGTCGTGGCGTTGCGGACGGCGAGGCTGCGGAGGATCTGCAGCCCCGGGAAGCGCGCCAGGACGGCGGCGAAAGGGCTGGCGCCAAGCACGTGCGCCGCGCTGACGAGCAACAGCGCGAGCAGGAGGATCAAGCCGGCGACGAGCAGCATCAGGAACACGAAGAGACGATGCTTCAGGAAGCTGCGCTGGTACTCGACGCCCCACACGTAGTTGACCGCCGTGCTGATGGCGCCGAACACGCCGAGCGCGCCCCAGACGAGCGCCACGCTGCCGAGGACGCCGAAGGGGAACTCGCTCGTCCGCAGCGCGTCGAGCTGCTCGGTGACGAAGTCGAACTGCAACGGGAAGTAGCGAAGCGCGAACTCGAGAATCGCGTTGCGGTTCGCCACGTTGGCCGTCGCGTGTCCCAGCAGGGCGAGGGCCAGCATGAACAGCGGAAAGAGCGACAGCAGCGTGTAGTACGCGATGGAGGCGGCGTAGGTGAGGTTGTCGCCGCGCGTGTACTCGACCAGCCCGTGCCACGCCGCGAGACCGGACAGCACGGCGACGTGCCGGACCCCGCGCCACGCTCTGGCGAGGTGCTTCACGCCGCCATTATGAGGGATGTGCCGCCGGGCCGGGTCGGGCGCGCGTCAGGCGGCCGACTGCCGCCATCGCGTCGCGCGTCATCCGCTCCCCTACGACGAGGGGCCGGAGGTCGACGCTCCGGAGGTCGGCGAGCTGCTCGAGGCGCCGCCGGTGACGTCGCGGAGGTGCCGGCGAGCCTCCTCACCGCCGCGTCCCACCGCCTCGCGGGCGCGATCGTACATGTGGCGGCCCTTGTCCGCCAGGTCGTTGACGGTGTCAGACGCCCGGCGATAAGAATCGGACGCCGTGTTGGCGATGGCGCCGGCTTGTTCCGAAATCTGGTTGCGCAGCTCCGACCCCGGTTTCGGGGCGAAGAGCATGCCAATTCCCGCTCCGAGCACCGTGCCGGCGAGCAGGCCAATCACGAAGCTGCCGCCCCCGGCCCCTTCGTTCTCAAAGCGATCGTATCCGTCTCCCATGACGCCTCTCTCCTTCCTCAGCGGAGCGGCCGCGTATCGATCCGCCCTCGCCGGCCGCTTCGTTGAGCAGATTCCAGCCTTCCGCCGCCAGGCCGGCAGCCTTGTTCACGGTGCCGCGCAAATGGTTCAGCTCGCGCGCCAGCTGATCCAGCGACGGCTCGAGCTGGCGCCGCCACTGGCGTCCCCGTTCGGTGAACAGCACGTATCCGGCCAGCGCCCCGATCGCCGCCCCGATGAGTGCCGCCACGACTGCCCGCGAGTTCTCCGCCACGCGCCCCTTCCCGCTCGTTCAGCTCTTCAAGTTGTGTGCCACGGTCGTGCCGTCTGCATCGGGCCGATCGGCCGCTCGCGCGTGCGGCTTCGTCGGAAAACGCGACGCGCTGATGCTGAGGTGCCGATGGGTGAGCAGACGGGACCCGCCTCGCTACGAGCAGGCGCAGCGGGTCCAGCCGGACCCGCCCTAGGTCGCCGTGGGCGGAGAAGCGGACAGGGGCGTCGGCGCCGTCGACGCGCCGCGCGCCGCCTTGCCCATGTCGCGGATCTCGTGCTTCTTCATCTTGCTGTACAGCGTGGGCCGGTACAGCCCGAGAATCTGCGCCGCCTCCTGTTTGTTCCAGTTCGTCCGCTGCAGCGTCTGGAGGATCGCCATCTTCTCGATTTCGGCAAGCGTCCGGTGCGGCGGGATGACGAAGTCGGTCGAGCTCGTGGACTCCTCGCGGATCGACTCCGGAAGATCGCCGACCGTGATCTCGGACCCTTTCGCCACGAGGACCGCCCGTTCGATCGCGTTCTCGAGCTCGCGCACGTTCCCCGGCCAGCGGTTCCGGATGAGCAGGTGGTACACCGACGGCGCCAGCGTCTTGACGTTCTTCTGGTAGCGCTGGCGGAACTTGTCCAGGAAGTAGTCGCAGAGCAGCGGGATGTCCTCGGTCCGCTCGCGCAGCGGCGGCACCCGCAGCGTGATCGTATTGATGCGGAAGTAGAGGTCCTCGCGCACCCGGCCGTCGCGGAGCGCCGCATCGAGATCGATGTTCGTCGCGCAGATCAGCCGGAAGTCCACGTGCACGATCCGGTCGCTGCCGATCGGACGGTACTCGCGCTCCTGCAGCACGCGCAGCAGCTTCGTCTGGAGGTACGGCGGCATCTCCCCGATCTCGTCGAGGAGGAGCGACCCGCCCTCGGCCATCTCGAAGAGCCCCTCCTTGTCCATCGTCGCGCCGGTGAACGCGCCCTTCTTGTAGCCGAACAGCTCCGACTCGATCAGGTCCTTCGGGATGGCCGCGCAGTTGATCTTGATGAACGGCCCCTTCGACCGCTTGCTGTTGTAGTGGATGGCGTTGGCAATCAGCTCCTTGCCGGTGCCGTTCTCGCCCTGGATGAGGATGTTCGCCTCGCTGGCCGCGACGCTCTCGATCAGCTCGAACAGCTCCTGCATCTTCCTGGCGCGGCCGATCACGTTCTGGAACTTGTAGCGATCCTGCAGCCTTGCCTTGAGCTGCTCGTTCTCGTCCATCAGGGTCTTCTGCTTGATCGCCTTCTCCAGCTTGTCGAGCAGCCGCTCGGCGTCGACCGGCTTCTCGAGGAAGTCGAAGGCGCCGGCCTTGACAGCCTCGACCGAGCGTGGGATGTTCCCCTGCCCAGTGATCACGATGACCTCGGCCTCCGGATCGAGCTGCTTGAACGTGCGAACCAGCTCGATGCCGTCCACATCGGGCAGCATCATGTCGGTGACGACGGCGTCGGGCCGCCACGTCCTGAAGAGTTCCTCGCCGCGAGTGCCGATGAGGGCCGTCCTGACGTCGTAGCCCGCGTGCTCGAGCAGGATCTTCAGCCACTCGGTCATCGCCGGTTCATCATCGATCGCCAGTACTCGTCTCTTATGCTTGACGCTCATAAGCCTGAAGTGTATCAGGAACGCGCAACGAGTCAATACACGAACACGTACCTTGTATGTCAAGAATACATAACGTATTGTGGCGATACGACCGTAAGGGGTCTCCCCGGCGTGGGTCACGAGATCCTCACGATCGGCCAGGCCGCGAGTCGCCCGGCGGCCGCATTCCGGTCGTGCGGAACGCCTGTGAGATAATCGGGCGCAGCAACCGTTGATGGATCCTCTCGATTCGCATATCGACCCCGCCGACGCCACCTTCAAGTTCAATCGCAAGCGGATGGAAGAGCTGGTGGCGGAGCTGCGCGCACGGCAGGACGCCGTCCGCCAGGGCGGCGGGCCGAAGTACCTGCAGCGCCACCGCGAGCAGGGCAAGCTCCCGGCCCGCGAGCGCATCGAGCGCCTGCTCGATCCGGGATCGCCGTTTCTCGAGCTGTCACCGCTGGCGGCCTGGGGCATGTACGACGACGAGGCGCCGGCCGCCGGGATCGTGACCGGCATCGGCCGCGTCTCGGGGCGGGAGGTGCTCGTCGTCGCGAACGACGCGACGGTCAAGGGCGGCACGTACTATCCGATGACGGTCAAGAAGCATGTCCGCGCGCAGGACATTGCGCTGCAGAACCGGCTGCCGTGCGTCTACCTCGTCGATTCGGGCGGGGCGTTCCTGCCGCTGCAGGCCGAGGTCTTCCCCGATCGCGATCACTTCGGACGCATCTTCTTCAACCAGGCGCGGATGTCGGCCGAGCGGATCCCGCAGATCGCGGTCGTGATGGGCTCCTGCACGGCCGGCGGCGCGTACGTGCCGGCCATGTCGGACGAGACCGTCATCGTCAGGGGCACCGGCACGATCTTCCTCGGCGGTCCGCCGCTCGTGAAGGCTGCGACCGGCGAGGAAGTGACGGCTGAGGAGCTCGGCGGCGCCGACGTGCACACGCGTCTGTCTGGCGTCGCGGACTACTTCGCGGAAGACGACGACCACGCGCTGGCCCTGTGCCGGACCATCGTCTCCACGCTGAACCGCGTCAAGCACGTGCCGGGCGACGTCGCCGCTCCCGAGGAGCCGCGCTACGATCCGCGCGAGCTGTACGGCATCGTCAATGCCGACATCCGCAAGCCGTACGACGTGCACGAAATCATCGTCCGGCTCGTCGACGGCTCGCGCTTCGACGAGTTCAAGGAGCGCTACGGAACGACGCTCGTCACGGGGTTCGCGCGGCTGTACGGGTATCTCGTCGGCGTCGTGGCGAACAACGGCGTGCTCTTTTCCGAATCGGCGCTGAAGGCGGCGCACTTCATCGAGCTGTGCAACCTGCGCGGCGTCCCGCTCGTGTTCCTGCAGAACATCACCGGCTTCATCGTCGGCAAGCAGTACGAGCGCGGCGGCATCGCCAAGGACGGCGCGAAGATGGTGCACGCGGTCGCCAACTCGGTCGTGCCGAAGTTCACCGTCATCATCGGGGGATCCTTCGGGGCCGGGAACTACGGGATGTGCGGGCGCGCGTACGAGCCGCGACTGCTCTGGATGTGGCCGAACGCCCGCATCTCGGTCATGGGCGGCGAGCAGGCGGCCGGCGTGCTGACGACGGTCAAACGCGACCAGCTCGCGCGCGAAGGGAAACCCCTCGGCCCGGCGGACGAGCACGCCATCCGTCAGCCGATTCTCGACAAGTACGAGCACGAGGGATCTCCCTACTACTCCACCGCGCGTCTCTGGGACGATGGCATCCTCGATCCCGCCGAAACGCGGCAGGCGCTCGCGCTCGGCCTGTCCGCGGCATTCAACGCGCCGATCCCCGAGCCGAGGTTCGGGGTGTTCCGGATGTAGAAGGACCGCGCCTCTTCAGACCATCGATGGCTTACAGGCACATTGAGACCAGGCGCGACGGGGCGGTCGAGTACCTGACGCTGAACCGGCCCGAGGTGCGCAACGCATTCAACGAAGAAGTCATCGCCGAGCTGACGGCGTGGGCCGAACGCGTCGAGGCGGCGAGACGCGACGGGCTGCGGGTCGTCGTGCTCGGGGGCGCCGGGAAGGTCTTCTGCGCCGGCGCGGACCTGACCTGGATGTCGAAGATGGTCCGCTACACCGAGGCGGAGAACCTGCGCGACGCGATGGAGATGTCGCGCATGTTCGCGGCGCTCGATCGGCTGCCGGTGCCGCTCGTCGGCCGCATCCACGGCGCGGCGCTCGGCGGCGGATCGGGGCTCGCCGCCGTCTGTGACATCGTCGTCGCCGAGGAGCAGGCGCTGTTCGGCTTCACCGAGGTCAAGCTGGGCATCCTGCCCGCGGTGATTTCGCCGTTCGCGCTGGCGAAGATCGGCCGTTCGGCGGCGCGCGAGCTCTTCCTGACCGGCGCGCGCTTCACCGCCGCGCGGGCGCGCGAGATCGGTCTCGTGCACGCGGTCGTCCCTGCCGCCGAGCTCGACGCGGTGGTTGCCCGGTACGTGCGCGAGATTCTCAGCGCCGCTCCCGAGGGCGTCGCCGCGGCCAAGGCGCTCATCCCGGAGGTGTGGCCCCGCACGGTCGAGGACGCGATGCCGCTCACCGCGCGTGCGATCGCCACGCGCCGCGTGTCCGCCGAGGGGCAGGAAGGCATGACCGCCTTCCTCCAGAAGCGGCGCCCCGCCTGGGATGACACGAAGGACGCCAAGGGTACAGAGGACACGAGGCCGGACGCGAAGCGTCAGAGATGATCAAGCGGCTGCTGATCGCGAACCGCGGCGAGATCGCGCTGCGAATCATCCGCGCCTGCCGCGAGCTCGACGTGGAGACGGTGGCCGTGTTCTCCGAGCCGGATGCGGCCGCGCCGCACGTGGCCGCGGCCGACATGGCCGTGCCGATTGGACCGGCCGCCGCGTCGGCCAGTTATCTCTCGGCGCCCGCGATCGTCGCGGCCGCGCGCGACAGCGGCGCCGATGCCGTTCACCCGGGGTACGGCTTCCTGTCGGAGAACGCCGGGTTCGCCGGCGCCTGCGAGGAGGCCGGGCTCGTCTTCGTCGGACCGCCCGCCGACGTGATCGCCCGGATGGGATCGAAGATCGGCGCGCGGCGGCTGATGGAATCGGCCGGCGTTCCCGTAGTGCCCGGGGAGACACCAACCGACCAGTCGGACGCGGGAGTGCGAGCGACGGTCGAGCGCGTGGGTCTGCCGGCGCTGATCAAGGCGTCGGCGGGCGGCGGCGGCAAGGGCATGCGCCGCGTGCGCGAGCGGGCGGAGATCGAAGAGGCGATCCAGGCGGCGCGCCGGGAGGCGACGGCCGCGTTCGGCGACGGCACCCTCTACGTCGAGCGCCTCGTCGAGCATCCGCGGCACATCGAGGTCCAGGTGTTCGGCGACGACGCCGGCCGGGTCGTCCATCTCTTCGAGCGCGAGTGTTCCGTCCAGCGGCGGCACCAGAAGGTCATCGAAGAGAGCCCCTCGCCCGCGCTGACCCCGGCTCTGCGCACAGGCATCGCCAGCGCCGCGGTCAAGGCGGCCCGCGCGGTCCGATACCGCAACGCCGGGACCATCGAGTTCCTGCTCGAGGGAAGCGGCGACGCGGGCCGGTTCTATTTCCTCGAGATGAACACGCGGCTCCAGGTCGAGCATCCGGTGACCGAGCAGGTGACCGGCGTCGATCTCGTCCGCGCGCAGCTGCTCGTGGCCTCCGGCGAGCCGCTGCCCTGGACGCAGGAGTCGCTCGTGCAGCGGGGCCACGCCATCGAGGCGCGCGTGTACGCGGAGGACCCGGCCGAAGGGTTTCTGCCCCAGGCCGGGCGCATCCTGCTGTACCGGGAGCCGCGGCTGCCGGGCGTGCGGATCGACTCCGGCGTCGTCGAAGGCAGCACGGTCTCGGTGCACTACGATCCGATGCTCGCCAAGGTGATCGCGACCGCCGAAACGCGCGACCTCGCGATCGCCAGGCTCGCCGCGGCGCTCCGCGACTACCCGATCCTCGGCATTCGGACCACCGTGCCGTTCCTGCTCAGGATCCTCGAGCACCCGCGCTTCCGCGAGGGGGCAATCGACACGGCGTTCCTGGACGACGAGGGCTCCGCGCTCGCCGCGCAGAGCGAGGGCGGCACGCCGGCCGATGTGCAGGCTGCGGCGGCGGCGCACGAGGAATCGCCGGCGGGCGTCGGCGCGGCCGAATCCGCCGCGGCGCGGGATCCGTGGCAGCAGCTTCGCGGGTGGAGGCCGTGACCGGGGCGGCCGTCGTCACGCGGATTGCGCCCGGCACTTATCGTGTCGAGCGCGGCGGCCGCAGCCGGATCGTCTACGTCGCCGGCCCGCCATCGAACCGGTGGGCGTTCTGCGAGGGCGAAGTCTTCCGGCTGACGGAGGCGGTTCCGGCGCGACGGGGCACGGGGCGCGCGCACGTCGCACAATCGCTGACCGCCCCGATGCCCGCCACGGTGTTGAGAGTTCTGGTCACGCCAGGCGCCGCCGTCAGGAAGGGCGACACGGTCGTCGTGCTCGAGGCCATGAAGATGGAGCTGCCCGTGCGCGCGCCGGCCGACGCCATCGTGACGGCGGTCAACTGCAGGGAAGGCGAGCTGGTGCAGCCCGAGACGACGCTGATCGAACTGGATTGACCGGAGAAGAGCTGTCCGTGAGAGAGGCCATGCCCGATCTCTTCTCTTCCGTTCGCGGCCGCAGGATCACGATCGTCGAAGTCGGCCCGCGCGACGGCCTGCAGAACGAGCGCGCCGCGATCACGACCGGCGACAAGATTGCGTTCGTCGACCGATTGAGCGCGGCCGGCCTGCCGGTCGTCGAGGTCTCTGCGTTCGTCAGCCCGAAGTGGGTCCCGCAGATGGCCGACGCGCCCGAGGTCTTCGCCGGCATCGATCGGCGTCCCGGCACGCGCTACACGGCGCTCGTGCCGAACCTCGCGGGGCTCGACCGCGCGCTCGCGGCCGGCGTCGCCGAGATCGCGATCTTCGCCGCGTCGAGCGAGACGTTCAGCCGCAGGAACATCAACCAGAGCGTCGAGGAGTCGCTCGCGACCTACCGTGCGGTCTGCGCGCGCGCGCTGGACTCGGGACTCCGCGTCCGCGGCTATCTGTCGACGGCCTTCGGCTGCCCGTTCGAAGGCGCCGTGGATGCGGCCAGGGTTGCGGAGGTGACCGCCCGGCTGCTCGATCTCGGCGTGTTCGAGGTCGCGGTCAGCGACACGATCGGGATTGCGCACCCTGGCGACGTTCCCCGCGTGCTCGACGCGGTCCTCGCGCGCGTGGCGGTCGATCGCGTGGCGCTCCACTTCCACGACACGCGCGGCACGGCGCTCGCGAACGTGCTCGCCGCGCTGTCGTTCGGCATCACGACCTTCGACGCATCGGCCGGCGGGCTGGGCGGGTGCCCGTACGCGCCGGGCGCGGCCGGCAACCTGGCCACCGACGATCTCGTGTACATGCTGAACGGGTTGGGAGCGGACACGGGTGTGTCGCTCGAGGCGATTTCAGAGGCGTCGGAGTTCATCGCGAGCCGGCTGGATCACCGGCTCCCGTCGCGCTACGCACAGGCGGTGGCGGCCCGCCGCGTATAGCGCCGTGCGTGTCAGGCGGTCTGCAGCGCCTTGACGACCTCCTCGAAGGGCATCATGTTGATCGCGTCGTAGTCGGCCGGGCAGCCGAACTCCCGCTGCTGCGGCGCCGTCGGGTTGCCGAGCGTCACGCAGAGCCCGCACCCGATGCACAGGTCCGCCCGCACCGCGCACACCATGCGGCCGTCGCGGTCCGGCTCCTCGACGATGCAGCCGGCCACGGGACAGGCAGCCTGACAGATCGAGCAGGCAAACGCGCCGAAGCAGCGGTCCGGATCGATGACGGCAATCGTCCGGGGCGCCTTCTTGCGCGGCCCGCTCATCATCTTGGTCCACATGCGGGAATTATACGCCGATTACTGCAGCACGTGACCGATGGGCGGATCCCCCACTTCCGGCATGATTGCGGCGAGCGAGGCCGTGTGTTCGAAGACCGCGGTGTTCGCGTTGATGGCGAAGAAGCGCGGATTGTCGGGCTCCGTGGGATCCGCAGACGCCTTGAACCCCTGGCCGGTGGAGCCCGCGGCGAGGCCGTTGCACGACGCGGGCGCGCCCGCCCACGCGGTGGCGCTCATCTGAAACCGGTAGTTGGATTTGATCGCCGTGTCCGCAGTGCCAAGGCCGCCGGCGATGAACGGTTCGGTGCTCCCCGGCGGCGGGTTCCCGAGCGTGCTCATCTTCGGCGCATAGAAGCCGCCGCCGCACGTCAGCGCGAACGTGAGCTGGGCGCTGCTGATCGCCCGGAGCGATCCGATAGCGGAGGTCGCTCCGGCCGACTGTCGCGCCCTCAGCATCTGCGGCGTGGCGATAGCCGAGAGGATGCCGATGATGCCGAGAACGAACAGCACGTCGATCAGTGCAAAACCCCGATTTCCATCAAGCTTCCGTGGCACGCCATCCCCTCGCTGTTGAGACACGCCCGTGCACGATCCAAGGACCGTGCCGCTGCGATGAGTCTCGCAACAGTTTGATAACACGAAACTTACAGATGGCTTGTCGAGCCGGCAGTGACGCGTTGTGTCAGCTGCTGGCCCCCATTGACAACTATTGGCACCTCTAGTCTGGACCATCCGCCGCCGCCGACCGCCCAGGCGGCAAAGGGGGCCCGGTGACGTCTCAGAACTGCAGCACGAGCCCGACGCTGCCGCGCCAGAACTCGAGCTTGTCGCCCGTGAACACGAACAGCGTGACGTCCTGCAGCGTGCGGAAGCGGCGGAGATCTCCGCGCACACCCAGGTGGCGCGTCGCGAGCACGTTGACGCCCCCGCCGATGTCGTAGCCGAACGCATTCTTGTCGAGGCTCAACTGCGACAGCGACAGCGACGCGTGCGGTCGAATCAGGCCGATGCCGCCGAGCAGGTAGGGCCGAACCGGGCCGAGCGGCAGCGTCACGGTCAGGTTCGTCGTGAACGTCAGCACCGACGTGTCCGCGCCCGGCGCCTTGCCGAAGAAATCCTTCGCGTAGCCGAAGTCGGCCTCGAACCCGAACAGCGCTCCGGTGGAGCCGAACGACACGCCCAGATTCGTCCGCTTCTCCTCGCAGTTCGTCAGGCTGATGCAGTTGGCGGAGTCGCCGCCGAAATTGAAGCCCCAGAACGGGGTGATGTAGCCGGCGGCGCGGGCGGGCGTCGCCGCCGCGAGGACCAGGCACGCCGCAGCGGCCGCGAGACGCATCGTTCGGATTCGCACGGGACACCTCCGACGGCATCATACCGGGCCCGCTCCGATAGTACAAGCGCCTCGCGGTCCGCGCCCTACTGCTCGAAGACCCCGACGATGCGCGCCTGTTCGATCACGTGGTCTTCAATCGCCGCGAGAAACTGCTCGTAGCCGGCGCCGGCACGCAGGTCCGGCTCGGCGTCGAGCGCGTAGACCCAGAAGAAGTAGTGATGAACGCCGTGTCCCCTGGGCGGCGCCGGCCCGACGTAACCGCTCGTGCCCATCCCGTTCTTCCCCTGGCGAAACGCGCCGCCGCCCCCTTCGGGGATGCCGCTGGCGGATCCGGGAATGCCCCAGACCAGCCAGTGAGTGAACCCGCGCGGCAGCGGCGCATCCGGATCGTGTACGGCAATCGCGAACTGCCGTGTACCCTTCGGGGCGCCGGACCATTCCAGTGCGGGCGACACGTTGTCGCCGGCCCCCGTGAATCGCACCGGAATGCGGACCCCGGTCGCAAACGCCGGACTCGAGAGCGTCAAGGTTCCCATCCTCAGCTTCACAACAGGCCTCCTTCGCGGGAGCGCCGGCGCAGCCGGCGCCTCCGCACTATGACACGCTCGCCGTCTGCCGGATCTCGAACGGCCGGCTCGCCTCCCCGAAGTATACGGACAGGTGCGGGAACGGGATCTCGATCCGCCGCGCGTCGAACGCCTTCTTGATCCGGCGCCGCAGTTCGCGGCCGACGTCCCACTGCTTGAGCGGAACGGTCTTGATGCGGATCTTGATCGTCACCGCCGAGTCGCCGAAGGCGTCGACGCCGAGGACCTCGAGCGGCGCCAGGATGTTCGGTCCGTACGCGGGGTCCGCCTGCAGGCCGGCGCCCACTTCCTCGAGCACCGCCGCGACCACGTCGGTGTCCTCCTTGTAGGCGACGCCGACGTCGACGACGTAGTACGAGAAGTCGCGGGTCATGTTGGCGAGCCGATCGATTGCGCCGTTCGGGAACACGTGCACGACGCCCTCGAGGTCGCGCAGGACGATGGTCCGCAGGTTGATGGCCTCGACGAGGCCGCCGGTGCCGTTGATGACCGCGACGTCGCCGACCCGCACCTGGTTCTCGAATATCATGAAGAAGCCGCCGATGATGTCGCGGACCAGCGTCTGGGCGCCGAAGCCGACCGCCAGGCCGGCGATGCCGGCGCCGGTCAGGATCGGCATGATGTCGACCTGCAATTCTTTGAGAATCATCAGCGCGGCCGTGGCGGCAATGGCCACCGACGAGACGTTCTCGATGAGGGCCCCGAGCGTGCGCGCGCGCTTGACGCGCTCGAGCGCGTTGACCGCCTCGTCGTGACGGATCTCCTCTTCGAAGCGCCGGACCATGGCAGCAACCACCCGGACCAGCGCATAGGCCATAATGCTGATGAGCACGATCCGGAGGCCGGAGCCGAGGATCCAGCTCAGCAGCATGTTCGGGTCCGGCCCCACGGCCAGCGGCACGCCTGCCATTTTCGCGGTCGGCACCAGCAGCAGCGCGACGGTGGCCAGCCAGACGAACACGCGGATCAGCCGGATGGGGCGCCGCACGATCGGGCCGGCAAACTGCACGTTCCGTTCGCCGCGCATCACTAGCAGCAGGACCGCGCGCGCCAGGCGCGCCGTCACTTCGCCCGCCGCATAGGCCACGGCCAGGATCGCGGCCAGCGCGGCGACGAGCGCCGGCCACGGCGGCAATTGATCGAACAGTCGATGTGTCATGGGCCCTCCCGGGCTCATGATGGCACATCACGCATGGACCGCCGGGCCGGGCCCGGCCGCCGACTATGCCCGAGGACCGACTCCTGATCGTGTCGAACCGGCTGCCGATTACGATTCGGCTCCGGGACCAGCAGCTTCAGCTCGTCCAGTCGTCGGGCGGCCTCGCCACCGGTCTGCGCGGCTGCCACGACGTGATGGGCGGCCTCTGGATCGGCTGGCCTGGCGAGATCTCCGGGCTGACGGCATCGCAGCGCGCCGAGCTCGCCGAACAGCTCGACGCGAGCGGCATCGTGCCCGTCCATCTGTCGGCGCAGGAGGTCCGCGAGTACTACGAAGGCTTCTCGAACGGCGTGATCTGGCCGCTCTGCCACTACCTGCTCGATCGCATTCCGCTGCATTCGCGCGGCTGGCACGTCTACCGTGACGTGAACGCGAAGTTCGCCGATCACGTCGCCCGCCACTACCGGACCGGCGATCTGATCTGGGTGCACGACTACCAGCTGACGCTGCTGCCCGGGATGCTCCGGGAACGGCTGCCGGACGCCCGGATCGGCTTCTTCCTGCACATTCCCTGGCCGAGCGCCGAAGTCTTCCGGATTCTGCCGTGGCGCGAGGAAGTCGTTCACGGGATGCTCGGCGCGAACCTGATCGGGTTCCACACGCGGACCTACGCGCGCCACTTCGCCGACGCGGTGCGATCGATCGCGCGGCTCGACGCGGGCGACGACCGCGTCCGGGTTGGCGCGCGCGAGGTGCGGTTCGGCGCGTTCCCGATGGGCATCGACGTGGCGCGGTTCCGGCGGCTCGCCGAAGACCCGGAGACCCAGCGGCGGGCTGAGACGATTCGCCGCGAGGCGGGCGATCGCGCCATTTTGCTCGGCGTCGATCGCCTGGACTACACGAAAGGGCTCCTCCGCCGCCTGCTGGCGTTCGAGCGGCTCCTCGAGCAGGAGCGGCCGCTGCGCGACCGCGTGCGGCTCGTCCAGGTAGCGGTGCCCTCGCGCACCGGCGTGGCCGTCTACCGGCAGTACCGCGAGGAGCTCGATCAACTGATCGGCCGCATCAACGGCTCCGTCGGAACCGTGGCGTCCGTGCCGATTCACTATCTCTATCGAGCCGTGTCGCCGCAGCAGCTCGTGGCGCTGTACCGGGCGGCCGACGTGATGCTGGTGACACCGCTGCGCGACGGCATGAACCTCGTCGCCAAGGAATTCGTCGCCTCGCGCGTGGACGAGGACGGCGTGCTGCTCCTGAGCGAGTTCGCCGGCGCCGCCGAAGAGCTGTCCGACGCCATGCTGGTCAACCCGTACGACGTCGACGGGATGATGGCAGCCATGCGGCGCGCGCTGGCGATGAGCCGGGAGGAGCGGGGAGCGCACATGCGCGCGCTGCGCTCGTCCGTGCTGCCGCGCGACGTCCACCAGTGGGCGCAGCGCTTCATCGCGACGCTGCACGACGTCCGGGTGCAGGAACTGCCCGACACGCGCCCGGTCCAGCTCCCGCCCGACGCCGCCGTGAAGCGGCTGAGGAGCGGCGGAGCGCTCGTGCTCCTCCTCGACTACGACGGCACGCTGACGCCGCTCGTACCACATCCTGAGCAGGCCGCGCCGGATCGGGAACTGCTGCGGCTGCTCGACGAGCTGGCGCAGCGCGCGCAGACGGCCGTGCACCTGGTCTCCGGCCGCCCGCGCGAGACGCTCGACGACTGGTTCGGAGGGCTGCCGCTCGCGCTGTGGGCCGAACACGGCCTGTGGCATCGTGGGCCCGGCGCCGACTGGCAGCGGACGGTGGACGTCGATTTGTCGTGGTACGAAGACGTCCGACGCGTGTTCGCGTGCGCCGCCGCCGACACGCCCGGCTCTCACGTCGAGGAAAAGTCGGCGTCGCTCGCCTGGCACTATCGCCAGGCGGCGCCGGAGCTCGCCATCGAGCGCGCGGCGTCCCTGCGGCGGCGGCTCTCGGAGCTGCTCGCGACGACGCCGGCCGAAGTGCTGGACGGCAGCAAGGTCATCGAGGTCCGCCCGAGCGTCGTCAACAAGGGCGTCGTGGTCGCGCGGCTTCTCGAGGCGATCGACGCCGGCGCGCGGCTGGTCGCAATGGGCGACGATCGCACGGACGAGGATATGTTCGCGGCGCTGCGGCCGACCGACCTGGCCGTGCACGTCGGTCCGGCGCCGAGCCGGGCGGCGCTGCGCCTGATGGATCCCGCAGCGGCCCGATCGTTCCTGCGCGCTCTCGTCGGGTGAACACCGCCCATGCCTGAGCTTTCACGCTGAAATTCGCCGCAACCCAAAAAAAGGTGCCGCGCCCGTGGCCGGGTTGAATACCATAGCGCCACCAAGGAGGCCGTCGCCATGAGACGTCTGATGTTCCTGGTCGCGTTGCCCCTCGCCGTCCTCGCACTTGCCTCGTACCCTGCGGCGCGCGCCGGCGCGAACGCCGGCAGGCCACATGGGTTCACCATCGACGAAGCGTCGATACCGCAGCTCGAGAACGCGATGGCGACGCACGTCATCAACTCGAAGCAGCTCGTCAAGATGTACTTGAAGCGGATCGAGGCGTACGGGCCGCTGCTGAACCCGTACATCACGATCAATCAGAACGCCGTCGAGCAGGCTCACGAGCTCGACGTCGAGCGGGCGCACGGGCACATCCGCGGACCTCTTCACGGGATCCCGATCGCGCTCAAGGACATCATCCTGACGACCGGCATTCCGAGCTCCGGCGGCGCCCTGGCGTTCAAGGGCTACCTGCCGCCGTACCAGGCGACGCTCGTGGACAAGCTGATTGCCGCCGGCGCGGTCATCATCGGCAAGACCGTCCAGACGGAACTGGCGAACTGGGTATCCGACGACATGCCCGGCAACTACAGCGCGACGGGCGGCTACGGGTACAACCCCTGGGATCCCCGGCAGGACCCGCGGGCGGGCCTGGATTTCCGCGGCTACCCGTTCAATGACGGCCGGCCGGCGATGGCGACGGGCGGCTCGAGCTCCGGGATCGCCGTCTCGGCCAACCTCGCGGCCGGCAGCGTCGGCACCGAGACGTCGGGGTCAATCCTGAGCCCGTCGAACCAGACGATGCTGGTCGGAATCAAGCCGACGGTCGGCCTGATCAGCCGCCACGGCGTGATGCCGATCACCGCCGATCAGGACACGGCCGGTCCGATGGCGCGCGACGTCACGAGCGCCGCGATCATGCTGAACGTGATGGCCGGCCCGGATCCGCTCGACACGCCGGCTGTCATGGGGCCGCCCGCGTGCCCGGCCGCCGACTACACCGCCTCGCTGGATCCGCACGGGCTCGAAGGGGCGCGCATCGGGATTCCCGACGAGTACTACAACAGCTCGAACGCCGCGACGAAGGCGGCAATCGACGCAGCCGTCCTCGACCTCGAGGCTGCCGGCGCGACCGTGGAGCACACGTCGGTCCCGAGCTTCGCGGAGTTGAGTGCGTTCCCGCCGTGCGCCGCCCGCGAGCAGACGCACGGCAACGACGCGGCCTGCTCGATCGTCCTCAAGTACGGCGACAAGCGCGACTTCAACGCGTTCCTCGCCTCGCTCGGGCCGGGCGCTCCGGTGCACACGCTCACCGAGCTCCGGGAGTTCAACCTGGCACACGTGGCCGACAACGCCATCAAGTACGGGCAGGCGCGCCTCGACATCTCCGACGACGTCGATCTGACGCGCGACTTCGATCGGTACATGACGGATCGGGTCAGGGACCTCGACCTGGCCGGAACGAACGGCATCGACGCCGCCCTCGCGGCCGGGTCGTTCGACGCGCTGCTGTTCGCGGGCGCGCGCAGCGCCGACCTCGCGGCGCGGCCGGGCTATCCGAGCGTCACCGTGCCGTACACGTTCGTCCCGAACGTGGTAAACCCGCCCTTCCCCGCCGGCTTCGACGCGAAGCCGCAGCCTCTCGGGATGACGTTCACCGGCAATGCGTGCAGTGAGCCGACGCTGATCAGGCTCGCCTACGGTTTCGAGCAGGCGACTCACCGCAGGATGTCTCCGCCGAGCGCGCCCCCGCTCAAGTCCGACTCGAAGGGGCCGGTGAAATAGGCTCGATATTCCCTCCCCGGCGGCCGCCCCTTGCGCGGCCGCCGGGTTCTGTCGTCTTCAGCCGCCCGTTTCCGATCTTCTGAACAGGGGGCTCATAGGTTCCGCCCCCCGGTTCAGACATCGGAGGGAGGCTGTATGTTCCGCCGGCTGCCAAAGCCCGTCGCGTTGCCCGTCTTCTGCACGCTTGCGCTCGTCGCCGCGGCGATCGCGTCCGCAGCAATCCCGAATCTGTTCAACTTCGGCGATCCGACCGGCGCGATCGCGACCTATCAGACCTACGGGGCGCTGGACACCGGCAACGCGTTCTTCCAGTCGCTCGGCACGAACGGACGAACGTGCGCAACGTGCCACGCGGTGGGCGCCGCGCTCAGCATGAGCGCCGCTGACGCACAGGCGCGATTCGAAGCCACTCACGGCGCTGACCCGCTGTTCGCCGGCATCGATGGCGCCAACTGCCCGAGCGTCCCGCGGGATGATCCGGACGGCCATAGCCTCATCCGTCAGAACGGGCTGATCCGGATCGCGCTGGCGATCCCGGCCGGCGCGCAGTTCACCGTCGAAACCGTCAGCGACCCGTACGGCTGCGCCGATGTCGCCGACCCCTCGACCGGCGTGCGCACGCTGTCGATGTACCGCCGGCCGCTGCCCGCGACGAACCTGCGGTTCCTCAGCGCCGTGATGTTCGACGGCCGCGACACCGTCGCGCCGCTTGGCGACCCGGGCTCGTTCGATGCCAATCTCGCGACCGACCTGAGGCACCAGGCGCTCGGCGCCACGCTCGGGCACGCGCAGGCCTCGAAGCCGCCAACGGAGGCCCAGCTCGCGTCGATCGTCCAGTTCGAGTCGAACCTGTACTCGGCGCAGTCGTGGGACGACGAGGCAGGGTCGCTTCGCTCACAGGGAGCAATGGGCGGGCCGCTTCCCCTTTCGCGGCAGGAGTACTATCCCGGCATCAACGACCCGCTCGGCGGCAACCCGACCGGCGCGGCGTTCGATCCCAGGGCGTTCTCCATCTTCGAGAGTTGGGCGAATCTCCCGAACGCGGCGACCCGGCCCGGCGCAGGGCGGGAAGCCGCGATTGCGGCCGGTGAGGCCATCTTCAACACCGCGCCGCTGACCATCACGGACGTGCCCGGCCTCAACGATGCCCTCGGCCAGCCGGCAATCGCCGGCACCTGCACGACGTGCCACGACACGCCCAACGTCGGCAATCATTCGCTGCCGGTGCCGCTGGATATCGGCGTCAGCCACTCCGCGATCTTCGAGTCGGACCCGAACGTGTCGGCAGCGCTCGCCCAGCTGAGCGTCCCGGACCTGCCCATCTTCAAGGTGACGTGCACTGCCGGGCAGCCCGGGCGGACGGTCTACACGAGCGACCCGGCCAGGGCCCTCATCACCGGCAAGTGCGCCGACCTGACGCGCGGCAAAGGGCCGATCCTCCGCGGCCTCGCGGCGCGGGCGCCTTACTTCCACAACGGCGCGGCGGCGACGCTCCGGCAGGTCGTGGAGTTCTACAACGCACGGTTCCACATGAACCTGACGGCGATTCAGAAGCAGCAGCTGGTGGCTTTCCTGGAAGCGCTGTAGGAAGTCGGCCGGGCAATTGCCGCCGCGCGCGTCATCGACCGCGCGTGGCGGCAATCTGCCGCGGCACGAACGCGTTGTCCGGGAGCTTTTCCTGCCAGTGGCGCCAGAGGTCGAGCCGCCGTCCCGCGATGGCATCGGCTTCCTCGACGGCGCCGCTCCGGCGATACAGGGCGGCGAGCGCGCCATACAGGCGCGACATGGCCGTCGCGTCACGCAGATCGCCGAGCAGGTCCGGTTTCGAGACCATCGCGGCGTCGATCAGCCGGACGTAGCCGTCGATGGCCGCGCGCAGATCGCCTTCGCCCGCCTCCTGGTCCGCCAGCGCGCGCAGCACCGCACACGTCTCGCTGTCGAGGGCGACGCGAGCTGGAGGCAGGTCTTTGGTGGCAGTCAGAAGGGCGAGCGCCGCCTTCACGCGTTGTCCGGCCTCGGCAGTGCGGCCGAGTCGACGGAGGGCGTATGCGGATTCGGCGAGCGTCCTGGCCTCGTCGCGCCGGGCCCTGACGTTGTTCGGAATCTCCCGCAGGCGTCGAACCGCCAGATCGTAGACGGCGAGGGCGCGCCGGGGATCGCGATCGCGCAGAATGTTGCCGAGCTCGCGCCCCGAGGTCCCCACGCGGGCGCGGCTCGTCGCGTCGTGCGGATCCGCGCGAGCGGCCGCCTCGGTGAGATCGAGTGCCTCCTGAAGCGGACCGATCGCATCGTCGGGTCGATTGAGATTGACACCCTCGGCTTCGCCGAGGATGAGCCCTTCCCGCAGCAGGACTCCGTAACGATTGGTCATTCGCAAGACCAGTCGCTCGTTCCCGCCCGGATACTGGACCTCCCGTGAGATCGCCTCGGCATCCCGTATCGCCCGCAGCGCCGCCTCGAGGTGTCCCTGGTATCGGAGCGCGCTGGCCAGCACGCTGAGGGCGCTGGCACGGCCTCGCGCACCACCGGGATCGGACGGGGCGACGTCGACGCCTCGCCGAGCGAGCGGAATCGCTTCGGCGTAGCGGTGCATGTTGACGAGGGCGAGCGCGACGTTGCTGTACATTGCGGCCACTTGGCCACGCTCGTCCACACTCAGTGTGCCTGCGCGCTGGAACCGCTCGAGCCGACCGACCGCCGCCCGTGCGTACGTCACCGCATCGTCGTTCCGCCCGCTCGATTGCGCGATGATCATCCGATCGTGCGCGATGGAGGCCGACCTGAGCAACACCGATCGATCTGACGGGCGCGCGCCGACCACCATCTCGATCAGCGTGTCGGCCTTCGCGAGACTGGCGTCCGCCTGGACCGGCTGCCCGAGATTCAGCTCCGACGGCAAGCCCTGGAGCCGGCCGATGTGCCAGTATGCCTCGCCGACCTCCCTCATCAGGTCCACGTCGCCACGCGCGTCCGCCGCGAGGCCCTCCAGGTAGTTCAGCGAAATCGACACGAGCCGCTGGCGCGCGGCGGTCGCTCCGGGCAGGTTCCGGATCGCCGCGTCCAGATCGATCACCTGCTGCGCCAGATGCCGCAACTGTCCGAATCGCCGATCCGCTCTCGCCCGCTCCCGATCGGCCACGAACTGGCCGATCGCCAGGCTGCCAATCACGAGCGTCGTCGCCGCGACGGGTACCCAGTATTGGCGCACCAGCTTCCGGGTCCGATACCATGCGTCGCCGGAGCGCGCCTCGACCGGCCGTCCGTCGAGCAGCGCGTGGATATCGCGGGAGAGCGCGTCCACGGACGCGTATCGCTCCTCGGGCTCCTCGCGAAGCGCCTTGCGCAGGACGAAATCCGCATCGGCGGGCAGGTCCGGATTCAAGCGGCTCGCCGGCGGGACGTCGGAAGCGGCCTGCCCGCCGGGCGCCCGCGTGGCCGTCTTCACCACCTCGTACGGCGACCGGCCGGTCAGCAGTTTGTACAGCACCGCGCCGAGCGAGTACACGTCGGTGGCGGTCGTCTGCGGCGAGCCCCGCAGCTGCTCCGGGCTCGCATAGTTCGGCGTCAGCAGGCGATCGATGGTCTGCGTCGCCTCGACGGTGTCGTCGAGGAGCTTCGCGATGCCGAAATCGAGCAGCTTCGGCTGCCCCGCCGTGTCGACCAGGATGTTCGACGGTTTCAGGTCGCGATGGACGATCAGGTGGCGGTGCGCGTACGAGACCGCATCGCACACGCCGAGAAGCAGCCGCAGCCGCTCGTCGATCGGCAGCCGTGCGGCGGCCACGTCGATCGGGCTGCCCTCGACGTACTCCATCACCAGGTACGGCATTCCGGCGTCAGTGTGGCCGGCGTCGATCACGCGGACGATGGACGGGTGGTCGAGCGAGACGAGGAGCTGGCGCTCCTTGAGGAAGCGGTCGCGCCACGACAGCCGATGCCCGGCTGCGCCGAGAAACTTGATCGCGACCCTCTGCTGAATCTCGCCGTCGCTTCGCTCGCCCAGCCAGACGGTGCCCATCCCGCCTTCGCCAATCCGCGCGAGCAACGTGTAGGCGCCGACAACCGTTCCGGCCGCCAGCGGCGGCGGCAGCAGGGCGGCTCGATGCTGCTCGAGATAACCGGCCTGCGCCAGCCCGTCGTGCTCCTCGAGGAGCCCGTGGAGGCGGTTGGCCAGCTCGGGATCACGTTCGCGGAGGGATGCCAGCCAGGCGCTCCGCTCCGGGCCCGACAGATCCAGCGCCTCGTCGAGGTACGGGCTGACCCTCCGCCACCAGTCTGCGCTCGCTTCGGACATCTGCGCCTCACGCGGGCGGATGCCCGCTCAGACTGCGATGGAGATAGATCCGCGCCTTCTCCCACTGGCGCTGGACCGTGCGCTCGGACACCCCGCGAATCGCGCCGATCTCGGCGAAGCTGAAGCCGCAGAAGAACTTCAGATCGACGACCTCGGCGAGTGCCGGCTCGATCGCCGCGAGCTCGTCGAGCGCATCGCTGATTCGTGTCAGGTCCGGCTCGCCGGCCTTGTCGAGGAGGTCGGTGATGGAGGCGGTGAACTCGAAGCCGCCGCCGCGCTTCTGCGCGCGGCGGGCGCGCACGTGATCGACGATGAGGCCGCGCATCACGCGCGCGGCGTAGCCCATGAAGCGTCCCCTGTCCGGAAAATCGGCGCGCTGCTGCTGTCCGGCGATGTTCACGTACGCCTCGTGCAGCAGCGTCGTTGCGCCGAGGGTGCCCTCGCGTCCCTGTCTGGCGAGCTGCTGGCGCGCGAGGCGGTGAAGCTCCGCGTACATGGCCGCGAAGAGCGCGTCCGCATCGCCGCTCCCGGCTCGCTGTGCGGCTGCAATGAGCGAGGAAAGCGTGGAGTCCTCGGCCATACTGTGAGTCGACGGCGGCCTGATTATCGCTCACCGTCCGACCTTGTCAATGCGCGGTTCGCTCTGCTGCGGCCCACCTCTGCCCAGTCGTCGCAGCGGCAATTCACGTCGGCCTGACATTCGTCATGCTCCTGAACTGATTCTCTCCACTGGCACTGCCGGCGCGGCGATCGCACACTCGTGCCATGGACGACGCCATCGCACGTCTGCATCGCGCGACCAAGCAGTACGGCACGACCATCGCGCTCGACGAGGTCGGTCTCGCTCTCGCGCGCGGTCAGGTGACCGCGCTCCTCGGCCCGAACGGCGCCGGCAAGACGACCGCCGTCCACCTGATGCTCGGCCTTGCCCGCCCGAATCGCGGCGAGGCGTGGCTCTTCGGCCGCGATCCGCGCGATCCTGCCGCGCGTCGCAGGGTCGGCGTGATGCTGCAGGTCTCGAAGGTTCCCGAGACGTTGAGGGTCATCGAGCACGTCGAGCTGTTCTCGGCGTACTACGCGTCGCCGATGCCTCCAGCCATCGTGCTCGATCGCTCGGGGCTGACCGGCCTCGAGCAGCGGCCGTTCGGAGAGCTCTCTGGCGGCGAGCGTCAGCGCGTGCTCTTCGCACTCGCGGTCTGCGGCAGCCCCGACCTGCTGTTTCTGGACGAGCCGACCATCGGCCTCGACGTCGAGTCGCGCCGCGCGTTCTGGCGCGAGATCCGCCGTCTCGTCGCCCAGGGCCGCTCGGTGCTCCTGACGACGCACTACCTGGAGGAAGCGGACGCGATCGCCGACCGGATCGTCGTCCTGCAGAAGGGCCGCGTCGTCGCCGACGGACCGCCGGCCGCCATCAAGGAGCGCGCCGCCGGCCGGCAGATCCGGTGCGTGACCCGCCTGGGCGATGCAGAGCTTGCAGCCCTCCCCGGCGTGCGCGCGGTCCGACGCGACAACGACGCGGTCTGCCTGCTGGTCAGCGACGCCGAGGATGTCGCGCGCGACCTGCTCGCCCTGGACCGCTCGCTCGCCGGGCTCGAGATCACGCGCGCGACGCTCGAGGACGCCTTCATCGCGCTGACCGCGGCGCCGGTAACGGCAGCGGCGCCGGGAGAGATGCGATGAGATCCCTGTTCCGGCGGCTGCGCGTGTACGCGCTCGAGACCAAATACGAGCTGCTCAAGCAACTTCGCCTGCCCGCGTACGTCGTCCCGACGCTCGCGTTTCCGGCGGTGTTCTACGTCCTGTTCGCGGTGACCTTCGGCGGGGGCCGCGCGGCCGGCGGCGTGTCGGTCGCCGCCTACATGATCGCGACCTACGGCGCCTTCGGCGTGATCGGCGCGTCGCTGTTCGCCTTCGGCATCGGGATCGCCACCGAGCGCGGGCAGGGCTGGATGCTCCTGAAGCGCGCGACGCCGATGCCGCCCGAAGCGTATCTAATCGCGAAGCTGGCGGTCGCCCTCGTGTTCGCCGTGCTCATCGTCGGGCTCCTCACCGTCCTCGGCGTGACGGTCGGACACGTTCGCCTGCCGCTCACGACCTGGATCCCGCTGGCCGCCATCCTCGTGGCCGGCGCCGTTCCGTTCTGCGCGTTCGGCCTCGCGATTGGCTTCTTCGCCGGGCCGAACTCCGCGGCGCCGACGGTGAACCTGATCTACCTCCCGCTGGCGTTCGGATCGGGCCTCTGGATACCGATCGAACTGCTGCCGCGGGCGGTTCGCAGCGTGGCGCCGTTCCTGCCGCCCTATCACTACGGACAACTCGCCCTGTCGGTGCTCGGCGCGGCGCGCACCGGCTCCACGCTCGGCCACGTGCTGGTCCTCACGGGCTTCGCCGGGCTGTGTCTCGTGTTCGCGTACCTCGGCTACCTCCGGGATGACGGAAGGGCATACGGGTAACGGCGATGAAAGCCGGTCTTTTCCTGCTGGGCGTTACGACGTTCGGCGTCGCGGCCGCCGGCATCGTGGTCGACCGATCCGCCGCGCCATCCCGGCGCAGGCCGGCGCAGGGCGCCACCGCCGTCGTGAACGCCCGCGTGTTCGACGGCGAACGCGTGCTCGATCGCGCGACGGTAGTCTTCGCGCACGGCCGGATCACGGCCATCGGGGCGGACGCCGCCACGCCCCCCGGCGCAACGGTCGTCGACGGCGCGGGCAGGACACTGCTGCCGGGGTTGATCGACTCCCACACGCACGCGTTCGGCGACGCGCTCGCGCGCGCGCTCGTCTTCGGCGTCACCACCGAACTCGACATGTTCACGTCGCCGGAGTTCTCGAAGGCGATGCACACGGCCCAGGCCGAAGGCGACGTGACCGACCGGGCGGATCTCCGCTCGGCAGGCATCCTCGTGACCGCCCCGCACGGGCACGGCACCGAGTACTTCCCGATTCCGACGCTCGGCAGCGCGGCGGAGGCGCAGGCGTTCGTGGACGCGCGGCTCGCGGAAGGGTCCGACTACATCAAGATCATCGTCGACGACGGATCATCGTACGGAACCACGATTCCCACGCTGACCAGCGACGAGGTCGCCGCCGTCGTCCGCGCGAGCCATGCCCGAGGCCGGATGGCCGTCGTCCATATCGGCTCGCAGCGCGAGGCGATCATGGCGATCGAGTCGGGCGCCGACGGCCTGGCGCACCTGTTCGCCGACTCCCCGCCGTCCGATCGGTTCGCTCCGCTCGTCGCGGCCCACCACGCGTTCGTCATCCCGACCCTCACCGTTCTCGAGAGCACCACCGGCAGGCCGAGCGGCGCGTCGCTGACGACCGATCACCGGCTCGCGCCGTACCTCGACGAGGCCGAGATCGCGCAGCTGAAGACCGTCTTCCCGCACCGGCCCGGTTCGAAGCAGAACCTCGAGTACGCACGCGCAGCGGTCGCGCAGCTGAAAGCCGCCGGCGTGCCGCTGCTCGCCGGCAGCGACGCGCCGAATCCCGGCACGGCGCACGGCGCGAGCATTCACCGCGAACTGGAACTGCTCGTCTCGGCGGGGCTCACGCCGGCCGAGGCGCTCGCGGCCGCGTCGAGCGTGCCGGCCCGCGTCTTCGGCCTGACCGACCGCGGCCGGATCGCCGTCGGCCTTCGCGCGGACCTCGTGCTCGTCGACGGCGACCCGACGCGCGACATCACCGCAACGCGGGCCATCGCCGGCGTCTGGCGCAACGGCGCGCGCGTCGCGCGCACGCCGGCCACGCATCGACCTTCGACCGCGGTCGCCTCCCCCCGTCCAGCCCGCGGTGTCATCAGCGATTTCGACGGCGGCGCCGCGGACGCAGCGTTCGGCGCCGGATGGATGGTCTCCACGGATCAGATCAGGGGTGGGCATTCCACGGCGACGATGACCGTGGCGCCGAACGGAGCGGAGGGATCGGCCGGGTGCCTGACCGTCGCCGGATCGATTCGCGGCGGCACCCCCTATCCGTGGGCCGGCGCGATGTTCTCGCCGGGGCCGAAACCGATGGCGCCGGCGGACCTGTCGAAGCACAAGGAACTCGTGTTCTGGGCGCGCGGCGACGGCGGCACGTACGGGGTCCTCGTGTTCGCGGCGCGGTTCGGCATGATTCCGGCCGAGCAGCGGTTCGCGGCGACGTCCGAGTGGCGTGAGCACGCGGTGCCCCTCTCCGCCTTCGGCGGCGACGGAACGGACATCACCGCCATCCTCATCACCGCGGGCGCCGGCCAGGACGCCTTCCGCTTCCAGATCGACGGCGTTCGTTTGCGCTAGAGTGAGAACTCATGCGGCTGCTGCCCGAGGACTCAGCGTCGTGGACGCGATACGTCTGGCTCGTGTACATGGCGCTGCCGGTGTGGTTCCTGGTCGCGCTGCCCGCATCGCCCTGGCTGCGCGCCCTCGACGCGATCGGGCTGATCGCGTTCCTGCCCCTGTACTTCTGGGGATACTGGGCGTCGAGGAGCCGCGCGCTCCTCGTCATTGCAGGAATTACGATCCTGGCAATCGTGCTGACGCCGATCAACCCTGGCGCGAGCGTCCTCTTCATCTACGCGTCGGCGTTCGCCTGCCGAGTCGGCCGCCCGGCCGCGGCGGTGCGCGTCATCGGCGTGATCCTGGCGATCGTCGCGATCGAGACATGGCTCGCGGGCGTCCCGTTCGTGTCGTGGGTGCCGGCGATCGTCTTCTCGGCGATGGTCGGCGGCCTGAACATCCATTCGGCCGAGCTCGGGCGCGCCAACGCGAAGCTCCGGATGGCGCATGCGGAGGTGGCGCGGCTCGCCATCGTCGCCGAGCGCGAGCGGATTGCCCGCGACCTCCACGACCTGCTCGGCCACACGCTGTCGGTCATCGTCCTGAAGTCCGAGCTCGCATCCAGACTCGCCGGTGCGAACCCCGAGCGATCGGTTGCGGAGATCCGCGACGTCGAGCGGATCTCGCGCGAGGCGCTCGCGGAAGTGCGGCGCGCGGTGCAGGGCTACCGGACTGCAGGTCTGGCCGACGAGATCCAGCAGGCGCGTTCCGCGCTCGACAGCGCGGGCGTCGCGCTCGCCTGCGCCATCCCGCCGGTCCGGCTGGCGCCGGAGGCCGAGCGGACGCTCGCACTCGCGGTCCGCGAGGCCGTGACCAACATCGTCCGGCACGCGAGGGCGGCACACTGCTCGATTCGCCTGCACGCCGGCGTTGACGCCGTTCGCCTCGAGATCCAGGACGATGGGGTCGGGGGCGCCGCTCCGGAAGGATCGGGGTTGTCAGGAATGAGAGCGCGCGTCGTGGAGGGCGGCGGCCGCCTGGAGCGGGACGGCCGCGCGGGTACGCGTCTGACGATCACGCTGCCGGCGACAGCCGCCCGGGCGTCGATGGAGGCCACGTGATTCGCGTCCTGATCGCCGAGGATCAGGCGATGGTCCTCGGCGCCCTGGCCGCGCTCCTCGGCACCGAGGCCGACATCGAGGTCGTCGCACAGGCCCGCAACGGCCGGGCGGCGCTCGCCGAGACGCTGGCGAAGGCGCCGGACATCGTGCTGACCGATATCGAGATGCCGGAGATGAGCGGGCTGGAGCTCGCGGCCGCGCTCAAGGCCGGTGGCTCGGCTGCGCGCGTGGTCATCCTCACCACGTTCGCGCGCCCCGGCTTCCTGCGGCGCGCGCTCGACGCCGGCGCCCGCGGCTACCTGCTGAAGGACGCGCCCGCCGACCGGCTCGCCGACGCGATCCGCCGCGTCCACGGCGGGGCGCGTGCGATCGATCCCGAGCTGGCGCTCGGCGCGTGGACCGAGGACGACCCGCTGACCGATCGCGAGCGCCAGGTTCTTCGCCTGGCCGCGGACGGCCTGACGGGAGCTGAAATCGCGGCGGCCCTGCAGCTGTCGGAAGGAACCGTTCGGAACTACCTCTCGGAAGCCATCAGCAAGCTGGGCGCGCGCAATCGGGTCGAGGCGGCACGCCTGGCGCGCGGCAAAGGCTGGCTCTGACATCGGTTTTTCTTCGACTACTACCCCGCCCGGCGTGCAGCGTGAGCCGTCCCCCTGCCATTTGACGCCTGTGTAGGGTGAGGCACCAGGGAGGTTCCGATGAGTCGATCACGCTTTGCGGTTCCGGTTGCAGCACTCGGCGTCCTGTTCTCGTTCGGCAGCGCGGCGCCCCGGCAGGCGGGCGCGAGCGGCCCGGACTGGTCGATCAACATGAGCGTCATCGAGGCCTGCAGCTGCCCTATGTTCTGCCAGTGCTTCTTCACGGGCAAACCGCCTGCGAGCGGCGGACATGGCGAACAGGGGGCCGGCCACGGCGACCACATGGGTGGGAAGGCGACGCACTTCTGCCGATTCAACCAGGGTTACAAGGTCAACGCCGGTCACTTCGGCGCCGTCCAACTGGATGGCGCGAAGTTCTGGTTCGCCGGCGATGCCGGCGAGGACTTCGCGCTGCCGAAGCTGGACTGGGCGGTGCTGAGATTCGACTCGGCCGTCACGCGGGAGCAGCGCGAGGGTCTGCTCGCAATCCTTCACAGCCTGCATTTCTACCGTCCGGAGCGCTGGCGTTCGTTCGCAATCGGCGCAAGCGCCCGGATGAAGTGGGCGGCCGACTCGCGCCATGCGCAGGCTTCTCTGGACGGCGGGAAGACGGCCGAACTGGTGCTGGATCGACTCGAGGGGATGAACGGCGGGCCGGTGACGATGAACAACATGGACTACTTCGGGTATCCGCGCAACGACGGCTTCGTGCTGATGCCGACGAAGGTCGAAGCCTACCGCGCCGGGAAGAAGTCCTTTGAATTCAGGGGCACGAACGGGCTGTTGACGACCGTCGAGATCTCGTCGAAGGACGTCGGGAAATAGTCGGTCGCGGCCCAGGGCCAAGGTCGGCGATTTGAGGTTTGCGGGTTAGAAGTTGATGGTGACGATCGGAAACGGCGCGTCCGTGGCGGGCGAGGCGGCTTCGCGCGTCGTGGAGCCTGCGGCGCCAGTACCCGGCTGAGTGAGGGCCGCCGGTTGGAGCACCGTCAGTCGGCGCGCAACCTCCGCGCTGCAGGTCACCCTGATGGTTGCACGGCGACTGTCGGCCGGCGATGTCGAGACGGTGCAGGGACGAATGACGGTCACGGTGACTGTCAGGAGGCTCGATGAGGCAGCCAGGCGCATCGTGTGGCCGACAATCATCAAGGCGAGCGCCATGCCGC
>JBLMXQ010000028.1:0-64766 GCA_050257855.1 Betaproteobacteria bacterium | reverse complement strand
GTGGTCTTCGAGACGGTCATGTCCGTGCGGAGGAGATCCTCGCTGGCGCCCGGGTAGGGGATGCCCCACTCTCCGGTCTTCCTGCTCACGATCAGCGTCCAGGCGTTCTGCTGCGGAATGGTGAACAGCGTGTAGCTGCCGGCCGGTACGTTCTTCCCGCCGATGGTCACGTCGGTGGTCGTCACGAACGTGGTCGCCTCGTTCGCGCCGGCGCGCCAGATCTCGCCGTAGGGGACCAGTCCGCCGAAAATCTTGCGCCCTCGCATCCGCGGGCTGGAGTAGTCGACGTGGATCGTCTTGCCGTCGGCGAACTTGCAGTCGGCCTTCGCGGCCGGGCTCGGCCGCCGGCCGCCTTGCGCGTACGCGGCGGACGCCAGCGCCAGCGCCGCAATCGCAATCGAAGCCGTTCGTCTGAACATGCGGTCTCCTTCTCCGAGGCGAATCCCTCGGCTGGGTAGCTCGACATGGTACAACGGCCGAAAAAGGAGCGCATCCCTCACGCGCTTCGACGGGAGGTGTAGTAGGCTTCCCGCGTGCGCCTGTGGACGACGTGTCTCGGGGCGATGCTGATGGCGTCGGCGGTGCTGACTGGGCAGGACGCCGGGCCGGCCGGGCTGGCTGCGCTTCTCGATCGCGTCGGCGCCCGTGTCGAGCAGTACTACTCGCGGGCCCGCAGCGTGCTCTGCACCGAAACCGTCCGGCTGCAGCCGCTCGGGTTCGACTGGGCGCCACGCGACCGAGGTCGTCAGATCGTGTACGACCTGCGGGTGCAGTGGGACCCGGCGTCGGACGGCGAGGCTCCGGAAGGCGCGACCGTGCTGCGGCAGATCGTCTCGGTGAACGGCCACAAGCCGCAGCCCGACGACGATGACGCCTGCATGGATCCCAGGCCGGTCTCGCCCGAGCCGCTGATGTTTCTGCTGCCGGCCGGGCGCCGCGACTATCGATTCACGTGGGCGGGTACCGACCGGATCGACGGCCGCGAGGCCGCGAAAATTGACTACCGCGCGACGACGTCGGAGCGAGCCTCGGTGAAGTGGCACGGCAACTGTGTGAGCATCGACGTGCCGAGCCAGGCCGGAGGGCGTGTCTGGGTGGATCCCGGGACCGGCGACGTCCTGCGTCTCGACGAGCGCCTGATCGGCCGGTTCGATCTGCCCGTGCCCGCGAAGCAGCGCGTGCCCAACGGTCCCACGTGGATGGAAATCGTGCGGGCCGACTCGACGATTCGCTACAAGCCGGTGCGCTTTCACGATCCGGACGAAATGCTGCTCCTGCCGGCGTCCATCGAGTCGCTCACGATCATCACGAACGCTGGCGTGCCGCGTCTTCGAACCGTACAGACGTTTTCGAACTACCGGCGCTTCATGACCGCCGGACGCCTCGTCAAATGACGGAATTCGGAGTTGGATTCAGGATTCGGATGGAGAGAGGGAGTGGGGTCGCCGGTCGGGAAAAGCGACCTTACCACTCCCGCTCGTCTGGCAGATCGATGGACGCCCAGACGCTGCCATCCGGATCGCACCGGATGATCAGGCGCGCGTCGCGGCCGACGTCGCGCACTTCCATGTGATACATGACGCTGTCGCCGGACGTCCGAATCTCGGGCACCGGACCCGGCTCGCGGTCGAGGGTTCGTCTTGTAGCCATGCCCGCACGAGTTGCAAGCACCTCGCCAGTCCGACCCGGCCCAGGCGACATCGCGAATTTCCGATATTTCTGGATTCGTCTGGCTCCATTTCCCGATGTCCGTCGTGCCGGCGCGGATTATTCCCGCCTGGACCGGAAAACTCCGACGTTCCTGATTTGCACACGGTGTGCCCGTTCGTTACAATCGGGCCAGCCAGTCGTTCGATCAAGACCCCGTGAGCCATTTCACCTGGCACTCGCGCTGGCGGCGGGCGTTCTTCGCCGCCTGTCTGCCATACCTGCTGCTGGCGATATTCGTGGATTTCTTCCACGCCGATCGCCCGGACGGTGTCCCTGCGCCCCTTTCGGCAGTCGTCCGTGTCGCCGCGGCCCCGGATGGTCCGGCCGCCGCGCCGGACTACGCCTGCCCGGTCTGTGCCTGGCTGCGCATCGGGCCCTCCATCGAGACGCCGTTCTCGCTGGCCACCTGCACGGACGTCGTCTCGCGGATGATCGTGCCGGCCCTCGCCGGCGCCCCTGACTGTCCCGTTCCCCTTCCATCGCTCTTCCGCGGTCCTCCCTCGCCCGCACTCGCGTAAGTCCGGTTCGACCCGATACCGAATCGCCGCGGCCAATACGGCGTCGCGAGGCAGACCTGTATCTGGCGCGCCTGCGGTTGTCCGCTTCGCTCGACATCTCGTCCGGCTGGCGGCGGCGCGAGCGCGTGCGTGATCGTGCAATTTGCGAAGGAGATCGCCTCTGATGCGCGGATGGACTTTCCCCGGGCGCCATGCGGGCGCGGTGCTGATGCTGCTCTGGACGCCGGCGCTTGCCGGCGCGCAGGCCAATCCCGGCCCCGCCCCGCCGCCGGCGCGCACCATCTCGATGGATGACGCCGTTCGTCTCGCACTGGCGCACAACCCCGCGCTGCGCGCCCAGCGCCTGAACGTCGATCTGTCGAAGTCTGACGAGGTCACGGCGGCGCTCAAGCCGAACCCGGTGCTGACCTCGACCAACGAGAACTTCCAGGTCTTCAACCCGAGCCGGCTGACGCTCGACAACCTCGCCAACAACGCGAACTACGTCGAATCGCTGAGCTATCTGTTCGAGCGCGGCGGCAAGCGCCGGAAACGCATGACCGTGGCCCAGGACACCACCGACGTGGCGTCGAGGAGCACGCGCGACGCGGAGCGCCAGCTCGCGTTCGAGACCGAGCAGTCCTTCATCGGCGTGCTGCTGGCAAAGTCGAACGTCGACTTCGCCCAGCGCGATCTCGACAACTTCCGGCAGATCGAGGACGTCAACCAGCAGCGGGTGACTGCCGGCGATCTCGCGGAGTCAGAGCTCTACAAGATCCAGCTGCAGCGGCTCCAGTTCGAGCAGGAACTGACCGCCGCGCACGCGGAGCTCGCGCAGGCGAGGGCGGCGCTGCGGCAGAGCGTGGGCTTCGAGGCGCTCGCCGAGGACTTCGACGTGGTCGGCGAGCTCTCCTACACGCCGCAGACCGTCACGCTCGACGCGCTGAGGCAGGCCGCGCTCGATTCGCGGCCCGACCTGCAGGCGGCGCAGAGCAGCGTCAGGCTGGCGCAGGACGCGATGGCGCTCGAGTACGGCAACCGCGCGCGCGACCTGACCGGCGAGATCGAGTACGACCGCGCCGGGGACATCAATGCGCTCGGCTTCGGCATCTCGATCGAGCTGCCGTTCCACGACCGCAACCAGGGGAACATCGCGCACAGCCAGGTCGCGCTGAAGCAGGCCGGCCAGCAGATGGAGGCGGCGCGCGCCGCCGTGCTGACCGACGTCGTCAACGCCTGGTCGCAGTACCAGTCCAACCTCAAAATCGTCTCGCTATACCAGGGAGGCTACTTGCAGAAGGCGAAGGACTCGCTCGATATCTCGACCTACGTGTACGAGCACGGCAGCGGCACGCTCCTCGATTTGCTGGACGCGGAGCGCACGTACCGCTCGACCGAGCTCGCCTACCGGCAGGCGCTCGCCGCCTACCGGACGAGCGTCGAGCAGATCAACTTCGTCGTCGGAAAGCAGGTGATGCAATGAGGATCGCCGCGCCGTCGGCTGTCGCGGCCGTGATGCTGATCGGGGCCGCGGGAGCCCTTTCGTTCACTGCGTGCGACGGCCCGCCGCCACCCGGGTCGGCCGAGGCGGCCGCCGCCGGCCTGACGCCGAAGGCCGCGTACTTCACCGTGGCACCCGATCAGATGAAGCACGTCGGCGTCGTGCCGGCCCGGCTGACCACCTGGACGACCGACGTCCGGACCACGGGGACGGTCGACTGGGACAACGACCAGACGACGCAGGCGATCACGCAGGTGAGCGGCCCGGTCACGCGCATCGTCGTGGACCTCGGCACGCGCGTGAAAGCCGGCGATCCGCTGCTGTACGTGGCGAGCGCCGACGTGGCGACGGCCATGTCGAACTATCGGAAGGCGAAGAACCGGCTCGATCTCGCCCAGCGGACGCTGACACGCAGCAGGGACCTGCTGGCGCACAAGGCGCTGTCACAGAGCGAGATGGACGGCGTGGAGGCCGACTTCAACGATGCCGCCACGGATCTGCAGACGACCATGCAGGCGCTGAAGATCTACGGCGTCAGCGCCAAGGACCTCGAGCAGGCGGAGCAGCAGAACGTCGCGATCCGGCCCGAGCTGGCGATGCGGGCGCCGATCGCCGGCACCGTCGTCCAGAAGCTGGTGCTGCCGGGGCAGTTCATCCAGGCCGGCGCGACGACGGCCTTCGTGATCAGCAACGTGTCGACGGTGTGGGTCCAGGGGCATCTCTACGACAAGGACCTGTCCAGGGTGCACGTGGGCGACACGGCGGACGTGCGCCAGTCGGCGCTGCCGGTCGTGTTCCACGGCACGGTGTCGTACATCGGCGAGATGCTCGACCCGGCGACCCGCACGACGCCGGTCCGCATCGTGACGCGGAACACCGACGGGCTGCTGAAGAAGGACCTCTTCGTCGACGTGATCCTCCACAACCGGACCCGGCAGAACGTGCTGGTCGTGCCGACGGCGGCGGTGCTGTACGACGAGAACAACATGCCGTTCGTCTACGTGCAGATGGAGCCCGGCAAGTTCGCGCAGCGCCTGGTCACGCTCGGCGCGCAGCAGGACGACGAGACGCAGATCGCCGACGGGCTGAAGGCCGGCGACGCGGTGGTCGGGCAGGGGAGCGTGTTCCTGCAGTTCGCAAACACGTACGGGCAGTAGCGCGCCATGATCAATCGCATCGTTTCGTTCGCGCTCTCGCAGCGGTTCATCGTCGTCGTCGCGATGATCTGCCTGTCGATCTGGGGCATCGTCTCGTTCAAGAACCTGCCGATCGACGCCTATCCGGACCTGGCGCCGCCGCGCGTGCAGATCGTGACGCAGTGGCCCGGGCACGCCGCCGAGGAGGTGGAGCGCCTGATCACCATCCCGCTCGAAGTGGAGATGAACGGCATCCCGAAGCTCGACGCGCTCCGGTCGATCTCGCTGTACGGCCTCTCGTCGGTGACGATGAACTTCCAGTTCGACACCGACCCGTACTTCGCGCGCCAGCAGGCGTTCGAGCGGATCGCCGACGCCGAGCTTCCGCAGGGCGTCTCGGCGGGCATGTCGCCGCTCTTCAGCCCGAGCGGGCTGATCTACCGCTACGTGCTCCGGAGCCCTGACTGGTCCGCGCAGGATCTGAAGACCCTCAACGACTGGGTCCTGGCGCGGAAGTACCGAGCCATTCAGGGGGTCGCGGACGACTCCGGTCTCGGCGGCACCACGATGCAGTACCAGGTGCAGATCGATCCGAATCGCCTCGCGTCGTACGGCGTGTCGGTGTCGCAGGTGACGGCGCAGCTCGCAGCCAACAACGCGAACGCCGGCGGCGGCTTCTACTCACAGGGCGGCCAGTTCTACTACGTGCGGGGGATCGGCCTGGTGCGGTCGCTGGACGACATCGGCAACATCGTCGTCGCGACGCACAACGGGATCCCGGTGCTCATCAAGGACGTCGGCAACGTGACGATCGGTCACGCGCCGCGCCTCGGGCAGTTCGGGTTCATGCACGACAACGACGCGGTCGAGGGCGTCATCCTGATGCGCGTCGGCGAGCAGGCGCAGGTGCTGCTCAAGAAGATCGAGGCGCTGACGGCGACGCTGAACCGCTCGGTGCTGCCGCCCGACGTGAAGATCGTGCCGTACTACGACCGGACGCAGCTCATCGAGGAGACCACGCGGACGGTCGAGCGGAACCTGGTTCGCGGGATGCTGCTCGTGCTCGTGGTGCTGGGCCTGTTCCTGTTCAGCGTCCGCACGGCGCTTATCGTGGCGGTCACGATTCCATTCGCCCTGCTGTTCTCGTTCATCTGCCTCGACTGGGCCCACATCCCCGCGAACCTCCTCTCCATCGGGGCGATCGACTTCGGCATGATCGTCGACGGCGCCGTGGTGATGGTGGAGAACATCTTCCGTGAGCTCGCCGCGCGCCACGACCACAAGTACGACCTGATTTCCGTCATCCGCTCCGCGGCGAAGGACGTGGAGCGCCCGATCTTCTACGCGATCGCGGTCATCATCGCCGGGTACCTTCCAATCTACGTCCTCACCGGGCCGTCGGGCCGCCTGTTCCGTCCGATGGCCGACACCATGGCGTTCGCGCTGGTCGGCGCGCTGCTGTGCTCGCTGACCCTCCTGCCGGTACTGTGCGCCATCTTCCTGCGCCGGCACGTCAAGGAGCCGGTGGTGCCGCTGTACGAGCGCGTGCTCCAGGCGTACGGGCGGCTGCTCGAGGTCTGCCTCCGCCAGCCGATCGGAACGACGGTGGTGTGTCTGGCGGTGTTCGGCGCATCGCTTCTGCTCGTGCCGTTCATCGGGGCGGAGTTCATGCCGCACCTCGACGAAGGCGCGCTCTGGGTCCGCGCCACGATGCCGTACACGATCTCGTTCGACGAGGCCTCGAAGCTCGGGCCCCAGGTTCGCAGCCTGCTGCTCACGTTCCCGCAGGTCACCACCGTGGCCAACGAGCTCGGTCGGCCGGACGATGGCACCGATCCGATCGGGTTCTTCAACGACGAGTACTACGTCGGCCTGAAGCCGTACGAAGATCCGGCCTGGAGCGGCAGCATCCGGACGAAAGCGGAACTGATCGACGCCATCCACAGGAAGCTGAGCGCGTTTCCCGGCATCATCTTCAACTACACGCAGCCGGCCGAAGACGCGGTGGACGAGGCGGAAACCGGCCTCAAGAGCTCGCTGGCCGTCAAGATATTCGGTCCGGATCTCTCGACACTGGAACAGAAGGCCAATCAGGTGCAGAAGGTCATATCGCGCGTGCCCGGCATCGACCACATCACGGTCGTGCGGGAGCTCGGCCAGCCCAGCCTGACGATCGAGCCGGACCGCGCCAAGATCGCGCGGTACGGCCTCAACGTCGCCGACATCAACACGCTGATTGAAACGGCCGTCGGGGGTGCGCCCGCGACGCAGGTCATCCAGGGCGAGCGCTCCTTCGACCTCGTGGTCCGGCTGCAGGAGCCGTTCCGGCGGAACATGGAGGCGATCAGGAACATCCTGATCGCGACGCCGGACGGGCAGCAGCTTCCGCTCAGCCAGTTCGCCGACATCAAGATCAGCAAGGGCGCGTCGTTCATCTACCGCGAGGCCAACTCGCGCTTCATCGGCATCCAGTTCAGCGTCGAGGGACGCGACCTGGCGAGCGCGGTCGCCGACGCCCAGAAGGCGGTGAATGCGGCGGTGCACCTGCCGATCGGGTACACGTTCGACTGGGGCGGGGAGTACAAGGATTATCTGGCGGCGCGCTCGCAGATGATGTTCATCGTGCCGCTCACGGTCGTGCTGATTCTGCTGATCCTCTTCGCGCTGTACGGCAATCTGAAGTTCCCGGCGATCATCATGTTCAGCGTCCTGGTGACGGTGCCCGTGGGCGGGTTCCTGGCGCTGGTCCTGACCCACACCAACTTCAGCGTGTCGTCCGGGTTCGGGTTCGTGGCCCTGATGGGCGTGTCCGTGCAGACCAGCGTGATCCTCTACTCGTTCATCAACAAGCTGCGGCTCGAAGGCAAGGACATCGTGACGGCGACGCACGAGGCGTCGCTGCTGCGGCTGCGGCCGATCATGATGACCGCCCTGGTCGCCTGCATCGGGCTGCTGCCGGCGGCGATGTCGACCGGCATCGGCAGCGACTCGCAGAAGCCGTTCGCCATCGTCATCGTCGGCGGCCTCGTCTCGCGCCTGGCACTCTCGATCTTCCTGGCCCCGGTCCTCTACACGCTCGTCGCGAAGGACGACGACGTCCTGAAAGTCTGAACCTACTGGGGAAGGACCGCGTTGAAGAGGACCCGGAACGTGCCGAACGGCTGGCCGCGCCACTGGGGACGGAAGCCGAGGAGCACGACGTGGCCGGCGCCGAGCCGGACGTCCACGGCCGCGGCCTTGCCGTGCAGATGGTTCTCGCCGATGAGATATCCCGACCGCAGCGGCGACCCCTCTGTCTGATACTGCGCCAGCACCGTGCCGTTGAATCCGGCGAGCAGATCGAACACCGGGCTGGCGTCCGCGAAGACGTCGGCCTTCTCGGGCATGCCGGCCATCACCGGGTGCTTCGGATCGGTCTGCACTTCGACAATCGATCCGCGCAGGAAGAAGTCCTCCGGCCTGAGGCCGGCGACCGCGTTCCGCACCGGCAGCTGGAACTGCTGGATCGGGAACGTCGCCGCGTTGTTCAGGCACACAAGCGTGCCGCCGTCGCGGACGAACTGCTCGAACGCGTGCACGTCGTCGCGCGTCAGCGCGTACGCGTACTCCGGCCGGACGGGCCGGGGCGCGCCGCCGCGGCCGCCGAATCCGCGCGGGGCCGGCTGCCCCTCGAGCGGCAGCCGCGCGTCGTCGGCGAGGACGATGACGTCCACTTTGTCGGCGATCTTCGTGTGAAAGTCGGCCGCGCGAAGGACGACGTACTGGAAGCCATACTGCTCGAGGACCCAGCGCGTCCAGCCCTCGTCCATTGAGCCGGTCCAGGGGCGATAGAGCCCGATGCGGGGGCGCTTGATCGGAACGCCGCGGGCGCTGGTCCGTTCGGCCGACAGCGCCAGCGACGCGACGAGCGACTCCTGCGCGGATTCGGAGAGGCCGGCGATGGCATACCGCACGCCTGAGGGCCCGGCCAGGCGCTCGACGGTGGCGCCCTGCGTCCACGCCGCGTTCAGCGCGCGGAACGCGTTGTTCTGGGCCGGATCGACGACGAGCAGCGGACCCGATCCCGTGATGCGCCCGGGCGGGGGAATGATGACGGCCGCGGCGGGATTCGTGTCGAAGCCGCGGCCGGGCACGCTGTCGAACGGCGCGGCGTCGGGCCCGACGGGGTACGGCGTCGGCTTCGCTCTGGGATCCGGCGGCGGGCCAAGCGGCTTCATCTGCGCCCGGACAGCCGCATCGAGCGGCTCGTTGGAGACGACGACGTGCACGCCCATCTGCAGCGGCAGCGTCCAGCCGGCCGCATCGTACGGCCGTTCGGGCGGACCGCCTGGATACTGACGGAGATCGGGGTAGTGCTGGACGTCCAGGACCTCGCGCGCCATCGCCGCGAACTCCTGATCCATCGGCACGACCCACGTGCCGGCCGGGTACGTGGCGCCGCCGATGTCCGCAGCCTCTCCGAGTTGCGCGACGCGCACGCCTCCGAACGCCAGGCGCCGGAGCAGCTCGACGGCGGCCTCGGGATCCCGCTGCGCCTGCGGCACGAGGTAGGCGTAGGGCGCCTGCGTCCGACCCCGTTCGATCTGGGCCCGGCCGGCCTTGTAGCGGTCGAGCAGCAGCGACTCCTTGTATTTCGACGCGTACTCGAGCACCGACAGCGACGCCGTCTCCATGTACGCGACCGCGTCGCCCAGACGCCACCATCCGGGCGGCCACGGGCTGGAATAGAGGCTGCGCGGCCGCAGGTCCCGCATGTTCTCCGGGAAGTCCTCCATCGTGTACTTGTGCGGCGTGGCGTACTGGTAGAGCGCCGTCTCCGTCCAGAACGCGGCGATGTTCTTGAAGTTGGGCGCGTAGTCGATGTAGCCGGGATACCAGGCGTCGAACGCCGTTCCCATGTGTGTCGCGCCGACCTGGCCGTGCTCCTCGAGGCCCTTCGCGATCGCCATGCCGATCATGTTCACTTCGCGCGACATCAGGAACGGCGCATCGGCGCCGACCGGCTCGGAGAAGGGCGGCAGCCAGATGCGGGTCGGGAACGGGCCGGACTGATGCTGCACGTAGATGATCTGCGGCTCCCAGTCGCGCCACGTGTGCTCGATCACGCGCGACTCGATCATGTTCAGCATGTACGCGTCGCGGTTGTTGTCGTGGCCGACGTACTCCTGATACAGCTCCGGCACCGGCGACAGCTCGTACGGCGTGCCGACGTTCTTCATGTACCAGGACGCGACGATCTGCTGGCCGTCAGGGTTGATCGTCGGCCACAGCATGACGATCACGTTGTCGAGAATCGCCTTGACGCCCGGGTCGGCGGCGCGGCTCACGAGGTCGTACGCGAGCTGCGGCGTCTGCTGCGCGCCGGCCACTTCGGTCGAGTGCAGCCCGCCGTCGAGGTGCACGAACGCCTTCCCCTCGCGCGCGAGCTGCTCCGCCTGCGCCTCGGTCAGCCCTTCTGGATGCGCCAGCCGCCGCGAGATCTCTCGGTAGCGATCGACGTTCGCCAGGTTCTCGGGCGTGGAGATCAGCGCGAAGTACATCGGCCGTCCCTCGCTGGTGCGTCCGGCCTCGACGAGAGTCATGTACTTCGTCGACGCCGCCAGCTTCTTGAAGTAGGCGACCGACTGCTCGTACGTCGCCAGCTTGTAGTCCGCGCCCGGCTTGAAGCCGAACACCGACTCGGGCGTGGGGACGGCCCGCTGTCCGGCAGCCGCCGCGGGCAGCGCGAGCAGCGCGGCGAGCGCCGCCGCGCGAACGGAAGGCGTGGAACGGGTCCGCATAGACGCGGAAGTATACCGTGGCACGCTCCGGAGCACGGCGCCGCCGAAAAGGGGGCGCCGGCTACCGCATCATCTTTATGGCGATGGCCGCCGCGGCCAGCATCGCGATGAGCACGGGAACGCCCAGGCGCCGGTACCCCGGTGCGCCGAGCGCGGTCGCCAGCGCGAGCTTCATCGCGGAATTGGCGAGGATCCCGATGGCGATCGCCTCGGCGGCGATGCCGGCCGCGACGCCGGCCGACGCAGCCTTGCTCATGGAGATGGTGAGGGCGTCGACATCGGTCAGCCCGAGGACGGCGCCGGAGACCAGCAGGCCGGCCGCGCCGAACCACTCGCGCACCGCGGCTACCGCGAACAGCACCACCTGGAACGTGGCCGCCATCTGCAGCGCGGGGCCGACCTGCAGCGGGTTATCGAGCGAGGTGCCGCCCACCTCGCCATCGTTCCGGCGTATGCCGATGACGAGCGCGGCCGCACCGACGATGAAGGGAGGCACGAGATAGGGAAGGAGCGCCCGCGCGACGCCGACGTTCAGCACAGCGGTCGCCAGCAGCACGCGCGGGAAGAGCATCGTGCAGGCGCCGATCGTGCCGAGCGCCAGGGGACCCGCGACCGCGCGTTCGGTGCGGCTGAGCCGCGCGAACGTGAACGTGACGCTGGTCGACGAGACGATGCCGCCGAGCAGACCCGCCATGGGGTAGCCGTGATGCGAGCCGACCGCGCGGCGCGCCAGGTACCCGGCGAAGCTCAGGCCGCTGAAGAACAGCACCAGCAGCCACAGTTCGCGCGGCCGCACGCCGCCGAGCGGTCCGTAGGGCCCCTCCGGCAGCAGAGGCAGAATCACGACCGCCATCACGGCGAACCGGACGCCCGCGCGCAGGCCTTCGTCGTCGATGCGGCCGACCAGGGCGTGGAGGGTGGACTTCTCGACGAGCAGCAGCGTGGTAACGGCGATGGTGGCACTCGCCAGGGCGAGGGATCCGAGGCCGGCCAGCACGCCCGCGGCGATTACGACGAGGCCGGCGGCCTCCGTCGTGGCATCCACGTCGCGCCCGCTCGCCGCCACATAGCCGGCGATCACCAGCGCGACGCAGCCGGCGGTGAGGACGACCGCCAGCGCATCGAAGCCGGCCGACGAGAGCCAGCCGGCCAGACCCGCCGCGCCGCCGAGCAGCGTGAACGTCCGCACGCCGCCGAACCGCGCTCCCACGCCGGTCGCATGGCCGCTCCGCTGGCGCTCGACGCCGATCGCGGCGCCGCCGAGTGCCGCGACCACGATGCCTGCGAGCGGTGGCACGGGGATCACTGTCGGGAATCCGTCAATGGACGGTCACGTCTCGACAGAGCGCACGCGGTGTGCCGCAGCCCAGGCCTTTGGACGACCGCGTCAACCTGACGGCGGGCGCGATTTCGGGCCGGGGGCTCTGCGGAAGACTTCCGGAGGACGCTGTCGCAGCCGACCGTGCGTCATGATGCTATCAGATTGAGCGAACGCCGGACGAAGGCGTCGCCCTGCTGATGCGCCATGAGGCCGACGCGCACCAGCCCTTCGAAGACCGTCCGGCACACCTCGACGCTGAGGCCCGTCACAGCGGCGGCTTCCGCGGCGCGCAGTTCGTCGCCGATCCTCATCGCGAGCAGCAGCCGCTGCAGGCGGTCGAAACCCTCGTTCACGCGCCTCATCTCGTTCATGGCCCTGATTCCGGGAGCGCCGGCTCATGGAGCAACCGGTGTGCCGCGGCGGCCGGTCTTCGATCGTGTCAGAATTGCTCGATTCTCGCGGCCTTGCTCGTGCGGATCCGGTCCTGCTCGACCGAAATCCAGACGCCGCTGTGAAGAATCTACCGGTCCGCTCAGGCGCAGTATTGCCGTACGATGCGGAGGAGTGCCTCGAAGTCGATGGGCTTGCTCACGGTCGCCACCGCACCGAGATCCTGCGCCCGCTCTGCCGCATCCGTCGCGCCCGACATCACCGCGATCGGCACGCCGGCGACGATCGGATCCCCGAGCTGCGCGCGCCGGAACTCCTGGCCCCCCAGCCGCGGCATCTTCAGGTCGAGGAGCACCAGGCACGGCGTCTCGGGGGCACGATGGCGCACGGTCCGCAGCAGGTGCAGCGCCTCGAGTCCGTCTTCGGCGGCGACGGCGTGAAAGCCTTCGGTCGAGAGCAGCGTCGCGAGCATCTCGCGGGTGTCCGGATCGTCTTCCACGATGAGCACATTACCGATCGGGACCGATCGCATCGTTCGGCGGGACATCAAGTCCTGTGCCGCCTCAACGGCAACGAAAATCAGCGGGTCCGCTGCGCAGAGCTGGCGATTCGTGTCAGATTCCTGCCGGTCGGGCCGCTCGAGCGCACCAGTTCACGACAGACCATCATGATTGCCTACGTCGAGTTCGAAAAAGTAGACGTGCGCGTGGGGCGCATCGTCGACGTCCAGCCGTTCCCCGAGGCGCGCAAGCCGGCCTACAAGCTGAAAATCGATTTCGGCCCAGGAATCGGCGTGCGCCGATCGTCGGCGCAGGTGACGCGGCATTACACGCCGCGGGATCTCCTGAGCCGGCTCGTCGTCGCGGTCGTCAATTTTCCGCCGAAGCAGATCGGGCCGTTCGTGTCGGAGGTCCTGACCCTGGGCGTTCCCGACGCGGAAGGCGAGGTCGTGCTTCTCTCGCCGGACCGCGACGTTCCCCTCGGCGGCCGGATGTTCTGATCGAGCGCCGCTCGGGCCGCCGACGGGGGCCGTCGCCCCTCCGGCTAGAGCCTCGCGCTCCGCTCGGTGCGGCGTTCGTCTGGCGCCTCTCGCTCGAGTGGCAGCGGAAGGCGGAGGTGCGCGCGGCAGCCGGAGCGGTCGGTCCGGTTCGCCAGCGTCAGCGTGCCGCCGTGCGCTTCGGCGATCTGCCGGCTGAGCACGAGGCCGATCCCCGAGCCGCCCGGCTTGGTCGTGAAGAACGGTACGAACAGGTTGGACGCGTTCGGCAGCCCCGCCCCTTCGTCGTCTATCCAGAGGTCGAGCGCGCCGCCGCCCGAGCGCCAGCCGATGGTGACGCCGCCGCCGGCCTCGGCCGCGGCGTCCACCGCGTTGCGCACGAGATTGATCAGGAGCTGCTCGAGCTGGTCGGGATCCGCACGGACCGTCACGTCCATTCCGTCGTCGATGCGAATCGGCAGCCGCGTCTCGACGCCCGCCACGCGGCGCACGAGCGGGTCGATGCGAATCGCATCGACCCGCGGCGCGGGGAGCCGGGCGAGGCGTGCGTACGCCGTCGTGAAGCGGCTGAGCGAATCCGAGCGCGCGGCGATCACCGCGAGCCCGCGGCGCATGTCATCGGTCCAGTCGTCGGGCAGCTCGGTCCGCCCGAGCATCGACTCCAGGCTGCCCGCGATCGACTTGATCGGCGCCAGCGAGTTGTTGATCTCGTGTCCGATGACGCGGATCAGCCGCTGCCACGCCTGCCGCTCCTCGTCGCGCAGCGGCCGGCTGACGTCGGCGAGCACGAGCAGCTGGTGCGGCCGCCCTTCCTGGCGGAAGAACGTGCGGCGCACCTCGAAGCGGCCCGTGGCTCCCGGGAACGACAGGTCGACGATGCGCGGCGAGACGCCGTCGAGATAGGACGCGAGCCCGAGATCCTGCGCGGGGCGGCCGAGGAGCGCATCGGCCGGACGGCCGAGAAGCTGCTCGCCGGCGCGGTTGACGAGGCGCAGCGTCCCCTCGCTGTCGAACGTGAAGACCGCCACGTCGATCTCGATCATCACGGTCCGGAGCAGCGCGCCCGCCTCGATCGCGCCGAGGCGCTGGTCGTGCAGCGTGGAGGCGAGGACGTTGACCTCGAGCATGACCGCGCCGAGAGGGTCGTCGCCGCTCGCGCGCCTCGCGCGGATCGAGAAGTCGCGCTCGCGCAGCGCCGCGAGCAGGTTCGACAGCGTCTGCAGCGGCAGCACCACCCGGCGCCGGACGCCGAACGAGCAGCCGACCCACACGCCAACGATCAGGGCCGTGAGCGTCCACTGCACCTTGGGGGTGAAGTCTCCGGTCCAGAGCAGGATCAGGGAGACGAGCGCGGCGGGCAGCCCCGCTGCCAGCGCGAGGAGCAGGATCCGCTGATCGAACCGCAGCCGCGCGTCCGGCGGCAACCCGGGCGGGTCGATTTCGCGGATCGCGACGTCGCCGTCGGCGCTCTCAGGAGTCACGACCTCATCACGGTCCGTTGCCCCGGCCCCGAGACCCAGGCCTCAGGCCCGGAGCTACAGCCCGTATCGCTGGAGGCGGCGGTAGAGGGCGCTTCGGCTGAGTCCGAGCGCTTTCGCCGCCTGGCTGACGTTGCCGTCGTAGCGGGCCATCGCCTTCTTGATCAGGAAGCCCTCGACGTCCTCCAGGCTCATGTCTTCGAGCCGCGAGGTGGAATCGCGATCGATCCGAAGCCCGAGCTCGCCGGCTCGAATCGTCGGGCCCTGCGCCATCAATACGCCGCGCTCGACGGCGTGATCGAGCTCGCGGATGTTGCCCGGCCAGGGATGGTCGAGCAGCGCCTGCAGCGCCGCCGGCTCGAAGCCGTTGATGGTCTTGCGATACCGCTGCGCGTGCTGCCGGAGGAAATGCGACGCGAGCGCCGGGATATCCTCCCGCCGGCCGCGCAGCGGCGGCAGCGCGATCTCGATCGTGTTGAGCCGGAAGAGCAGATCCTGGCGGAAGCGACCCGACCCGACCTCGTCGGCCAGGCTGGCGTTGGTGGCCGAGAGGATCCGCACGTTGACGTGGCGCGTGCGCGAGGATCCGACGCGCTCGAAGTCGCCGGTCTCGAGCACGCGCAGCAGCTTCGGCTGCAGGTTGAGCGGCACGTTCGCGATCTCGTCGAGGAACAGGGTGCCGCCGTCGGCGAGCTCGAACCGTCCCACCCGATCCGTCTTCGCGTCGGTGAACGCGCCCTTCACGTGGCCGAACAGCTCGCTCTCGAACACGCCTTCCGAGAGCCCGCCGGCGTTCACGGTGACCAGGCCCTTGCCGTTACGCTCCGACAGGGCGTGAATCGCCTGCGCGACGGTGCCTTTGCCCGTGCCGTTCTCGCCGGTGATGAGGACGTTGGCCTCCGACGGTCCGACGCGCGAGATCAGCTCGATGACCGGCCGCATCGACGGCGCCTCGGCGATGAGCAGGGGCCGCGCGTTCGGCCTGAGCGATCGGTTTTCGGCCTCGAGCCGCTGCTGCTGGCGCAGGGCGCGCGCCAGCTCGCCCTGCGTGCGCAGGATCGACAGGAGCCGCGCGTTGTCCCAGGGCTTCTGGATGAAGTCGCGCGCGCCGCGCCGCATCGCCTCGACCGCGACCTCGACGCTGCCCCAGGCGGTCATCACGACGATCGGGAGCGTGGCGTCGTGCGCGCGAAGCTGCGACAGCAGGTCGAGGCCCTCCTCGCCCGACGTCGTGTCGCGCGCGTAGTTCAGGTCCATCAGCAGCACGTCGAATTCCGCCGCGTCCACCGCGTCGAGGATCGCGACCGGCGATCCCGCGGAATCGATCCGGAAGCCTTCGCTCTTGAGCAGCAGCCGCAGGGCCTCGAGGACGTCCGGCTGATCGTCCGCGATGAGCACGCGGGGTGCCGCCGCCTGCGGCGGCGCGGTGCGGATGTCGACGCGGTCGGCCGTCTCGAGCGGCCAGGTAGGGGCTGTAGCCACGGCGGTCTCCCCGGTAAGAAGTTGCTCCCTTAGACGCTCGACATGGGCGGCTGGTTGCGGCGCTAGTCGTCCACCACCCAGCCGTCGCGGAGCTGGATGATCCGCGCGCCGTAGGACGCGTTGACCTCCGAGTGCGTCACCTGCACGATCGTCGTCCCGGCTTCGTTCAGCGTCCGGAACAGCTCCATGATCTCCTTGCCCTGCGCCGAATGCAGGTTGCCGGTCGGCTCGTCGGCGAGGATCACCTGCGGGTTGGCGATCACCGCCCGCGCGACGCCCACCAGCTGCTGCTGCCCGCCCGAAAGCTGGTTCGGATAGAGATCCTTCTTCCCGACGATCTGGAACCGGTCGAGGATGTCCGCCACCATGCTCTGGCGGTCCTTGCGGCTCACGTTCCGGTACGACAGCGGGATCTCGAGGTTCTCGTACACCGTCAGGTTGTCGAGCAGGTGGTAGCTCTGGAACACGAAGCCGATGTGCTTCTTGTGGAGCTCCGCGCGCTGCTTCGGGGTGAGCCGGTGTACGGGCTGGTCGCTGAAGTAGTACTCGCCCGTCCAGGCGCTGTCGTGCATCCCGAGGATGTGCAGGAGGGTCGACTTGCCGGCGCCCGAGGGTCCCATGATCGAGACGAACTCGCCGTCCTTGACGTCCACGTTGACCCGGCGCAGGACGTACGAGCGCCCGACGCCGACCGGATAGGATTTTTCGACGTTCCGCAGGGAAATGAGCATTGGCGTTCTTGCTGCGCTGCCGGATGTTGTTACGGTAGGGGACGGCCTTCAGGCCGTCCCATGCCTTCAGGCCGTCCCATGCGCCTTCATTCCGCCCTCAACGCCACCGACGGATCGACCGCCGACGCGCGCCGCGCCGGAACGTATGCCGCGAGCAGCACGACGCCCGCGAGCAGCGCGCAGACGGCGGCAAACGTCCCCGGGTCGGACGCGCTGACGCGGAAAAGCAGGCTCCCGAGGACCCGCGTCGCCGCGAGCGCCCCCGCGAGGCCGATGGCCACGCCGGCTGCGCCCATGCGGACCGCCTGCCCGAGGACCAGGTTGCGAACGTCCGAGGGCTGCGCGCCCAGCGCGATTCGGATCCCGATCTCCCGCCGCCGCTGGGCCACCGTGTATGCCATCACGCCGTACAGGCCGATGGCGGCGAGGAGCGCCGCGAGCGCGGCGAAGCTGCCGATGAGAGCGGCCGTGAAGCGCGGCGTCGCCGTCGCCTGCCGCACGTAGACCGTGAGCAGCTTGACGTCCGGCGGCGCCATCGTCGGATCGAGGGCCGGCAGCACGCCGCGCAGCGCGGCCGCGGCGGCCGTCGGATCGCCGCCCGTGCGCACCACGGCCTCGAGGAACGGCCACGGCGTCTGCGCGAACGGCGCGTAGACGGCGCCGGTCGTCGCCTCTTCGAGCGTGCTCTGCTTCACCTCGCCGGCGACGCCGACGATCTGCCGCGGCTCGCGCTTGCCGTAGTTGAGCGTGATGATCTTGCCGACCGGATCCTCGCCGGGCCAGTGCCTGCGCGCGAACGCCTCGCTGACGATCGCGACCGGCCCCGACGACTCGTCGGCGTCGGTGAAGGCGCGGCCCCGCACGAGCGGAATTCCCATCGCCTTGAAGTAGTCCGGGCTGACCGCGAAGTAGGGCGCGCTCTCGCGATGCGCCGGATCGTCGGGACGACCCGGGATCCGGATGCCGACACTGACGTTGCTGCCCGACAGCGGAATCGTCGTCGAGATGCCGGCCGCGCTGACGCCCGGTATCCGGTGCAGCTCGTCGAGCAGCCGGTGGTAGAACGCCACGCGCGACGCCGAATCGGTATAGCGCGAGGCCGGCAGGAGCGTCCCCATCGTGGCGGCGCGCTCGGGCACGAAGCCGGGGTTGACGTCCAGCAGCCGCAGCAGGCTCCGCACGAGCAGGCCGGCGCCCGCGAGCAGCACGAGCGACAGGGCCACCTCCGCGACGACGAGCGCCTGCCGCGTCCGCGCGCTGCGGCCGCCGGTCGATCCGCGCGAGTCGTCTTTCAGCGCGTCGCCCGCCCCGGTCCGCGACGACTGCAGGGCAGGCATGAGTCCGAACACCAGCGCCGTGGCGGCCGAACAGATCAACGCGAACGCGAGGACGGTGCCGTCGAGTCCGACCTGATGGAGGCGCGGGATGTCGATGGGCGTCGCCGCCACGAGCGCCTGCTCACCCCACGCGGCCAGCAGCAGGCCGCCGGCTCCGCCCGCGATCGCGAGCAGCGCAGCTTCGGTCAGGAGCTGGCGCACCAGGCGCGCGCGCCCCGCACCGAGCGCGATCCGGATGGCGATTTCCCGCCGGCGCGTCGTCCCGCGCACGAGCAGCAGATTCGCGACGTTCACGCAGGCAATCAGCAGGACGCCGCCGACCGCGCCGAGCAGCACGAGCAGGCCCAGTCGATAGTCCTTCACCAGGACCTGCCGGAGCGGCGTCGCGTACGCGCTGCGCTGCTGGTTCGAGTCGGGATACTGCGCGGCGAGGCGCGCGGCGATCGTCGCGAGCTCCGCGTTCGCCTGATCGAGAGTCGCCCCGGCGCGGAGATGACCGATGCCGCGGAGGAACGACGCGCCGCGCTGATCGGCGAACATCGACGTCAACCCCAGCGCGTGCATCGGAAACCAGGCCTGGATCGTGTCGGAGGCGAACGGGAACTCGAACGCGCGCGGCATGATCCCGACGATCGTGGCCGGCTGGCCGTCGAAGGTCGCGAGGCGGCCGAGGACGTTCTCGTCGCGGTGGAAGTGCTTTTCCCAGAGCTGCTCGGCGATGACCACCGTTCGCGCGATCCCCTTGCCGTCGTCGGCCGCGGTGAGCCATCGGCCGCGCAGCGGCGGGACGCCGAGAATCTGGAAGAAGTCGCCGCTCACGGCCACGACCGGCAGCGCCTCGGCTTCGCCGGCGCCGGTCAGCGTCGAGCCGTTCTCGGCGTAGCCGGCCATCCGATCCACGGTCTTCGACTGCGCCGCCCAGTCCTTGAGATCCGAGTAGGAAATATCGTCCGGCTCACCGCGCGTCGTGGCCTGCAGCGCGACGATCCGGCCCGAATCCGCGAACGGAAGCGGCTTCAGCACCACCCCGTAGACGATGCTGAAGATCGCCGTGTTGGCGCCGATGCCGAGCGCCAGCACCGCGACCACGGCGGCTGTGAACCCGGGAGCCTTGAGAAGCCCCCGGAAGGCCTGGCGCAGATCGATGAACACGTGCCCTCTGAGCTCCGCGAGCCATCAGCTCCGAGCCCCTGGCCCTGAGCCGCTTCTCGTCTCCTACTCGGTGATAGCCATCTCCATGTGCTCCTCGACGACGCGGCCGTCGAAGAGATGGATGCTGCGGTCGGCGTGCCGCGCGTAGCGCGGATCGTGGGTGACCATGCAGATGGTGGCGCCGGCCTGGTGCAGCTCACGGAGGAGATCCATCACCGCCTCGCCGCTGCGTGAATCGAGGTTGCCGGTCGGCTCGTCGGCGAGCAGGATGAGCGGCTCGCCGGCCACCGCGCGCGCCACGGCGACGCGCTGCTGCTGGCCGCCCGAGAGCTGGCTGGGGAGGTGTTTGGCCCGGTGACTCATCCCGACGCGCTCGAGCGCCGCTTCGACGCGCTGCCGGCGCTCGGCCGCCTTCATGCCACGGTAGGTGAGCGGCAGCTCGACGTTCTCGAACACCGTCAGGTCGCCAATCAGGTTGAAGCTCTGGAAGATGAACCCGATCTCGCGGTTGCGAACGCGCGCGCGCTCCGACGCCGGCAGTTCGGCGACCGGCCGCCCGTTCAGCAGGTACGAGCCTTCGGTCGGCGAGTCGAGCAGGCCGAGGATGGACAGCAGCGTGGACTTGCCGCAGCCGGACGGACCGGCAATCGCCACGTACTCACCCTTGCCGATGCTCAGATGGATCCCCGAGAGCGCGTGAGTCTCGACCTCGTCGGTGAAGAAGACCTTGGTCACGCCCTCGAGCTTGATGAGTGGCTGCGATCCGTTCTCGCTCATGTCTCTGTTCTCCTTGGGACGGTCTGAAGACCGTCCCCTACCGAAGATGAAGACCGTCCCCTGCCGAATCTGAAGACCGTCCCCTGCCGAAGATGAAGACCGTCCCTGCCGAATCTGAAGACCGCCTGCCGGATATGAAGACCGTCTCCTGCCGAAGAGGCCGATCTGGAGGCCGTGCGCTTCCGATATCGGCTACTGCAGACGAACGCGATCGAAGGCGTCCCAGGCCGACATGTCCGACAGAATCACCTGGTCGCCGACTTTCAGACCGGACAGGATCTCGACGGTGTTCACCGAACTCTTTCCCAGCTTCACCTGCACGCGCGCAGCGGTGGACCCGTCACTGCTCAACTTGAAGAGGCCGACGGTGCTCTGCTCCTGGCCGAACGCCGGGCGGCCGACGTAGAGCACGTCGTTCAGGTGCTCGAGCTCGATCGTGCCGTCGACGCTCAGATCCGGGCGGGCGCCCTTCGGCAACGGGCCGTCCATCGCGACGTCCACGGTGACCGTGCCGTTCTGCACCGACGGATCGATCCGCACCACCTTGCCGTCGACGATGCCGTTGCGCGTGTCGATCGACGCCGACTGGCCGATCTGGATGTCCTTGGCCTGCGTTTCCGCGATCTTCAGCTCGGCCTGGAGCTTCGACGGGTCGGCGACTCGCGCCAGGTTCGTGCCGGCGACAACCTGCGCGCCGACTTCCACGGGCACCACCTGCAGCACGCCGGCGAACCCGGCCCGCACCTTGAGCGCCTCCACCTGGCTCTGCTTGAGCGCCACGAGCGCGCGCTGCTGCTCGACGTCGGACTGCTGCACGGCGAGGCGCGCCTGCATCGTCTCCTGGCTCGTCGAGAGCTGCTGCTGCGCGATATTGTTGCGCACGGCGAGCTGAGCCGCGTCGACCTGCGACTGCTTCAGCACCAGCTCGGACACGAGCTGATCTTTCGCGAGCGCCTCGTTCATCTCGGCCTGCATCTTGGCCTTGTTGTAGTCGGCCTCGATGCTGGCGGCCGAGGCTTTCTGCGTCAGGTAGTCGTTCTGCACCTGCACGCGAAGGTTGGTCAACGTCGCCTCTGACGCCTTCAGCTTCAGCTGCGCGTCCTGGAGCTCCTGCTGGAGCTGCGGGTTGCTCAGCTCGAGGATGATGCTGTCCGGCTGCACCGTCACGCCCGGGCGCAGGATGATGCGATCGACCCGGCCCTGCGTCTGCGCCGAGATCCAGCGGATGTCTTCCGGCGCCGGGGTGAGCGTTCCCAGACCGCGGACGCTGCGAACCATCGGTCCGCGCTTCACCGTGTCGACCCAGACGACCGCGCGCTCGACGGTCGGGGCCGCAGGCTTCAGCCGCGACAGCCCCAGGGTGATGAGCAGCACGGCGGCGAGGCCGACGCCGGCATAGACGATGCGGCGGATGCGCTTCTGTCTGGCATTGGACGGGCGAGCGATATCCATGGTCATTTATTTGAGTGCTTAGACGGAAATAGTGACGAAACGGATCATCGACCGCGCGGGGCAAACCGCGCGCCAGCGCGCTCGTGTGTTGCAAACTATTCTACCGCAAAAGGTTATGGTCTCGCCAGAAACGGCGGACAGTCGCCGTGACTGTCCGCTTCCGGGACGGACCGGTCCCATTGGCGCGCGGGTCCGCCCATGGCGCAATTGTTGCCGCCGGGTTCTGTGGCCGATATCCCGGACGTGCACGAAGTCTCCGTCAGGCCCCTTGTCGGTCGCGTGCCCGCACCCCTGGCCGCCTCCGCTTCCGATGCACGACTCCGCGATCTGTTCGAACGCGCGCTCGTCGGCCTCTACGTGTCCACCCCCGACGGGCGGCTGGTTGCCTGCAACGAAGCGTTCGCCCGCCTCCTCGGCTTCCGCTCCGTGGACGATGCGATCGCCACCCGGCTGGAGGAGCTCTACGCGCCGGGCGACCGCGACGCGTTCGTCGATCAGGTCCGGCACGCGCGCCGCCTCGACCTGCATCACACCCGGCTGCGAGCGCACGACGGCCGCCTCGTCGACGTCAGGGAGCTCGTCGTCGGGGAGTTCGACGCCGGCGGCGCGCTGGTCGAGCTGCACGGATGCCTCGTCGATGTCACCGACGGCGTGAAGACCGAAGCGGCGCTCCGCGAGCGCGAGCAGCAGTTCCGCGCGGTCTTCTACGAGGCCGCGGATGCGATGCTCATCCTCGACGACCGGCGCGCGGTGGTCGAAGCGAACGCGACGGCCGGTACGCTGTTCGGCTGCTCGCCAGCCGCCCTCGTCGGCCGAACGCTGGATCGCCTGGTCGCTGACGGCGAGGAGCCGCTCGCCGCTGCATGGAGCGAGCTGCTCGCGCTGGGCGAGGCGAAGCGGGAACATCAGGTCGCCTCCGGGACCGGCACGCGCATCGTCGAGTGCAGCTATCGGGCGCGCGTGCAGGCCGGGCGCCACCTCTGCATCGCCCGGGACATCACCGACCGCAGGCTGCTCGAGGAGCGCGTCACGCAGTCGGAGAAGATCGAGAGCATCGGCCGGCTGGCGGGCGGCATCGCTCACGACTTCAACAACCTCCTGACGGCCATCCTCGGGTACACGGAGCTGCTCATCAACGGCCGCGCGTCCGACGATCCCGATCGAGGCGATCTCGAGGAGATCCGTCGTGCCGGCACGCGCGCCGCGGCGCTGACGCAGCAGTTGCTCGCGTTCGGCCGCAAGCAGGTCCTGATGCCGAAGGAGGTGGATCTCAACGGCATCGTGCAGGACCTCGAGGCGATGCTGACGCGTCTGATCCGCGAGGACATCCGCCTCGTGTGCGTCGCGTCGCCGATGCCAGCTTTCGTCCGCGTCGATCCGACGCAGATCGAGCAGGTGATCCTCAACCTGGTGCTGAACGCGCGCGATGCCCTGCCGGGCGGCGGCGAGATCCGCATCGAGGTCGCTCACCAGCGCGCGTCGGACGCCGACATCGCTCTGGAGCCCGCCAGCGGGCCGGCCGACTGCATCCGGCTGCGCGTGGCCGACAACGGCATCGGGATTCCCGAGGCGGTGCGGGCGCACGTCTTCGAGCCGTTCTTCACGACCAAGGAGCCGGGAAAGGGGACCGGCCTCGGCCTCGCGTCGGTGTACGGCATCGTCCGCCAGAGCAACGGCGACATCTCCGTCGAAAGCGAGGAAGGCAAGGGCACGACGTTCACGATGCGCTTCCCGGCGGTTGCGGCCCCCGCGACGGACGACACACGTCACGAGGAGCGACTGGAGCCGGCCGTCTCGCGTGAGACGATCCTCCTCGTGGAAGACGAGGACGCGGTCCGAACGATCACCAGCGCCGTGCTGCGGCGGCATGGCTACCGCGTGTTCGAGGCGCCGGCGCCGCCCGCGGCGGTGGAGATCTTCACGCAGCACGGTCAGGAGATCGATCTGCTGCTGACCGATGTGGTGATGCCGGAGATGAACGGTCCGGCGCTGGCGCAGCGGCTCGTGGCGGCGAGGCCGGAGCTGCGCGTCCTGTTCGTCTCAGGCTACGCCGACACGGACATGCCGATCGACGAGCGCAACCCGAACATCAGCTTCCTGAGCAAGCCGTTTCAGGCGGCGGTGCTCGTCGGAAAAGTGCGGGATGTGCTTGCGAGGCCGAAGCGGACCCGAGGCTTCCCGTCCGACGGCCGGACGGCCTGACCGTCCTTTCACCGCGGGATTCGACGCCTCGCGCGGGAGCGCGGCGTGCGCCTCGCACGCCGCCGCGTCTGTCCCATTTCGCCCTCGAACAGCATCGGTGCGGGCCCGGGACCATGGGTGCCGGCCATCAGCTGCGCGACGCGCGACAGGGCGCGCGCCAGCGTTCGTCGGTCGGCACTGTCGAGCGCCGCGATCCCGGCGACGAGCTGATGCTGCACGGGCTTGGGCGATCGGCGCAGGAGCGCGCGGCCGGTTTCCGTCAGGGCCAGGCGGACGCGGCGGCGGTCGTCGCGGGCGACGACCTTCTCCACCAGGCGCCGCTCGACCAGGTGGCGCACGACGACCGACACCGAGCTCTGATGCGTGAACGTGAGGGCGGCGAGGTCGTTGACCGAGGCCCCCGGCATCGTCGCCAGCTGCTGAAGCGCGAACAGCTGCGCGCCGCTCAGCCCGACCAGGCGCTCGGCTTCGCGGGTCGACACCCGGAGCGCCTGAACGATTCGCCTGAAGGCGTCGAGCGCCCGCCTGAGATCCTCGGAAGCCCCCCGCATGGACGCGATCATCCCCCGCGCGTGTGCATCTCGAGGTGCGGGTCCCTGCGAACCGATTCCAGCGGGACGAAGCCGCGGCGATCGCCGAGCGCGAGGCGCTCCTCGGCGCCGCGATCCGCACGGCGCGACCAGGTTCCCGCGACGAGCGCGGCGAGCGCCTCCGGCGTCGCGCCGCCGCGAAACGGGCCTCGCAGATCGACGCCGCTCGAGGCGTACAGACATGTGTACCACATGCCGTCGGCGGTCAGCCGGCTGCGGTCGCACGCGCGGCAGAACGGCGCTGTCGTGGACGCGATGATGCCGAAGGTGGCGCCGTCCGGGAGGCGGAAGCGTTGCGCGGGCGCGGACGTGCGCTCTTCGATCGGCTCGATGGCGCCGTAGCGCGCGGCCAGCGCGTCGAGCATCTCGCGCCGCGACATCACCTGCGCCGAAGTCCATCGCGACGCGCCCCGACGTCCATGTACTCGATGAACCGGACCTCGGCATTCAGATTCCTTCCGCACTCGATCAAGTCGCCCAGCTCATCGTCGTTGACGCCCTTGATGACGACCGAGTCGATCTTCAGGCCGCCGGCGGCCCGGTCCCCACCCCAGAGGCGAGCCGCCGCGGCGAGGCCCGCACGTACGGCGTCGAGCGCGTCGGTGCGCGTCAGCGCGGCGAACCGGTCTTTGCGCAGCGTGTCGAGGCTGACCGTGATGCGCGGCAGGCCGGCCGCCTTCAGCGCCTCGGCCTGATCGGCCAGCAGGACGCCGTTGGTCGTCAGCGCGAGATCGGCGAGGCCGGAGCGCGCGGCGAGCATGCCGATGAACCGGGGCAGGTCGCGCCGGAGCAGCGGCTCGCCGCCCGTCACGCGCACCTTGTCCACGCCGAGGCCGATGAAGACGTCGACGAGCGCACACGTCTCGCCGAAGTGCAGGATGTCGTGCCGCGGCAGCCAAACGTAGTGCTCCTCCGGCATGCAGTACTCGCAGCGCAGGTTGCAGCGGTCGGTGACCGAGAGCCGCAGGTTGCGCAGCGGTCGCTCGAGGCGGTCGGGCAGGAACGGCACGGCAATTGGGAATTATGAATTAAGAATCAGGAATTAGGAACTCGTAGCATCAGGCGCGTGTGGGCCGAAACGGCGGACATCAGCGGGTGGCCCGAATGCCGAACATCCGCAGGCGACCACCGGGGGCGAACGGGCGCGAGGCGAGCTGGCCGTCGAACCGCTCGCTCCACCGGCCGGGGACCGTGACGTGGCACGACGGGCAGCGGCCGTCCGGCGTCAGGCGGTAGCTGCCGATGAAGTAGCCGGAGCGCTCGATCAGCAGGTCGCCGCACGCCGCGCACCGCGTGCTCTCGAGATCGCCGACCTCGCCGGGCAGATTGCCCGCGTAGACGAACCGGAGTCCGGCCTCGCGGCCGATGTCAGCGGCCGCGAGGAGCATGTCGGCCGTCGTGTCGCCCGGGTCGGTCATCTTGTAGTCGCCGTGGAACGCCGTCACGTGCCACGGGATGTCGGGCGAGACGCCGGCGACGAACCCGGTGAGCCGCCGCAGCTCGTCGCTCGAATCGTTGAAGCCGGGAATCAGCAGCGTGACGATCTCCACCCAGATGCCCATCGCGTGCAGCCGGCGGATCGTGTCGAGGATCGGCTCGATCCGCCCGCCAAGCTGGCGATAGTGACGGTCGTCGAAGCTCTTGAGGTCGACCTTGTACAGGTCGACCCACGGCCGGAGGTATTCGAGCACCTGCGGCGTGCCGTTCCCGTTCGAGACGAATGCCGTGGCGAGCCCCGCGGCCTTCGCCTCCTTGAAGATGGCGACCGCCCATTCGCTGGTGATGAGCGGCTCGTTGTAGGTGCTGACCAGGACGCGGGCGCCTTCGTCCAGCGCGCCGCGGACGAGGGTCTCGGGCGTCGCGCGGCGCGGCGGCGAGACCGCCTGCGGGTCGCGCAGCGCCTGCGACGTCACCCAGTTCTGGCAGTACGCGCAGTGCAGGTCGCAGCCGAGCATCCCGAAGCTGTACGCCAGGGCGCCCGGATACGCGTGGAAGAACGGCTTCTTCTCGATCGGGTCGCACTGCACGCCGCCGACGTAGCCCCACGGCACGCGCAGCCGCCCGCCCTCGTTGAAGCGCACCTTGCAGACGCCGATCGCGCCCTCGGGGAGCGGACAGCAGTGGCCGCACGCGTAGCAGCGAAGCCGTCCGTCCGGCAGCACGTCGTACAGCTCGCCTTCGCGCGTCTCGCGCGCCAGGATTTCGGCAAGGGTCGCCATGAGCGTGTGTCTTTCATTGTACGTGACCGTGTGTGCGACTGGCACGCCGATTGAGAGGAACTCGCGCGGAGGCAGTCATGCGCGCGATTGCGGTCGGGCTGGTTCTCTCGACGGCCGCGTTCCTGCCCACGACGGGACACGCCCAGGTCTACGACTTCCGCACGCCGCCGCCGGAAGTGACCGCCGCCTCGTCCATGTGGCAGATCAACAGCGAGCCGATCGTGCACGCCGGCCTGGTGTACTGTCCGACATCGGCGCGCGTATTTTTCAATCCGCTCGTCATGCAGCAGGTGGGCGTCTATCGCGGCGTGCCGTTGTACGCCGACACGACTCTGGAGCCGTACAGTCTCGTTTTCGTGCCGGTCGGCGGCTATCAGATGCGGCAGTACGAGCGGCCTCGCGCCGGCTGGATGGCCGGCACCGTCGGCAGTCGAACGCCGAGCTTTCCGGTTCAGCTCCGGTACAACGATTTCCCGTACCAGCGCTGCGGCTGCGACACGTGCGGCGGCTCGGCGGGCCGCGCCTGGTTCACGGTGCCGGTCTGGGAGGTCCCGCGTGCGGCGGCAGCGACACCCGCCGCGCCCGCCGCGCCGGTCAACCTCAGGTCGATTCCGATGCCGGAGTCGAACCAAGGAGTATGGATTGAATTCGGCGGCGCGCGCTGGCACAACGCCGGTACCGCCGTGTCGTTCGAACCCGGCGAGTTCACGCGCGTCGGCGAGTACCATGGCTTCCCCGTGTATCGCGCCGTGAACGGCCCCGACACCCGCATCTACGTCCCCGTGGTCATCGACGGCGCCCTGACCCCGTACGATCGCGGCTGATCCTCGTCGGCACCAGCCCACCGGTAGGGCCGGGCCTTCAGGCCCGCCCTCGCCGAGCCCGCCCACCGGTAGGGGCGGGCCTTCAGGCCCGCCCTCGCCGAGCTCGCCCACCGGTAGGGGCGGGCCTTCAGGCCCGCCCTCGCCAGGCAGCGAAGCACCTCATCAGTCACAATAGTCCCGTGCGCCGCAACCTCTTCGATCTGCCCCGGCCCGTCTGGCTGCTCGGCTGGATCAGCCTGGCGACCGACGCGGCGAGCGAGGCCATTTACGCACTGCTTCCGTACTTCCTGACCCAGGTGCTCGGCGCCGGCGCCGTGGCGGTCGGCGTCGTCGAGGGGGCGGCCGAAGCGGCCAACAGCGTCCTGAAGATCGTTTCCGGCCGCCTGGCCGATCGATTCGGCGAGAAGCGGCGCTTCGTGCTGTTCGGCTACACGCTGTCGTCCGCGGCGCGTCCGATCATCGCGCTGACCTCGTCGTGGTGGCAGGTGTTCACCATCCGCGTGTTCGACCGGGTGGGGAAGGGTGTTCGTGGCGCGCCGCGCGACGCGATGCTCGCCACGTGGGCGACACCGGGTACGCGCGGCAGGGTGTACGGATTCCATCAGGGCATGGACAACCTGGGCGCCGTTGTCGGCCCGGCGCTGGCGACGCTGTTCCTGGTCTTTTACCCGGGACAGTACCGGACGCTGTTCGCGCTGACGATCGTTCCAGGCGCCATCGCGGTCCTGCTGATCTTCTTCCTGCCCGAGTCGGGCGCGCGGCGGGAGCCGGCCGCGGCCGCGGAGCCAGGCGCGTCGCCCTACGTATCGCCGCTGCCGCCCCGCTTCTGGCAGTTCATCGCCGTACTCGCGGTGTTCATGCTCGGGAACTCGACCGATGCCTTCCTGCTGTTGCGGCTGACGGATACCGCCGGCAGCGCGAAGTACGTCCCGCTGATGTGGGCCGGACTGAACCTGGTGAAGAGCGCCGTGTCGGTGGTCGGCGGCGACTGGTCGGATCGGATCGGCCGCCGCTCCGTGATCGCGATCGGCTGGATCGTCTACGCGGTCGTCTACGGGGGATTCGCCTTCAGCACTTCGTTGCATGCGCTGCTCGGCTGGTTCATGGTGTACGGGTTCTACTTCGGGTTCGCCGAGGGGACGGAGAAGGCGCTCGTGGCGGACCTCGCGCCCGCCGCCGCGCGCGGCACCGCGTTCGGCATTTACAACGCGACCGTCGGGTTCGGCGCCCTGGCGGCGAGCCTCGTCTTCGGCGTCATCTGGTCCGAGCTCGGCGCGCCGGCGGCGTTCGGGTTCGGCGCCGCGCTCGCGCTCGCCGCGACGGCGCTCCTGTTCCTCGTCGTCCCGGGTCGGCCGAAGGAGGTCCGCGCATGACCGCGTCGCGTCTCGTCGCTGCCGCCGTGCTCGTTGGCTTCGCGCGCCTGCCCGCTGACACGTTCGCGCCCGGACCGCCGTCCGGGCGGCACGTGACGCCGGCGCCCGGGCTCACGCTGCCGTTTCCGTCACAGCCGGTGCAGGGCTTCTCGTCGATTGCGCCGATCCCCGGGCGGCGCGGCTGGTTCTATGCGCTCGCCGACAACGGCTACGGAACGAAAGCCAACTCGGACGACTTCCTGCTCCGCATCTACCGCGTGCGGCCGGACTTCGACGGCGGCGGCGTGGACGTCGATCCGTCGTTCATCCAGATGGCGGACCCCGATCGGAGGTGCGGGTTTGCGATCGTCAACGAGCGCGCGCCCGGGCGCATGCTCACCGGCGCCGATTTCGATCCCGAATCGCTGGTGGTCGATCGCGACGGCACGTTCTGGGTGGGCGACGAGTTCGGGCCGTTCATCCTGCACGTCGCGCCCGACGGGCGGCTCCTCGATCCGCCGGCGGAAGCCGACGGCCTGCGTTCGCCCGACAACCCCGCTCTGGCGCAGGCGGTGGGGAAGGGCGCGGCAACCGTCGCGCGCAGCCGCGGCTTCGAAGGGCTCGCGGCGATGCGCGAGCGCGGCAGGCTGCTCGCCGCGCTCGAGGCCGGACCCGAGGGGGTGCCGCCGAACGAGACGCGGCTGCTCGAGTTCGACACGGCTGCGGAGCTGTTCACGCGGCGCGAATGGACGTATGTCTTCGACGCGCCGGGACACTCGCTGACCGAGCTCGTCGCGGCCGGCGGCAGCCGTTTCGTGGCCATCGAGCGCGACAACGGGCAGGGGCCCGCGGCGCGGTTCAAGCGGGTCTTTCGGGTCGTGCTCGGCGCGCCGGGACGGCCGGTTGCGAAGACGCTCCTCGTCGATCTGCTCGCGATCGACAACCCGTCGCATGTCGGCGGGTTCCCGTCTCCGTTCGCGTTTCCGTTCATCACGCCGGAAGCCGTCTGGCCGCTCGACTCGCACACGCTCATCGTCGTCGACGACAACAACTATCCCGAGACAGGCGGCCGCGCCGCGGGCGTGCGCGACGCCACCGAGTTCATCGAGGTGCACGTCCGGTAGGGGACGGCCTTCAGGCCGTCCCGGGGCGGGTCTCGGTAGGGGACGGCCTTCAGGCCGTCCCGGAATGGGCCTCGGCAGGAGACGGCCTTCAGGCCGTCCCCGGATCCCCGCGATATAATTTCTCCGCATGCGGATTCTCGTGACCAACGACGATGGGTATCGATCGGACGGCCTCAGGGCGGTCGCTGACGCGCTGAGGCCGCTCGGCGCGGTGACCATCGTCGCGCCGATGACCGAGGCCAGCGCCATCGGCCACGCGCTCACGCTGCGGCGTCCGCTGCGGCTCGAGCGCATCGGCGAGCAGGTCTTCGCGGTGGACGGCACTCCGACCGACTGTGTAAACGTCGCCGTCACGCAGGTGTTCGGCGGCCTGCCCGACCTGATCGTCTCCGGCATCAACAAGGGCTTCAACCTCGGCGACGACGTCACGTATTCGGGGACGGTGGCGGGGGCGCTCGAGGGCGCGCTGCTCGGGGTGCCGGCGATTGCCGCGTCGCTCAAGGCCACGCGCGGCGACTACGATTTCACGCATGCCGCGCGCGCGACGGCGACGTTCGCCGAGGCGCTGCTGCAGCGGCCGCTGCCGGCGCGGACGTTTCTCAACATCAACGTGCCCCAGGGCGAGCCCAGGGGCTGGCGCATCACGGTGCAGGCCAAGCGCAATCACGTCACGTCGGTGGTCGAGCGCAGCGATCCGAAAGGGCGCCCGTACTTCTGGATCGACGAGGGGCAGAACGAGTGGGAGCCGCACGACCGGTCGGACTACCAGGCGGTGCGCGACGGCTACGTGTCGGTGACGCCGCTGCATCCGGATTTGACGGCGCACCACGCGCTCGCAGCGGTCGAGGAGCTCGCCGCCTGGCCGAGCTATCTTTCGAAGGGAAGCTGAGGTAGTATTGGAACTTCGCCGCTTCCCGGGCGGCGCCTACAGCCGGTCAGCAGCGTCGGGGCGTGGCTCAGCCTGGTAGAGCACTCGGTTCGGGACCGAGGGGTCGGAGGTTCAAATCCTCTCGCCCCGACCAATTTCCTCGAAAAGCATTCCGGTTCTTGACGTGGCATGTCGGTTGCTCTGGGCCTGTTTCGGTCCGCGTTGAGCATAATTTGAGCATGATTTAGAGCCCGCCTAACGGCGGGCTTTTTTCGTTTGTGGAGCAGGCTACGATGCCCGCCCATGAGCGACCCGAATCAGCCCCTCACCCGCGAAGCTCTCTACCACCAGCTCTGGACTGAACCTGCGACCCACGTCGCGACCCTCGGCGTGCCTCTGAGCGGAGTCGCAGCCGACTTGACGAACAGTGCCCAGAGCAGGTGTAGACTGCGAACCACGCGGAAGGCGCAAATGACTGAAGGGCCATTCATCCCGTGGTTCGTTGCCGGCACGACCAGTGGGCTCCTTCCGGCTCTCATCACGAAGTGGTTGCCCTACTATGTGGCGTTCGGACTCGGATTCTTCGTGGCATCCGGAGCGGCGGCACTCGTCGTGTCCCGGTCGGGCTCGCAGCGGCACTTCCGGCACGCGCTGGTGTCAAGTGCTGTCGGCGCCCTCATCGCAGGATTCTTCGCCTTCGTCCTCGACGTCGGTCCGTAGCTTGGGGGAACCGGCAGACGATGAACGCCCAGCGCTGTCCCCACGGCCTCGACTTCCGCTTCTGCTCGCTCTGCAACGCGCACCGCTCCGCGCGCGGGAGCGCCACGCTCGATGACGTTCTCCAGTTCCTGAACGCCGAGCAAGTCCGGGCCACCTACGGCGCTGTCGGTGAAGTGATTGGGGTCGCGCCGCGCGCGGTTGGCATCGCGCTGGGCGATCGCCGGCCCGAGGCGTCGTGGGTCGTGAACGCCGCGAACGGACTGCCCACGGACTACGCTCCCGTTGAAATCCACCCCGCGCTCTTCAGCGACCCGCACGTCATCACCTCGGGGCGTGAGCTGCTGTTGAAGATGGCGGCGTGGAAGCAGGGCAGCGAGTGAAGCAGAAGGCGTCTTCGAAGCTCCTTCGGCTGATTCGAAGTCGCGCCGCTCGTATCGCGGCTGGGCCCTCGGCTGTGCATCGCCTCGTTTGGCCGTTCCGAAATCACGCTGCGCGAATTTCGCTCATCGCTCGGGCACGCGGCCTCAGGGCTGGACCGACACCGTTCCCGTTCCCGATCCTGCGGCAGGCGAGGGCGGAGTACGCGACAATACCCGTCCAGACGAGCGATCGATGAGCACGATACTTCTTCTGACGTTCCTCGCGGCGCCATTCGTCGCCCTCGCCGCGGTCATCACGCTGCTGATTGTCGTGATTGGTGGTCGAACGAAGGCGTCGTAATCGCCTCGCCCGCGCGGCTGGTCTCGAGCAGCGCCCGCTCACCTCCCGAACAGCGCCACGACGTCGATCACCACTTGCGTGCGCGGCGAATACACGACGACCGAACCGTCGATGTATCCACGGCGGTACCCGCGCGGCAGCACGACGAGTTGGCGTTCGACGTCGACCGGCAGCGCTTCCATCTTCCGCTCCCACCCGGGAGGGAGATGCCCGGTGCGGTAGTACTTCTTCGCAAGGCCGGGCGGCAGCGACCGGTACCGAGGCTCGTAGTACTCACGCATGATCCGGACGTCCCTCGGCTCGAAGTAACAGCTCGCGGCGCGATGATCGACATCATCGTCATCGTCATGACCGCGCCAGTGCTTGTTCCAGTGCTTCTGATCGTCGTGCCAGTGTTTGGGCTTCGCCGTCGCCGCCGTCGCCGGCAGCAGGCTCAGAAGGAGGATGCCGAGCATCAGTCTCATGATGACCTCCAGGTCTGCAGAGTATGGGCAAGAGGTATGCCAGGGCGACAGAGGGCCCGACGCCCGGAGACTGTTCGTGTCTTCCGGGGCGCGCACCGAGTGTGTCCTCCGGGAGAGCGAGTCTGCCTGGAAAAGTGAACAACGCGATCGCGACGTTTTTCGAAACCGTCGGCGTACTGACAACTTCGGTCCGCTTCCGATGCTGGATTCGGCGTTCCGGGCCTGATGTCGAGTACGGCCGGGTCTGTCTGGCGATGGCACGGTTCTTTCTGATGGACCCCTTATCGACGGAACACGGCGGCACCCGCGGCCGCCGCGCATCAGAAGGAGGGACCATGCGCCGCACTTCGTTTCTCAGGCATGCGAGCGCGTTCGGCCTCGCGTTCGCCGGGATCCTCAGCGTGTCGGCCTGCGGGCGTGACACCCACGCGATGACCCCCGAAGAACTGCAGCAGCAGTACGGTATCGACGACGCTTACAGCGGCACTGTTACGACGCCGGACGGATCAATCAGAGGAACGGTGGTCCCGGTCACGCTCGCCGACGGCCGGAAGGCCCAGCTGGTGATTCCGGCGCAGAGCTCGAACGATCCGCACGGCGTGTACATGCGCGACGGCAACGGAATCCACCCGGTCGAGATCAGCGAGCAGGCGAGCCGGAACGATGTCGCTCGCTCGCCTGAGGTGGTGGCGACGCGGCCCGAACGCGCGCATCCGCAGAAGCGGTCGTGGGAGAAGGACGCGCTCATTGTCGGCGGGAGCGCGGGCGCGGGGACGCTGATCGGAGCCGTCGCCGGCGGCGGCAAGGGCGCCGCAGTCGGTGCCACCGCGGGCGGCATTGGCGGGTTGATCTACGATCTCGCGACGCGGAACAAGGGCAAGCGCAGGAACTGACGCCGGAATGTGCGGCGGTCACTCGTGGCCGGCCGACGCGCCGCGCGAGGCAGTTGAGGTCAGACTGTCCGCGCGACGCGGAATCCGTAGTCGTTGTATCTGAACGACGGGTCCAGCTTGCTGCGGAGCGTGACGCGGCACATGGTATATGCGTGCCGCCACGCGCCGCCGCGCGAGGCGCGCCGCACACCGGTGTCAGGTCCTGCCGGATTGCGTTCCGGCGACCGGCTGTAATACGCCGCGTCGTGCCAGTCAGCGCACCACTCGTGGATGTTCGTCCCGATGCCGAAGAGACCGAAATCGGTCGGCTCTCCGAGCGTCACCGGCCACGGCGCCTCCAGCGGTCCGTGGCCGCCGTTCGGGATCCACGCAGGCATGACGTCGCCCCACGGGAACAACGCCTCCTGGCGACCGCGCGCGGCGTACTCCCACTCCGCTTCCGTCGGCAGCCGGACCTCGCGTCCCTCTTCGGCGGTCCGCCAGGCGCAGTAGTCGACCGCATCCAGCCAGCTCACGCCGACGACGGGGAAATCGGGCTGCGTGAAGGCAGGGTGGGACCAGTCGCGAGGCGGCTCGTGGCCGGTCGCGTCGACGAAGCGTTCGTACTCCGCCCGTGTGACCGGAAAGACGCCGAGATCGAAGGGATCGACGAAGACGCGATGCGGCGGTCCCTCGTCCTGCTGCCCGCGATCGGTGCCCATCGTGAACCAGCCGCCGGGAATCGCCGCGAACGCCGGACGCGCCGTCGGCGAAGAGGAATCCGCCATGACGCAATCCTATTCCAGCTTTGCGAAGCGCCACGCTCGGGGGCAGCACGGGCCCGATACGCCGTACCACGGCTTGCCGCGCAAGCAGGATGAAGGCGATCACTGCACCTGGAACGTGGCCTGCGCCTCCACGACGTAGGCGCCGGCAGCCAGGTCGAAGGTCGCGGTCGCGCTGCACGCGCCCGCCGTATCGCACGAGGTGAGCGGCACGGTTTGCGAGATCGCTGGGCCGCCGATGCGCGGCTTCACCGAGATCGCTACCGTCGTCCCGCTCGGCACTCCGGTCGTCGCAACGAGCACCGGCGTCGCGCCGGGCGCCGGGAGCACGACGTCGATTGCGCCGAAGGTGCCCTGGGGCACCGCCGGCACGGCAGAGCCGCCGACGGACGTGATGGTGACGGTCGGATTGATCGGGTTCGCGAGCGGCGTCGGCCCGACGATTCGCAGCGCAGGCGGCGTCGCGCCGAACTGCGTCTGGGCGGACGTGTCGATCGATTCGAGGCGGATTCGTCCGTCAGCGGCGCCGCCGTTGCCTCCTGCCCGCGCGAAGATGTTGGCGATTGCGGCCTGAACGAGGCGGTTCGCGACCAACCGAATCGCGCCGCCGGATCCGCCGCCTCCGACCGACCCGCAGCTCCCGTTGCCTCCGCCGGCGCCACTGCCGCCGTCGGAGAACAGCTGGTAGTTCGTGATGGTCAGTGTTCCATTGGCCGCGATGAGCAGGGCCCCGCCGCCGCCGCCGCCGCCGCCGCCCGAACAGCTCGTGCTCGTGCCGTTCGACGAGCCGCCGCCGCCGCCTGAGCCGCCGGCCAGCGGAATCAGCTCGGGCAGGCCGAGGAAAGTGCCGCCGACGGCGTTCGTGAACGGCGCCGCCGTTCCGCCGCCGCCGCCGCCCGGACCGAAGCCGGTACCGCCGATAGCGGCGCCGTTGATGCCTTGTGAGGCGCCGTCGCCACCGCGAAAGCCACCCGGGCCACCGAGTCCTCCGACACCCGCCAGCGACGAGGTCCCGCTGCTTCCGCTGCTGCCTGAAACAGTGAAGGAGAAGCAGCAGTTGGTGCCGCTCAACGACACGTCTCCGGCGACCAGGATCGTGACCGGGGTGTTCGCGGCGTTCGAGACGAACGTCACGTTCCTGTTCTGAACGGCGAAGCTGCTGAACCTGAAGACGCCGTCCGGCGGCAGGGGCAGCGTGAGCGTGCCGTTGAACCCGCTATCGGACGTTCCTGGCGGATACGTCGCCGGGTTCGACGTGTCGAACGGTTGAAGATTGGGCACGCTCGCGCACCCGCAGATGTCGAGGCTCTGCGCTTCGAACGCGGGCGCCGTCAGGAGAATGCACGCCGCCGCGGCGAACGTCGCCGCGATCCGCATTCCGATGGTTGCGTTCTTCGTCCACCACGTGTTCATGGCTATTTCCTCTTCACCTTCATCCGATGCGCACGCCGACAATCGGCGCGGTGACCGCCGGGATCGCTGACGCGGGCGGGTTGCCGACGACGACGAGCAGCTCGCGCCGCTCGCCGCCAGACTCGATCGTGAGGAGCGCCGCTCCTTCGGTGCCGCTGATGTCGATGGGCAGCTGCAGCACCTGCTCGCCCGCGCCGATGGTAATCGTCGTTGTCGCGCCGCCGCCCACGGCGACGATCGAAGGGTTGCTGCTGGTGACCGTCACTGATACCACCGCGGCCGCCGGCGCGCCGAGCAGCGGAATGCCGAGCGTCGCGGCGCTGGGCGTCCCGAGCTGACCGAACACGCTCCCGATTGACGGATTCGGAACGACCGTCACGCCGGCCGGCGCCGCGACGACCGGCGGCGTCGTGGCCGGCGTGGGATTGCCGCCGACCACCAGCGTCATCTCGCGCCTGACGCCCGCGGCCTCGATCGTCAGGGTGGCGGTTCCGCCCGAACCGGTGGCGAGCTCGATGTTCGCGATCTGCTCGCCGGCGTGAACGACGACCGGTCCGACGACGTTCGCCACGTTCGGGTCGCTGGTCGTGGCCGTGACGATGATGTCGGAGGCAGCCGGCGAGTCGAACAGGCGGACGCCGATCGTGCGCGAAGCGCCCAGCGGGGCAAACAGGCGGCCGAGGCTCGGCAGCGACGCCAGACTCAGGCCGACGGGCTTCGCGGTCAGGATCGGCGTGACGTTCGGCGGCAGCGTGCCGACGAACAGCTTCAGCGCACGGACGTCGGCGCCGGCGCGGAGCGTCAGCGTCGCGATGCCGTCGGCGACGGTCGTGACCGTCACCGTTGCGGCGGTCTGGCCGGCCGGAATCGGCGCAGCGGCGGCGGTCGCGACGGCCGGGTTGTCGCTCGAGACGGTCACGACCGCGTCGGCCCCGGCCGGCGCGGTCAGAAGGGGCACGCTGACCGTGATCTGACGGCCGGCGCTCGCGACGAGCTGGCCAGCGCCCGGGGCGTTGGAGATCGCCAGCCCGGCCGGTCTCGCCGTGATCAGCGGGAGGAGGTTCGCCGGCAGCGTCCCCACGAACACGGTCAGGCTGCGAACGTCGTCGCCGACGCGGACGACGATCGTGGCGACGCCGTCGGCGACCGGCGTGATTTGCACGTCGGTGGCGGTCTGACCTGTCGCAATCGTCGTCGCAGTGGCGGTTGCGACCGCCGTGTTCGTCGAGACCACCGAGACCGGCGTGTCCGCGGTCGCAGGCGCTCCAAGGAGATCGAGATGCACCGTCTGGCCGGTGCCGGCACGCGCGACGACGATTCCCGACGGCGCGTTCGAGAGCGACGCGCCGACCGGGGCCGAAGCCGGCGTCAGCGTCTGGCCGGGCTGAACCGGGCTGACCGCGACGATCGCCGCGGCGGTGCCGTGGCTCGAGCTGCCGATGACCGCCGTTGCCCCGGTCGCCAGGCCGGCGATGGTGGCGTCCACCTTTGTCTGCCCGGCCGGCAGGATCACCGGGTTCGCCGGGAAGGCGACGATCGCCGGATCGCCGGCCGCGAGCGCGATCGGGAGATCGTCGGGGAGCGCGCTCGAGACCGAGAAAGTCAGCGCCAGAGTACCGCCGAGCGGCGCGCCGGTGAACGTCGGCGCTACCTTCAACCCGACCACGACGTCGACCGTGCGCTCGTCCCGTGCGATTTCCGTCCCGCCCGCGTTCCGCGCGCTCGCGACGATGTCCAGCGTGGGCGTCGAAGCTGCCGAGCCGACGGCAAGCGTCGTGGTGAACGGCGGGCCCGACACGGCCGGCCTGGCGGCGCCGTTGACCGTGAACACCACGCTCGTGGCGCCGAGACTCGCGCTGGCGCGGGCTTCGAGGACGACGGTGCTGTTCTCGACGACGTCCGGTCCGGCCGGACTCGTCAGGCTGAACTGCCCGGTGTGGAACGTGAACGTCAGCGGCGACGTCAGCGGCGAGCCGTCGGCGGCGGCGAGCGCGTTTCCGAACAGGTCGGTGATGCCGCTCGTGAGCGCCGTCGTGACGTCGGCGTCAGACGGGAGCGGCGCGGCCGGCGTGAACTGCGCCGCGCTGTTGCCGTTGAGGAAGCTGAACGTCCCGTCGATCGGCGTCGTCCCGCTGTGAACCGCAAACGACTGCGCGGTGACCGTCGACGGGTCGATCGCCTCGCTGAACGTCACCGTGATGCTCGTGGCCAGCGACACGCCGGCCGAACCGTCGGCTGGGACGATCGAGGCAACCGTCGGCGGTGTCGTGTCCGGCGACGCCGTCGTGAACGTGAACGTGCGGACAGCCGCGAGCGGATTGCCCGCGCGATCGGTGGCCGCGGTCGTGACGATCAGGGTGAACGTCGCGTTGGGCGCCAGGGGTTGCGCCGTGGGCGTCAGCGTCACGACGTCGTCGTTCCCGCTGACGGCCAGCGACGCCGGCACGGCCGCGCCGGCCCGCTGGAGCTGAATCGACGCCGCGTTCAGCGTCGCCGGATTCATCGGCTCGCTGAACCTGGCGACGATGGCCGTCTGCGGATCGACCCCGGTCGCGCCGCCCGCGGGAGCGGTGGAGACGACGTCGGGTGCGACGACGTCGGTCAGCCGGATGGTCACCGGGGGCGCCGTGCCGTTGTTTCCCGCGGCATCGCGCGCCGTCGCGTTCAGCGTCAGCGTCCCGCCGGCCGCCGGAATCGGCGTCACGTTGACCGTGAAGATCTCGGTCCGTGACGTCGCCGCCGGCTGGACGGACCGCGTGTCCGAAGCCGACACGCTCCCGCTCGCGCCGAAGTCGATTGCGGTGACGCCCACCGCGTCGGTCGCCGTGACGGTCACGGCAACCGGGTTGCGCGGATCGAGCGCGGCGTCCTGCGCCGGGGCGACGACCTGCACCTGTGGCGCCACGACGTCGGTGACGCTGAGCGCCCGTGCGACCGGAGCGCTCGGGTTGCCGCTGGTGTCGATGGCGGCGAGCGTCAGCGTGAACGGACCTGCCGGCGCGCCCGCCGGTACCGGCACGACGAACGTCGCCGCGGCGGGCGTCGTCGCCGGCGAGATGTCGCGGCCATCGCTGAAGCTGAACGCGCCGCTGGCCGTCAGGGTGAACCGCGCGACCCCGACGTCGTCGGTGGCGCTGACGCGCACGGTGACGCTTCCGCCGGGCGCCGCCGTGGTGCCGTCGGCCGGCTCGAGAACCGTCAGGATCGGCGCCGCCGAGTCGCCGACCGTCAGCGTCAGAGAGGCCGGTTCGCTCGCGTTGTTCACAGCGTCGCGCGCGCGGACGCCGACGGTGACGGTCTGGCCGTTCGGCGCATCCGCTGGAATCGGAATCGACAGAACGGCCTGGCCGCTGACGACGGCCGGGGCGACCGGCGAGACGCCGTTCGTCGTGACGGCGCCCTGGGTCGAGAACTCCAGGGCGGTGACGCCGACGTTGTCCGCGACCGTTGCGCGCAGCGTCGCCGTGCCGCCCGGGACGACGCGCGTCGAGCCCGTCGCCGACTCGAGGGCCGTGATGGTGGGACTGACGGTGTCGGCCAGGCGCAGGATGCGCGACGCTGTGCCGGTGTTGCCCGACGTGTCCGTGGCCACGATCGACAAGGTCACCGTCTGCGGCGCCTGCAGCGACGGGGGCAGGACCACGGTGAACGTCTGGTGCGACGATGCCACGCCCGGGGCGATGGCCCGCGACTCGCAGCCTGCCAGCGCCGGGTTGCACACCAGCGCCACGCTCGACAGCGCCACGTCGTCGGCCGCGTCCACGACGACGTCGACGTTCTGGCCCGCGAGGACCAGGGAGTTGTCGGCCGGCGACTGCACGGCGACCGTCGGACGCGCGGCGTCGCGGACGTTCAGGGTGATGGCCGCCGGCACGCTCTGGCCGCCGGCGCTGTCGGTGGCGGCCGCCTGTACGGTGATGGTCGAGTTCGATGGCGCGCCGGCGGGAATGGTGATCGAGAACTGCTGGCTGAAGTCGGTCTGACCGGGTGCGGCCGCCTGGACCTGGCTCACAGCCACCGCGCCGACCGCGCTGAAGAAGATCTTCGCCAGCGGGTCGTCGTCCGTCGCGTGCACCTGGAACGCGAGCGTCTGCCCCTGGCCGACCGTGGTCGCGCCGGCGACGTTCGTCAGCGTGACGACTGGAGGCTGGTTCGGTTGAATCGCTACCGTGAGCTGGAACGGGTTCGAACGGTTGCCGACCTGGTCGAAGGCGACCGCCGTCACCGTGGCGGCGGGGACGCCGCTCGGAAGCGCGAGCGCCGCATCGAACGGCGACTGGAGCGCGACGGCCGGCGCCGCCTCTCCGAGCGTGAACTCGACCCGCTGGACGTCGGCAGCGGCGATCGTGGGATGCAGGGTGATGGAGGCGCCCGCACGCGGCGTGCCGACGACTTCGACATTCGCAATGACCGGCGCAATCGTGTCGACGGTGGCGAAGGCCGAGCTGAAGCCGCCGCCGACCAGTGGATTCCCGGCGGTATCGGACACGTTCGACACGGTGACCGTATAGCCCGCGTTGGTCCGCAGGAAGTCTGTCGGCGTGAAGATCGCGACGGTCCCGCCGCCGGCGAGCGTGATCGTCCCGGCGATCGGCGCGTTGGTGTCGTCGTGGATCGTCACCGTCGCCCCGAGCACGGGCTCGGAGAAGGTCACGCGCACGACCGCATCCGGCCCGACCTGCACCGCGCCTGCGGGCGGCGATACCGACACGACGGTCGGCGGCACCGAATCGCGCACCGTGAACGTGCTGAGGACGGGATCGAGCATCGTGAATCCCGACAGGTCCTTCGGCCCATCCGGTGCGCCGCGGATGGTGAGGGTCTCGAGCGCGCCGCTGGCGAGATCGCGCGTCGGCCGAAGCGTCAGCGTGAGCCCGTCCCCGGAGAACTCGGCGGCGCCCAGCGGAACCGGGCTCGAACCTTCGAGCAGCGCGACGTTGCCGCCCACGGCGGTTGAGATGGCGTTCGCGTCAATCGGCTCGCTGAACGTCACGACAATGGGGCTCCGGGCGTCCACGTTCCCGCTTCGATCGGCGGGCGTGACGTCGACCACGCGCGGCGCCGCGTTGTCGAGAATCAGCGTGCCGAGGTCGACACGCTGACCGCCGCCCGCAATCGTGCCGCTCGCCGAGCGGACGCCGCTCGTCACGACCTCGATCGCCGACACCGAGAACGGGCCGAGCGGGATGCCCGCGAATTCGAAGGCACCGGTCAGGTCGGTGGTGACCTGCAGCACGCCGGTCTGAAGGGTGCTCTGAGACTGAAATCGGAGCGTGACGAACGCGCCGGCCGCGGCTGTGACGCCGTCCGACAGGAGCACGCGCCCGGCGACCGTTCCCGACGCGCCGAGCTGCACCTGAACGGCGACGCTGGCGCCCGCGGCGGCGATGGTGCCGTTGCCAATGCCGGCGAGGGCGGCGGCCTCCGCGCGGACGGAGAAGTCGCCGACGGGTACGCTCGGGAACGTCGCGATGCCCTGGGCGTCGGTGAATGCCGTCAGCGTCGTCGCCAGCGGGCCCGGGCGTGTCGTTCCCGACGCGCCGAGCGCCTGCAGCGTCACCTTCGCGCCCGCGACGGTGCCGGTGCCCGACGAGGAGACGACGGTCGCCGCCACACTGCCGACGCCGCGGAGATGAATCGCGGCCTCGGCCACCTGGTTCGGCGCATCCAGCTTCACGGTCGCATCGCCGCCGTCGTTCGAGTCGGCGAGCGATCGGGCGACGACCTGGTAGCTGCCGAGAGCAAGGTGCTCGAACGTGAACTCGCCGTTCGTATCGACCGCTGCCTGGCGGCCCGCCGCGCTGACCGAGGCGTTCGGCACCGGCTGGCCGTCGACCGCGAAGACCGTGGCGTGGATCGACCCGAACGGCGCCAGCGGCACGTTCACCGCAGCCGTGTCGCCTTCGAAGGCGATTTGACCCTTGGCGGCGCCGCTGAAGCCGCTGACCGGATCGGTCGCTTCGAGCGTGAACGTGCCCGCGGGCACCCCGTCGAAGCGGAAGCTGCCGTCGGCGAGCGCCGTCGCTTGCAGCGCGGTCTCGACGAAGCTCGATCCGCGCAGCGAGACGCGCGCCGCCGGAACCGGCGTCACGCCGTCCGCGGTGACGACGACGCCGGTTACCGTGCCGCGCGGCGCCTCGAGGATCGTGACGTCGACGGCCTGGCCCTCGAACTGCAGGGTGCCGGTCGCGCGGCCGCGGCGATTGGTGGCCGGATCGAATCCGTCGAGCGTGAACGGGCCGACGGGGATGGCTGCAAACGCAAAGCGGCCGTTCGCGTCGGTACTCGCGTACGCCTGCAGCCCGTTCGAGGCGAGCGCGATCTGCGCGAAGGCGATCGGCGTCGTGCCGGTCGCCGGCAGGAACGTGCCGGTGACCACCCCTGACGCCGCCAGGACGACCGGGACGGCGAGGTCGCCGTCGCGAAGGATGTTGCCGCTCGCGCGGCCGCCCAGACCGGTGACCGCCTCCTGCACCTCGACGCTGAACGGTCCCTCGGAGATGTTGACGAAGCGCGCGACGCCGTTCTGGTCCGTGGTGCCCTGAGCTCGATCGGCAGGGAAGCTGCCGCGGAGCAGCGACACCGCTGCGTTTCCGACCGGCGTTCCGTTGGAGCGCTTCACGGTGACCGTCACGACGCCCAGGCCGAGCACGCGCATCTGCACGTCGACGTTCCCGCCCGCCGGGACGACGGCCATCGTCTGGCCGCGAAGGCCATTCGGCTGCCGCGCCGTGACGGTGTACGTGCCGGCTGGAATCGGCAGCAGGCTTCGGAACGTGCCGTCCGCGTCGGTCGTGACGGCGAGGTCGCCGAAGCCAATGGCGACCTGCGTGCCGGCGGGCGCCGGCGTCACGCCATCCGGCTGGAACACCCGGCCGGAGATGGTGCCATTGGTGTCGCCGGCCGCCGGGAACTGCAGCACGACGTCGGCGAGATCCGGCGTGGCGGTCGACAGCTGGCCCCGGAACTGCGGGTGGATCGGGCTGAAGGGGTTCGCCGCCTCCAGCGTCAGATCGCCGGCGCGGACGGCCGCTGTCTGGAACGTCGCCAGGTCGAAGCGCGCGATGCCCCCGAAGGAAAACGCGCCCGTGGCCGGGTCGGTGTTGACTCGCGACAGCTCGCCGAATCCGGGCGCTCCGGTGTTGGTGACTCTCAGCGAGCTGACGCGCACCACCGCGCCGGTCGGGTTGCCGGCGGCGTCGAGCGTCCGTCCCGAAACCGTACCCTGGGGCAGGAATTTCACGTCGGCGACGATCGTCGCGGCGTCCTGGAACAGCGACACCTTGTTCCAGCCGAATCCCCCGAGCGGCGCCATCGGCAGCGCGTCCAGCACGGAGTCCGGGACCGAAAAGAAGGTCTGCACCGCCTGCTGGTAGGCGGCGAGCACGGCGTTCTGATCCGAAGCCGGCGGCGGGATGGTCGGATCGCCAGCGCCGTCCGGCGCGTCGCCCGACGTGAACGCCGTCCGCGGGTCGATGCCGTTTGACTGCATGAAGGAGATCAGTGATTCCTTGGATGGTCCGGGCGCCTCGATCAGGTAGTCGCCGAGCGGCAGATCGGGGAAGGTGAACACGCCCTGGTTGTTCGCGATCACGAAATCGAACCCGCCGATGTGTGGGATGCGGACCGACGCGCCCGGCACCGGATTGCCGTTCGCGTCGAGGACGCGGCCGGTGATCGTCGCGCGCGACTCGAGGGTGATCGACGCGCTGACGGTCTGGCCCGGCAGCACCGTCACGTCCGCCGACCCGCGCCGCCGCGTCACCGGGTCGCCGGCCTCGATCGTCTTCGTGCCGGCGGGCACGCCGTCGATCCGGAACAGGCCGTTCGCGTCGGTCGTCACGAGCGCGACGCCGCCGGCGACGACGGCGCCCTTCACCGGCTCGCCGCGTCCGTTGAAGACGACGCCTTCGACCGTCCCGACCGCCTCGAGGACGATCGACACCGAGCTCGTCGTCCTCGCGACGACATCGGCATGCGCCGCGCCGAGCTGTCCGCTGGCAGGATCGACGGCGACCACGTCGTAGCCGGCGGGCGGAAGCGTGCGGCTGAAGGCAAACGAGCCGGTCGCGTCGGTCTCGGTCTGGTCGACGGCGGCGATCGTTCCGTCGTCGCGGTGGTAGGTGCCGACGTAGACGGTGAACCCCGCGGCCGGCGTGGCGCCGTCGCTCTGGAAGACGCGGCCGAGGAGCCGACCGTCTTCCTGGGGCTGCGTGACGAGCCCGAGATCCTGGCTGATGGCGTCTCCGCCGCGGGCAATCAGACCGGTCGCCTGGCCGAACGCGCCGGCGCCATCGGCCGCGCTCAGCGTGAAGACGCCGACCGGCACCTCGGTGAAGGTGAACTCTCCGAGCGCGTTGGTGCGCGCCTGGAACCCACTCGTGCCGAGCACGGAGCCCGGGATCAGCGCCACCAGGATATTGGCGACCGGCGTCGCGCCGTCGGGCCCGATGACCCGTCCCCGGACGGTGCCGCGTCCGAGGAACGTGGGGTTGACGAGCAGCTGCTCGCCGGCCCCGCGGATGCGCGCCGAGATCGTGGCCAGGTCGCTCGTCACGGGATGCTGCGCCGTGATCGTGAAGGTGCCGACGCGCGGAACGAAGTCGAAGTCGAAGCCGCCGCTCCCGTCGGTGCGGATGGCTGCCACGTTGAACGATGATCCGTTCACGGAGCTGATGGTCAGCTCGAGGATGCCGCCGCCCACGCCCGCGCCGCCCGCGTCGCGCACCTGGCCGAACACGTGCGCGCCGTCGGTCAGGCTCATGACGATCGGCTGCGTCTGGTTCGGCAGCACGTTGCCCCGGGAGTCGGCGACCCCGTTGACGGTCAACGAGCGCGGCGTGAGCCCTCCGATCGGCTTCTGCAGATACAGGTAGACCAACCGGCCGTTGTGCTGAAGCTGCGTGCCGATCACGGCATTGGAATCGATCGAGTAGTTCGACTTCAGCTCGGCCGATACCTGGGTGACGGGCGCATCGAACAGCGCGCCGACGAGCAGACCGTAGGTGGCGGGATCGGAGGCGCTGCCCGGATCGAGAGTAGACGAGGCGAGCTGGCGCGCCGCGACGAGCTGCGGCGGTCCGGCGGTAACGTCCACGAGGTCCGCGGCCGCCGTTCCATCCGACACGCCGTTGCCGTCGCGATCGATCGACAGGGTGGCGCCCGATCCCGCGGGCACGTCCACTTCGACCTGCGCGCGACCGCCCGCGTCGAGGGGGATCCCCGCGAAGCGGAACTGGCGGAGATCGCCCGGGCCGACCGGGACCACGACCCCGAGGTCGTAGAGGCCGCTGGCGGGCGCGTCGATCTCGATCGTGTAATGGTCCGTTTCCGGCCGCGCGACGATTGCCAGGCTCGCGGCGCTGCTGTTCGCCGACAGCTCGAGAAGTGCGCCGGATTCGAGCGAGCTGGTCGGAACGCCTTCCACCTCCCCGACGCCGCCGCCCGAGGCGCGGGTGATGGTCATCGTCGGTGCCGCCGTGCCGCCTTCGGCCGCTCCAATCGCCGACAGATGACCGTCGCGCGCGGCGGTGGTCTGCGCGAACTGGCGCTGGTAGTCGAGCGCCTGGCCTCCGACCGCCTGCGGCGCGACGATGGCGGCGAACTCGGACAGGAGCGCGGATCCGGCATCGGTCTCCCGGAGGATCTGATCGAAGCCTTCATCGAAGCTGGCGTTTCCGAGCCAGTCGAGGAGCAGATCCTGGACGACCCGGGAGAGCGGCTCGCCGAACTGCACCCGCTCGCCGGCCTCAGCGAGCTCGATGCCGCGATCGATGACGGTCTGCCGCTTGACGAACAGGACGCCGTCGGGGAGCGCTTCGGCCGGCGCGGTCGCGACGCTGAACGCCTGTCCGAGCACGCGCTGCGCCGCGGCGACGAGAGACGCGGGCAGCGCATCGGTCGATTGCGGCAGGACGATGGCGTTGGCCGACAGGGCGACGCCGCGCTCGTCGACGCCCGTTTCCAGGCGGATGCCGCCGCCGAGCGCCGCGTCGCCGGTGAACGACGCGAACGTCACCTCGCCGGTGAGCTGCGCCCTGAGGGAGTACTTCGCGACGGCCGACTGTCCGGGCGGAATCGAGTCGAACGTGACCGTCGGATCCGACAGCAGCTGTGCGCCCGTGATGGAGTGCGGGTCCAGATTGACGCTGACCAGATTGGCCGGTGTCTTCGACGTGTTCGTCACGGTGGCGTAGACCGAGTACGGCTCGCCGCTCAGGACGCGCCGCGGGTGGGCGAGGGTCACGGCAAACGTCGGGTTGCGCACGAATACCGCGCCGGCCGCCTGTCCCTGCAGGACCACCGGGCCGGAGGGGAGGCCGACCAGCGTCGCCGTGATGGCGATGTCGAACTGGCTCGAGCCCTCTTTCAGGCCCTCGATGAGGAACTCGCCCTCGCCCTGTTTCTGCGGCGGGATCACGAAGACGTCGTCGGCGGTCCCGAGCTTGCCGTCGGGGCCGCGCTGGGCCACCGGAACGGTCGGCTGGACGCCGGCGCCGTCGACTCGGGCCAGGCGCAGCGGGTCGTCGCCCGGCTGGTCGAACGTGCCGGCGACGTGGTCGGCGCCGGTCGGCAGCGTGACGGTGCCCGAGACGTCCTGCAGGACGAGCGGCGTGCCATCGGGCGCGACGTTGGCGACCAGCAGCATGGCCGAGAAGAACTGGTTCAGGAAGGCGACGTTGCCGGGGATGACGATCAGGCCGGTGATCGGCGGCGTCGTAAAGCCGGGATCGGACCCGGCGTCGTCCACCGGGAAGAAGGGCAGGGCGGCGATCGAGAAGTTCAGGCCCGGCCGATCGAACTCGGGCGGCAGTGTCGTCAGCGCGGCGGAGAGCGTGCGGTTCATCGCCGAGATCTGCTGCACCAGCACCTGGCGGTCGGGAGCGGTCTTCAGCAGCTCGGGCGTCGGCAGCACGGCCGGCGCGTTGATCGTGAACGGCTTGCCGTCGATATTGAACGCCACCTGGAAGTTGACCGCGCTGAAGTTCTTCTCGTCGATGACGATGCCCTTGCTGCGGATGTCGTCGAGCGAGAGCGGCTTCGACGTGACCGAAGCGACGAGGACCTCGTTGATGACGCGAATCGGGATCGTGGAGGCCGGCCGGCCGTCGGACGTCGTTGCGTCGAGCACCGTCTGTCCGCCTTTCTCGAGGCGGATGCCGTCGAGGAAGTAGTCGCCCGGGATCGCGAGCGGCGGAATCGGAATCGGCTTGCCGGGCACGACCGCGATGCGCGTCGGGGGCAGGGAGGGTCCGCGCAGCTCCGCTTCGACCTGCGCGCCGTCGGTCAGCGCCAGGATGGCGTCGCGCGCCTCGTCTCCGATCCCGGGCGGCAGGACCAGCGAGGTGTTGATCTGGGTCGCGAGGTTCTTCGGGACCGTGAGCGCGGGCGGATCGACGACCAGGCGGACGCCGATGATGTCGAACCGGAGGCGGGTCAGCGGCGGCAGGGGCGCCTGCTGCGCCTCGAGACACACGGAGGACGCAACGACGAAACTGGCTGCGGCCGCGCCGATCCACCCCGGTTTGCGCATCATTCGAGCACTAGAACGGCGAGAACACCCCGATGGTCGCCCTGCCTCTCACGAACTGCTGGGTATCGGGCGACGGCAGCCCGAGGACCGACCAAGCAAGCGATTCGTCGTCCGGTCCGGTCGCCCGCCCGAGTTGTCGCTCCATGGCAGCGACATCGAAGTGCTTCTGCACGACGCCTTGATCGTCGAGGACATCGACGCTCGCAACGGGTAGCGTGACCGCGCCGAAGCCGGTCAGCAGGCGCACCGTGGAGCTCGCATCCGGCGGTCCGAGCGTCTTGCTGAATGTCGCGCCCGTCGCGTCGGTGATCCGGACCTGCCAGTTCTGAGTGGCCGTCGTCGGGTTCAGCACCTCGATCCAGAGATCGCCCGCATCGACGAGGCCGTTTCCCGGCGTGCTGTCGAACGGACGGTTGTTGCCGCCGGCGCTGTCGCTCCAATCCTGCCGGGGCGCCAGCACCATCTCGGTGACGATCGGGCCCGCCGGTCCCGGGTCGACGATGCCGTCCTCGGTTGTCAGCGTGCCGCTCCCGGGCACGTTCGCCGTCAGCCGGTTGAGCAGGAACCCGCCGCTGCCGGAGGGAGGCACAGCCACGGCAATCGTCGTGGTGAACGTCTGGCCCGGCAGCAGCGTCGCGATCGCTGCCGTCGCGACGGGCAGCGCGGTTTCCGTCGCCGTTCCGTCGGCGGCTCGCACCTGCACGCTGGGCGCATCCGTCAACGTGATGCCGCTCAAGGTCGTCGTGCCGATGTTGCGTGCCGTGACCTCGTACGAGACCGTCGAGCCACTAACCACGATTGGCGGCTGACCCGCGACGTCGATCACGCCGGGGCCGTCCAGCAGTTGCCTGTCGAGGACGACGGTCGGATCGGCGATCGTGTTGCTCGTCGTGGCGGCCGCTTCCTGCAGGTAGTCGACGGTCGCGTCGTTGACGAGCGATGCGCCGTCGAAGCCGACGGGAACCTCGACGCGGACGAGCTGGACGCGTCGGTCGCCCGGCTGCAGCGTTCCGAGCTGGAACGTGCGGTCGAACAGGGTGACGGCGCCCACCCGCGCCTTGTCGGCGAGCAGGACGGCCTCCGCGGCGATGGTATCGGTGTTCTCGACCGTGATGCTGTACGTCGCAACCGATCCGCCGGGCACCGCGGTCGGCTGATTCGCGACCGGCGGCGGATCGACGAGGGCTTCGGTGACGCGCAGCTTCGGATTGACGACGTCGTTCGTGGTCACCGCGGCCGTGCCGGGAATCTCGGCGATGTTCGTCATTCGCGGCGTCGTGACGGAGCACGGGATGCCAGGCGGGCAGGGCTGAACGATCGCGCCGAGCGTGGGCACTCTCAGGACGACCGTTTTGGTCACCGACTGTCCCGCGGCGATGTCTCCGAACGCGAGCGGGGAAGGCCCGGCGAATATCCTTCCGTCTATCGACGCCGTGTCCGTGCCGGCGACTCCCGGGGCGATCGCGGTGCCCGTGTTCGTCACCGTCACGGCATAGGTCACCGTCGAGCCGCGGACCACGCGCGACAGGTCCCCGGGCGGATCGACGAGGTGCTTCTCGACGACCAGCTGCGGCTGGACGACATCGCTCACGACCTCGACGGGGTTGACTCCGGGCACGTTCGTGATCTCGGCGTGGTTCAGGAGCTCTCCGCCGCCGAACCCGAGCGGCACCGCCACGGCGACCGGCTCCTCGATCGTCTGGTTCGGGTCGATCGCCGGGAACGTGAACAGGGAGTTCGTGAGCGGCGTGACCTGGCCGCTCACGTCCGAGATGAACGGCTGATCGTTCAGCACGACGTTGGTCGCCGCCGCGATGCCCTTGTTCGTGACCCTGACGCGATAGGTGATGGTCGTGCCGGCGAGCACCGTCGAGTGGCCGGTCTGCGGATCCGGCGCCGGCGCGATGATCTCCTTCTTGATCACCAGGGTCGGCGCGATCACAGGATTCGTGGTCGTCGCTGACGGTCCGCCTGCCGGAGCGGCGACCGTCGCCGTGTTGACGAGGTTGGTGCCGTTCGCCTCCGTGCCGAACGCGAAGACGAGCTCGCATTGCGCCGAGCCGCCGGGCGGAATCGTGCCGAGCGCGCAGCCTGGAACCGTCCCTGGCGGCGCCAGGGAAATCGGCGGCTGGCCGCTCTTTTCGAGGCGCGGATCGTCGGTCACGGTGACGTTCGACGCCTCGGCAGTCCCGCTGTTGCTGACCTCGATGCGGTAGCGGACCTGCTGCAGCGGGCCTGTCGTGCCCGCGATGGCGACGCCGTCGGCGACCGGCGGATCGACCAGCGTCTTGACGATGGACAGCTGCGGCGAGCATCTGAGGAGATTGGTGACGGTGGCCAGGTTGCCGGCGGTGGTCGCGACGTTCCGGATCGTCTGGCCGCTGCCGCAATCCGCCGGCAGGGTGACCGTCTCCTCGAACTGCGTGCTCGTGCCGGCGGCGAGGTTGAATGGCGGATACTGCTTCTGGAACAGCGTGGTCGGCTGGGCGGACGCGTTCACCTGGGTCGTCAGATCCGAGAGGGCAATGTTCTGTTCGTCGGCGGTACCGACGTTCCGGACTTCGATTCGATATCTGACCTGCTCGCCGGGCTTGAGCACCGGCGCCCCCGTCGGGTCGATCGTCGAGTCGGGCGCGCCGCTCGGCCCGGGGTCGATGAGCAGCTTGGTCACCGTGATCGTCGGGCTTGCCGTCGGCGTCGACACCTGCGCGGTCGAGCCGCCGGCTGAAGCCGTGTTCGTCAGCACCGCGCCCGTCGCGGTCTGCGGGACCGACACGAGCACGTCGAACTCGACGAACTCGTTGGGCTGCAGCGCCGGCACGAAGCAGCTCGACTGCTGGGGAGCCGACGCGGTCGTACAGCTGACGATCTGGGGCTGGTCGGGAAGCGGCGCGCCGTTCGCATCGGTCAGCGTTGCGGCTTCGCTCACCTGAAGGTTGTCGATCTCCTGCGTTCCGACGTTGCCGACGCGGACGATGTAATGCACGGTCGCGCCGGGCGACACGACCGGACCGTTTGGCCCGGCGACGACGCCCGGCCCGGTGGCGTCGAGCGCCTTGTCGACCACGATGACCGGCGACCCGGGCGGGCAGTTCACCACGGTCACCGTGCCCGCCGCCGCAAGGCTGGCAATCGTCGCAACCTCCACGGTGTTATCGATTTCCGTTTCCCCGGGCTGACCGAGATCCTTCACGAAGGCAGAAAACGCTGACGCGCCGTTCAGAAAGGCAACGGACGGATCGTCGAAGTTGTAGGCGTTCGTGATGAACGGAGGAACGCCTGGCGCGCCGTCCAGCCCGTTCGGGACCGTGAAGCAGATCTGGAGATTCGACAGCGTGATGTCGCTGAAGTTGACCGTCACTGTCGCTCTCACGCGAAGCTCGAAATCGCCGTCCCGGAACGTGTGATCGATGTTTGCCTGGCCGGGTATGGGGGGCTGCAGGCTCTGCGGCAGCACGTGATCGGCGAACTCGCCGACCGTCGTGAACTCGCTCGGCAACTGCAGCGTCGCGGGCGGCAGGGGCTGGGAGCAGACGATCGACCTGATCGTGGCGCCCGGATCCGCGGTGTTCGCGCACATGACGACATGCGGCGGCTCGAGGGCGAGCGACTGGAGACCGGGGAGCACCCAGACCATCATCTCGCCCGTCGCCTTGCCGAGGCCGCAGGCGTCGTCGCCCAGCGCGAGCGAGGCCTTGATCGTCGCGACGCCGGGCTTCTTGGCGGTGACGACGCCCTTCGGCAGTTCCGCCGTGAGGTCGACGACGTCCTTGCCGTCGTCGACCTCGAAGTCGAGCAGCTGCGCGGCCGCCTCCTCGACGGAGAACTCCGCGAGCTTGAACATGGCGGTCAGCAACGTCGGGGGAGCGGGATCCTGCGGGTTGGGGTCGTTCTCTTCCTTCGCGACCGCGGCCACCTCCGGTGCAATGAAGTCCTTGAGCGCGCCGATCAGATCGCGCACGCCGATACTCGCTCCCAGCACGTTGAACGTCAGGTCGTGCAGACGCACGAGCCCCTGCCGATTCAGGAACGAAAAGGGCACGCCCGGGTCGGAGTTGACCAGGATCATCGGCGGATCGCCGTCGGCGCCGACCGCCTTGGCGACCTTCTCGAAGAGTGCCTCGCCCGGGTCGGTCTGCAGCGGAGCGGTCGCGAGCGACAGGGGCTCGAGGGACAGCTTGCCCAGCTTGAGCCCCGCCAGAACCACGGAGAAGCTGGCGAACTTGCCCTTGTACGTCGCCCACACCAGCTCGAGACCCGGAGCGTTCACGGTCAGCGCGCCGGTTGGCGAGATGCTCACGCGACCGTGCGCGAACGGCACCGTGATGCCGTTCGCCGACAGCTTCTGCTTGATCGCGTTCACGGCGGCATCGACCGCCGTCTGGAGCGCCGGGATCGAGACGCCGGCGACCGTGATCGTCCCTTTGTCGATCTCGCCCTGCAGCGAGAAGTACTGCGTATCCGGATCGCCGGTGACGTCGCGGGCCGTGCCGTCGGCCGCGACGGCCTGGACGCGCAGCTGCCTGGAACAGTTCGCGCCGACCTGCGAGAAGACGATCCGGGGCGTGAGCTGCGGCTGTTCGCAGCCGGCCGGGTCCGAGCAGACGACGATCTTGCCGGTCGCCCGCGCGTCGCCCATCAGGGGCATGCTGACCTTGTTGCCCACGAAGGTCGTTCCCGCGGCGCCGACGGCCTCGACCTTCTCGGTAGCTTCGAATGATCCCGGCGAGCTGACCCGTGCGATCGAATCGTGGTCCGCGCCGCTGCCCGATCCGACTGCGGTTACCGGCTGGCCGACGTCGTAGCTGTTGAAGACGTTCGGCGTGTGGAAGCCGATCTCGACGTCGCTGAAATCGATCTTCTTGCCTGCGTCGTCCAGCGACAACTGGAACTTGAAGGAGACTCGGTATCCGCCGTCGAAGGTGTAGTCGATTCCGTTCGTTCCGATCGTCTTCCACTTGCCCGGCAGGACCTTGTCCACGAACTCGGTGAACGTCCGGTACTTGTCCGGCATGTGGAAGTGCGCGGCCTGCGCCAGCTTCATCCGGGCGAACGTGCGGATCGACGCCTTGGTGGCGAGATCCGGGATGACGGTCGTTGCCGGCTCGATCTGCGCGCTCTCCAGCGAGGGCAGCACGAAGACCGTGACGTCGTCCGACTTCTTGCCGAGGTCGAGGCTCGTGAGGTCGAGCGTGCCGGTGATGTGAGTCAGGCCGGGTGCCCCGGCCTGGACGACGTTCTCCACACAGGGGATCCCGGTCGGGGACATCGCGGCGACCGCTGCGTCCTCGGGCGCGTAGTCGAGGAGGCCGGCGGCGCACTGCCCGACCCCGACCTCGACCAGCTTCAGAACGATCTGTTCCGGCGCCGTCTCGGGGCCCAGGTCCGTCAGCACGTTTCCGACGGCGTCGTACAGGTCCTTGAGCCCCAGCTTCCACGGCCCGCCGAAAAACTGGAACTGGACGTTGTCGAGCGACACCACGCCCTTGTCGAGTGCAACGGCGTTGTCGTCGGCCGCCAGGATCATGGGCGGATTGATCTCGACGTCCTTGATCTTCTTCGTCAGGTTGTTCTTCGCGAGGTTCGCCGCCGCAGTGGCGCCCTGCAGCGCGCCGGTGAGCAGCGATTCCGGCGAGAGATCGATCGAGTCGAGCTCGACGCCCGCGATGACGATGACGGGGTTCGAGCACTTCGTCTGGGCGCCGACCGTGATGCACCCTTCGACCGCCTGCACGCCGCCGGAAATCGCCTTCAGGCTGCCGTTGTCGACGGCCACGTCCGCGATTCGGAAGGGGACGGTCACGCCGTTCGCTTCCAGTTTGCTGAAGATAGCGTCCTCCATCGTGCCGAAGCCGGGGATGTCGGTCTTCAACAGGCCGTGGTCGATGGTCTGGAACGTCGCCTGCGCCGTCACGTCCTGCGGCGGACCGCCGTCGGCCGGGATCAGAACGAGCTTCAGCGGCTTGCCGGGTCCGCTCGTCGGCGCCGTGACGAAGAAGTTCAGGCGGGGGGTCAGCTGCAGCTTGTCCGCGTTCGTCGTCGTGTCGATTGGCTTCTGCGCGTCGTCGAACGTGACGTCGATGGACGTTCGCGAGATCTCGTCGCTCGATCCGTCGAGGATCTCGGCGGTGATGCGGTAGCGCTTGCCCTGCGCGGCCTGCGTGCCCGGCGCGAACAGGGCGCCGAACGTCAGGTCGAACGCACGTTCGCGAGCGGCCTCGTCGGACAGCACCTCGGAGAACGTGTTGAGCGTGGCGGCCTGGCCGAAGGAGTCCTGCGCGTCCGGATCGCCGAGCTCGAAGCGAACACGCTGGACGCGCGCGTCACGCCACACGACGCCGACCGGTTCATGGGCCGTGACGTGATCGCCGAACCGCGGCACTTCGATGCCGACGAACGGCTGGATGGCGATGCCACGCGGCCGATGGAAGGCGACCGGGGTCGCGGTTCCCGGCGTGTAGACGTCGAGATTGGTCACGGCCCCGGCGACCGGCAGCCCCGAGTAGTAGGGGCGCACCTGATTGTCCTGGTCGACGGTCGTCGAGCCGATGTGCGCGTTGAAGTCGGCGTCGATCGCCGCGTCGCTGGTGATGCTGATCGCGCCGCCGCCGCGCTGCAGCGAGACGGTGTCGCCGATGCTGCCGCTGATGGTCTGCCCGTGCTCGACCCACGAGACGCTGTTGCCGTTGAAGGTGGCGCCGAGTTCGGTCAGCCTGAAGCGATTGTCGGTGTTCGTGACGAAGTCCGGTATCGGCGCCGTCACAGTCCGCGGGTCGCCGTTGCCGGCGTGCGACGCGACCGAGAAGCGTCCGTTCTGCGCGTACTCGGCGTCCCACGTGAAGAGCAGGCTCTCGTCCGGGCTGGGAACGTAGTTCGGCGTGCCGGCAATCTTGAAGGCGCCGCGCTGCGGCCAGAGCTGGTTGTCCAGCGCGAGCGCCGGCGTGACGGCCACCACGCCCTGGAACAGATCCGGCGCGACGCCCGAGAATGCCGGCTTCGGCGTCGCGCCCGGCGGCGACAGGAACTGCGCCTGCCGCTCGAGATCGAGGATGCCGACGTTCCCCGTCTGGAAGAACGGCACGACCGCGCGCCTGCCGTCCGGCCGCATGGCGATGTCGAACGGCCGCCTCGCGAAAACGCCCTTGATGTGGAACTGGTTCACGACGAGCGCCTGACCGGCGACGTTCGGGTTCCAGCCGAACGAGACCTCGCTCGGGAACAGCCACGACTGGGTGAGCGAGGGCGGAGCCTGCGCCGTCCCGGGCTGCAGGTCGAACACCCCGGAGAAGCCCGGCGCGCCGATGAACGTCACGCCGCTCGAGGCCTGCGCCTTGATGTCGGCGAGCAGTTGCGCGTACAGCGAGCTTTCCAGGCTTCCAAAGCCGCCGATCGTCGCCAGCAGTCCAGCGAGACCTGAGCCGCCGAACGAGATGGCTGCGGGACCGGCGAGCAGAATCCCGTACTTCGCCAGATCGAGATCGGCCGGAGGAATCGCCTCGAAGAAGTCGAGGCCGCCGTTGACCAGATAGAGATGCTTGCCGTTTCCGCTGACCGCCGCCGCTCCGGGCTCGTCACCGCCGGCGGTATCACCCGCGCTCGACATCGGCACGACCCCGGTCGTGCCGATCGGCGTGAAGTAACCGCTCAGATCCGACTGCAGGCCGGCGACGTCGGGCCTGGCATCCTTGTACAGATCGACATCGATGGGGATCACGCCGCCGGGCTGCGTACCGCCGCCACCACCGGTGCTGACGACGGCGAACAGCGTTCGCCCGTCTGGTGACAGCGTGAGGCCATTGATGGCCACACCCGGCCGGTGGCCCTGCGTCGTGTTGATTCCGGCGGCCACGGCCACGGCAACGGCGCTCTGTCGCCACGCGAGATCCGGCAACTGCCCGGCCGCGAGCGTCTTGAACGCCGCCGGCAGGTCGGCGAACGATCGAACCAGCTTCTCTTCGGTCGTGTTGACGATCGCGATGCCGGTGCCGACGGCGACGTAGAGCAGGCGCCCGTCCTTCGAGAACACCATTCCGGGCCGCAGGTTCGAGAGCAGGACCGGCGCGCCCGATCCGGGCGGGGCGCCGCCCGCGGGAGCGGCAAACGCCACCCCGGAGAAGGGGATGAAGTCTTCCGCCTCGTTGCTCAGCGTATTGACGACGAGCACGCCGTCGCCGAGATCCGGTGCAACGCTCCGGACGACCGCATAGAACTTCTCGCCGGACGGCGAGATTGCGAGCGCGGTGGGGCGGGCCCCGGTAAACGTGATGCCGTTCTTCGTGAACGTCAGCGGGATCACCTTGTGATTCGGCGGAAGAATCGGCTGGCCCGTCTTCGGGTCGACGTCGATGCCGATAATCCGCCCGGGCGGCAGACCGTTGTCGTTGACGGCGTCCTGATCGGCCACGTAGATCATCTGCGTCCCGGATGGCGGCAGAACGGCGCGGACCGCGTTCAAGGCATCGAGACGCCGCATGGGGCCGGCGCCCCAGGTGGCCGAGATGTCGTCGGCGCTGCTGACGAGGAGATCGCGGATGAAGGCGGCGGTCAGCGGCTGAGCGCCCGCCGTCCGGATCGCCTGCAGCATCCCGACGATCGCCGTGACGATCGGGGCGGCGAACGACGTGCCTGCCGCGACGGCGCCATCGAGATATCCAGGTGCGAAGGTGCTCGTCGTGAAGATGTCTTCACCCGCGGCGGCGAGCGTCACGACGGAGCCGCAGTTCGACTCCAGCGTCGCGGTGCCGGCGCGGCACGGGACGTCGCCGTTCTCGACGTCGCCCCCCGTGTCGTTGAAGATCGCGCGGGCGTCGGCGCCTTCCCCGCTCCCGTCGAGGTTGGCAACCGCGACTGCACCGACAGTAATGACTGCGGCGGTTCGCTTCGACAGCGCGGCCGGCACGACGAATTGCGCATCGACGCCGTCGTTTCCTGCCGCCGCGACGAGCGCCGTGCGGCCGCCGAACAACGCGAACGCGTCGAGGAACGCCTGACTGTCGTCGGTGAACTCGGGTGTTTGGCCGGTGTACTTGGTTTCGAAGCTCATGTTCACGGCGTCGACATCGCCTCGAGCCGCGAGAGCGGCGAGGGCCGCGAAGATCTGCGCCGACGAGAGCCTGCCGGACAGCGGATCGGCCACGCCGTACACGAGCACCTGGAACGGCGCTTCGCCAGGCCTGAAGAGGTCGTTCAGGGCCCCGCTGGCGCCGACGCCGTCGTTCGTGGCTGCGATGATCCCAGTCACCTCCGTGCCGTGCCCGACGGGATCGATCAGGCCGAGGTTGCCGGAGGAGAACGGGCCGACGTTGGCTGCCGACCTGAAGAGCGTGACGACGGTCTGGCCCTGAGCCTGGAATTCGCTGGCCTTGAACGGCATGAATCCCGTGTCGATTACGCCCACGTGGACCGGCGCCAGCTTCGTGCTGTCCGTGAACGGACGCGTGCTCCGGATCAGGTCGACCGCTTCGAAGATCTTCGAGAGGTCGAACGCAAGCGCTCTGGGAAGGTCCGTCCCGGGCCACACTCCTGCTTTGTCGCGCAGGTCGATGGCCTGGCCGGCTGGAGTGGCGAACGTATCCCGGAGGACGTGCAGCACGAGCGGGCTCTGGGCCAGCTGGCGCCTGATGGCCGCCAGCCCCGCGATCGTCTGGTTGGCGGCGAACTCGACGTAGTACGCATTGAGCGCCGGCGTCGCTCCGATGATCGTTCCGCCGAGACCGCCGACGAGTGCTTCGATCTGCGTCCGGTCGACCACCGGATCCGCAAAGATCAGCAGTCGGGTGGCGTCGACGAGAAGATGCGCGACGGGATCGAACCGCAGGTTCTCGCTCCTGGTCGACGCGAGCGTGATCGGCGGGCGGCTCGTCGCGCCTGCCGTGAAGACAGGGCCGTCAGCCGCCATCGCAGCGCTCACGACGCGGACGGGGCCGTCGATGGCGTTGGCCGGGACGACCGCATCGATGCGCGTCGGCGTGGCGGACACGACCTTGGCCAGGGCTCCGTTGAAGAGGACCCGGGTCTCGGTCGGATCGAGCGAAAAACCGGTGCCCACGATGGCGACCGGCGTACCCGGTCCGCCGGACAACGGAGAGACCGACGCGATGCCGATCGGACCCTGGAGCATTCGCGTCTCGAGCTGATACGCCGCCGAAGGCCCGGTCGACTCGACGGCGACGAACGCGCTGCCCGCCGCGACGTCCTGCCTGAAATTCTGGCGATGGCTGGATGGCGTCGTCCGCGCGAGCTCGCTGCCGTCGGCGGCGAGGAACACCACGCGCAGCGACGCAGGATCCGCGTCGACGGGCAGCGTCAGCGCGGCCGTCAGCGTGCCAGGCGTAGACGAGGTCGTGGCGTAGACATCGACGAGATCACCCGGGCCGAGGTTGCCGCTGACAGGTGTGTCGGGGGCGAGCGGGATCGCTCCCGCGACGGTGTCATTGGGCTCGATGTCCCCGCCTGCGCGTTCGACGGTGACCGTCGCTGCAGCCGACAACGTCGTTCCGTCGGCAGGGTTGACGACCGAGGCCTGCACGGTGAACGTGCCGGGCGCGTGCAGCCCCCGGAGGATCCCGGCGGCGATTCCGTCGTAATCGGTTTGTGCGGTCGACGAGGCGCCGGTCTGCCCTTGCAGCGCGAACGTGACGGCCAGACCTTCGAGAGACCCGGTTCCGGTCACGCGAGCCGACAACGTCGCCTGGCCGCTGTCGCTTGGAACAGTTGCCGGCGCCGCCAGTGCGATCGAGGAGACGACCGGGGGCGTCCGGAACTCGACCGCCACGTGCACCTCAGCGACCGCGTTTCCGGACCGGACCGTAATGAGAGCCGTTCCTTCTCCGACCGCCACGACGTTGCCGGCAGCGTCGACCGTCGCGACCGAAGGATTGCTCGTCTCGAACGTCCCGAGACCGCTCGAGAACGGTTCGAGCCCGCCGTCCGACAACTTCACGTCGATGGAGAGCGGTTTTCTGTCACCGGCCGATGTCAGCGTGACGAACGGCTCCGTCGTCTCGAATCCGACGACGGCGGCCAGCAGGTCGACGCTCACCGGCACCTCTGCGGCCAGCCCGCCGTGTGTGACCGTCACGATGGCATGGCCGCCCGCGTTCGCCAGCACGAGACCGCTGGCGTTCACCGTGGCGACGGCATCGCTCGAAATGGCGAACCGGGTCGCGGGTTCGCCTGTCAGGTTGATCGTCGTGCCGTCGTCGAGCACTCCGGCGATCGAGAGCTGCGCGAACTGCTGATTCAGATCGAGGCTCACCGCATCGGGCGCCACGACCAGCGATCGAATCGCCGCGGTCGAAGCATCGAACGGCGCCAACCGGAACGTCTGCCGCGCGACGGTCGCGCCCGCTACTGTCTGCACGACGAGCGCCACCGTGCTGCCGCCGGCCGCGGCCGCGGGCTCGATCGGCATCGAGAACGCGTTGAGTCCTGGCTCGAGCGGCGTGCTGAGGGCCCCGTCGGCGAACGACAGCCGGGGCGTGCCCGTCGGATCGGGCCGTTCGTCGATCCGCAGCACGAGACGGTCGCGTGAAGAGGCGGCCACGTTGACCGAGACCTCGATCGCTTGATCCGAGGTGAAGGCGACGCCGCTCGTCAGGATGCTCTGCTCGTCGCCCGTGCGGCCCGCGATCGGGTCGCGCTCGAGGCTCGTGAACGAGGTTCGCGGCGGCAGGAGCTGGATGGCCGTCAGTCCGGCCGACGCGTCGGCCACGAACGCCAGTCCCCGGTCGAGCGCCAGCGCGAGCCGTCCGGCGCTGCCCGGCGTGTCGATGACGCCCAGGATCCGATCGTCGACGCCGTCGTGATCGAGATCGATCGGCTGCACGCTGGCGGGGCCGTCCAGGTCGACCAGCGCCACGCCGCGCGCGCCCAGGCCGACATACGCGATCCGCTCGTTCGCATCGAGCGCGACGCTCGTCGTCTCGCTCGTGAAGTGCACGACGGACAGCAGCACGGGATCGCCCATGGCGGGCACGCGCTAGAACTGCAGCGCACCATCGGCGCCGTTCGCGACGAGGGCGAGATCGAACGTCTCCGCGGCAGCGTCGATCGTACCGTCGCCGTTCACGTCCATCGAGAACGCCGGGAGAACGGCGACGCCCTGAGCGTTTCCGGCCGTCGACGCGCCGCCCCTTCGCGTGAGCGTCGCGGCGTCCAGCACGGTCAGCCCGGCGGCGCCGGCCGTCAGCACGCGTTCGCCGAGCACGGCGGCCTGATTGATGTCTTCGTTCGCCCCGGATGGATAGCGGGCTGCGACAGGGCTCGCGGGATTGCCCGAGTCGGCCGGGACGGCGCCGGCGATCCCGACCGCTGCCACGCCGACGCCCTGTATTCCGACCAGCGCCCGCTGATCGGAGGTGAGGGCGACCGCACTCGGCGTGCCGCCGCTCGCACTCACGCGAGCTGATCCGATTCCGACCGGCGCGGCCGCCGTCGTCACGTCGATGACGTCGAGGCGACCGGTGCCGGCGGCGCCGCCGTCGGCGACGGTCGCGAACGTCCCGGCGTGCGTCTGATTCAGCCGATCGGTGAACGTCGTGGAGGGCAGCAGCGCGACGCCATGCGCGCCGCCGTCGAGCGGCACCTGGCCCTGCACCGCCGGCGCCAGCGGTGACGACACGTCGATCGTGAGCAGGCCGGCGTCAGTAGCGGCAACGGCGAGCGCGCCGGCAACCGCGACGTCGTGCGCCGCTCCGATCGCCGCCGTGCCGACGACCGTGGGCGCGAACGTCGTGAAGGCGCCGGCGGCCGCCTGCGTCTGGTGCACGCCAGAGACGGCGACCACGCTGGTCGCAACGCCCCAGCGGTAAGTCGTTCCGAATTTCCAGCGCCTCGAGGGCTTGAAGGTTGCGGTGGCCCCGTCGGAGGCAAGGGTGATCGATCCGATCGCGCGTGCGCCGGCGCCGTCGGTCACGACGATGCCGCCGGCGAGCGTGCGTCCGTCGACAGGCTCGGAGAAGTGGAACGTCAGCGGCTCGCCGATGTCGACGATGGCGTGAGCGTCGGGGTCGGCGGTCACCGTCAGCCCGGAGGCTGGAGGAGCGAGCGGCTGGCCGAGATCGACGCCGCCGGTCGCCGGGGCGTTGCCGCTCGACGTCCCGACGACCGCGCCGCTCGACGCATCGAGATACTGGATCGAGAAGGGTTGTCCCGCCCGCGCCGGCAGGGCGAACGAACCATTGGGGCCGTCGGTCCGGAAAACGAACGGTGAATTGTCGAGCGACGCGATGGCGGTCGATCCGCTCAGCCGGCCCGTCACGAACGAGATCGGATCGCTGGACGCGACGACCGCGTAGTCCCCGGTCGTCGACATGCCGGGCAACTCGCGGCCGCTCGTGCGCAGCAGCGTGACGCCGTCCCGCACGACGATGCTGAACGCGTCGAGGACGAGCAGCTTCGGCTGATTGTCGACCGTGGTGCTCCGAACGAGCAGCAGCGTGGCTGCCGGATCGAGACCTGCCGGCGCCGGGATCTCGAGATCGACGCGCGCCGCCGGGGCGACCGCGCTCGTCTCCACTGCCTGACCCGGCACGGCCTGCTTCGGTGCCACGACGAAGACAGTCGGGAAGTCGGCCGCCTGGCTGCTCTCCGCAGACGAACCATCGGCGCCCGAGGCCACCACGACCACCGACGACGACGCCGATCGGCGGATGCCGCCCCGATCGACGGCGGTCGCCGTGAAGCGCAGCGATCCGCTGACGAGGAAATCAGCGGGAACGGTGAGCTGTCCCGAGGCGACGAACGGAGCGCTCGAAGACGACTGCGCAGGGAAACGGTTCTGGCTTTCGGCCAGCGTGAGCCCGGAAAGGCTGTTGAACTGTGCCGCGTCGGCGGAGAAGTGGAACTGATCGACGTATGTGAAGCCGGCCGGCAGGGCGGCCAGTGCGACGCCGGCGGCGAGGTCGTCGATCCGGAACAGCCCGGCCTGCGAGAGGGCCCGCGGCAGGATCGTTCCGAGCCTGCCGTGCGCGCCGGCGATGCTGCCGCCGCGCTCGCTGACTGTCGTCGTGCCGTCGGCTCCCCTGAGCTGGTCGAGCGAGATGGTTGCCTCGCGTCCGGAGCTGTCGTTCAGGCCGATCGACAGCTCGTCGCCGATCAGCGCGGACACTCGAACGCGGAATGATCCATCGCCGTCCGCCAGGACCGTGGCGGTCTCCTGCGTCCGCAGGTTCGTCGCCGTCACGGCCGAACTGGCCTCCGCGGCGCCGGCCCCTCCGGTAATCAGCACGAAGCCGTCCTGGTCCGGCAGATCGGCGGTGATGATCCCTGAATCGATGACTGCCGGCCTGGAGGGATCGAGCGTCGTGAACGTGAGCGCGGTGAACCCGGTGAGCGGCCGGCCGGTCGTCGTCTTCAAGCCGGCGAGCGCCAGCGAGTACGTCGATTTCCCCTGGAGCGGCGCCGAGGGACGAATCACGAGGCGGCGGCGATCGGACGAAAGGGTCTGCTGGATCGCGACCGGGGCGCCGCCGGTCTGCAGCGCGGCGCTCGCGTCGCTGATGCTCGCCGGATCGAGCGCGTCCGAGAAATCGATGCTGAGCGAGGTATCGAGCGCCACGTTCGTCGCATTCGCCGCTGGAGCGGTGGAGATGACCGTCAGCGCAGTGACGGCGAGCGTGACGTCGCTCGCCACGACCTCGTCGCGCGTGTTCACGTGTACCGTCCGCGCCGCAGCATCATGCGTCAGGGTGTCCAGCGCGCGGAGCGCGGTGTCGGCGCCGACGAGCCCGGCGACAACGAATGCGCCGCTCGCTGAACTGGCGTCGGCGAAGGGTGTCGTATCGGCAGTAACCAGCGTCTGCGCCTTCGGCGTCGTGCCGTCGGTCCCGAGGACTCGTCCAGCCAGGAAGCCGACCGGCTGTTGCGATCGGAGGAAGAGATAGTGACCGCCGGCTGTCACGCCCTGGAAACCGAGGGTGCCAACACCGGTCACGCTCGCGATACGTCCGGCGTCGAAGGCGCCGACGCCGACGATGCGGAGCCGAAGCGTTCCGGCCGGGTCCTGGAAGACGAGCGCCAGAAGCAGCTGATCGCCCGGCTGAACGGATGAGGGCGCGGCAATCGAGAGCCGCGCCGGCTGTGCCAGCGTGGCGCCGGCAAGGTCCACGTAGAGCGCTGCCACGAGGTCGAATCCGGACGGGACCGGCAGAATCGTCTGATCGTCCTCGCGCCGAAGCTGGGACACCGTATCGCCTGCGAGGGCCGACGCCGGGATCTCCAGCGTGTCGCCCGAAGCATTCGTGATTGTGCCGCCCGCCGCTCCGAGGATCGTCGCTGTCGTCCCGGCGGCCGGCGGGTTGACGTCGACCGACACCACACCGGTGAGCAGTTCCTGGATCGTGAAGCTCCGCGAAGGCGTAATCGGGAAGCTGGCGCCCAGGATGCCGTCACCGGTGGGCCGTCCGCGCGAATAGAGAACGATGTCTTCCCCAAACGGCTGCGGGACGATCTGCGACTGGTCAGCCAGATCGAATCGCTCGGTCACGCTGGCGCGAAGGACCGTGCCGCTCGGCAGGGGGGCCGTGGAGCGCAGCAGCACCCGTCCCACCGCTCGCGCCTTGTCCCCGGGCGGGGCGGACCGGGGAACGACCGTGCCGGTCGCCGTGATATCAGCCGGCAGGGCGACGCCCGGACTGCCGCCCAGCACGTCGCCGATCGCAGGTGTGGCCGGCGTGAACGGTGCGTCGTCGGCGGCGACACATGCGATCTGGCCGGTGGCGGCGAGCGGCACGACGATCGACCGGCCGTCGCCGCTGACCTGCGCGGTTCCGACGGCGATCCAGGCGTGCCGCGACGTATCGTACGTGGCGACGACGACGCCGGCGCCCGCCGCGAGGCTCGCCGCGTTCGGAACGGCGAGCGATGCGGTCTGCGAGAACGTGAGGCCAGCGGGCGAGATATCGACGGCAGCCACGGGCGACCACCCGAACGGAAGGCGATCCTTCAGACCCTGACCGCTGATCGGCGTGAGGCGCAGATCCGTGTTGGCAGCAAGCCCGCCGGGCGGCACTGTCAGCCTGAAGGCGAGGGTCGTGTCGTCGGCCTCGCCGCCGAAGGCCGACGCGATCGTGTTCGCCCGGGCGTCGACGGGCGTGAGGCGCGCGTCGAGCAGTGTCGCCGCGCTGCCCTCGGGAATCGGCGCGCTCCGCTCGACACTCGTGAATCCTGCCTTCTCGATACGCACGATCGCGTCGCCGGCGCGGCCTTCGACCGCGAATCGACCCTGCTCGTCGGCCGTCGTCGTCGTCGGAGGGGCGAGCGGGCCGCCGCCGTCTGCGACGAGCGTGACTGACGCGCCGGCGAGGGGAAGACCCTTCGAATCGTCGAACGCGACGCCGCGCAGGAAGCCGACGCCGGTGCTCACGAACACGTGCACGGCGGCCGAGGCCGTCAGCGTGTCGGTCCGGGCCGTGACGGCGGCATCGCCCGGACCGGTCGCGGTCACGTGTCCGGTAGCATCCACCGTCGCGACGGCCGGATTGGAGGATTGATACACGGTGCCGGCCGCGGCGGTCAGATCGCGCACGTCGCCGTTCGAGAAGTGGCCCCGCAGCGTGAGCGCGTATGATGCCGGAACGCTGCGAAGCGTCTCCGCCGGCGGCGACAGATCGAGCGAGTCGAGCGTGACGCCGGTTTCCACCATCACCGCGGCCGTGTCCGTGAGAGAGCCGTGGTGAACGGTGATGGTAGCGTTTCCGTTCGCGACCGCGTGGACGGCGCCGCCGCCGTTCACCGTCGCGACGAACGTGTTGCTCGACTCGTAGGTCGTGTCCAAGGCAGTCACGTCGATCGACGAGCCGTCCGATCGGAGCGCCGTCACGGCCAGCGGTCGATCCACTCCGACGCTCGAGAACCGCAGCAGCGCAGGGGTCGCGTCGATAGCCGTAATGCCCGGTTCGACGACGACCGTGAACGACTGGGTGGTCGTGCCGCCGCGGCCGTCGCTCACGGTAACCGCGACGCTCTGCGACCCGATCTGGGCCGTCGCCGGTGTCCACGAAATGACGCCGCCGGCGGAAACCGTCATCCCGTCCGGCGCCTGGGTGAGCGAGTAGGCCAGCGGATCGTTGTCCGCGTCGGCAGCGACCATCTGGTACGCGTAGGGCGTCCCGTCGGTTGCCGCCGTCAGCGGCTGCGACGAGATCGCGGGCGGGTGATTGACCGGCGGTGGCGTCGCAACCGAGAACCCGCCGAGGAGCATGGCGGTCTGCGAGCTCGTGAACGTGGCGACGGTCCGGGCACCCAGCGCCGCGGTCGAGGCGACCGAGATCGTCGCGTGGACGAGCGTCGGCGAGTCGACCGTCAGCGCCGTGACCGTGATCCCCGCGCCGAAGGAC
>JBLMXQ010000027.1:0-38291 GCA_050257855.1 Betaproteobacteria bacterium | reverse complement strand
CGTGCCGACGAACGCGTTCGAGCTGGCGCTGTGGATGGAGTCCGACCGGATGGGATTCCTGCTGCCGGCGCTCACCGACGCGAAGTTTCAAAACCAGCGGGACGTCGTGCTGAACGAGCGGCGGCAGAATTACGAGAACCGGCCGTACGGGCTCGCCCCGATGGCGATGCTCGCCGCCCTGTTTCCCGCCGACCATCCGTACCACTGGACGACGATCGGCGAGATCGAGGACCTGCAGACGGCGGCGCTCGACGAAGTGCAGGCGTTCTTCCGGCGGTACTACCATCCCGCGAACGCGTCGCTCGCCCTCGCCGGCGACATCGACGCCGGGCAGGCGCTGGCGCTCGTGCGCGCGTACTTCGGCGAGATCCCGCCCGGCCCGCGCGTCGATCCGGTTCGCGCCGAGGCGTCGCTCGCCCGCGAGGCGCGGCTGAGCCTCGAGGATCGTGTCGAGCTGCCGCGGCTGTATCTGTCCTGGCTGACGCCGGCGATGTTCGCGCCGGGAGACGCGGAGCTGGATCTGGCGGCGGACATCCTCGCCAACGGCAAGACCTCGCGCCTGTACCGGCGCCTGGTGTTCGACGAGCGGATGGCCACCGACGTCTCCGCCGCGCAGAATTCGCGCGAGATCGCCAGCTACCTGCAGATCTCGGCGACCGCCGCGCCGGGCCACACGCTCGCCGAGCTCGAACGCGCCATCACCGAGGAGATCGCGCGGCTCGCCGAATCCGGTCCCACCGACGACGAGGTGGACCGCGGGCGCGTGCAGACCGAGGCGCATTTCACCTTCCGGCTGCAGACCGTGGGCGGCTTCGGCGGCAAGTCCGACCAGCTGAACGCGTACAACGTGTTCCTCGGGAATCCCGGCTTCTTCGACCAGGATCTCGGGCGCTATCAGCGGGCGACGAAGGAGTCGCTGCAGACGACGGTCGCGGCGCTCCTCGATCCGGCGCGTCGCGTTTCGCTCAGCGTCGTGCCGCGGGGCCACCTCGAGCTCGCGCTGCCCGACTCCACGCCCGCGGTGGTCTCGTGAGGGCGCAGGTCGATCGCAGCCGGTTGCCGGAGCCGGGCGCGGTCAAGCTGTTCGCGTTCCCCGACATCGCCAGGTCGACGCTCCCGGGCGGCCTCCGCGTCTGGACGGTCCGTCACGATGCCGTGCCGGTCGTGTCGCTGATGCTGCTCGTGCGCCGCGGCGCGGCCGACGATCCGGCCGGACAGGACGGGCTCGCCGCGGTGACGGCCGACATGCTCGACGAGGGCAGCCAGGGGCGATCGGCCATCGAGATGCACGAGGCGCTCGCGCGCATCGGCTGTCAGCTCGAGACCGACATCGGCCCGGACGGCACAGCCCTGACCGTCTCGGTGCTGTCGCGCTTCACGGACCGCGCGCTGGTCCTGCTCGCCGACATGGTCGCGCGGCCGTCTCTGACCGAAGCCGACTTCGCGCGCGTCCGCCAGCTGCGGCTGCACCGGCTGCGGCAGCTCCGCGACGTGCCGGCTGCCGTCGCCGAACGGGCGTTCGCGCGGCTCCTCTACGGCGGCGACCCGTACGGCCACAGCCCGATCGGCTCGGAGCGCACCGTCGGCGGCATCGAGGTCGACGACGTGCGGCGATTCCACGCGGCGATGTTCGAGCCGTCGTCTGCCATGCTGCTCGCGGTCGGCGACTGCGAGCACGACGCGATCGTGCGCGCCGCCGGCCAGGCGTTCGCCGGCTGGTCGGCCGCGGCGGCATCTCCGGCGCCGGTCGAGGCTCCGCTGCCGGCGCCGCCACGGCTGAACGTCATCGCCCGGCCGGGCGCGCCCCAATCAGAACTGCGGATCGGCCACATCGGCCTCGCGCGCCACACGCCGGACTACCACGCGGTCGTCGCCGCGAACATGGTGCTCGGCGGGCAGTTCGTCAGCCGGATCAACCTGAACCTGCGGCAGGAGAAGGGCTACACGTACGGCGCGCGAACCGGCTTCGATTTCCGCCGCCGGCCCGGCCCCTTCGCGCTGCAGGCCAGCGTCCACACGGCCGCGACGGCGCACGCGGTCGCGGAATCAATCCGGGAAATCGAGGACATCCGCGGCCTGCGTCCGATCACGAGCGACGAGCTCAGGCTCGGCGTCGCGGCGCTGACGCAGGGCTACGCCCGGAACTTCGAGACCGCCGAGCAGATTGCGCGGGCGGTGACCCAGCTCGCGCTCTACGACCTTCCCGACGACTACTTCGAGGAGTTCGTGCCGTCGATCGAGCGGGTCACGGCCGCCGAGGCGACAGCCGTTGCCGCGCGACACCTGCATCCCGATCGCCTGACGACGCTCGTCGTCGGGGATCTCGAGGCGATTCGGACCGATCTGGCGGCGCTCGGACTGGGTGAACCGGCCGTCCTCTCCGCGGAAGCGTTCTGATACGATCGACTGGTACGACCGGCGCGCTTCGGCGACGGACGCTCGAATGAAGGCGGTTCGCTTTCACCAGCACGGAGGGCCCGAGGTCCTTCGCTACGAGGACGCGCCCGACCCGGATCTGCTGCCGGGCGAGGTGATGGTCCGCGTGCGGGCGTGCGCGCTGAATCATCTGGATCTGTGGCAGCGGCGCGGGCTCGAGCGCGTGGCGATCCCGCTGCCGCACATCCCGGGGAGCGACGTGGCAGGTGACGTGGTCGCCTCGGCGGCGAGCGAGGTCGCTCCCGGCGGGCGCGTGATGCTGCAGCCGGGCATCAGCTGCGGGCGCTGCGAGGCGTGCGTGTCGGGTCGCGACAACGAGTGCCCGCAGTACGAGGTGCTCGGCTACCAGCATCACCCCGGCGGCTACGCGGAACTGGTGAAGGCGCCCGTGCAGAACCTGATCCCGCTGCCCGACGGCATCGACTACGTCCACGCCGCGGCGTTTCCGCTGACGTTTCTCACGGCGTGGCACATGCTGATGACACGCGCGCACCTGAAGCGCGGAGAGGACGTGCTGGTGCTTGCGGGCGGCAGCGGCGTCGGACAGGCTGCGATCCAGATCGCTGCCATGCATGGCGCGCGCGTGTTCGCCACGGCGGGCTCCGGGGAGAAACTCGAGCGCGCCCGGGCGCTGGGAGCGTCCGGCGTCATCAACCACCACACGCAGGACATCGTTGCCGAGGTGCACCGGCTGACGAACCGCCGGGGCGTCGATGTCGTCATAGAACATGTCGGGCAGGCCACCTGGGTGCGGAGCGTCCGGGCGCTGGCGCGCGGCGGGCGGCTGGTGACGTGCGGGGCGACGTCCGGCCCGGAAGGCGCCCTGAACCTGCAGGCGCTGTTCGCCAAGCAGCTCTCCATTCTCGGGTCCTACATGGGCACGAAGGGCGAGCTGCTGCGGGTGGCGCGCTTCTTCTTCGCGGGTCAGTTGAAGCCCGCGGTCGATCGGAGCTATCCGCTCGCCGAGGCGGCCGCCGCGCAGCGGCGGCTCGAGGCATCCGGACAGTTCGGCAAGATCGTCCTCGAGGTGTAAGTGCGCTACCAGCGCCTGAGCATCAGCCTGTTCGGCTTCATTGCCATCGTCAGCGCCGTCCTGGCTGCCGCGACGATCTGGCTGTTCCTGACCAACCCGGTCACGGTGGCGAATGCGGTGAACGAAGGCGAGGTGTCGCCCTTCATTCGCCAGCTCGCGGTGGTGCTCCTGGGCGCCCTCGGCGGACTGCTTCGGTACCTCTAAGGGCTGGCGGGCTGGGGTCTTCAGCCGGACGTCATCGCAGCGCTCGCTTGAGGAATCTCGTCAGCACCCAGCCATCCAGGAACTTGAACGGCGCCTTCCCAGTGCTGTAGTGGCCGCACGGCAGCACCGCGACCTCGTGCGGGACGTTCAGGTCGCGGAATTCGCGGACGAAATCCTCCGACAGATCGCGCGGGAACGTGAGGTCGTAGCGCGCATAGACGACCAGGGTCTGCCGGTCGCGCACGCGGTCCAGGTACCAGCGCGGGCTGAGCGGCTTCCATAGCGCCCGCAGCAGGTCGAGCTCGATGTGGCCGTCGAGCCCTTCCCGGACGTGCTCGGTCGAGATGCCGTGCCACACGACGTCGGCGAAGTGCGGCGAGACATGATTGAGCGCTTCGGCGCGGACGAGCGGTTCGTGCGCCGTCGTCAGCAGCGTCAGGCACGACCCGAGGCTCGTGCCGAGCATGCCGATGCGCTCGTACCCCTGCGCCGCGAGCCATGCGATGGCGCGCCGCGCGTCGAGCACCGCCTGACGGCAGACCTGCAGCGTCCGCGCGACGTTCGCGCTGACGATGTAGTCGGCGCGATGGAGCTCGGGCGGCATGCGCTCGTCGTGATACGGGAGGCTGAGTCGGAGCGCGCTCAGGCCGTTCCACGTCAGGAGCCGGCAGAGGCCGACATGGCCGTCCGGATCCGCGTTCCACTGCGGCAGCACCAGGACGGCCGCGCGCGCCCCGAGCGCAGGGAACCACCGCGCGTGCACCGTGTTGTTCTCGACGTGCGGCGTCCTGAGCGCGCTGTCGAAGGTCAAGTGCGCTGCGCCCTCGCGTTCGGGCGACAGGCGATAGTCGTCGTACGGCGGCGGCGTGAAGAACGCGTCGGTGTCGGCCATCGCGCGGTCGACCCAGTCGCCGAGTACGCGCTCGGGCGGCGTGTCACGCGGGTGGCCGTTGGACGGGATCCAGTCGAGTCCCCAGTCGAACGGTCGGACGACGCGATCCGTGGTGACCGAGGCGAGACGGCGTTCCCAGCGATGGAACAGGGCTTCCAGCATCCGCGCGTACCTATCATGCTATAATCCCGTCCGCTCATGCACGGCGCCTCCGATGTGCGAAAGCGCAGCTGGCGAAAGCGGCCCTGCCGCGTCGGGGAAGTTGTGCGCGGGCATTAGTCGACGAGACGAGCGACGCGATCAACCAAGCCGATGCGGTCCATGCCGCATCGGCTTTTTTTGTTCACGAAGGCCATGACATGCCACTCATCGACGTCGGCATCCTCGGCGCGACCGGAATGGTCGGCCAGCAGTTCGTCGCCCTGCTCGCGAACCATCCATGGTTCCGCGTCGCCTGGCTCGGCGCGAGCCAGCGCTCGGAAGGCAAGGCTTACCGCGACGCGGCGGCCTGGCGGCTGCCTGCCCCGCTGCCGGACGCGACCGCAGCCCTGACGGTGGACCCGGCGGCGCCGGGCCGCGCGCCGCAGCTCGTGTTCTCCGGCCTCGATTCCTCGGTCGCCGGCGACATCGAGCGGGCGTTCGCCGAGGCCGGCCACACCATCGTCAGCAACGCGCGCAACTACCGGATGGATCCGACCGTGCCGCTGATGATTCCGGAGATCAATGCCGACCACCTGCAGCTGCTCGACGTCCAGGCGCGCGCGCGCGGCTGGAAGGGGCGCATCGTCACGAACCCGAACTGCTCGACGGTCGTGCTGTCGATGGCGCTCGCGCCGCTGCGGCCGTTCGGGCTGAAGACGGTCGACATCACGACGCTGCAGGCGGTCTCGGGCGCAGGGTATCCGGGCGTTCCGTCGTGGGACATCCTCGCCAACGTCGTCCCCTTCATCGACGGCGAGGAAGAGAAGATCGAGACCGAGCCGAAGAAGATACTCGGCAGGTTCGCCGGCGCCGTCGTGGAGCCGCACCCGGTCGTCATCAGCGCACAGACCACGCGCGTGCCGGTGCACGACGGGCACACCGAATCGATCGCCGTGGGGCTCGAGCAGCGCGTCGAGCCCGGCGCGATCGTCGCCGCGTTCGAATCCTTCCGGGGACGGCCGCAGGAGCTCGGCCTGCCGTCGGCGCCGGCGCAGCCGCTGGTATATCTGACCGAGCGGAACCGTCCGCAGCCGGCGCTCGACGTCAATCGCGGCGGAGGCATGACGGTGACCATCGGGCGGCTGCGGCGGTGTCCGGTGCTCGACTACCGCTTCGTCGCGCTCGGCCACAACACGATCCGCGGCGCCGCCGGCGCGGCGATTCTCAACGCCGAGTTGATGCACCGCGAGGGGCTCGTGTGAGCGTCGTGATGAAATTCGGCGGCACGTCCGTCGCCGACGCGGACGCCATCTCGCGCCTGGCCGCCATCGTGGCGGGCGCGGCGACGGGATCGGGCCGGCCGCCGGTGGTCGTCGTGTCGGCGCTCGGCGGCGTCACCGATTGCCTGATTGCGGCGGCGCGGCACGCCGAATCCGGCGACGCCGACGGCGCCGCCGACGGCCTGCAGGCGATCGTCGACCGCCATCTGGCCGTGATCGCCGGCGTGACGAGCGGCGCGCGCCGGCAGGCGCTCGAGACGGCCGTCCGGAAGGACTTCGACGGCCTGATCTCGCTCGTCCGCGCGCTCGCCGTGCTGCGCGAGGTGTCGCCGCGGTCGCTCGACGCCGCGGTGGCCGTCGGCGAGCTGGCGAGCAGCCGCATCGTCTCGGCTGCGCTCGAGGAGCGCGGCCTGCGGCCGGCCTGGATCGACGCGCGCGAGGTCATCGTCACCGACGCCGAGCACACGGGCGCGGCGCCCGACATGCCGGCGACGTGCGAGCGAGTGGCCGGGCGCATCGCGCCGCTCGTGTCCTCCGGCCATGTCGTCGTCCTCGGCGGGTTCATCGGCTCGACGCCGCAGGGCGTCACGACGACGCTCGGCCGCGGCGGGTCCGACTACTCGGCGTCGATCGTCGGCGCCTGCCTCGAGGTGGACGAGATTCAGATCTGGACCGACGTGGACGGGATGCTCACGGCCGATCCGCGCGTCGTGAAGGCGCCGCGGCTCGTGCCGCACCTCACGTTCGCCGAGGCCTCGGAGCTGGCGTACTTCGGCGCGAAGGTGCTGCACCCGAGCACGATTCTGCCGGCCGTGTCGAAGAACATACCCGTTCGCATCCTCAACGCGCGGCGGCCGGAGGTCGCCGGGACGCTGATCACGGCGCAGGCCGAGCATCCGGGCGGGCGGCTGACGGCGATTGCCTGCAAGCGCGACGTGACCGTCATCGACATCACGTCGAGCCGCATGCTCATGGCGCACGGCTTCCTCCGGCGCCTGTTCGAGGTCTTCGAGCGCTTCAAGACCGCCGTGGACGTCGTCACCACATCGGAGGTGAGCGTCTCGGTGACGGTGGACGACACGCGCCGGCTCGACGGGATCGTGATGGACCTGCGCCGGTTCGCCGAGGTGGCGCGCGAGCCCGAAATGGCGATCGTCTGCGTGGTCGGCGAGAACCTGCAGAGCGACCCGACGCTGTTCGGGCGCGCGGTGACCGCGCTCGACCGCATCCCGCTCCGGCTCGTGTCGCAGGCGGCGTCCCGGCGCAACATCACGTTCGTCTTACGCGACGCCGACGTGCCGCAGGCGATGGGTCTGTTGCACAGGACCTTCTTCGAAGGACAATGAGATCGCGGCGACGCGCGTTCGTGACTTCGTGGTCTCGTGATCGCCGGAGATGATCTGATGCGCATCCTGCTGGTGGGACACGGGCGCATGGGCAAGCTCGTCGCGAGCCTCGCGGGTGAATACGGGTGCGAGGTGGCCGGCATCATCGACAGCCGGTCGGCCGCGCGCGCCGAAGGGCCGGAGGCCGGGCGGTGGCGCGACGTCGAGGTGGCCATCGACTTCTCCCTGCCGCAGGCCGTCCCGGTCAACGTGCCGGCGCTCGCGCAGCGCGGCATCAACGTCGTCGTCGGCACGACCGGCTGGAGCGCGCAGGAGCCGGCGGTCCGGGCGGCCGTCGAGAAGGCCGGCGTCGGCGTCGTGGCGGCGTCGAACTTCTCGACCGGCGTGGTGCTGTTCGAGGCGATCGTCGCGCAGGCGGCCGGGCTGTTCGCCGCGCAGGACGACTTCGGCGCGTGGATCCACGAAGCGCACCACGCGGCGAAGAAGGACGCGCCCTCGGGCACCGCGCTCGCGCTGAAACGCGCGATGGAATCGGCCGGCTACCGGCGCGCGATCGACGTCTCGTCCACGCGCGCCGGCCACATTCCCGGCACGCATACAATTGGCTTCGACGGGCCGGTGGAATCGATTACGCTGACGCACGCGGCGCGCGATCGCAGCACGTTCGCCCGCGGCGCCCTCGTCGCGGCGCGGTGGATCAAGGGCAGGCGCGGCTGGTACACGATGCGTGACGTGCTCGGGGTCGAGTAGAACGGCCGCGGTCGGCCGGTCGCCTGTCAACGGTCGGCCCAGACGACAGCCGACAGCCGACAGCCGATAGCTGACAGCGGACCGAGAGCCGACAGCCGATAGCTGACAGCTGATAGTAGTTGTCCGAGGAACCCGACCATGACGCGAACTCATTTCACAGGCGTAGGCACGGCGCTCGTGACGCCGTTCACCCGGACCGGCGCGCTCGACGAGGCGGCCGTCCGCCGGCTCGGACGGCGGCAGATCGACGCCGGCGTCCACTTCCTCGTCCCGTGCGGCACGACCGGCGAGAACCCGACGCTCAGCCTCGCCGAGCGCATCCGCGTCGTCGAGATGCTCGTCGACGAAGCCGGAGGCCGCGTGCCGGTCCTCGCGGGCGCCGGTGGCTATAACACCAGCGAGGTCATCCATCTCGCCGGCGAAATGGAGAAGGCGGGCGCAGCGGGCCTGCTGTCCGTGACGCCTTACTACAACAAGCCGACGCCCGAAGGGCTCTTCCAGCATTTCAAGGCGATCGCCGCGAGCACGCGGCTGCCCATCGTCGTGTACAACGTGCCCGGCCGCACCGGCGTCAACATCGACGTGAACACGCTCGTGCGCCTGGCCGGCATCCCGAACATCGTCGGCGTGAAGGAAGCCTCCGGCAACGTGACCCAGATGTGCGAGATCTGCCGCGCCGTTCCGCCGGACTTCATCGTCCTCTCGGGCGACGATGCGCTGACGCTGCCGCTGATGGCGGTCGGCGGCCGCGGGATCATCTCGGTGGCGTCCAACGAGATTCCGGCCGAGATGGTCCAGATGGTCGAAGCCGCCGAGCGCGGCGACTTCGCGGCCGCGCGCGCCATCCACACGCGCATCCTCCCGCTGATGCAGGTCAACTTCGTCGAGGCGAACCCGGTCCCGGTGAAGGCCGCGATGGTCGACATGGGGCTCGTCGAGGAGGTGTACCGGCTTCCGATGGTGTCGCCGCGGCCGGACTCGCGCGAGAGGATTCGCGCGGTCCTGCGGGACTTGAAGCTGATCGACAAGCCGGTCCATGCCTGATCTCCGGTCGGACATCGAGCAGCTCGTCGCGGCCGGCGCCTCCGCCGATCGCGTGATGATGCGCGAGGCCTTCGCGCGGCTGCGCGAGGCGCTGTCGGCCGGAACCGTGCGCGCCGCCGAGCCCGACCCGTCCGCGCCGGCGGGATGGCGCGTGAACACCTGGGTCAAGCAGGGCATCCTCCTCGGATTCCGGGCCGGCGACACGGTCGACGCCTCCATGGATCACGGCCGCTGGCCGTTCTACGACAAGGACACGCTGCCGCTGAAGAAATTTCCGGCCGGCGCCGGCGTGCGCATCGTGCCCGGCGGATCGTCGGTCCGGGACGGCGCCTATATCGGTCCGGGCGTGATTTGCATGCCGCCGATGTACGTGAACATCGGCGCCTGGATTGGCGAGGGATCGCTCGTCGATTCGCACGCCCTCGTCGGATCGTGCGCCCAGATTGGCGCGCGCGTGCACATCAGCGCCGGCGCCCAGATTGGCGGCGTCATCGAGCCGGTCGGCGCGCTGCCGGTCGTTGTCGAAGACGATGCGCTCGTCGGCGGCAACACCGGCATCTATGAAGGCGCCATCGTCAAGACGCGCGCCGTCGTCGGCGCCGGAACGGTGCTGACCGGATCGACGCCGGTGTACGACCTGGTGCGCGGCGAGATCATCAGGCCGACGGCCGACCGGCCGCTCGTCGTGCCCGAAGGCGCGGTGGTGGTTCCTGGAGCGCGCGCGGTCAGGGCCGGCGCCGGTCCGGGGTGGGGGCTGTCGCTCGCGACGCCCGTGATCGTGAAGTATCGGGACTCGCGCACCGACACGCGCACGGAGCTCGAGGCGTGGATTCGGTAGACCTCGTCTCCTTCGCGCGCGCGCTGGTCGACATCGACTCGACGACCGGCCGCGAGGGCGACGCCGGCGAGTGGCTCGCCTCGGCGCTTGCCGATCGGGGCTACCGCGTGACGCGGCAGACAGTGGATGGAGCGCGCTTCAACGTGCTGGCCACGATTGGTGATCCGGTCCTCGCGTTCTCGACGCACTTCGACTGCGTGCCGCCGTTCTTTCCGAGCCGCGTCGAGGGCGGGCGGCTGTACGGCCGCGGCTCGTGCGACGCGAAGGGCATCCTGGCGGCGCAGGTGGCGGCGGCCGACCGCCTGCGCCGGGACGGCGAGACGCGGGTCGCCCTTCTGTTCGTCGTCGGCGAGGAGCGGGGCAGCGACGGGGCGCGCGTCGCGAACGCGGCGGCGACCGGCTGCCGGTTTCTCGTCAACGGGGAGCCGACCGACAGCCGCCTCGGCGCCGCGACGCGCGGCATCCTCCGCCTGCGTCTGAAAGCCGCCGGTCGCGCGGCGCATTCCTCGTTCCCCGAGCTCGGCGACTCGGCGATCGACAAGCTGATCGAGGCGCTGATCGATCTTCGCGCGATCGATCTGCCGAGCGATCCGGTCCTGGGCCGGACGCACTACACGATCGGTCTGATTTCAGGAGGCGTGGCCCCGAACGTCGTCTCGCCCGCTGCCGAGGCCGAGGTCATGTTCCGCACGGTCGGCCCCGGAGACGAGATCCGCGCCGCCATCCGCCGCATCGAATCCCGCGTCGCCGTCGAGCACGTGCTCGAGGTCCCGCCGGTCCGCATGACGACGGTGCCCGGGTACGACGCGGCGGTGTTCCCCTACACGACCGACATCCCGTTCCTGAATCGCTGGGGCCAGCCGCTCCTCTTCGGCCCGGGCTCCATTCACGTCGCGCACACGGCGGACGAGTTCGTGTCGATTGCGGAGCTGACCGCGGCCGTCGACGCGAACGTCGCCATCGCCCGGGAGCTTCTCGGGCGTGCCGGCTGAAGACGGTCCGCGCGCCGAATATCAGCGGCGCCTCGGCTCGTGGGCGGCGCGGATCGCGGCGCTCGACCGCGCGCACCTGACCATCTCCAACCTTCGTCTGCTCGCCGCGGCCGCCGGCGCCGTGATGCTGTGGATGGCGTTCGTCGGCCATTCGCTCGCGCCCGCGTGGGTCCTCGCGCCGGCTGTCGCGTTCGTGGCGCTCGTCGCCGTTCACGCCCGGACGCTGGACCGCCTGGAGAGAGCGCGACGGGCGCGGCGATGGTACGAGATGGGCCTCGAACGGCTGGCGGAACGCTGGGTCGGGACCGTGCCGCCGGATCGTGACGGCCTCAGGTTCGCCGACGGCCATCCCTACGCGCGCGATCTCGATCTGTTCGGCCGCGGCTCGCTGTTCGCGCTGCTGAACCTGGCGACGACCGAGGCGGGCGAGGAGTCGCTGGCGCGCTGGCTGAGCGCAGGCGCTGAAATCTCCGAGTCGATCGCGCGACAGCAGGCGGTCGGCGAGCTCCGGCCGATGCTCGACTGGCGTGAGGAGCTGGCGCTCGTCGGAGCCGACGCGGGCGTCAGCCGTACGGGCACGCTGGCCGCATGGGCGCTGGCCGGTCCGGCCGGGCTGGGTGCGGGCGCCGCGTGGCTGTTCGGCGGGTGCGCCGTGACGAGCGTCGCGCTCGTCGCGCTCGCGTGGATGCGGCCGGAGCGGCTCGACCTGCTGCTCGTCTGGTTCGGGATCGAATACGGCGTCGCCTACTTCACGCAGGCGCGTGTCGGACGGGCGCTGGCCGGCATCGAGCTCGCCGAGCGCGATCTCGAGCGCCTGGTCGAAGTGCTCACGCTCGTCGAGCGCGAACCGTTCCGCGCTCCACGGCTCCATGCACTCCGCGACAGGTTGACCGTACGGGGCGTGCCGGCGTCGCTCGTCATCGGCCGCCTGCGGCGCCTGCTCTCCGTGCTGGACGCCACACGGAACCAGATGTTCGCGCCGATTGCGTATCCGCTGCTGCTCAGAAGCCTGGTGGCCGTGGGGGTCGATCGCTGGCGCGCGGCGAACGGCCCGGCGGTCGCGCGGTGGCTCGACGCAATCGGCGACGCCGAGGCGCTGGCGTGCCTGGCGGCGTATGCGTACGAGCACCCGGCCGATCCGTTCGCCGAATTCTCCGCCGATGGACCGCTGCTCGACGCCCGTGCGCTCGCGCACCCGCTCATCGGCGGCGACGTGGCGGTGCCGAACGACCTCGCGCTCGGACTCGATGCGCGCGCGTTGATCGTCAGCGGCTCGAACATGTCCGGCAAGAGCACGCTGCTGCGCGCCGTGGGGTTGAACGTCGTGCTGGCCCAGGCCGGCGCGCCGGTGCGCGCCGCGAGCCTGCGGCTGTCGCGCCTGACGATCGGCGCGACGATCCGCGTCGAGGACTCGCTGCAGGCCGGGCAGTCGCGCTTCTATGCGGAGATCCTGCGCATCCGCGACATCGTCTCGCTCGCCGCCGGCCCGTTGCCGCTGCTGTTCCTGCTCGACGAGATTCTCCACGGCACCAACTCGTACGATCGGCGGATCGGCGCCGGAGCCATCGTCCGCTCGCTCGTCGAGGCCGGAGCAATCGGCCTCGTGACGACCCACGATCTCGCGTTGACGGAGCTCGCCCGCGAGCTCGAGGGAGCCGTCGCCAACGTCCACTTCGAGGATCGGATCGAGAACGGCCGGATGGCGTTCGACTACCGGATGCGCCCGGGCGTGGTCGAGCACAGCAACGCGCTCGCGCTGATGCGGGCCGTTGGACTTCGCGTGTAGCCGTCAGCCGGCAACCGGCGGTCCCTCATCCGACGTGAGGCTCGCAGGCGAGGCTCGTCCGCAGGAGCGCTTCCGTCGCGTCCCGCGCGCCGACGAGCTGCAGGGCGCACGGCAGGCCGGCCGCGGTCGAGCCGCACGGGATCGAGATCGCGGGGTGGCCGGTCAGGTTGAAGAGCTGCGTCAGGCGAAGCATCACGCTGCGGACCGGCTCTTCGCGCCCGGCGATCCGCGTCGCGGCGGCGCCGATTGTCGGGGCAGGTATAGCCAGCGCCGGCAGCACGAGCGCATCGCGTCCAGCCAGCGCCGCGTCCACTTCGCGGCGGAGCACCTCGCGCCCCCGCAGCGCGCGGACGTAGTCTTCGGCCTGAACGTATCGCGCCATCTCGAGACGCAGCCGCACGGGTGTCGTGTACAGCTCGGGACTCCGCTCCAGCGTCGTCGCGTGATACGCGGCGGCGTCGGCAAAGGACAGGTGCAGGTAAATCGACGCGATGTCCGCCGAGTGATGAATTTCCGCTTCGTCGATGCGCGCCCCGGCATCGCGGAGCCGCGCGAGCGCGTCCTCGAATCGGGCGCGCACCTCGTCGTCCAGGAGATCGCAGAAGTACGGGCGCAGCACCGCCACTTTCAGGCCCTCTGCCGGCCGGGGCGCCAGCGTCCGGGCCGGCGCGCCCATGAGGGCGCGGTAGACGATCCACGCGTCCTCGACGCTGCGCGTCAGCGGACCGACGTGATCCAGCGTGCGCGACAGCGGCACGACGCCCTCGGCCGGCACCTCGCCGTACGTCGGCTTGAGGCCCACGGTGCCGCAGGCGGCGGCCGGAATGCGAATCGAGCCGCCCGTGTCGGTGCCGACCGAGGCGAGCGCCATGCCCGCGACGATGCTGGCGGCCGAGCCGCCGCTCGACCCGCCGGGCGAGCGCGTCGGATCGTGCGGATTGCGCGCGGGGCCGAACGCCGAGTCCTCGCTGGTCGTGCCGAACGCGAACTCGTGCAGGTTCGTCTTTCCGACGAGCACCGCTCCGGCCTGCCGCAGGTTCGCGACGGCGGGTGCGTCGCTCCCGGCGACGTGGCCGGCCCGCACGCGCGAGGCGGCGGTCGTGGGGAAGCCGCGCACGTCGAGCAGATCCTTCAGCGAGATCGGCACCCCGTGCAGCGGTCCGCGGTCGTGACCGGCCGCCAGCTCGGCGTCTGCCTCGCGCGCCTGCCGGCGCGCGTCCTCGCCGAGCACCAGGATGAACGCGTTCAGCCGCGGGTTGTCTGCTTCGATGCGGCGAAGGCACGCGTCGGTGATTTCGCGCGACGAGATCTCTCCGGCGCGCAGCCGCCGGCCGAATTCCGCGATGGTGAGCGATTCGACCGCCGTGCTCATCGCGACGCGTCGTCGTTGAAGTCGGCCGCGCGGAGCGCGCGGGTTGCGCGGGCCATCGCTTCGAGCAGCGCTTTGAGTTCGGGCAGCCCGCGCCGCTCGGCATCGGCCTGCGCCGCCTGGATCCATGCGTCGACCGTCATATCTCCACCGTTCCCGACTGCGCCTTCTCCAGCGCCTCGACCTCGTCGAGCGTCGCCACCGCGCGTCGCAGATGCGGAATTGTAATCGACCCGCCCACGACCAGCGCGACGTTGAACGCCTCGAGGAACTCCTCCCGCGTCGTGCCCTCCTGCCGGCAGCGGACGATGTGGTAGGTGATGCAGTCGTCGCACCGCAGGACCATCGACGCCACCAGGCCGAGCAGTTCCTTCGTCTTGACCGGCAGCGCCCCGCCTTCGTACGCCCGCGTGTCGAGGGCGAAGAACCGTTTGACGTCGAGATTGCCCGACGAGAGGATGCGGTCGTTCATCCGCTCGCGGAACTCGCGAAACTCTCTCAAACTCATGCCATCACCCCATCACTCCATCACCACATCACCAGTTCACCCCATCACCACATTCACAGGCTTTTGACCGCCACGGCGACCCCGTCGCGCAGCGGGACCGTCGCCGTCAGCAGCAGCGGGTGCGTGTTGAGCCGCTCGTTGTACTCCGCGACCGCGCGCGTATCCTCCGGGTTGCGCTTCGGCGTGTCGGTGAACCCTGGCGCAACCTCGCCGCTCCACAGGACGTTGTCGGTGATGAGCAGGCCTCCGGGCCGCAGCAGCTCCACCAGCCGATCGAGCAGCGGGTTGTAGAGTTGCTTGGGGCCGTCCTGGAAGATCAGATCGAACGGGCCGGCGACCTTTGCGATCATCCGCCCGGCGTCGCCGACGATGACGCTGGCCCGGTCGGCCACGCCGGCGCGCGCGAAGTTGTCACGTGCGACCTGCGCCCGCTCGGGATCCATCTCCATCGTCAACAGCATGCCGCCGGGCGGGAGCGCGCCCGCCAGCCACGTGCCAGAGTAGCCGATCGCGGTTCCTATCTCGAGGATCCGCCGCGCGCCGATCGCGATGGCGAGCACGCGCAGCAGCGCGCCGACCTCCGCGTCGATCAGCGGAAGCTGCTTCGCCGCGCCGTCCCGGGCGATGTCCTCGAGGACGGCATCGGCTGCGTGGTTCAGGTGGGAGAGGTAGCGTTCGATGGCTGGCGAAACAATCTGGCCCATAATGGCTTTCATTCTATGCGTCACACCAAGATCATCGCCACGGCCGGCCCGGCGATCGACACCGATGCCGCGCTCGACGCGATCATCGCCGCCGGCGCTGACGTCATCCGGCTGAACTTCTCCCACGGCACCCACGAGTCCCAGCGCGCCACGTACGACCGCGTGCGCGGGGCCGCCGCGCGCGCGGGGCGGCAGGTGGCCATCCTGCAGGATCTCGGTGGCCCGAAGATCCGCACCGGCCGTTTGAAGGACGGCCGCACGCTGCACCTCGCGCCCGGCGACACCCTGCGCATCGCCACCGGCGACTTCGTCGGCGCTCCGGGCCGCGTTTCGACTTCGTTTGCCGGCCTTGCCCGCGGCGTCCGTCCCGGCGATCGCCTGCTGCTCGCCGACGGCATCATCGAGCTGCGCGTCGAGGCGAGCGACGGCGCCGAAATCACGACCACGGTCGTCGAGGGGGGCGATCTCGGCGAGCACAAGGGCATCAACGCGCCCGGCATCGCCCTGCCGGCCTCCGCGATCACGCTCAAGGACATCGACGATCTCCAGTTCGGGCTGGCGCTCGGCGTCGACATGGTCGCCGTCAGCTTCGTCCAGACCGCGGCCGACCTGCGGCAGGCGCGCCAGCTGATCGGCGCGGCGGGCGACGCGGACGTGCCGCTCGTGGCCAAGCTCGAGCGGCCGGCGGCGCTCGATCATCTCGACGACATCCTCGACGCCTGCGACGCCGTGATGGTCGCGCGCGGCGATCTGGGTCTCGAGATGCCGCTCGAGCGCGTGCCGCGCGCGCAGAAGGAGATCACCGCTGCCGGGCGTCACAAGGGGGTGCCGGTCATCGTCGCCACACAGGTGCTGGAGTCGATGACGACCGAGGCGCGCCCGACGCGCGCAGAGGTCAGCGACGCCGCCAACGCGGTCGACGACGGCGTGGATGCGATCATGCTGTCGGAGGAGACGGCCGTCGGGGCGTTTCCGGCGAGGGCCGTGCAGACGCTCGACGCGATCATTCGCGACGCGGAGACCAGTCCGTCGGCCGAAACGATGCACGCGGTGAAGGAGGCAGCCGGCGGTGGGCACGTCCAGGCGCTGTGCGAGGCGGCCGTGACGCTCGCCGATTGCGGCGACGCTCAGGCGATCGTCGCCGTCACGCGCCGCGGCAGCACGCCGCGCCGGCTGTCGGCGCTGCGCCCGCGGGCGCCGATCATCGCGATGACGGACCACGACCAGATCGCGCGGCGGCTCGCGCTGCACTGGGGTGTGCTGCCGATCCGCGCGGACATCGGCAGCAACGTTCCGGCGACCCTGCAGCTCGTCGGCCGCCAGCTCCTCGACCGCGGCATCGTGCCGGCCGGCTCGGCGGTCGTGCTGATCAACGTCAGCTCCGACCTGACGCGCGAGGACGCGAATTACCTCAAGATCGAACGTCTGTAGACGCTTCGACGCGCGTCGCTCCGGCGCCGCGACCGCTCCGCAGTCATTTCTCGAGGAGCGACTTGAGCGAGACGAGCGCGCGCTCCCACCCGAACGAGATGACCTCGTAGTACCGGCGCCACCGCTCGCTCTCGTCGCATCCGCGCTGCGTCACGTGAACGCGGACCACGCCCGGACGATCCGGGCCCGCCGGCGTGCACGCCACTTCGAGCGCCATCGGCCCGATAGGATCGCCGTCGGGCGGCAGCCAGTACGCGTCGGCGACGAAGAATCCCCGTTCGGGAGTGAACTGGACGACCGTGCCGTGGAACACGCCGCCAAGGCGGCCGAGGAGGTCGTCGCGGAACTCGGTCGGCGCCCACTGGACGGCGTACACGCCGAGCGAACGCGGGGTGGTGACGGCGTGTGTCGTCTGCCACCACGCGCCGAGCGCCTGCGGATCGAAGAAGGCCCTCAGAACGAGGCCGGCCGGCGCGGCGATCTCGATCGCGACGTCGAGGCCGGCGGCCGCCTGCTTGTCCTGGCCCGAAGAGGATCCGAGCATGGAGGGTGTCGCAGCATCATAGCATCCGCGCTGATGATAAAGTGGCAGGCATATGGCGCAGCAGCCGCTCGCGTACCTGTTTCCGGAGTTTCTCGACAGCGCGGAAGCCCGGCCCATTCGCATCCTCTCCGAGTACCTCGAGCCCCTGCGGCGGTTCCGGCAGCAGAAGATCCAGGACACGGTCGTCTTCTTCGGATCGGCGCGGGCGGACAGCCGCGATCGGGCCGAGCGGGCGCTGCGCACGCTGCGCGCCCGCGGGGAGAGCGACGCCGACGAGCAGTACCAGCGCGAGCTGCAGAAGAGCCGCAAGGCGGTCGAGTGGGCGCGCTACTACGAGGACGCCCGCGAGCTGGCGCGCCTGCTCACCGCCTGGAGCCTGTCGCTCAAGTCGGAGAACCATCGCTTCGTCGTCACGTCCGGCGGCGGCCCCGGGATCATGGAGGCCGCCAACCGCGGCGCGCGCGAGGCCGGCGGCAAGACGGTCGGCCTCAATATCCGGCTGCCGTTCGAGCAGGGCGCCAACCCGTACATCACCGACGGGCTGCACTTCGAGTTCCACTACTTCTTCATGCGCAAGTTCTGGTTCGCGTACCTCGCCAAGGCGCTCGTGATCTTCCCGGGCGGTTTCGGCACCTGCGACGAGCTGTTCGAGATCCTCACGCTCGTCCAGACCGACAAGCTCTCGAAGAAGATCGAGGTCCTGCTCTACGGGCCCGAGTACTGGAACGAAGTGCTCGACTTCAAGCCGATGGCCGAGTGGGGCGCGATTGCGGAGAAGGACGTCGAGCTGTTTCACTACGCGGATACGCCGGCCGACGCGTTCGAGAAGCTTCGCGCGCACCTGGTGGCGTACCATCTCGCGCCGCGCACCGAACAGGAAGCCGCCGCGCCGGGGATAGCGAAGACCAGGGGCTGAACCGGGCTCGCGTCGCGCGCGACGCCGCACGCAACACACCCCGGTAGGGGACGGCCGGTAGGGGACGGCCTTCAGGCCCGCCCGATACGGTAGGGGACGGCCTTCAGGCCCGTCCCGATACGGTAGGGGACGGCCCTCAGGCCCGCCCGATACGGTAGGGGACGGCCTTCAGGCCGTCCCGTAGATCAGATATTCCCGACGAACCCTGTCGAACGCGTCGACAGCCTGGGTCCACGACGCGGCGATGTCGCGCGCCGGCTGGCCCGCTTCGATCGCTTCGCGCAGCGCGCCCGATCCCGCGAGGATGTCGATCGGCAGCTTCTTCGTCTCGTACTCGTACGGCGGATCGCGCCAGCGAAAACGCGCGGGGTCGCTCGCCCGGAACGCGCCAATCAGGGCCACGCCGGTCTCGACCGGGCGGAACGCATCTCGATCGAGCACGTGAATCTGGCACCCGCCGCACGGCGTGCCGGCGTGCTTCTGGAACGTCGGATCGAAGACCACCGGGCGGAAGTAGGCGCCCGGGAGCTCGAGCCGGTTCATCGCGTCGGCGAGCCGCTCCGCGACCGCCCACGGCGCGCCGACCAGCTCGAACGGCCGCGTCGTCCCGCGCCCCTCCGAGACGTTCGTCCCTTCGAACAGCACCGTCCCCGGATACACGATCGCCGAGTCCAGCGTCGGCATGTTCGGCGACGGCATGATCCAGGGCAGGCCCGTGTCGTCGTAGTACATCTCGCGCCGCCAGCCGTCCATCGGCACGACTTCGAGCGCGGCGCCGATCCCGAAGCGCTCGTTGAACAGGTTCGCCAGCTCGCCGATGGTCATGCCGTGGCGCATCGGGACCGGATACTGGCCGACGAACGACTCGTAGCCCCCGACGAGCATCGGCCCTTCCACGGCGGTGCCGCCGATCGGATTCGGCCGGTCGCACACGATGACCTTGACGCCGTGGCGCTTCGCGCCCTTCAGGCAGTTCGCCATCGTGTAGACGAACGTGTAGATGCGCGAGCCCACGTCCTGCAGGTCCACGACGAGCAGGTCGAGCCCCCGGAGCATGTCGGCGGTCGGCTCCCGCGTCTCGCTGTACAGCGAGTACACCGGCACGCGCCGGATCTCGTCCCGGGCGTGCCGTGTCTCGATCATGTTGTCCTGGACGTCCGACCGGAACCCGTGCTGCGGCCCGAACAGCGCCGCCAGCCGGGCGCGCGGATGCGCCGCGAGCCGGTCGGCCACGTGCCGCCAGTCGCCGCCGACCGAGGCCGGGTTGCAGACGAGGCCGACGCGGCAGCCGTCGAGGATGCCGGAGTCGAGGAGCCGTTCGGAGCCGAGCCGCACGCGCATGAGCGTCGATTATAGGGCCGGCCGAAGGGGCGGACTTGCGCTCGGGGGAGCCGGTCCGATAGACTACGGGTTCCTGGTGGCCTGTCCCGCCTGCTTCGCCCGCGTCACGAGTCGATCGAGCCTCCGTCCTGACTCGCTCTGTTCTCCACGTGAATGCCGAGCCGACGCGCCGGACCACCCACTGTGAGGAGATAGTATGGGGCGAAGGCTTTACGTCGGCAATCTTCCGTACACCACCGGCGAGGCGGAGTTGCAGGAGCTGTTCAGCCGCGCAGGCAACGTCGAGTCGGTGCGCGTGATGCGCGACGCGGCCACCGGCCGGGCGCGCGGTTTTGCTTTCGTCGAGATGTCGACCGACGAAGAGGCCCAGAAAGCAGCCGCCGAGTTCAACCAGTACCAGATGGGCGGCCGCAGTCTCACGGTGAACGAAGCGCGGCCGAAGCCGGAATTCTCCGGCGGCGGCGGCGGCGGATTCGGCGGCGGCGGCGGACGCGGCGGCGGCCGGCGTGAGCCTCGCTGGTAGACCCCTATGAAAGCGTGGGCCAAAGGCGATCGGGTCGTGCAGCCCACCTACGGGCCCGGCACGCTCGTCGAAGTCAACGAGTACCACACCGTCATCGATTTCGACGAGCACGGCCGGCGTACGTTTGCGACGCGCCTCGTCGTGTTGCAGGCGACCAACGAGCCCGCGCCGGTCAAGACTCCCAAGAAGCGCGCGCCGCGCAAAAAGGCGGCTGCCTCCTGACGGCTGACGGGACGGCCTGAAGGCCGTCCCCTACGAAAGCAAAGCCTGAAGGCCGTCCCCTACGAAAGCAAGGCCTGAAGGCCGTCCCCTACAAGGCGTTCGGAACGGCCTGAAGGCCGTCCCCTACGAAGCAAGGCCTGAAGGCCGTCCCCTACAAAACCTGAAGGCCGTCCCCTACAAGGGCCGCGCCCCTGCTTGGGGCGCGTCTCACCCGCCGAACCTGACCGTGAAGCTCACGTCGACGCGGCGGCCGGGCAGCCGGTAGTACTGCGCGTCGCCGAGCTCGCTCTCGGCCACCGCCGGGCGGCGGTCGGTCAGGTTCCGTCCGTCCACCCGAATCTCCCACGCCCCCTGCCGGTAGCCCGCTCCGAGCCCGATGGTCGCGTAGCCGTCCTGCAGCGACCGGTTGCGCTTGTCCAGGTACTCCGAGCCGGTCGCCTGCACGTCGCCCGACGCGATGAAGCCGCGCGGCGGCGCGTACACGACGCCGAACGAGGCGAGGTTGTGCGGCGACATCTCGAGCCGCCGCCCCGCGAGCTGCACCGGCACCCCGTCGAACTCCGCCACGTAGTCGCGGAACGTGGCGTCGTGGAAGCTGTAGGTGCCGCGGACGGTCATCCAGAGCTGCGGGACGTACCACGACGCGCCGGTCTCGAATCCGGTGAACCGCTGGGTGCCGGCGTTCGTCAGCGCCGGGAGGCCGTTCACCGTCCGCGCGATGACCAGGTTGTCGAAGTTCATCAGGAACGCCGTCGCCTCCAGCGTCCCGCGCCCCTGCCAGCCGCGCAGCTTCACCCCGCCCTCGTAGCTCCGCGACGTCTCCGGCTTCAGAATCCCCTCGCCCCCGCCGTCGCTCTCGCCGATCCCGAAGTCGACCGCCGCCGGCTTGAAGGTGTCGCGGTAGTTCGTGTAGACGCGCACGTAATCGGTCCCGTCGCTCCAGGCGGACCAGCTCGCGCCGAGGCTGCCGCTCGGCCGGACGTGCGTCTGCGCGCCTGCGTCGGCAGCCGGTGCGGGGCCGCCCCCTTCGTCGCCTTCGCGCTCCTCGTTCGTGACGTTGAGCCTCACGCCCCCGTCGATTCGCAGCCGCGGCATCGGCGTCCACTCCGCCGATACGTACCCGCCCACGAAGTCGCGCCGATCGGTGATCTTCACATCCAGCACGGCGGGTGGCGTGACCGACACGGCCACGGATCCGTCGAGCGGCACGTGGTAGTCGAAGTCCGCGCCCGACGCGGCGCCGTTGCCGTGCAGGTAGTCGCCGCCGAACACCAGCTGCAGGTCGGGGCGGATCGCCCACGTGCCGTGCGTGTCGGCGTATACGTCGGTCAGGTCGATCTTCTCTCGCAGCCCGCGCGCGTTCAGGCCATCGTTGCTCACCGTGTCGAGGAAGCCGCGCAGGATGTCCTGCGATGCCCTTGAAACCGACGCCATCGTCGCCCAGGTGTGCGATCCGCTGCCGTGTTCCCAGCCGAACGCGGCCATGGCGCGGTTGTCGTCGAAGAATGCGCCGGCGGGATTGTGGTTCGCGTCGAGCGGAACCTCGGACGTCAGCACGGTCCCGACGCGCGGGTGCGGGCTCGCCGGGTTCTGGCCGAGCAGCGTCGCGTCGCCGGTGAACCACAGGCGCCCGTTCGACAGCGTCCGCGAGCTGCGCCAGAGGGCATGGCCGCGCCGGTACGAGGTCCGCTCGTCCTGGAAGCCCTGGCGCTCGCCGTCCACGGTCAGACGCGACTGCCACGCGCCGTGCGGGATCGCGAACGTGGCCGACCCGCCGCCGCTCTCGTAGCTGCCGATGCGTCCGGTGAAGCTCTGCGTGGCCGTCGCGGGCGTCTTGTGGACGACGTGAATCACGCCGACGAACGACGTCGCGCCGTAGGTGACCGGCGCGGGGCCGCGCAGGATCTCGATGCGCTCCACGTCGTGCAGATCGAGCGTGCTGAGCGCCGGGTTGAACGCGCCGCCCCAAGGCACATCGTCGACGACGAGGAGGAAGGCGTCGAATTCCTTCAGGCCCCAGAGCGCCGGAACCGCGCTCGCCGGGCCGCCGTCGCCGCCCGGCGCGATGTCGACGCCGGTCGCGAGCGCGAGCGCGCCCCGCAGATCCGTGACGCCGCGGGCGCGCAGCTCGTCGCCGTCGATGACCTCGATGGACACCGGCACCTTCTCGGGCGCCTCGGGCGTGCGCGTGGCGACGACCTCCACCTGTTCGTGGATTTGCGGAACCGTCGGCTGCGGGGGGGTGTCCTTGGGCTGCGCCGGCTTCTCCTGCGCCCGCGCGGGCACGGCGAGGGCGACGAGCAGGGAGAAGACGAAGACGCGAGCAAAAAATCTCGAGTACGAGGGCATGCGTCAATGTATGCGCAGCCCGCATCTACTACCACCCGCCGTAGAGCGCCGATGGAGCGCGACGGGAGCCCTTACGGAACGAGGCGAATGACGGTCTCGGTTATGCCGTGCACGAAGACGAGCAGGGGGGCGTAGGCGTAGAGCAGCGCGGCGACCGCCACCGCCACGGCGAGGCGAGGGGCGACGCCGGACCGCGCCGGGACGGAAGGAGCCGCCGGCTCGATCAGCGCTTCGATCCGGTGCGCGATGGCTCCGCCGCCGACGAGCGTGCTGACCGGCTCGCCGACCGACGGCAGAATCGGCGTCAGGCGTGCGACCTTCACGAGAGCCGACGCGAGCGCCACGCGCAGGCGCGGGCTGGTCGACGCCGCGTGGTCGGCGCGGTGCTCCGCCGCCGCCGCCCAGGCGGACTCGATCGCGCGCGCGGACGCGGTCCAGCCGAGCAGGTCGGGCGCGGCGCACATCGCCAGGCGCTTCAGGTTGTCGCGCGCACGGCAGTGGCCGATCTCGTGCGCGATCGCCGCGGCGAGTTCCTCCGGCGTCAGCGCGTCCAGCAGGCCGCGCGTGACGAGCAGCCGCGGACGGAAGATCCCGACCAGCGCCAGGACCGGCTGCGCCACCTCGACGCGGTACGCCGGCAGGCTCACGCCGGGGATCGTCAGCCGCTCTGACGCCGCCATCCACAGCCGCGCCCTGCGCGCGACCCGCAGCCACGCGCCGGCGCCGCGGACCGCCGCAAGGACGAGGAGCGCTCCGCCCAGCGCCGCGAGTCCCGTCAGGGTGATGTCGAAGCCCTCGGTCAGATCGCGCGGCTCGAAGCGCCAGTAGGACGGGAGGAACACGCCGGCGACGAAGGCCGCGGATACCGCACAGGGCAGCAGCCGCAGCGCGAGCCAGCGGCGCGCGGATCGGGAACGGCCGGTTTCAGCCGCGCGTCGCGTCAGTTTCACCGCGATCGCTGCCACGCCGGCCGAGAGCACGACGTTCAGCGCGACGAACCAGGCCAGGGCGAGCGTCGCGCCGTGCAGCGCGTACGTCATGAGCCCTCCCCGCGCTCGAGCGTGCGGCGTTTCTCGCGAATCAGCCGTTCCAGCTCGGTGAGGAGCGCGCGATCGCGGTCCGACACGGCGTCGACCAGCGACGAGAGGACCGGCATCGGTTCGCCTGCCTCCGGCGTCAGCAGACTCTGGACGATGTCGGCGGCGACGGCGCCTTCGAGCTCGGCGCGCGAGGCCGTGGCGCGATAGACGAACGCCCGTCCGACCTTTCGCCGCGCCAGCAGCCCTTTCTTGAACAGCCGGTCCATCGTCGTCATGACGGTGGTGTAGGCGACGTCCGGGCCGAGGCGCGCGCAGGCGTCGCGCACGCTGACGTCCCCCGATTCCCAGACCACCGCCATCACGTGCCGCTCGAGCGCACCGAGACTGCTGCGCAGGATCTCGCGCGCCGACTTGAAGCCCCAGAAGCGGAACCGCCGGCTCATCGCAGATGAGGGTAGGCCTGCCGGCGTCTCGAAGTCAATCCGGCTACTTGGCGGCGGCCTGAACCATCAGCGTCACCTTCACCTCGTCTCCCACGAGGAACCCGCCGGTCTCGAGCGCGGCGTTCCACATCAGGCCGAAGTCCTTGCGGTTGAGCGTCGTCTCCGCCTCGAAGCCGACCTTGAGGTTGCCCCACGGATCCTTCGCGGATCCAAGATACGTGGCGTCCAGCGTCACCGGCCGCGCGACGCCGCGTATGGTGAGGTCGCCGGTGACCTTGAACCTGTTCTCTCCTGCCTTCTGGACGCGGGTGCTCTTGAACGTGATCGTCGGGAACTTCTCGACGAAGAAGAAATCCTCGGAGCGCAGATGCTTGTCGCGATCGGGCTCGTTGGTGTCGATGCTGGCGGTACGGATGGTGAAAGTGACAGACGACTGCTCGGGGTGGGTCTCGTCGAACTCCAGGGCGCCCTCGAAGTCGGAGAACCGGCCGCGCACTTTCGTGACGAGGTGGCGGACCTGGAAGATCGCTTCGGAATGCGATTTGTCGAAGGCGAACGTCCGACCGATGAATGTTTTCTCCATCACGCTGCTCCTTTTCGTCGATTGATGGAACGTCGATACCTGAACCATTGGGAACAAAGAGAGGTTGTTCAACGCGGCGCGGCGCGCACCGTATCGAGCGTGCGAATCATCCGGCGGCGTTCGGCCGCACCGAGCCCTGCCAGCGCGGTCTCGCCGACCTGCATCACGGGACCGTCGAGCTGCTCGAGCAGCGCGCGGCCGATCGGCGTGATCCAGCACAGGTGCTGGCGTCGATCCTTCGGACAGCGCTGGCGCCGGACGAAGGTCTTTGCTTCGAGACGATCGAGCAGCCGGGTGATGCCGGGCGTCTGCTCGATCATCCGGGCGGCCACCTCCAGCGTCGGCAGCCCATCGTCGCCGGCGCCGCGCAGGATGCGCAGGACGTTGAACTGCTGAACCGTTATTCCCGCCGGCTCGATGACCGCGGCCAGCCGGCGCCTGACCAGGTCGGCCGTGTGCAGCAGGCCGACGATCGCCTCGTGCGCGGACGACTGAAACGGGCGACCCTGGCGGAGCGCCCGCTGGAGAGGAGTCGGACGGCGGCTCACGCAATAAGCATGACAGGACAATAGATGACTAATCAAGTAAATTCACGGGGTTCCCGGGTTCACAAGGTTCACGGGTTCCGGCCTCCCGTCTGCTACCTGAACCATCGGACGCCCCCTCGCCCCGAACCCCGTGGACCTCGTGGACCCCGTGAACGTTCGTGAACCTTTACACTCCTTTCGTCAGAAATTGATGCAGCTGGATCTCGGGATCCGCCCAAAATCGATGCCCCGGGATTTGCACAGGATGGACGCGAGGTAGGCCGTGATGAGCACCGAACTGTGCCGGTGGACGCTCTCGAACGGATCGACGCGGTTAAGCTGCATCAGCCGGCCCCTGAGTTCGGGGTCCGAGCTGGTTGTCATCTACTGCGACGGCCTGCCCCTCCGCAATCAGGTCTGCGCCGACGAAAACGAGGCCTACCGCTGGGCGAACGAGCACCGGGCGGCCTGGGAGGCGGTCGGCTGGCACTCGGAGACGGCGGCGTAGCGAACCCGCCGGCCTCCTCGAGGCGTTGCGCCGCTCGGTCGAGTGAACCCTGCTATGCTCGGCGCGTGCGCCTCCCGCGGTTCACAGAGCTCACAGGGCTCGCCCTTCTCGCATCCGCGCTGATCCCGCTGGCCGCCCTCGCGACGGCCGCGCCCCAGCGCGGCTTCTTCTTCGGCTGGCGCCGCGGCGTGACGGTGCGCCCCAACATCCCCTACGACGGCCGATTCACCTTCGTCCGCGTCCGTTACGAGACCGCTCCCGGTGGCTACTGGTACCGCGGCCTACCGGCCTGGGCGCACGGCTATCCGCTCGCCGAGCGCAACCTGATGAAGATCATGAACGAGGTGAGCGATCTCGAGCCGCACGACAACCACATCAACACCGTCACGCTCGACGATCCCGAGCTGTTCAAGTACCCGGTGGCGTACCTGATCGAGCCGAGCTGGTGGATTCTGACCGACCGCGAAGCGGCCGGGCTACGCGCGTACCTGCAGAAAGGCGGATTCCTGATCGTCGACGACTTCAAGGCGACCGGCGACTTCGGCAGCGCCGGGTGGGCGCCGTTCGAGGACAACATGCAGCGCGTGCTGCCCGGCGCGCGCTTCGTCGAGATGAAGGCGACCGATCCGATCTTCCACTGCTTCTTCGAGATCGACGACCTCGACATCGTGCCGCAGGCGTACAATCGCGGCCGGCCGATCTTCCGCGGCCTGTACGAGGACAACGATCCGGCGCGCCGCCTGCAGATCATCGTCAACTACAACACCGACGTCTCGCAGTTCTGGGAGTGGTCCGGGCGCGGATTCCGGCCGATCGACGAGACCAACGAGGCGTACAAGCTCGGCGTGAACTACCTGATCTACGGCCTGACGCATTGAGGGGCGTCCGCCGCATTCACCGGCCCTTCGTCCCGACGGCCGGTGCGAGCATCGCGCGCGCGTGAACGTCTACCTGCAGCTCGAGCCCTCCCTGTCGGTGTCCTGTGGCGCCGACGGCAGTATCTCCGTGGTGACCGGCGAGCTCGTCGTGCTGCGCCACGTCGGCGAGCCGGCTGCCGTGAGAGAGGCGCTGATGACCCTCGCCAGGTCTCACACCGACGAGTCGACCCTCGACGCGCGCGTCGTCGAGGCCGGCGGCGTCGAATCGCTGCTGCGCTGGCGGCATCTCCTGGCGCTGTGCCTCGATCGAGGCCTGATCGTGTACCGCGTCGAGATCGGCGGCGCCTGGCTCGCCACCATCGTTCCGCGGGGGAGCGGCGTGGAAGCGCCGCAATCCCGCGCGGTCGTGGGCGGCGCCCGGCGATTGTCCCGCTTCGCCTGGCTCCGGCGCGCCGGCGACCACATGCTGCTCGAATCTCCGTTGGCCCGCGTGATTGTCGAGGGCGGTTCGACGGCCCTGGCCGTCATCGGTGGGCTGGAACACGCAACGACGGAGCGCAGCGACGAGGCAGCCTGCCTGAGGGGCCTGCTCGATCAGTACGGATTTCTCGAACCGGAAGGTGGGGAGGAGTCGCCGGCGTCCCTGGTGTGGGAGTTCCACGACGCGCTGTTTCACCACGCCAGCCGCCTGCGCGCAGGAACGACGAGCGGCGCGACGTATCGAATGCGCGGACGCCTCCCGGCCTGGCCCGCGGTCAAACGCGGCGGCACGGGCGCGCGCGTCGCGCTCGATGTTCCGGACGCTGACGCGATTGCCGGATCCGATCTGCCGTTCGCGGTCGTCGCGGCGCGCCGGCAGTCGGTTCGTCGCTCGAGTGCGCCGTTGTCGCTGAACGAGCTTTCGGAGTTTCTCTTTCGGACCTTCCACTTGTCTCCGGTCGAGACCGGCGAATCGATTGAGCGCGTTCGCCGTCCGGTGCCTTCGGGAGGGGGTTTGCACGAGCTCGAGACCTACCTGGCCGTGCGCCGGTGTGTCGGTCTGCCGACCGGATCCTACTGGTACGACTCGCGACACCACGAGCTCGAGACGCTCGGCCGCGACGAGGCGGTCGTGCAGGCATTCACCGATCAGGCATCGCGTTCGTGGGGATGGGAGTATCCGCCGCCCGATGTGCTGATCACAATCGCGGCCCGCGTGCCGCGGGTGGCGTGGAAATACGAAGGGAACGCCTATCGCGTGGTGCTGCTCGACGCGGGGGTCATGATGCAGATGATGTACCTCGTCGCGACCGCGATGGGGCTGGCGCCGTGCGCAATCGGCAACGGCGATCCCGCGCTCTTCGCCGCGTTGACCGGCTGCGATCCCTTCGAGGAGACCTCGGTCGGCGAGTTCGCGCTCAGCGGACGCACGTCGCCAGCCGGCGCAGGCTAGGCGCGTTCCATGATTTCGCCGGCTGCACGCTCGCCGGACGCGATCGCGCCCTCGATCCATCCGGGCAGCAGCGACGTGTGGTCGCCCGCGAAATGGAGGCGCCCGTCGGGCCGCGCGAGATCGGGGAGAAACGAGACGAGCTGCCCGGGTGCGTACCAGGCGTACGCGCCGCGCGCCCACGGGTCGCTGTCCCAGCACTGTGTCACCACCGACTCGACGTATTCGGGGATCTGTCGGAAGATGCGCGTCATCAGCTCGACGATCCTCCGCGCGCGCCGCGCCTCGGGCATGCCGCTCAGCCGGCGCGCGGCAGCCCCGGAGAAATACGCCTCCAGAATGCCCCGCCGGCTCGGACGCGAGTAGCCGCTGAAGACCGCCATCCCCGGAATGTCGGTGAAGACCGTGCCGGATCCGTCGATGCGATCCCAGAAGCGTTCGCGGCACTGCACGAACCCGCGCACGACCGAGGTGTTGGGGAGATCGTCGACGACGCGCCGCTTGCCGCGCGAGAGCGCCGGGGTGATTCGGATGCGGCGAAGCGCCGCGTAGGGCACCGTCACGATCGCGAAGTCCGCTTCGAGCGACCCGGCGCCGCCTGGTCCCCGGACGGCGACGCGGACTCCTCGCGCGGTGTGCCTGATGTCGGTCACCTCGTGCCCGTAGGTGATCCGATCATGGTACCGAGCAGCGAGCGTCGTCGGCAGTCGATCCATGCCGCCGCGGATCGTGTAGGTCGTCGTGAACTCGGTCAACTTCTGCTGGGTCGCCAGAAAGAGCGCTGACGTCGAATCGAGTCCCTCGCCGTACAGTCCGAGCAGGCTCACGCCGAGCAGCTCGATGGCCGCCGGCGACGCCCCGGCCTGCTCGAGCATCTGGCGGCCGTTCAACCGATCGAACGACGCGCCTTTTGCATCGGGCCAGCGGGTCAACGCCGGCTGACCGACGGCGTTCACAGCCGGGGCCAGGTAGGTCTCGAACATGCCGGCGAATCCCAGCTTGCGCTCGGCCGCCGTCAGCGGAAGCGGCACGTTGACCGTTCCCGTTTCCGCGAATCGAACGTTGCGTCCGCGCAGGTGAAACAACGACGGCAGGTGCCGCGGGTTCACGATCTGCAGCGGCAGATCGAGCTCGTCCACGTAGGCGAGCAGACGCGCGTGGCAGTCCACCACGTAGGTGGCTCCGACGTCGGCGTACAGACCGTCGGCGAACTGCTCGCGGACCGTGCGGATCCGTCCGCCTGCTCGTGCGCGCGACTCGAGAACGGTGACGTGAAAGCCGGCGTGCGAGAGGCGATCGAGCGCGGTCAGGCCCGCCATGCCCGCGCCGATGACGATGACCTGCCGTCCCGACGAACGCACCATTCGTCTCCTCGGCCATCACCTCGGGTTGTCGGGTGAGGGGCGCCAGTGTACTGTAGCGGCCGCCGCTGCACAATGTCGTGCCTGGTGCCCCTGCGCAATCCGCACGCCTCCGTCCACATCCTTTCCGGCGATCTCGTCCTCGTGATCGACGAGGACGGCGCGCGGCCGATCTCAGGACGGCTGGGTCCGCTGATTCTGCCGCTCGTCGACGGCTGTCGATCGGTCCTCGACATCTCCGACGCGCTCGAGGGCCAGGCGACCATCGCCGACGTCGACGTCGGCGTGACGGAGCTCGTCGAAGAGGGTGTGCTCCTGACGTCCGAGGCTGCGCGGGCGTCCGATTCGGCAGAGCCGTTCGCCGCATCCGAGCCGGATAAGGCGCCGCCGCGCGCGACGGCCTCGCTCGTCGCCATCGGCGGCGTGAGTCGTGCGGCCGTCGAGCTGTTCGCCGCCGGGATGAGGCGAGCCGGCGTTGCCGTCGACGCCGCGATGGCAGCGGCGCCGCGCGTGATCCTGGTTGACGACTACCTCTCGGACGAGCTCGACGCCGTCAATCGAGAAAGCCTGCGTGCGGGCACGTCGTGGCTGCTCGTGAAGCCGCTCGGGTTCGTGCCGTGGGTCGGGCCGATGTTCGATCCGGCGCGCGCGACGCCATGCTGGCGATGCCTGGCGGCCCGGTTGAAGGAGACATCCCCGATCGAGGATTACCTGCGCCGTCACTATCCGGCCGTTCGAGCGCCTCGATACGTTCCGCCCGCTGTTCCGGCGGCGATCGAGCGGGCCGCCGCGGCTGCCGCTGAATGGTGTCTCCGTCCCCTGGACGACCGGACCGCGTCCATGATTGAGACCATCGACACACGTACGGGCTCGATTCGATGGCATCCGGTGGCAGCACGCCCGCACTGCCCGGCCTGCCGCGCGGCGAATCAGTCGCCGTCGCGCGTGGAATCTCTTCCGCCGACCGACGCGGACCCCGGAGCGCTGCCGGCCCGCTTTGCACGCCATGTCAGTCCGGTGACCGGAATCGTGGCGCACGTGTCGTCCTCGTCGTACGGCCCTGCGCACGTTGCCACGGCGGATCACGTGTTCCCGCCGGAGATCGAGTTGCCCGACTCGCTCTGGCGGGCGTGCCGGCGCCGCACGGCCGCGAGCGGCACGACGGCAGTCGACGCGCGCGTGAGCGCCGTGGCGGAGGCGCTCGAACGCTACTCGGGCGTCTATCGTGAGTCCGACGCCGGCCGTCGGGCGACGTACCAATCGCTCGGCGGTTCGGCAATCCACCCGAATGACGTCATGGGCTTCAGCGCCGCGCAGTTCGCCGGCCGGCGCCGATGGAATCTTCGCCAGCAGTCGAGGGCTGCGCGCGTCGCCGAGCCCTTCGACGAAGACGAGCCGCGCTCGTGGACGCCGGTGACGAAGCTCGGATGCGACGATCGCCGCTGGCTGCCGACCGCGCTCTGCTACTTCGGCGCGAGGCCCGAGCGGGAGCGGCGCGGCTGCATCAGCGACTCGAACGGCTGCGCCGCCGGAGAAACCTTCGACGCGGCCGTCGTTCGAGGGTTTCTCGAGCTCGTGGAGCGGGATGCGGTGGGCATCTGGTGGTACAACCGGTTAGCACGACCGGGGGTGGATCTGCTCACGGTCCCCGATGCGTTCGTCCGATCCCTTGTCGAGCACCATCGACAGATCGATCGCACGCTGGTCGTTCTCGACGTCACGACCGACCTCGGGGTGCCGGTATTTGCGGCGCTGTCGTCGGAACCGTCCGGCGACCGACTCACGATTGGATTCGGCGCGGACTTTCAGCCTCTGCGTGCGCTTCGGCACGCCCTGCTCGAGCTGAGTCTCTTCCTCCCTGAACTGGCGGCGGGCCGGCGACGCGCGCTGGTCAGCGGACCCGTACCCAGCGGTTCGTACCTGGAGCCCGTCGGCACTCGACCCTGGTCGACCTGGGTGGATACCCGCGCCGGTGAGGGAAGTGGTCCCGCGCAGACGCCGCTTGCGCGCGTTCACGCGCTGGCCTCTGCTCACCATCTCGACGTGTTCGTCCTCGACCAGACGCGCCCGGACGTCGGCGTTCCGGTCGCGCGGGTGATCGTGCCTGGTTTGCGGCATTTCTGGCCGAGATTTGCGCCGGGACGACTCTTTTCCGTGCCGGTCCGGATGGGATGGCGGGAGAGGCCGACCGAAGAATACGACTTGAATCCTTCCGTCATTCTCATCTGACCAGCCAGCCTGATGTCAGCGGTCGCGCACGTTGCTTGACAACCCTCAACGGCAGGACCTAACGTTGCCGACGAACGAGGGGGAAACGATGTCTGAAGCCTCTGCAAAGAAATTCGTCGAGAAGCTGGAGCACGACAAGGCGCTGATCGCGGAAGTCAAGGCCGCGAAGGGCAATCTGGAAGCGGTCGCGAAGAAACACGACTTCGACTTCACCAGCGCCGAGCTGAAGGCGGTGGTCAAGCAGCGCTTTGGAGGCAGCAAGTCCCCGCACTTCGACGATCCGAACCTGACCTGCTTCGCGTGATGCGGTGGGTCGCGCTTTCCGACAGCTCGCCGCATCACGGCACCGGCGTCACGTCGGCTCCGGGCACGCCGGATCCCGCACAGGTGATCCGCGCCACGGTCGTCGTGCACTCGCGCTGCCGCGATGCCGAGCTGCGCCGGGAAGTCGAACGGCACATTCGACTCGATCCGCTTGATCGACCGCGGCTCACGCCGCGCCAGTTCGCTCATCGCTACGGTCCGCTGCGCTCGGACATGGGAAAGGTCATAGCCCATGCCCGCGTGCACGGGCTGCGCGTGGCCGCGATCAGCAGCCCCCGCCATTCGGTCATCCTCTCGGGCACGCTCGAGCGCTTCGCGCGCGCGTTTCGGGTCGAGTTCGCCAACTACATGCTCGGCGGCACGCATTTCATCGGCCACTCCACGCCGGTCTTCGTCCCTGCCCCGCTGTCGGGCGCGGTCGCCGCCGTTCTCGGCTTCGACGATCGGCCGCTCGCGCGGCCACAGGCAGCGGCGAAGCGTCAGGCTGTCGGCGTACACCCGGACGCCGTGGCCCGGGCGTACGGCTTCGCGCCGGTCGCGAGCGGAATTCGGAACCAGACGATCGCGATCCTGCTGCCCTACGGCGGCTTCTATCGCAGCGACCTCGTACGTTTCTTCCGGAGCCTCGGGCGTCGGGTGCCGGTCATCCGCGAACTCGACGTCGAGGGGCGCTCGAACCAGCCGGCCCCGAAGGCGGCGATCCGCCGGTTCTGCGACAGTGTTCAGGGAAAGTCTCCTCTTCTCGATGCCGCCGCGACCGGGCCGGTGCGCGGGCCGGGGTCCTCGCCGTGGAACGTGCTGTGGAGCGTCGAGGCCGCCCTCGACGTCGAGCTCGCCGGCGCGCTGGCACCCCAGTGCGATCTGCTCGTGTGCTTCATCCCGGACAACCCCCGCGGCAAGTTCGAAGGGTTTGCGCGCGCGATCACGCATCCGACGCGGCCTGCGGTCATCTCGTGCAGCTGGAGCGCTCACGAGCACGACGTCCCGCCCATGCTGCTCGGCGCGCTGAACCGGCTCTTCATGTTCGCCGCCCTGAGGAACATCACCGTGTGCTGCTCGTCGGGCGACGACGGGGGCGCCTCGGGCGAGCGTCATCGGGTGCATTTTCCGGCGTCCAGCCCGTACGTCCTCGCCTGCGGCGGTTCGGCCTTTCCGGATCCCGCGGGGGTCCGGCACGAGACCGTGTGGAACGAGCAGGTCGGGCCGCAGCGGATGTCGACGAGCGGCGGCTTCAGCCGCGCGTTCCCGCGTCCCTGGTGGCAGCGGCGGCACGTCAGGCGCAAGGGAGCCGGGCGGCGCGGACGCGCGGTGCCGGACGTGGCGGCGAAGGCTGACTTCAAGCGCGGATATCAGCTCGTTGTCGCCGGACGCGACGTCGCGCTGGGCGGCACCAGCGCGGCGACGCCGACCTGGGCGGCCTTCGTCGCGCGGCTCAACGATACGCTGGGGGTGCCGGTCGGGTTCATCTCGCCCCAGCTGTACAGCGAACGCGCGCGCGGCGCCCTGTACGCGGTGACCACGGGCGGAAACGGGACCTACCGTGCGACGCGAGGCTGGGATCCCTGCACGGGCCTTGGCACGCCTATCGGTGCGGCACTCCTGGACGTGCTAGCGCCCCCGCGTTCGTAGACGCCGTCGCGTTCAGGACGTCGGCGATCTGCGGCTGACTGACGAGGGCGTCCAGGGCGTGGCCGATGTAGGCGGGCATCTCGCCCCGCGCGCGGGCGCCGGTGGCGACATCGACCATGATCGCGAACTGGGCGGCCGCGTCCGCGACCAGCGACGCATACCGTGGGTCGTCTTTGAGAGCCGCGAGGCCCGGGTCGAGGACCAGAAGATCGAGCGGCTCCCGGATGCCCGCGTCCCGCCGCGCCTTCAGAACGTCGAGCGCCGTGGCCGGGCGGCCGTACCGCGTCAGCAGCCCCGCGACACCGGAAGTGGTCGACTGCCAGCGCGGGAACGACACCTTGCCCTGAGCGACCGCCGACAGATAGGCGCACATCTCGTCCGCCTGCCGGCCACCCGCGGCAAAGGCCTCCCGCGCGCGCACGATGGATTCGGCGAATCGCACCCACTCCGGGTGCAGGCGACCCGCCGCGCCGAGCGGCTTCAGTGAATCGGCCTGCGCCCGCGCCTCCTCGTCCCGGCCTGCGGCCACGAGCACCAGCGTCCTGATGTACAGGCTGAACGGCGCGTCCGGCTCGAGCGCGAGCGCCGCGTCGATGGACCGCAGGGCGCGCTCGGGTTCCCCGACGACAGCGCTGCTGATCGCCTCGTACAGATGGCCCGTCAGGACCAGCGGATCGAGCCGCGCGGCCTCGTGCGCCGCGTCCCGCGCCAGCCGTGCCGATACGACACCCAGCGGCCCGACCAGCCGCGTGTGCGTGAAATCGTCCGACGGGTCGATCGACGCGCCGCGCAGCGCGTACTCCAGCCGGAGGCGGTACCCGTCGCGCGTGTCCGGCTGCACCTCGCTGAGGGCGCTCCAGGCGCGCGCCGACCGCGCGTCGATCGCCAGCGCCCGGCGCGCGTAGTCTTCCACGCCCGGCGCGATCTCGGCGATCGACGCACCGACGACGACGCGCGAGAGCTCGAGAACGGCAAGGCCCTCGAGTGCCTGGACCGATCGCGGGTCGGCGCGAAGGACGTCGTGGAATCCCGACGCCGCGCGCTCCAGATCCCCCGGATGCCCGCGATTGACGAACCGGTTCGAGAAGTAGATCGCGCGCTGGAGCGGCAGCTCCGACGTGGGCGCCGTCCCGGCGACGAGCGGTCCGAGCCGGCGGCTGGGCAGATTCATCCGCCGCCGCAGGCCTCCGGCGGCCTCGCCGATGAGCGACGAGTACTTGCTCCGCGATCCCCGGTACTGATCGGCCCAGAGAACCCGGCGTGTCGATGCGTCGACGAGCTGCACGTCGAGCGTCAGGACGCGTCGGGCCGCCGTGACGGCGGTGACGACGAAGGCCGAAACCAGGTAGGCGGCAGCGATGCTGGCGAGGTCGCCGCCCACACGCTCGACGTCCTGCGTCGTCGGCGGCCACCTGATGTCGAGTCCGCCGTCGCGCGCCAGCTCCGTCGTGAGCGTGTTCGGGATCGCGTCGCCGAGAAAGGCATCGGCATCCGACCCGAACACGCGCGTCGGCAGGGCGACCAGCGACAGCGGCGGCGGAGCGCCCGTGCCGGCTGGCTGCTCGATCCGGTCCGGCGCCCGTGCCGCGGCCATGCCGGCGAGCGCCGCGGCCGCCTCGTGCGCCGACCCGGGGCGCTTCGCGGGGTCCTTTGCGAGGCACTCGAGAATCAGACGGTCGAGCGCCTCCGGAATCTCCGGCCTCAGCGACCTCGGGGTCTGCGGCTCGCGATCCAGAATCGCCGCGATCAACTGTGGCGTCCCGGACTCTCGAAACGGCCGGAGCCCCGTCACCATTTCGTAGAGCACGACGCCGAGCGCGTACACGTCGGCGCGCGCGTCGACGCCGCCGCCGCGGAGCTGTTCGGGGGACATGTACGGAACAGTGCCGACGATCTCGGCCGACTGCGATATCGACCGCGTCACGGCGTTGGAGTCGGGCGGCTCCAGGATTCGCGCCAGGCCGAAGTCGATCACCTTCACGTGGTTGGTGCGCGTGATGAGGATGTTGGCCGGCTTCAGGTCGCCGTGCACGATGCCTGCCGCGTGCGCGGCTTCGAGCGCCTCGGCCACTTCGCGCGCGTACGCGGCAGCCTCGGCCGGTGGCAGGGCCCCGCGGGTGATTCGGGCCGCGAGTGGTTCGCCGTCGACGAGCTCCATCACCAGGAAATCGACGCCGGCGACCGTGTCGAAATCGTGGACCGTCGCAACCGCCGGATGGTTGAGGCGGGAAAGCGACAGGGCCTCGTGTCGCAGACGTTTCCGCGCCGGTTCGTCGGCGACGAGGTCCGGGGGGAGCACTTTGATAGCAACGTCGCGCTCGAGGCGGGTGTCGTGCGCGCGATACGCCTCGCCCATGCCGCCGGCTCCGAGTCGTTCGATCACGCGGTATCGCCCGAGGTCCCGTTGATTCAGATCCATCCGGCCTTCGCGACTCAGTAGCTTACGCCACCCCCACCGTCCTTGCCAGACGCGTGCGCGTGCGGAAGAGTTCGTATAATGGCCGCGATTTGGTCGAGGATTCGCGATCTTCCCTGCGTCTTCTGCTCGCCGTCGCCGCCGCCGCCGCCGTCGTCGTCGGCGTCGGCCCGCAAGTGCGTGCTCCCGCGGGCGTGGCGCACGCGGCCACGGCGCAGACGGCGGTCGAAGTCGCGCTTCGGGCCGGCCTCGTCATCGACCGCTCGACGACGGTCCGTCCCGGGACGTATCGAATCGCCAGCGCCAGCCTCGATGGTCCGGCCATCGTAATTCGCGGTCACGACATCGTCGTCGATTTCGACGGCGCCGTGCTCGAGGGATCGCCGGGCGGCGAAGCGCCCGATCGGTTCGCCGGGCTGGCCGTGCTCGTCGACGGCGGCGAGCGCATCACGATCCGCAACGCCCGGATCCGCGGCTACAAGGTCGCCATCCTCGCGAGGCATGTCCGCGGGCTGACATTGACCGGCAACGACGTCAGCTACAACTGGAAGCCCCGTCTCTACAGCGGCGTCGAGCACGAGAGCTTCGCCGACTGGCTGACCTATCACCACAACGAGCGCGACGAGTGGCTCCGCTACGGCGCCGGCATCTATTTGTCGGACGTGGACGGAGCCAGCATCGATCGCAACCGGGCCGTGCAGGGGCAGAACGGGCTCATGGCGACCAGGTCGCGCGCGCTCCGGATCTGGAACAACGAGTTCTCGTTCCTGTCGGGTATCGGCGTCGGCCTGTACCGCACGACCGACAGCACGATCATGCACAACCGGATCGACTGGTGCGTGCGGGGCTACAGCGAAGGCTTCTACAACCGCGGCCAGGATTCGGCCGGCCTGCTGATGTACGAGCAGAGCAGCCGCAACGTGGTCGCCTACAACTCCGTCACGCACGGCGGCGACGGGCTGTTCCTCTGGGCCGGGCAGAGCACGATGGATACGGGAGAGGGCGGCTCGAACGACAACCTCTTCTACGGCAACGATTTCAGCTTCGCGCCGGCGAACGGCATCGAGGCGACGTTCAGCCGGAACACGTTCGCCGCGAACCGGATCGAGGGGAACTGGCACGGCGTGTGGGGCGGGTACAGCTTCGACTCGGTGATCGCGGACAACACCTTCGTGAGCAACGACGAGGGGATCGCGATCGAGCACGGCCGCGACAACACCATCGTCGGCAACACCTTCACCGGCGGCGGCGTGGCCGTGCGCCTGTGGATGAACCGCCAGCAGGATCCGAGCTGGGCGTACGTGAAGCGGCACGAGACCAGCAGCCGCGACTACCTGATCGCCGGCAACACGTTCGACGGCAGCCATGTCGGCCTGCAGCTCACCGACACGCCCGGCGTCGTGAGCGCCGGCAACCGCTTCGAGCGCGTCGGCGCGGACGTGGAGCGGCACGGCGACACGGGCGGCTACCGCGTCGAGCAGACCGCGCCGGCGCGGGCGAAGACGATCGTGCCGCCAGCGCGGATGGCCGACGGCGTCGACGCGATGATCCCGCCGGCCGACCGGCGCGGCCGCGACGCGATCATCGTGGACGACTGGGGTCCGTACGACTGGCGCTCGCCGAAGCTGTGGCCCGCCGGTCGATCCGACGCGTCGCCGCTGAAGCTCCGTGTGCTCGGCCCGCCTGGCCGGTGGACGCTCGCCTCGATCCGCGGTGGAACCGTGTCGGCGCGCGCCGGCGAGGTCCCCGGGGAGATTGCGGTTGCGGCGTCACCGGGGCGGTTCGTGGACGTTGACGTTGCGCTCCGATACGTCGGCGGGGAAGTCGTGACGGCGACCGGCACGACGATTCCGGCGGGCCGGCCGTACGTGTTCCGCTACTCGCGCTTCTTCGCGCCGATCGACTGGACCGTGCGCTTCTACGACTTCGGCGCGACGCCGGACGCGCCGGCCGCCGCCGCGTCGTTCGCGAAGGTCCTTGCAGGTACTCCGGTCAGGACCGAGCGGACGGATCGGATCGACTACATCTCCTCCCGCGCGATCGCGCCCGGCGTGCCGGCCGATCACGTCGCCGTCGCGGCGGAGGGGACGGTCACGCTTCCACCCGGGCATTACCGACTGCGCACGATCTCGGACGAGGGCGTGCGCGTGTGGGTGGACCGGCGCCTGGCGATCGATCACTGGAGCCCGCACGAATCGGCGGCCGACGTCGCCGCAATCGACGGCGGACGGCACAGGCTGCGGGTGGAGTACTACGAGGCGACGGGCGACGCCGA
>JBLMXQ010000026.1:0-3116 GCA_050257855.1 Betaproteobacteria bacterium | reverse complement strand
GGGCGGCCGAGACGAAGACCACGTCGAAGCCGCGACGGCACGCTTCGTGGCCCAGCGCCTGCGCGAGATGGGATTTGCCGACGCCGGCGGGCCCTTGAATCAGTACCGTCTCGTGGCGCTCGATGAAGTGGCCGGTGGCGAGATCGAAGATCTGCTGGCGATTGATCGACGGATTGAACGTGAAGTCGAAACCTTCGAGCGTCTTGCCGAGATCGACGGTGGCGCGGCGGAGGCGGAGCTGCAACTGCTTCTGCCCGCGGCGCTCGACCTCGTCTTCGACGAGCCGCTCGAGGAAGTCGACATAGGAGAGCTTTTCGGTGATGGCTTGCTGCGTGCGGACGTCGAGCGTGGCGAGAATGCCGGACAAGCGGAGATTCTTCAGTTTGGGCACGAGCTGGTGATTCAGTTGCATGACGATCCTCCGTGCGCCGGTCAAACCGGCGCGGTGCAATAGATGAAAGTTCGAAACATTGAAGGAGTAGCGACCCACAATGGCCCCGAGTCATGCGTCGGCGCGGGCGACTGCGCAGGCGAAGCGTTGACAGGGGAACGTGCAGGCCGGACATTGAGCCGCGAAATCCATGACCCACTCCGGGGTGCCCACGCCGTGGAGGAAGGCGGAAGGCCACACCCGACGCACCGCCATCGCGAGGTGCGGCGGGACCCCGCGCGGTCAGAGACTCCGTGCATGCACCGAAGCACCGCGTACGGGAACCGGGAGATCCGACGGTCCGCTGTCGCGACGAGCGCCGCAGCGCGCATCGGGAAGTCTGAGGACTCACGCCGATGATGAACGACCGCCGGAAGTCGGACCGCTTGGTAGTACCAAGGAAGCCGCCGAACAACGCTGGGCGACCGGCCGCGGAGGTGGTGGAGGGAAGCGAGCGGGCCAAGGGGAACTCGCCCGAGAGTCACGACGACCGGACACAGCGCCGGGTCGACGCGTCGGCTGGCATCGAGCGAGTACGTCAGGCAGCCAGGAAAGACAGACGACAGCGGTTCACCGCGCTGCTGCACCATGTCTACGAGGTCGAGCGCTTGCGAGCCGCGTACCTCGCGCTGAAGCGAGACGCGGCCGCCGGCATCGACGGCGAAACGTGGCGGCGCTACGGCGAGGCCCTGGACACGAATCTCCGGGACTTGTCCGCTCGCATTGCGCGAGGCGCGTTCCGAGCCAGTCCGGTGCGTCGCGCCTACATCCCGAAGGCGGATGGACGGCAACGCCCGCTGGGCGTCCCGACGCTGGAAGACAAAATCGTCCAGCGCGCGGTCGTCGAGGTGCTCACGGCGATTTACGAGCAAGACTTTCTCGGCTTCTCGTACGGCTTCCGGCCAAAGCGCAGCCCGCATCAAGCGCTGGATGCGCTCACGGTCGGCATCGAAACGAAGAAGGTGAACTGGGTGCTTGATGCGGACATTCAGGGGTTCTTCGATACGCTGAACCACGAATGGCTCGTCCGCTTTCTCGAGCACCGTGTGGCAGACCGGCGCGTCGTGCACCTCGTTCAGCGATGGCTGAGGGCCGGCGTGCTGGAAGACGGACAGCGAAGACGGAGTGACGTGGGGACGGTGCAGGGCGGCAGCATCAGTCCGCTGCTGGCCAACATCTATCTCCACTACGTCTTCGACCTCTGGGTCCAGCGGTGGCGTCAGACGCAGGCGCGCGGCGATGTGATCGTCGTGCGGTTCGCGGATGATTTCGTCGTGGGATTCGAGCACCGCGCGGAAGCCGAACGCTTCCTCGCCGAGCTGCGCGAGCGTTTCGCGCGGTTCGGACTGACGCTGCACCCCGACAAGACGCGCCTCATCGAGTTCGGCCGCGCGGCGGACCGGAATCGACGAGACCGCGGCGACGGGAAACCGGACACCTTCAACTTCCTCGGCTTCACACACGCGTGCAGCCAGACGCGGAAGGGCCGGTTTACTGTGCTGCGCCAGACGATGCGCCGGAGGTGGCAAGCGAAGCTGCGCGACATCAACCTGGAGCTGCGGCGCCGCTTGCACGAGTCCATCCCGGAACAGGGCATCTATCTGCGCTCGGTCCTCGTGGGGCACACGCGGTATTACGGCGTGCCCCGCAACGGCCCGAGCCTGATGATGTTTCGTCGTGCGCTCACGCGGCTCTGGCGCGCGGTGCTGATGCGCCGCAGCCAGACCGCGTTCGTGTCGTGGACGCGCATGGCCCGCTTGGCCGCGCGCTGGCTTCCGGTGCCGCACATCTGTCATCCGTACCCCGACCAGCGCCTGGCGTTCGTCACCCAAGGCAAGAGCCGGATGCGGTAATCCCGCTCGTCCGGATCCGTGGAGGGGGTGCTCAGCGATGGGCATTCCTACTCCGACCGTTGAGAGCGCGATGGCCGACCTGCGCCGACAGGGCCGATTGTAGTGGCAGAACGGAACGGACGCGTGAAATCCTGCTGTCGGGATGCCGCGCCGACGCGATGACCGGCAGTATCATCGGACGGGATGCCAGAGCGACGACGATACGCGGGCGCGCTCGCCACGATCGCAGTGACGATCGTGGTCATGGTCGCTGGCGACGTCGGCGCGCAGATCGGCTTCCGCGGGCTCGTCGGCCCTCCGTACCGACCGCTCCCGAACATCTCGTACGACGGCCGATTCACGTTCGTGCGCGTGCGCTACGACCCAGCGCCGGGTGGATTCTGGCCCGGGCGGCGTCCGTCGTGGATTCACGGGTATCCGCTCGCCGAGCAGAACCTGATGAAGATCATGAACGAAGTGAGCCTTCTCGGCGCACACGAAGACATCAACACCGTGACGCTCGACGATCCGGAGCTCTTCAAGTACCCGATCGCGTACATCATCGAAACCGGGTGGTGGACGCTCAGCGACCGCGAGGCCGCGGGACTGCGCGCCTACTTGCAAAAGGGCGGGTTCCTGTTCGTCGACGACTTCAAGCCGCCGGGCTGGCGCGGCATCCCCGGCGGCGGGTGGGAGCCGTTCGCCGAGAATATGCGACGCGTGCTGCCGGGCGTGCAGTTCTTCGACATGGCGCCGAGCGATCCGGTGTTCCACGTGTTCTTCGAGATCAACGACCCTGCGCACTTTCCCCAGGCGTACGTCGGCGGCGATCCCGTATTCAAGGGCGTGTTCGA
>JBLMXQ010000025.1:0-8149 GCA_050257855.1 Betaproteobacteria bacterium | reverse complement strand
GTCCGCGGCAGGTCGGGCACCAGGCGGCCGTCCGCGTCGCGAACGGTGGCATACACGGCGACGGTCCGGACGGCGCTCTTGAAGACGGTCTGCTGGCGCGCCGCGGCCACGGCACCGAGGGCGAGACAGAACCCGACGCACCACGAGACGTGCTTGACCATGGGAACGCGTGCGGCGGGGCTGGCAACCGGGTCGCAGATCCCCTTATACCCCAAAACCCCTCGACCGCGCCGGATCAATGGCGCCGCGGTGGCGCCGCCGCTATCGGGCCGTGCCGTACGCGCTGGCGAGCACGGCGAGCGCGGCCACGTAGGAGGCGAACATCAGGGCGAGATACCTCCACGCGCGGCTCGGGGCGCCGCCGAACTCCCGCCAGACCACGACCCCCCAGAGCGCGGCGACCATCGGCGCCGCCTGGCCGATCGCGTACGAGATGGCCACGCCGACGAAGCTCGCCGCGACGAAGTTGAACACCGTCCCGGTGCCCCACACCACGCCGCCGGCCACGCCGAGCAGGTGGTCCGCGGCCCGCGCACGCGCGAACCCGGAGAAGTCGACCGGCGCGCCGGCCAGCGGACGCCGCATGAAGTACACGTTCACGACGAAGCAGGACGCGAGGGCCCCCAGCGTGAAGAAGACCGCGACGCTGTACGGCCCGAGCGCGCGCCCCGCCGTCAGCGCGCGCGTGACGAACGGCGCGAACGATCCCATCAGCACGCCGGAAACGATGCAGACGACGATGCTCCGGCGCGACACGGATGATCCGTCGCGCGCGAGCGCCCGGTACGCCCGGCCGTCGAATACCACGGCGACGAGCGCCAGCGCGACGCCGACGCCGAGCGCGACCGGGTTGCCGCGCGGCTCGATCGCGTAGCTCAGGACGACGCCGACGACCAGCGCGATGCCGATCGCGAGCGGGAAGGCGACGGCGAGACCGGCGAGGTCGATGCCGGCGACGAGCAGCAGGTTGGCGGCGTTGAAGATGGCGCCGCCGGCGAGCGCCCAGCCGATGTTGCTGCCGTCGGCCGCGGCGACGTTCGCGAGGAAGGCCTGGCCGTCGGCGCCGCTGGATCCGAGCGTGAAGGCCCAGACGAGCGAGACGAGCACGATGCCGGCCGCGTAGTCCCAGTAGAACAGCTCGAAGCGGTACCCGCGCGTCAGCTTGTAGGTGTTCGCCCACGATCCCCAGCACAGCGTGCTCGTGATCGTCATGGCCAGCGCCGCGCCGAAACCGTGCGGCAGGAACATGGCACGCATTGTAGCCGGTGGTAGACTCTCCGCGACATGCGACTCCCGCGTGTGTGCCTCGGTGCGGCGGTCCTGCTGGCGGCGACCGTCAGCGCCCGGCCCGCCCCGGTCCATCGCGTCATCGTCGACACCGACTTCGCGCTGCCGCCGCAGGACGACGGCCTCGCGCTCGCCTTCGCGCTGAACTGCCCCGAGCTCGAAATCGTCGGCATCACGACCGTCGCCGGCAACTACAACGTCGCGCGCGCCAACGCCGACGTGCTGCGCCTGCTGGAGCTGGCGGACCGGCGCCGGATTCCGGTCTATGCCGGCGCCGCCCGGCCGCTGGCGCACGTGCCCGACGCCTACGCGCGATCGCACTACGGCCGCTGGTGGTCGGACGAGGCGCCGCCGCCGCCGCCCGGCGGCTTCGCGACGATCGCACTGCAGAGGGAGTCGGCGGCCGACTTCATGACCCGCACCGTCGCCGCCGCGCCGGGACGGATCGAGATCCTGGCGATTGGCCCGCTCACCAACGTGGCCACGGCCATCCGCCGCGACCCGGCGTTTGCAAAGGGGGTGAAGCGCCTGACGGTCATGGGCGGCGCGATCGCGGCGCTGCCCGACGGCGCCGGCAACGCCACGCCGGCCGCCGAGTTCAACTTCTGGGTCGACCCCGAGGCCGCGCGCATCGTGCTCCGTTCCGGCATGCCGATCGAGCTCTCACCGCTGAACGTGTCGCGGAAGACCTGGCTCGACCGGCAGGCGTTCGACGCGATCGTCGCCGCGAACACGCCGGTCGCCCGGCTGATCGCGGCGCGGATGGGGTCCCGCTACGCGCGCGACCCGGGGTTCCGGCCGCACATGTACGACGAGGTCGCGGCCGCCAGCCTCGTCGATCCCTCGCTCGTCCGGACGCGGGCGATGATCGTCGACGTCGACGACCACCACGGGATCGACTACGGCGCGTCGGTCGCCGGGTCCGAGCCGTGGCCCGGCGCGGAAGGGGCCCGAACGATCGACGTCCAGTACGACATCGACGCCGCCAGGTTCATCCGCCTGTTCGTCGAACGCCTCTCGAGGGGCGGGCGATGACCCGGCCCGCCCGCATCGCCGTCGTCGGCAGCTGCAACGTCGACCTGACGACGTTCACGCACCGGTTCCCCGCGCCGGGCGAGACGATCTTCGGCACCGGCTTCGACCTCGGCTTCGGCGGCAAAGGGGCCAACCAGGCGGTCGCGGCGCGATGCTGCGGCGCCGAGGTCTCGATGGTCGCGCGCGTCGGCAGCGATCTGTTCGGCGAGGCCACGGTCCGCAACTTCGAGCGGTTGGGCATCGACGCCAGCCACGTCCGGGTGGTCGACGGCCTGGCGAGCGGCGTCGCGCCGATCTTCGTCGATCCGAGCGGACAGAACCGGATCATCGTCGTCAAGGGGGCCAACGACCGGCTCCGCCCGGAGGACGTCGACGAGGCGGCGCCCCTGCTCGAGCGGGCCGACTGCATCGTGCTGCAGTTCGAGATCCCGCTCGAGACGGTCGCGCACGCGATCCGCTTCGCGCGGGCGCGCCGCATCCGCACGATCGTGAACCCGGCGCCGGCGCTGCCGATCGACCTCGACGTTCTCTCGAGCGCCGATTACGTCATCCCCAACGAGACCGAGGCGGAGACGCTGACCGGAATGCCGGTGCGCACCGAGCGCCAGGCCGAGACATGCGCGCGGTCGATGATCGATCGCGGGGCGCGCCGGGTGATCGTGACGCTCGGCGACCGCGGCGCGCTGCTCGCGGACCGCGACGGCGTCGAGCTGCTGCCCGCCTTCGAGGTCGATTCGCGGGACACGACCGGCGCCGGCGACGCCTTCACCGGCAGCTTCGCGACCTTTCTCGTCGAGGGCTGCCGCCCCCGCGAGGCGGTCCTGCGGGCGAACCTGTACGCCGCGCTGTCCACGACGACCGTCGGCACGCAGAAGTCCTTCGTCTCGCGCGATGGGTTCGAGGGCGAATGGGCAAGGCGTCGCCCGTCCGGATAATTCGTTGCTGCAGTCAAATAGAATGCCCGCATGCAGACGACGGCCGGGCCGTCCGGACCGGCTGCGGATGTACCGCGTCGTGCGCCTGTCGCCCCGGCTCGACGAGGCGCAGGCCCGGCTCGAGCAGCAGAAGACCCGCGGGCCCGTTATCATCGGTGCCCGTACGCCGCAAGGGACTCCCATGATCAAATCGATTGCGCTCGCGCTCCTGCTCACGCTCGGCGGCGGTTTCGCCCCCACCCGATCGACGGCGGCCCCGCCCGCGCCGGACATCGCGTCGACCGTCGATCGCATCGCGCATGACGTGCTCGAGGCGACCGGCGTGCCGAGCGCCTCGGTCGCCGTGGTGCAGGACGGCGCCATCGCCTACCGGCACGCGTACGGAGACGCGCGTCTCGATCCGCCGCTCCCGGCGACGCCGGAGATGCGCTACAGCATCGGCTCCATCAGCAAGCAGTTCACCGCCGCGGCGATCCTGCTGCTGCAGGAGCAGGGCAGGCTGACTCTCGACGATCCGGTCGGCAAATGGGTGCCCGGCCTGACGCGCGGCGACGACGTGACGATTCGCGAGATCCTGTCGCACACGTCCGGCTACCAGGACTTCTGGCCGCAGGACTACCTGCCGCCGCTGATGCTGAAGGCGATCACGCCCGACGGCATCCTCGCCCGGTGGGCCCGCAAGCCGCTCGACTTCGACCCGGGCACCAGGTGGCAGTACAGCAACACGAACTTCGTGATCGCCGGCCTCATCGTGCAGAAGGCGGCCGGCATGCCGCTGTGGCAGTTCCTCGATCGGCACGTGTTCGCACCGCTCGGGATGAAGAGCGTGACCAACACGGACGAGCATGCGCTGCCGTCCACCGATCCAGCCGGCTACTTCCGCTACGCGCTCGGCCCCGCCCGCCCCGCGCCGAAGGAGGGGCCCGGCTGGATGTTCGCCGCGGGCGAACTCGCGATGACGCCGGCCGATCTGGCAAAGTGGAACATCTCCATCATCAGGCGATCGATCCTGAAGCCGGAGTCGTACGCCGAGCTCGAGACCGAGGTCGGGCTCAAGAACGGCCTGGGCACGAGCTACGCACTCGGGGTCCACGTTGCAGACATATCGGGACACCGCGAGCTCGAGCACAGCGGCGAGGTCTCCGGGTTCACCGCCGAGAACATCGTCCTGCCGGATGAGGGCCTTGCGGTGACGGTACTGACGAATCAGGACGCTGCGTCTGCAGCGGCTCAAATCGGCGACAGGGTGCGCGACGCGCTGCTCGAGCAGACGACTCCGCGCGACGAGCAGCGGGCCGCGCTGGCCCGTAAGGTGTTCGAGGAACTGCGTCAGGGTCGCATCGACCGGTCGCTCTTCACCGCGAACGCGAACGCGTACTTCTCCGAGCAGGCCCTGCGCGACTACGCGGACGGCCTGCGACCGCTTGGCACAATCACCGGCCTCACGCCGATTGCCACGCGTGAGCGGGGCGGCATGACGTACCGCGGATTCGAGGTGAAGTTCCGCGCGAAAATAGTCGTCCTGTCGATCTACGAGATGCCCGACGGCCGCTACGAGCAGTTCCTCGTCGAGCCGAGAGGGTAGTTACGCCCTGAGCCCTGCGCCCTTCCGGCCCCGGCCCCGGCGCCGATTTGATAGCATCTAGTACATGGATCGTTACGACATGACTTCGAGCACTGCCTGGCCGGGCACGCTCGGCGCCTCCGAACGCGTCTCGCTGTTCCTCCGCGCCGTTTACGGATGGATGTGCGGCGGACTGGCCATCACGGCCGCCACTGCGCTTTTCGTCGCTTCGTCTCCGCGATTCGCCCTCGCTATTGCGCGGAGCACTCCCCTCTTCTGGGGCCTCATCATCGCCCAGCTCGGCATTGTCGTCGTGCTGTCGGCGCGCGTGCACAGGCTGGCCGCCTCGACCGCGTCGATGCTGTTCGTCGCCTACTCCGCGTTGACCGGCGTGACGATTTCATTCGTGCTCCTGATGTACACGGGCCAGTCGGTCGCGACGACGTTCATCGTGGCTGCCGGGATGTTCGGCGGCCTCGCCGCCTGGGGCACGGTGACGCGGCGCAGCCTCGACGGATGGGGCCAGTTCCTGTTCATGGGGCTCATCGGCGTCGTCCTGGCCTCCATCGTCGGCATGTTCTGGCACAGCGACGGCCTGCAGTTCGTCATCTCGTTCATCGGCGTGATCGTCTTCACCGGGCTCGCCGCGTACGACGCCCAGCGACTCAAGGCGATGGCGCTCCAGACGCCGAGCGGCGACATCGGCTCGTACGCGATCGTCGGGGCGCTGGCGCTGTACCTCGACTTCATCAACCTGTTCCTGTTCCTGCTCCGTTTCCTCGGCAACAGGCGCGACTGAGTGTCCCGCAATTTCCTGCTCGTCGGGGCGCTGGCCGGTTTTACGGGCGTCGCGCTGGGCGCGTTCGGGGCGCACGGGCTGCGCGGCCGCCTGACGCCCGAGATGCTCGCGGTGTTCGAGACCGGGGTGCGCTACCAGCTGTACCACGCGGTCGCGCTGGTCGCGGTGTCGGCGCTGATGCCGCGGCTCGGCGGCTGGCTCGTCGTCTGGGCAGGATGGATGTTCACCGCCGGCATCGTCCTGTTCTCGGGCAGCCTGTACCTGCTGGCGCTCACCGGCGTGCGCGTGCTGGGCGCAGTCACGCCGATCGGCGGCCTCGCGTTCCTGGTGGGCTGGGGCTTTCTGGCGTTCGCCGCGATCTAGCCGTGACTGCCCCGTCGGGCACCCGGTACCAGGCACCCGGCACCCAGCCCCCGCTGGACCTCCTCGTCTTCGGCCCCCATCCGGACGACATCGAGATCGGCCTCGGCGCGACCGTCGCCCGGCACACGGCCGAAGGCTATCGCGTCGGATTGATCGACCTGAGCGAAGCCGAGCTGTCGACGAACGGCACGCCAGCGACGCGGCGTGCGGAGGCGGAGAACGCCGCGCGCGTGCTGGGCGTCGAGTTCCGCGAGAACCTCGGATGGCCTGACGGCCGCATGGCGCCCGATCCTGAGCTCGTGCGGTCGGCCGTGGACGCCATCCGGCGCCGCCGCCCGCGCACGCTCGCGGTGCCGTACTGGAAAGATCGCCACCCGGATCACGTCGGCGCGAGCGAGGCGCTGACGCGAGCGGCGTTCCTCAGCGGCCTGAGGCGCTACGAGTCGAACGGCGAGCCGTGGCGCGCGGACTGGGTCTGCTATTACTTCATCAACGACGGCGATCGGCCGTCGTTCGTCATCGACGTCTCGGCGCACTACGAGCGGAAGCGCGAGGCGCTCGCCTGCTATGCCAGCCAGTTCGCGCCGGCGGACGCCGGCGCCCGGGCGACGCGGCTGACGGCCGGGACGTTCCGGACGCTCGTCGAGAGCCGCGATGCCCAGTTCGGCGCGCTCGCCGGCGTCGCGTTCGCCGAAGGCCTGGTCGTCCGCGAGCCCGTGCGGCGCACGACGATCCTCAAGCACGTCCCATGAGGATCGGAATCGTCTGCTACGCCTCGGTCGGCGGCAGCGGCGTCGTCGCGACGGAGCTGGCGCAGGCGCTCGCCGGCCGCGGCCACGAGGTGCACGTGATCAGCACCGAGCGGCCGTTCCGGTGGCGCGCCGACCTCCCGAACCTCTCGTTCGAGGGTGTGTCCGCGCCGGCGTATCCCCTGTTCCGGGAGCCGCAGTACCTGCTCGCGCTCGCCAACGCCATCGCGCGGGTGTCGAGGGATCGCCGTCTGGATCTCGTCCATGCGCACTATGCGGTCCCGCACGCGACGGCGGCGTACCTGGCGCACCAGATGCTCGTCCTCGAGCCGCTGCACGACGCGCCGCGGACGGTCACGACGCTCCACGGCACGGACATCACGCTCGTCGGGAGCGACCCGTCGTACGCGCGCGTCGTGGCGTTCTCGATCGAGCAGTCGCACGGCGTGACGGCGGTCTCCGCGAGCCTGAAGGCGGACACGGTGGCAGCGCTCGGCGTCCGCCGCGACATCCGCGTCATCCCGAACTTCCTCGACTGCTCGGAGTGGCGCCGCGTCCCGGATCCCGCGCTGCGCTCACGGCTGACCACCGGAGGGCGGCACGCCGTCGTCGTGCACGTCTCGAACTTCAGGCCGGTGAAGCGGGTCGGCGCGGTGGTCGACGTCTTCCGGCGCATCGCATGGACCGTTCCCGCCACGCTCGTGATGATCGGCGACGGCCCCGATCGCGCGGCGCTCGAACGCCGCGTCGCCGCGGAAGGGCTGGCCGGCTCGGTGCGATTCGTCGGCGAGCAGCACGATCTCGTGAAGTGGCTGTCGAGCGCCGACCTCTTCCTGCTGCCGTCCGCGCAGGAGAGCTTCGGCCTCGCGGCGCTCGAAGCGATGGCGTGCGGCGTGCCGGTGGTCGCGTCGGCGGTCGGCGGGTTGCCGGAGGTGATCGAGGACGACGTGACCGGATACCTGTGCGCGCCGGACGCGTTCGACCAGATGGCCGCCCGGGGCGTCGACGTGCTGACCGATCCCGGGCGGGCGCAGCGAATCGGCGCGGCGGCGGCGGCGAGCGTCGCCGAACGGTTCTGCGCCGACCGGATCGTCCCGCGGTACGAGGCGTTCTACGAGGAAGTGATCGCCGGCCAGCCGGGCTAGGATGGCGCCCGCCATCGGCGGCGAGCGCGGGAGCCGCCCGGCCATAGGTCGCGCGAGCGCGGCGGATGCGCCCGGCATCATGCGCTCCGGGCGCGCCGGCCTCGGTTGGTCGCAGGCCGGGCCCGACGGGGCTCGGCCTGCCAGCGTCGCTCTAGCGCTGCGGCTGCGTCGACGATCGTCCCTGCCCGTCCGGCAAGTCGGCGGTGCTGTAGTACACACCGTTGAACAGGAACTTGAACGTGCCGTGCGGCTGGCCGCGGAACGTGATCTCC
>JBLMXQ010000024.1:0-41445 GCA_050257855.1 Betaproteobacteria bacterium | reverse complement strand
ACGAAGCTCGCGGCGTCGTCGGTGCTGCCGTGGCCGGAGTACGTCGGCACGCTCGGATACGCGCACAGCGGTCTCGTCGTCGTCTTCCCCTGACGGCGCGCGGTGGCGACGATGCGCTGGGGCGCTTTCTTGGTGTTCACCCACTCGTCGAGCGCGGCGACCTGATCGAACTGATGCGGGCCGTCACCGTCGCCGCAGTGCCCCATCCCCGGAATCATGAACAACCGGACGCCATCCGGAGGATCGCGAGCGCGCAGCCGGTTCAGCACGCTTTCGTAATAATTGACGCTGTTCTCCGGCGCGATCAGGCCATCGCTCCAGCCGTGATAGAGGAGCAGTTTTCCGCCGCGTGAGGTGAACGCGTCGAGATCCGGGTTCGTGGCGTTGAGGAGCTTCGCCTCGGCCGCGTCAGCGCGGGCGACGTCGCGATCGAAATTCAGCGTCCGGAAATCCCACGCGGGATTCTTGAAGATCAGGTATTTGAAGAACGACGCGACAATCGGCGGTTCAGGACCGCCGGCCATCACGGCCCACTGCATCTCGCTGCCAGGCTCGAGCCCGGGAAAGACCTGCTCGCCGGTGCGCGGATTCCGCGCCCCCGCATAGATCTTGCGGGCCGCTTCCACCTGGGGCGCGGTCAAGCAGTCGGCTCCGTCGCCCTGTTTGCAGAGCAGGACGCCGGGATCGAAGCGGCAGGCTGTCGGATCCGCGATCACGCCGTCGCGCACGCCGTCCGCCGCGTCGCACGCGTCGAGCGCCGCTTTGTGAACGATCGGATATTTCGTCGGGGGGATCTCGCTCGCCGGCGTCGCGTGCGTCGCCTGCGCGAGCCAGACGTCGCCCGCCATCAGGTGCGTCCAGTTGTTGGCCGGGGCGCCGGCGGCAATCGCGTCGTAATCGTCCGGAAACCTCTGCGCCTCCATCAGCCCCTGCATTCCACCCGTCGAACACCCGTACCAGTAGGCGCGCGCCGCCGATCGGCCGTAAAACGCCGCCACGAGCCTCTTCGCCGTCGTCGTCATCTGGTGAACGGCGCGGTACGCGAAATCGACAACCCTTTCAGGATGACCGAGAGCGAAACTGGCATCTTCCGCATCGCCCACGTGTCCCGTGTCGGTCGCCGCCGCGGCGTACCCGTGGAGCACGGCGTTGACCATCGCGAAGTACGATTGCACTTGCACGACGTCTCCGGTTGGTTCCTGTTCCTTCAGATGGCCCGCCCACCCGCCGTTCCCGACGCCTTCGAACTTCCCGTTCCATCCGGACACCGGCATCCAGACTTCTATCCTGATGTCCGAATCCGCGCTCGGAGTCATCCTCGCGACGACGCGGCAGAAGTCCGGCAGGTTCGACGCGCCCGGAAGGGCGCCGCCGAAGTCGCGAAGCAGTACCGCGTCGATCTGGAAGGCGCCGGCCCGGACGATCGCAGCCTGCATGACTTGCGCGCCGGGCAATCGGAGACGGGCAAGCCCGACGCATGATGCAGCGTCTGCCGACTGTGCGCCCACGAGGGCGGCCAGGGCCAACGTGGCGACGGCGACGATCTTCATGCGGTCGATTCTACAGCACCCGCTCCAGCCGGCCGCCGCTCATCGGCCGCTGGGACGATAGGAAGCATCAGGGCCGTCTTGCGGGTAGCATGACGCCCGTTCTCGGTCCCGGATCAGCCTCTTCCCCCTTCGACAGAAACAGACGCAGCAACTCCAGCCGCTTCTGTTCGGCCACGTCCGGCGACTGGAGATCGACGCGCTCGACGTCGGTATTGGATCGGATTCATGACTCATCCGCGATACTCCGGCACCTTGTGGTCTTCAGCCGTCAGCAGCTTCATCAGATTCGGGTGGATGAACAGCTTTTCGCGTCCGGCCTTCACCTCTCGCAGCACGCCAATGTCGCACAGCACCTTCAGGTACACGGATGCGGTCTGCCGCTTCGCGATGCCCGCATAGACGACATTGCCGATGCGGCTGTAGGGCTGCTCGAACACCAGCTCCACGAGTTCCCGGCTGTACAGCGACGGGGCATGTTCACGCACATGGACGGTCGCCCGACGGAGCAACTCCCGGATCGCTTTGATCTTCTTCGTTGTCCAGATGGCGGTGTCGCGCACGGCGTCGAGCATGTACAGCACCCACGGCTCCCATGCGTCGTCACGCGTGACAGCGTTGAGCAGGCGATAGTACTCAGCCCGGCGTCGGATGATTGCGCGACTGAGATAGAGGACGGGCTGATCCAGAAGGCCCTGTTCCACCAGGAACAGCAGATTGAGAATACGTCCGGTTCGGCCGTTGCCATCCGTGAATGGATGGATCGCCTCGAACTGATAATGGCCAACGGTCATTCGAATCAGCGGATCGAGATCTGTCGCGTCATGAAGGAAGCGCTCCCAATTCGCCAGCAAGCCCCGGAGCCGGGCCTCTCCCTCGGGTGGCGTGTAGATCACTTTGCCCGTCGTCTGATTTTTCAATGCCGTGCCAGGCACTTTCCGAATGTCGATCGCAATCCCGCGGAGCGTCCGGCAGATCTCGACGGCCGTCCCTGTCGTCACGGGCTTCTTTGCCAGCTCCCGCAATCCCTGCATCAGGGCGGACTGATAACGCAGCGCTTCCTTGGTCGCCGGATCGGCCTGCTCGCTCTCATCGTGCTGCGCAAACCGGAACAGTCGGTCTGCGGTGGTGACGATGTTCTCGATCTCCGAGCTGGCGCGCGCTTCGAGGACAGGGAGCGTGTTGATGAGAATCGACTGATTCGGAATGAGCTCCCCGGCCTGCTTCAGCTCCGCCAGGGCGGCGCGCGCGCCCACCAGCGCCTTCATGACGGGTTTCGTTTCCAGCTCGGCCTTCGGAGGCAGCTGCGGAAGCGCGTTGTAGGGCGTTCCGGGCGAAAATCGGGCTCTGGACGGCATGTCGACGGCATCGACATGTTAGCTCAATATGTCGATGATTTGCGATTTTATCGACATATCACCGTAACGTCGCCCGTTCTCAGTCCCGATCAGCCTCTTCCCCCTTTCGACAGCCGTTGTCGGATTTCTCCGCTGCAATGACACTCGAAACGTCACTCGCCCCGAACGTCTCCCCGAGATCATCTCGTCGGAGACTCACGCTGGCGACGCCGTCACGGCAATTGGCAGAACCGTTGGATGCCGCCGGAAACGCAAGCGATGGGCGATGGGCCATCTCGTCCGAAAAGACCGATCCTAACGGCGGCTCGCAACGATCTTTGCAAGCGCAACGACGCGCTCCTGCGTTCCATCCTTCCCAAGAATGCTGACGCCGAACCCGCCTTTGGCGTCGAGAGCGCTGAGGACGTAGCCTCCGCCCGTGAACGCCGCACCTCGAATCGCAACGGCCTTGGAACCCACCCCCGATACCGCCGTGCCGCCACTTTGCAGCTGTGCCTCAACCGTAATCTGCATATGCTGCGCGTCGGCGAGAGTCACGATCACCCTGGTATTCCCGGGCGCGGTCCATGTGCATCTGCCTAGAGTGCCCGGGACCGGTTGGCCGGCCGTCCCATCCGCGACCTTGATGGTGGTAGCCTTCGCTATGTCCGCGGCGGTCAACAGGGAGCACGCATCACCCATCGACCCTGTGCGCGCCGTCCCCTGATTCATCACTATTGTGGGCGAGGCGACGACCGTCGGATTCGCAGCGGGGCTAACCGGCGCAATGAGAAGGCAGAAGGCAACACGGCCCGCTGGGGCAAGTCGAAGCATGGTAGATCTCCTTTCACCCTCGTTGTTCAACGATCCGGGGTCTGAGCACCGCCCATCGGGGTATGCCGGGGCGCTGGACACGTGCGATGCGACAGGTCACTCCGAGGATTGCATATTCGGAGATTCACCTCAATCCTGTGTACTCGCTCAGGGCGGATTCAGCATCCGCCCCTGGCGGCAGTGTCGGTCAAGGGGCATCAGGTTCGATTCCCAATCGGTCGTTCACGGCAATCCGGAGCTTCTGCTTGCATCCGGGATAGCGCTCCGTGGTCTGAATGGAGACGTCTCCGAGCAGAACCTGGATCTGATCCAGTTCGCCGCCTGCGAGATGGCAGAGACGGGCGCAGGTGCGCCGGAGGTCGTGCGGGAACTCCGCGCGTTGCAGTCCGCAGCCGATCAACATCGCGACCATCGCGTGATCCCGCAACTGGCACGCGGTCGACGGCGTTTCGGACTCGAGAAGCCGCCGACCTTGCTCAGGGGTCAGCCAATTTCCGAGGGACGATAGGAAGCATTAGTCTAGGGCCGTCTCGCGGGTAGCATGACGCCCGTTCTCGGTCCCGGATCAGCCTCTTCCCCCTTCGACAGCTGACGGGTGCGCGCTCAGCGGCCTCGCGGACGATCGTCGTCGGCCTCGGCTGCGGCGCGGTCCTGTTCGTGACGAGCGTCACGAGAATCATCTCCGTCCGGAGCGCGCTGCTGCGCGGCGCGGAGCCCGCGTCCCGCGAATCCTGAGAAGGGCCTGGCCGGGCACGTACACGGCGTTCGCGTGCGGCGAGACGAGCGGCACGAGCGCGACGCGCACCGGGCTGGTCGGCTTGCGCCGGTAGATCGTCTGACGCCCCACGTGCAGCCAGTCCCAGATCGCGCCGATGCCGCCGTAAATGGATGTGACGGAGGCCGACGGCCTCGTCCTCTCAGGCGTGCTCCGGGACGTGAGACGGCCCTAATGCTTCCTATCGACTCTCGAGAACGGGCGTTAAGGCGCGAGCCGTGGAGGCAGCCTGCATCCGAGCTGATGGCCACATCGTGCCCGTCGATCGACTCGGCGCCGGCGTCGGCCTGCGCTCAGCCCGCGTCAAGCGATCGATCGGTTCGGTCCCGGATCAGCCACTTCCCCCCTTTCGACAGCCGCGGATGAGACCGCCGTCGGCCTCGATTGTGGGCAGGGTGGCGGAAGATCGCACGGGAAAGGGATCGGCCGGGGAAGCGAGGCAGCACACCGAGCCGACACCCTCCCAGCGTCTATCGGTTGCGGCACACGTTCTGTTCGCACCTGCCATGCGCGGAGCGCCCGGGCGATTCAGGAGCTGGCCGGGCACCAGGACCTGACGACGACGCAGCGGTACATGCACCTCAGTCCCGCGGCGATCGAGGGCGCGATCCGGTTGCTGGAGACCTCCGGCGTCCCCCGGAGTCGTGGAGACATGTTGGAGACGGCGGATCGGTGATCCGCTATCTCCAATCTGCTCTGTGTTGTGGTTGGCGGGGTCGACGGGACTCGAACCCGCGGCCTCCGGCGTGACAGGCCGGCGTTCTAACCAACTGAACTACGACCCCGAACTGGAATCATGGCATGTGGTGAAGCGGTGAAGTGGTCAAGTGGTGAAATGGTCAAGTGGTGTGACGTCGCGAAGTGGTGAAGGTCGATCTGCATCACCACATCATCACATCACCACTTCACGACATCACCACCTCACCACTTCACGAGATCACCACATGCCATTGTCACTGATTGGGCGGTACAGGATTCGAACCTGTGACAGCCGGCGTGTAAAGCCGGTGCTCTACCACTGAGCTAACCGCCCGCGGCCCTTCGTCAATGGTCCGGCCTGACGGCGTGCGCTCCGGCTGCCCGCCAAAACGTCCCATTATACGTTGCCTTCCACGTCAGCAGCAACACGGCGAGCGCCAGCCCGACGAGCGCACGATACTCCCGGTTCGCCATCGCCTGCCGCAGGCTGAACCGCCGCCCGGCGTCCATGCGCCCGCCGCGCCGGTACCGATCGTATTCACTGCCGAACGTCCGGCGCAGGAAGGCCTCTTCGCTCTTCACCGCCGCCGCAATCGTCGACGCCAGGTAGACGGCGATGACGATGGCGACCGCCACGCTGGCGCTCGCGATTGCCAGGCCGGCGCCCATGATCGTCGAGCCGACGTAGAGCGGGTGCGCGAACCAGCGATACGGACCGGACGCCGTCACCTCGCGCGATTTGTTCAGGTGCCCCGCCGCCCAGATGCGCAGCGCCTCGCCGACTGCCGCCACCGACACGCCGGCCGCGAGCGACCTCGGCGTCGGCGACGCGAGCCACAGAACGATGACCGCGAGCACGAAGCCGAGAGGGACTCGCCGTCGCGCAAGATACCGAACGCTCGGCTGAAGCCCCTCGCTCCACATCGTCACTGGCTTCGCCCGGCGGGAGCCCCGCGCTCCACGGCTGCCAGCCGCCGCTCCACCGCAGCGAGCGTCTCGGCGACCTGAACGTCGAGCAGGCACCTGACGGGCAGCCGGCAGCGGCGTCGATGATGACACCTGCAGATCTCCGCCCGCGACAGCACGACGTCGTCGGGCGACCACGGGCCGTTGCGCGCGGGCCAGGTCGGGCCGTACAGGCCGACGATCGGCGTCCCGACGGCGGCCGCCAGGTGGGCCGGTCCGGTGTCGCCGGAGATCATCAACGACGCGGCGCGCGCGAGCGCGACGAGATCGGCGATCGTGGTTGCCGGCGACACGCGCGCGGCGCCGCCCGAGTGCGCGGCAACCTCCGCCGCGAGCGCGTCCTCGCCGGGCCCCCACAGGACGACGGACGTCAGCCCGCGGCGCTCCCGCAGCGCGGCCGCCACCGCGCCGAAGCGCTCCGGCGGCCACTGCTTGTTCGGCCACCCGGCACCTGGATTGAGGAGCGCATACCGGCCTCCCGTTTCCTCGACGATCCTCCGTGCCACCGCCGAGTCCACGGCCTCGATCGGAAACTCCGGCTCGCGGGCCATCACGCCGAGCGGCTCGAGCAGCGAGAGGTTCTGATAGATGACGTGGAGGCTGCGACCGGCGGGGCCGTAAAGGCCGCGGCTGGGGCCGGAGGATCCGGCGCCGGCCGCTCCTGAAGGAGCGGCCCTGCCGACGGGGTCGTGCGCTTCCGTGTAGAAGAGGCGCGCGAGCGGCTCCCGCGCGCTTCGCGATCCGAAGCCGATCACCCGCTTCGCGCCCGACGCGCGTGCGAGGATTGACGACTTCAGGAGCCCCTGCAGATCGAGCGCGACGTCGTAGTTCGCCCGCCGCAGCTCGCGCACGGCGTCGAAGAGCGCGCCGCCCGGACCGAGCGCGAGCCGCCGATCGACCACCGGCACCAGATCGAGCACCGCGCGGTGTTTCGCCGAGACGAGCCAGTCGATTCGAGCGTCCGGATACCCGCGCCGCAGCGCCGCCGCCACCGGGATCCCGTGGACGATGTCGCCCAGCGCGCCGAGCCGGACGATGAGGACGCGGTTCACCGGCCGGCGATGCGCGCGACGAGGTCGCGGGTGGAATGCTGCTTGGCGTCGCCGACAATGGCCGTGCGCCCGCCGTACGACTGCACGACCGATCGCTCCGGCACCGAGTCGACGGTGTAGTCGGTCCCCTTGCAGTGCACGTCCGGCTTCACGAGCCTCAGCAGCCGCTCGACGGTCGCATCGCCGAAGACGACGACGTAGGCCACGCCGCGAACGGCCGCAACGAGCTCCGCCCGATCGGCCGCCGGCAGGATCGGCCGGCCGGCGCCCTTCAGCGCCGCAACGGATCGATCGTCGTTGATCGCGACGATCAGCCGATCGGCTTCGGCCGCCGCGCCCTGCAGGTATCGCACGTGTCCGACGTGCAGGACGTCGAAGCAGCCGTTCGCGAAGGCAAGCGTCCGCCCCGCCGCCCGCTCCCGCGCGGCCGCCTCGACGAGCTCCGATTCCGTCACGATGCGTCCGGACATCTGTGCCCTTCGCCCTCGGCTTCGGCCCCCTGGCCCTACTTCCTGCGCCCCTGCCCCGGCCCTTCCTGCGACCAGTTCTCGAGCGACGTGTCGTGATCGCTCTCGATGGCCTCCTCGAGCTCGCGCGCGGTGACCGTCGCGGTGCCGCGCTTCATCACGACCAGGCCGCCGGCGTAGTTCGCGAGCCGCGCGGCTTCGTAGAACGACGCGCCCGCGGCGAGCGCGAGCGCCAGCGTCGCCATCACCGTATCGCCGGCGCCGGTGACGTCGGCGACCTCGTCGGACCCGAATATCGGGATGTGCGCCGTCGGCCGCCGCGGCTCGAACAGCGCCATCCCGCGGCTGCCGCGCGTGACGAGCACGGCCTGCATGCCCGTGCGCCGCAGCAGCGTCCGCCCGGCGCGCTCCAGCACCGCGGCGTCATCATCGATCACGACACCGAGCGCGCGCTCGACCTCGGACTCGTTCGGCGCGCAGGTCGTGAGGTGGCGGTAGTCGAGCACCCGGTACCGGGAGTCGACCAGGACCGGCACCGGCCGGCGGCGGGATCGCCGCGCCACGGCGGCGCGGAGCCGATCCGCGAGCGCCGGCGTGATCAGTCCGGACCCGTAGTCCGAGAGCAGGACCGCGTCGCAGTCCGCGGCGAGCGGCGTCAGCTTCGCCGCGAATGCCCGGCTGATGCGGTCGTCGAGCGGCCAGCCCGGCTCGCGGTCGATGCGCACGACCTGCTGTTTCGCCGAGTGGACGCCGCCGGCGAGGATGCGCGTCTTGACCGGGGTGCGGTACCCGCGCGCGCGGACGACGTGCGCGCGATCGACGCCGCGCTGCAGCCCCGAGACGAGCCGGCGCCCCTCGGCATCCGCGCCGACGAGTCCGGCCAGCCGCGCGCGGCCGCCGAGCGCCGCGACGTTGTTGGCCGCGTTGCCGGCGCCGCCGCCGACCATCGCCGTCGCGTCGTACTTGAGGATGAGCACCGGCGCCTCGCGCGAGACGCGCGCGACCTCCCCGTAGATGAACTCGTCGGCGATGAGATCGCCCACGACGAGCACGCGCCGGCTGGAGAACCCGTCGGCGAGCGCGCGCAGCCGCTCCTTGCGTTCGGCCTCGCCGGGCAGCGGGTGAACCGATCGGGCGATGATCATAGATGCTGGAGAATCCACGACGAGGCCTGGGCCAGGTTGTCCACCACCGCATCGGCCGCAAGATCGGCCGGCGCCCGCCGCTCCTCGCTCGCGCCGAACCCGGTGCGCACCAGCAGCCCGCGGGCGCCGACAACGCGGGCCAGCCGGATGTCGTGCCAGCGGTCGCCGACCACGAAGGAAGTCGCCGGATCGACGCCGAGATCCTCGACCGCGCGATCCACGAGGCCGCGCGCCGGCTTGCGGCAGTTGCACCGCTTCGCGTACTCGGCGACGGTGCCGTCCGGATGGTGCGGACAATAGTAATACGCGTCGATGCGCGCACCCCCCTCGGTGATCCGCGCGTCGAGATACGCGTGGATCTCGGCGACCACCGCCTCGGGGAAGTAGCCGCGGGCGACGCCGGCCTGGTTCGTCAGCAGCACGACGCGAAGCCCCGCGCGGTTCAGCACGCGGATCGCGTCGATCGTCCACGGGTACAGCACGACGCGATCGATCCGATCGAGATACCCGCCTTCTTCGACGAGCGTCCCGTCCCGGTCGAGGAACACCGCGGCTACAGACATGCGACCTCGCGCACGGTCGAAAGCACGAGCGACGGCGCCACGCCGCGCATGCACTCGTGATCGAGCGGGCACTCGCGGAGCAGGCAGGGACGGCACCAGACCGGATGCTGGAGAATGGCCGAGGGCCGACGGCCCAGGGCTGAAGGAGAGCCGGGCGCAGTCATCCGCTCGTCCGTTGGACCGAAGATGGCGACGACCGGCGCACCGACGGCGGCGGCGAGATGCATCGCGCCCGAGTCGTTCGAGACGACGACGCGGCACTGCGCGAGCACGCCGGCGAGCGTCGGGAGATCCGTGCGGCCGACGAGATCGATTGGCCGCGCAGCGGTTCCAAGCGCCGACAGCACCTCGCCGGCAGCAGCCGCGTCCGCGGCGCTGCCGACGACCACCGGCTGCACGCCGTCGGCCGCCAGCGAACGGGCGACCTCGGCGAAATACGCCGGCGGCCAGCGCTTCGCGGGACCGTAGGCCGCGCCCGGCGCGAGACCGACGAGCGGCCGCCCGGCCTCCCGACCGGCCACGGCCAGCAGCCGCGCCGCGGCTTCGCAGGCCGCCGGCGCGACCGCGAGCCGCGGCGTCGAGTCGCCGGTCGGCACGTCCAGCGCGCGGACGAGATGCTGGTAGTACTCCACCTGATGGACGCGCGCAGGCCGGTCGATGGCCCGCGTCAGCAGGAGCCCGCGCCAGTCCGCCCGGTATCCCCAGCGCTCCGGAATTCGCGCGAGCGCGGCCGTCAGCGCCGAGCGGAACGAGTTGGGGAGCAGAAGCGCGACGTCGGGACGCGACGCGCCCGCCAGCTCGACGCCATCGACCATCGAGAACAGCGGCGCGATCGACCGGCGCGCGGAGACGGCAATGGCGGCGTCCGGCCAGGCGCGGCGCACGTCGGCCACGGCCGGCAGCGCCATCACGGCGTCGCCGAGCCAGTTCGGTGCCACGATCAGCAGACGGGTCACAGCTCTTCCGCCTCGCGCTCCGCGGAGGGGAACATGCCGCGGATCGTGTCGCTCGAGGGCCCGGTCTCGCGCCAGCGGCGGTGCATCCAGAGCCACAGCTCCGGATGGCGGCGGACGTACATCTCGAGGACGTCGGTGCAGCGCTGGGTGAACTCGCGGATGGCGTCCTCGCTCTCGGCGCGCGGCGGCTCCACTGGATGCTCGTAGATCATACGATACCGGCCGCGGCCGGCCGGCACGGCGAACACCGGCACCACCGGCGCGCCGGTCCTCAGCGCCAGCGCCGCCACCGCAGAGGTCGTGGCCGCCGGACGATCGAAGAAATCGACGTAGACGGCGTCGCGCGACTGGATGTGCTGATCGATCAGGACCGCGACGCCCTCCCCCGCCTGGAGCGTCCGCATCACGCGGCGGATCGTCCCCTGCCGGTAGATGACGGTGTTGCCGGTGCGGCACCGGATCTGCTCGAGGCGCGCGTTCAGGTGCGGGTTGTCGAGCGCGCGCGCGATCACCGCGATCGGCTGCAGCCGGAGCGCGTGAACGATGGCGTGCAGCTCCCAGAAGCCGAAGTGGCCGGTGACGAACAGCACGCCTTTCCCCTGAGCGTACGCGAGACGCGCGCGCTCCTCGCCGTCGAACTCCACGCGCGCGAGCATCGCCTCGGGCGAGAGCGTGCTGAACTTCAGCAGCTCGAACAGCAGGCGGCCGAAATGCGTGAACACCCGCCGCACGATGGCGCGGCGCTCGGAGGCGGGGCGCAGCGGAAACGCGGCGGCGAGGTTGCGGTCGGCAATCCGGCGATGCGCGCCGTCGAAGGCGTAGAACGCCAGCCCCAGCAGCGTGCCGCAGCCGCGCACGAGCGGCCCGGGCATCACCGAGACCAGCGCGATGGCCGCGCGCACCGCGAAGTCCTCGAGGCGGTATCTCACGACGCGGCCCCGGCAGGCGCCGCGTGCGCCGCGCGCGCGATGCGCTCGTGCAGCAGCCGCCAGAACGCGTCGGCCGGCTCGATCGTCAGCGTCAGAGGCACCGCCCCGATCGTCAGCGACCCGGGATCGACGACCGCCAGCCGCTCCGCGTCCTTCTCCGTCGTCAGGATTGCCGATGCCGCAACCGACCTCGCCGCCGCCTCGATCCGCGCGACGTCGCCGTTCGTGTAGGGATGATGATCGCGAAAGGTCAGGGTGCCGGCGACAACCCAGCCGGCGGCCGAGAGGTCGGCGAAGAAGCGGTCGGGCCGGGCGATGCCGGCGACGCCGAACACGCGCGCTCCGGCCGCGACGCCGAGCGGCCCGCCGCGTACGATCGTGTGCGGTGGTCCGAGCGTGCGCGTGATCCGAAAGGCGGCCGCGACGCCGAGCGCCCGGGCGACGCGGTCGGCGGTGGCCGCCTGCGACGTCGGGACGAGAACGGCGTGAGCGGCTGCCGCCGCAGCCAGCCTCTCGCGCAGACGCCCGGCCGGAAGCGGCGCGTCGTCCAGATCCTCCTCGCCGGCGACCAGCAAATCCAGATCCCGCGCCAGCTCGTGATGTTGAAAGCCGTCGTCGAGCACGTGGACGGTGACGTCGAAGCGCCGTTCGGCGAGTCGTCCGGCGAGGTAGCGGCTGTCGGAGACGAGCACGGGGACGCCGGCGAGGGCGTGCGCGAGCATCAGCGGTTCGTCTCCCGCGGCGGCGACGTCGGCGAGCACGCGCGTGCGGTCCGACACCACCGTCACGCCGTCGCCGGGCGACGTGCGCGCGTATCCGCGCGAGAGCACGCACGGCCGTTCACCGTGGGCCACCAGCAGGCGGACGAGGTGGGCCACCGCCGGGGTCTTGCCGCTGCCGCCGACGCGCAGGTTGCCGACGCTGATCACCGGCCGCGCGAGGCGCTTCCGCCGCTCCGGGCGCGCGGCGAAGGACCGCCGCCGCCATGCCGCTGCCGCGCCGTACATCGCGCTGAGGCCCCGCAGGATCACTGCACCAGGCGGAACGGGCGCACCACGGCTCCGCTGGTCGGAAGCAGGTCCTCGACCGCCGCGAGCGTCTTGTCCTTCGCGCCGCGGTTGGCCTCGACCAGGGCGCGCGCCGCCGCGCCGAGCCGCGCGCGGCGCACCGGATCGCCGACGAGCAGCAGCAGGACCTCCTCGAGCTCGCGGTCCGACTTCACCTGCATGGCGGCGCCGTTCGTGAGGAACGCGTCGGCGATCTCCTTGAAGTTCTGCATGTGCGGGCCGAAGACGATCGGCTTGCCGAAGATCGCCGGCTCGAGGATGTTGTGCCCGCCGCGATCGACGAGGCTGCCGCCCACGAAGACGGCGGTCGCAATCTGATAGAGCTGCGCCAGCTCGCCGATCGAGTCGAGGACGACGACGTTGGCGCGCGGCTCGGCGTCGATCGGGAGGTCGGAGCGCCGCGCGGTGGCGAAGCCGGCATCGCGCGCGAGCTGCACGACCTCGTCGAACCGCTCCGGGTGGCGCGGCGCGAGGACCAGCAGCGCGCCCGGCGCCATCGTGCGCACGCGCGCGAACGCGCCGAGCACGGCCGCCTCCTCGCCCTTCATCGTGCTGCCGGCGACGATCACCGGGCGGCCCGGCGAGACGCGGAAGAAGCGCAGCACGCGGCCGCGCGGCTTGCCGTGCGCGGTGGCCGGCGGCACTTCGAGCGAGTCGAACTTGAGGCTGCCGGTGACGGTGACGCGCGCCGGATCGGCGCCGAGGTCGATCAGGCGGCGGGCCGACTCCTCGCTCTGCATGCAGAAGCGATCGACGTCGGCGAGTACGCGCCGGAAGAACGGGCGGATCAGCCGGTACCGCGGGTAGGAGCGCGGCGAAATCCGGCCGTTGATCATCAGCGTCTTCACGCCGCGCCTGCGGCACAGCCGCAGCAGGTTCGGCCAGATCTCGGTTTCCATCATCACGAACAGCCGCGGCCGGACGATGTCGAGCGTGCGGCGCGCCGCGAACGTCCAGTCGAACGGGAAGTAGAACACCGCGTCGACGTGCTGCAGGCTCCGGCGCGCGACCTGCTGGCCGGCGATCGTCGTCGTCGAGAGGTAGAGGCGCAGGCGCGGGTAGCGCGCCTTCAGGTCCGCGCACAGCGCGCGCGCCGTGAGCGCCTCGCCGACCGACACGGCGTGGATCCAGATCGACTGCTCGGCGTCCACGTTGAACGAGATCGGCAGATGGCCGAGCCGCTGCCGCAGGCTGCCGACGTACTTCTTGTAGCGGATCGCCTGGTACAGGAAGTACGGCGACGCGACGACGAAGACGAGGAGCGTCAGAACGCTGTACGCGAGATACATGCCCGGCAGGGAACGAATCCGGTAGGGGACGGCCTTAAGGCCGTCCCCTACAATTGTTTAGGAGCACCTGAGTATAGCCGCACGGTTTGACCCTCCGCAAGCGCCTTCATTAGAATTGAGTGTTTGCCCGCCCGCCGCAGCTCGCGACGCGAGCCGAGGCGTGACGCTTCAGCCGGGCGCTGGACGACACCAGGGAGGACGCGATGCCTGTCAGGGTTGGCATTAACGGCTTCGGCCGTATCGGCCGGAACATCATGCGCGCGGCGCTCGGGGACAGGAACATCGATTTCGTGGCCGTCAACGACCTGACGAGCGCGCACACGCTGGCGCACCTGCTCAAGTACGACTCGGTGCTCGGCAACCTCCACGCGCGGGTGGAGGCGAAGGCGGACAGCATCTCGGTCGACGGCGACGAGTTCAAGGTCCTGTCGCTGCGCGACCCCGCGCAGCTGCCGTGGAAGGATCTCGGCGTCGACGTCGTGTTCGAGTCGACGGGCCTCTTCACCAAGCGCGACGATGCGGCCAAGCACGTCGCGGCCGGCGCGAAGAAGGTGATCATCACCGCGCCGGCCAAGGGCCCGGACATCACCCTGGTGCTCGGCGTCAACGAGGACAGGTACGACCCGGCGAAGCACCAGATCATCTCGAACGCGTCGTGCACGACCAACTGCCTGGCGCCGCTCGCGAAGGTCATCCACCAGACGTTCGGGATCCGCAAGGGGTGGATGACGACGATTCATTCGTACACCAACGACCAGCAGCTGCTCGACCTGCCGCACAAGGACCTGCGGCGCGCGCGCGCGGCGGCGCTGTCGATCATTCCGACCACGACCGGCGCGGCGGTGGCCGTCGGCGAGGTCCTGCCGGAACTGAAGGGCCGACTCGACGGCTTCTCGATGCGCGTCCCGACGCCGAACGTCTCCGTGGTCGATCTGGCGGCGCTCGTCGACCGGAAGACGAGCGGCGAGGAGGTGAACGCCGCGCTCGAGGCGGCCGCCAACGGGCCGCTGAAAGGGATCCTCGCGTTCTCGACCGAGGAGCTCGTGTCGATCGATTTCAAGGGCAACGCCAACTCGTCGATCGTCGACGCAGCCTACACGAAGGTGATGGACGGCGACTTCGTGAAGGTGGTGTCGTGGTACGACAACGAGTGGGGCTACTCGAACCGCTGCGTCGACCTGCTGCGGCTGCTGGTGAAGAAGGGTCTGTGAAGCGCACCATCAACGACCTGGATCTCTTCCGCAAGAAGGTCTTCATCCGCGTGGACTTCAACGTCCCGATGGCCGACGGCCGGATTACGGACGACACGCGGATCCGCTCCTCGCTGCCGACGATCCAGTACGCCCTGGCGCACGGCGCGACGGCCGTCGTCGCGAGCCACCTGGGGCGGCCGAAAGGCGTCAACACGGCGCCGGCGTTCAGCCTGCGGCCGGTGTCGGCGCGTCTGGCCGAACTCGTCGGCCGCGACGTGACGTTCGTCGACGACTGCGTCGGGAGCGCGGTCGCGCTGGCCGTCGAAAAGGTGCACGGGGCCGGCGGCGGCGTCGTCATGCTCGAGAACCTGCGGTATCACCCGGGCGAGGAGAAGAACGATCCGGCGTTCGCAAAGGCGCTCGCCGCGCCGGTCGACGCGTACGTGGACGATGCCTTCGGGGCGGCGCACCGGGCGCACGCCTCGGTGGCGGCGATCACGAAGTTCGTGCCGCAGGCGGCCGCGGGCTTCCTGATGGAACAGGAGCTGAAGTACCTCGGCGAGGCGCTCGAGCATCCCGTGCGGCCGTTCGTCGCGATTCTCGGCGGCGCGAAAGTCTCCGACAAACTCGACGTGATCGAGAACATGCTCGGCAAGGTCGATCGCCTGCTCATCGGCGGCGCGATGGCGTACACGTTTCTCAAGGCCCAGGGCAAGCCAATCGGCCGCTCGCTCGTGGAGGACGACAAGCTCGAAGCCGCGAACGCGACCGTTGCCGACGCGGCGAAGAGGGGCGTGCGCCTCGAGCTGCCGGTCGATCATGTCGTCACCGACGCCCTGCAGGAAGGGTCGTCCAGCGAGGTGCTGCAGATCGGCGACCCGGCGATCGGCAACCGCTACGGCGTCGACATCGGCCCGGCGACGATCGCGGCGTACGAGACGTTCATCCGCGGCGCGAAGACGGTCGTCTGGAACGGGCCGATGGGCATCTTCGAGATCGGCGCGTTCGCTCGCGGGACGATGGCGGTGGCGAAGGCGGTCGCCGCGGTGGACGGCACGACGATCGTCGGCGGCGGCGACTCAATCGCGGCGGTGAAGCAGGCGGGCGTCGCCGACAGAATCACTCACATCTCGACCGGAGGCGGCGCGTCCCTCGAGTTCCTCGGCGGCCGCACGCTGCCGGGCGTCGCCGCGCTCCCGGATGCACCGTAGCTGAACGGCACCATGCGCATCCCATTCATCGCCGGCAACTGGAAGATGTTCAAGACGGTGCAGGACGCGGTCTTCTTCACGAAGGAGCTCCGCGGCCTCGTCAAGGACATCGACGACGTGGAGATCGTCGTCGCGCCGCCGTTCACGGCGGTGTACGCCGTCGCCGAGGCGGCGCGGAACTCGAACGTCGGCGTCGCGGCGCAGGATCTCTACTGGGAGCGGGAGGGCGCGTTCACCGGCGAGGTCTCGGCAGAGATGATCCGCGAAGCGGGCGCCGAGTACGTCATCGTCGGCCACTCCGAGCGCCGTCGCCTCTTCGGCGAGACCGACGTCATGGTCGGCCGCAAGATCGGCGCGGCGATCGGCGCGGGGCTGACGCCGATCGTCTGCATCGGCGAGACGCTGGAGGAGCGCGAGCGCGGCGAGACGCTGACTGTCCTCGACCGGCAGATCCGCGACGGACTCGACGCGCGCGCGGCCGGGCAGGTCGCCGAGCTCGTCATCGCGTACGAGCCGGTATGGGCGATCGGGACCGGCCGGACGGCGACCGCGGCCCAGGCCGGCGAGGCGCACGCGCACATCCGGATGCGCCTCAAGCAATGGTTCGGCGCCGACGCCGCCGAGCGCTGTCACGTTATTTATGGTGGAAGCGTCAAGCCGGACAACATCCGGGAGCTCGTCGCCGAGGCGGACGTCGACGGCGCGCTGGTGGGCGGCGCGAGCCTGGACGTCCGCAGCTTTGCCGACATCGTGACCAAGAGCCGGCCGGCTGCTGTATAATCAGGGTTTCCCATGGTTCTGTACTATTTTCTGAGCACTTTGTACGTCCTCATCTGCCTCGTGCTGCTGCTGGTGATTCTGATGCAGCAGGGCAAGAGCGACATGGCGGCCTCCTTCGGCGGCGGCGGCAGCAGCCAGGGAGCGTTCGGCGCGCGCAGCGGGGCGACGCTCCTGACGAAGGCGACGACCGTGCTGGCGATCCTGTTCATGCTCGGCGCGGTGGCGCTGGCGGTCCTCGGACAGCGCGGGCCCTCGTCGCTCCTCAGCGGCGCGAGCGCGCCGCCGCCGGTCAGCGCGCCGGCCGCACCGGCGCCGAAGAAGTAGAGCGACCCTCCCTCGTCGCGGAAGTGGCGGAACTGGCAGACGCACCAGCTTGAGGGGCTGGCGGTAGCAATACCGTGGGGGTTCGAATCCCCCCTTCCGCACCAATCTACTAAGCACTGTAAGCACAACGACGTTACATTGGTCAGTCCTGATCAGCTGTACCTGTTTTGTACCTGTTATTGCGGTAGAGGGGCACCGATCGTGAGACGCGCCCCAAAGCCGACTCCATTCCGGATTCGATTGCGGAAGGTTACATTTCTTGTTGCCTTCCGCAGACGAAATCGGAGAAGGCGCCGAAGGCCCGACAATACATCGACGGACTCCTCAGTGCGAGCCGTTACACGTTCATGACGGCAGAAGCGCGCGCCGCCCTCGGTCTCGCCTGGCCTGCACTGAAAGTCGCGCTCCATCGGCTCGGTAGCAGGAAACTGATCGCCTCGCCGCTACGCGGCTTTCACGTCATCGTCCCTCCCGAATACAGGTCCCTCGGCTGCCTGCCCGCAACTCCGCGCCGTCCTGGATCCCTCGTTAGATCGCGCGCGCTACAAGCAGTCCGAGGGCCGCGTCACGTTCATCTACCGTTTCGATTCCGAGGACACGCCTCCTCTGCCCTTGCGCCTCAAAGTCGAGACGAACACGCGCGAACACTTCGCCGTCTATGGGTTCCAGGAGATCCCGTTCAGCGCCGAGTCGCGATGGTTCTCCGGCGCCTGCAGCATCCACACGTACGCCTCGATGAGTTGCCTGGCACCAAGCTGCGCGCCCTCTACCGCGCAGGGCCGGCCGCGATCTGTTCGACCTGGCAACGGCGCTCAAGAACCCGAACGTAACGCCGACGCGCATCGTCCACGCGTTCCTGAAGTACATGAACACGAAGGCCACGAGATCACGCGGGCGGAATTCGAGGAGAACCTTGCCGCGAAGACGGAGGACCCGGGATTCCTCGCCGACGTCAGTCCCCTGCTCGCGCCAGGATACGATTGGCAACCGCAGCCACGCCGCGGCTGTATCACGGTTGATCGAGATGCTGCCTGGCGAGCCGTGGAAGGTTGGCCAGCACCCGGCAGCTACCTAAACGACGAAGTCGAACGGCATTTCATCGCCCACCTTCTCGGCGGTGCCTTCCTGCCATGGACCGGTGCCGGTGCGTCACGTCCCTGTCACAAGGCGAACTACAATGGCGATCGAAACCACTGGATGCGCGCATGATGGAATCTCCAGACCAGAGCGTGCGTGAGGTCGTGTGCGGCTGACAGTGAGTGCCATGGGCGTCGTGCTCTTGTGGGCGCAGTTCACGAGCGGTCGCGCCGACCCGCCGCTTCCGCTCGTCGAGATCGGCGCCGGCCGATTCATGATGGGGAGTCCGACCGCCGAGTTCGGACGCGGTATCGATGAAGTCCAGCACGAGGTAACGATCACGCGGCCCTTCTTCCTCGGCCGCTTTGAGGTGACGCAGCACGACTGGCGCGCGGTGATGGGCGCGAACCCGAGCCACTTCGGCGGGTGTGAACGGTGCCCAGTCGAGCGTGTCAACTACTTCGAGGTCCGGGAGTTCCTCGCGCGGCTCAACACCGGCCAACGCGAGTTCGTCTACCGGCTGCCGACCGAAGCCGAGTGGGAGTACGGCTGCCGTGCCGGCACGACGACGCCCTTCAACACCGGCGCGGACCTGACGGCCGAGCAGGCGAACTACAACGGCACCTTTCCGTACATCGGCTTCCGCCACGGGCCGAATCGCGAGCGCACGACACCGGTCGGCTCGTTTGCGCCGAACGCCTGGGGCCTGTACGACATGCACGGGAACGTGTGGGAGTGGACGGCAGATTGGTACGGACCGTACCCGGCCGGGCCGGCCGCCGACCCGACAGGACCACGCACCGGCGAGAAGCGGGTCATTCGCGGCGGCAGCTGGTATTTCGACGCGAACAGTGCACGGTGCGCACTGCGATACACGCACGCGCCACAGGACCGCGGATTCAGCCTCGGATTTCGCGTGGCAGCCGATCGACGCTGACTGTATCACCCGACATCACGTGCCGAGGCACAGCACCTCCCACGCGCCCACGCTTCCCTCCGCATGTGGGCCAACTCCCAGGCGTAGATTGTGCACCGACCGCGGACCGGCCAGGGCGGGCTACCGGTCGGAACGGGCCAGCGATCTCACGCGAGACATCAACGTTGGCCTGCTCCTGACTCTTGCGGTCGGCGTTTGGCGCCAGCATCGTCGCGTGCGCCGCGCCAGGTTGGCTGAGCGAGCGCGGTTGAACTGGACGGCAAAGTACGTCAGCCTCAGCCGTATCGAATCCTCCGCATTTCCTTGCAGCTTCGTCTTCGGCCGAGGCACAAGCGATGGTCTCATCCGTTCCGGTCCATCCGACGGATACAGCGGGTTCCAGCCTTCGGTCGCTTCGGGTTTTCGTGCGCGATCACAAACGACGCGAGGTGCCCTTCGGCGATCGCACACTCGAGGCCGCCTACGACCAGTTTGTGTTCAGCCAGGCTCGAAAAGGCATCGAGGAGGCGCGGCGTCCCGCCGTGACGACTTCGTACGGACAAGTTGCCACTGACGCCCGAATCGGCGGATGCCCGGCCCGCGTGTATGAACTCGGCCCGGAACCTGCCGTGGGTGATGTGGGTGGACGGCGGCCGGCGGTCGTCACCTGGCAGGATGGCGACATGTTCGACCTGCTTTCGAGCGACGTGCTGGAGCCGAGTGTGTTAGCGACGATTGCTCATTCCATTTATCGCGAGTGGGCTGTGGACACGCTCCCGACGGACCGCCTTCTCACCACACGCGGCATGCGGGCGTCCGCACCATCGGCGCGCCGGCCGGGCACGAAAACGCCTTCCGGAACTCCGGCATGTTCGACACGACGCCGTTGACGCGATACCGGCCGGGGGAGTGCGGGTCGGTCTGCGCCGCTACGCGCTCGCTCTCTGGTCGCGTATTCTCGCACCATATCTGGCCCCAGCCGATGAAGAACCGCTGCTGCGGTGTGAAGCCGTCGATCGTCGCGGCGTCCTCACCGACGCGCGATGCGAGGTACGCCGCGAGCGCCAGCCGGACGCCGCCGTTGTCGGCCGTGTTCTCCCCGAGCGTCAGCTCGCCGTTCACACGCACGTCGTCAACGGCGACGAAGCGCGAGTACTCGTCAACGAGGCAGGCCGCGCGCTGCTCGAAAGCCTTTGCATCGGCGGGCGTCCACCAGTCGTGGAGATTGCCCTCTGCGTCGTACTTGCGGCCCTGGTCGTCGAACCCGTGCGTCAGTTCGTGAGCGATGAACGCACCCGCGCCGCCATAGTTCGCCGCGGCGTCGCCCGCGGCCGTGTACAGCGGCGGCTGCAAAACCCCGGCGGGGAAGTTGACGCTGTTCTGCGGCGCGCTGTAGTAGGCGTTGACCGTGGGCGGTGTCATCGCCCACAGGGCGCGGTCGGTTGGCTTCCCGATCGTGCCGATGCTCCGCCGGAGGTAGAACGCCGACGCCCGCTTGACATTGCCGAATGCGTCGCCGCGGACGATCCGCAGCCCGGTGTAATCCCGCCACCTGTCCGGGTAGCCGATCTTCTCGGTGACGGCGTGCAGCTTCGCTAGCGCATGCTTCTTCGTGGCGTCCGCCATCCAGTCCAGGCCGAGGATGTCCTTCTCGAGCGCCGTCTGGATCTCGTGCACCATCTCGAGCGTGTCGGCCTTGGCTCGCGGGCCGAACATCTCCCCGACGAACGCCTTCCCGAGTGGTTCGCCGAGATCCTGATCCGTGGATGCCACGCATCGCTTCCAGCGTGGCATCAGCTCGGCCGTGCCGTTCAGCGTGGTGCCGAAGAACCGAAAGTCCTCAGCGACGAACGGCGTCGACAGGATGTACGCCGCCGCATGTATCGCCTGCCATTCGAGGTACGTCCGGAGGTCGGCGACCGGCGTCGTCGCGATGAGCTGGTCGAACGCCTTCACCGCCTCGGGCTCCCGCACGTTGAGAGTGCGGAACGCAGGCGCGCGGAGGGCGGCAAAGTACTTCGCCCAGTCGAAGTGCGGCGCGAGCGCGCGCAGGTCGTCGACGCTCATCTTGTGATTGACCTTCTTGGGCTCGCGTCGCGCGACCGCATCGAGCTGCGCCTTCGCGAGCGCGGTCTCGATCCGCAGCACCGAGGCGGCGCCGGCCCGATCGGCGGGCACGCCGTTCGATCCGACATCCTCCACCAGCGCGAGCATCTTCTGGACGTGCTCGGCATATTGACGACGCAGCGTGACGGAGCTCGGATCGTCCCGCACGTAGTAGTCGCGGTCTGGCAGTCCCAGGCCCCCGGGGCTGAGGAGTGCGAGGATGGAGCCGGCCTGCTCGTAATCGGGCCTCGCGCCGAAACCGAAGAAGGCATCGACGCCGGCCTCGTGTAGCGAGGCGACGACGGCCGGCAACTCGGCCGCCGAGTGGATCGACGCGATGGCCTGCCGCTCGCCCGCGAGCGGCGCCGCGCCTTTCGCATCGATTGTCGCTTCGTCCATGCACGATGCGTAGTAGTCGCCGATCTTCTTCGTCTCCGGATTTCGGCCGGCGGCGGCCGCGTCGAGGATCTCGCGGAGCTTCTCGTTGTTCCGCTCCTGCATGCGCGGAAGCGGCCCCCACCACGGCTGGTCGGGCGGAATCGGGTTGCGCGCCAGCCAGCCGCCGCAGGCGAACTGGTAGAAGTCGGCGCACGGACTGACGCTCCGGTCGAGCCCGTCCAGATCGATGCTGTGCCCGGCCGATTGCGCGTCAAGGACGGACGCGGCGGCCAGCGGGAGCGCCGGAAGCAGGAGAGCGAAGGCAAGACGCTTCAACATCACGCCACCCTTGAAAACCGAGCGGGAATCGCATGTGCCACGTTGATCAACCGGCGTTCTGAATCGACTCCACAGATGACGCACAGCCACTTTGTTCCCAAGCCGGCGCCAGGCCGCGATCGGATGGCCGACGCCCTGGCGGAACGTTACCGCCACATGGTGCGTCAAAGACGTGGTGCGTCAGAACAGAGCGAGCCAGGCGAACCGACGCAGGCACGGTTCCGCGGGCAGCCCTTCTCGACCGCGGCCTTTAGCTGACGCTTAAGAGACGAGAGTGACATCCCCACGCATAGGTCAAATCGATACGTGCTCGCTCTCGTGGTAGTGCTCATCACGATTGGTCAGAGTCATCACGCCCCACCACACGTCGCAGGCGTCTTGAACGCCGGCCTCTCGGCTTCCGCAGCGACTGATCCGGCGGCCGAGGTGATCGAGTTGGAGAAAGCCTCCTGGGAGGCGTGGAAGGGGCGCAATGCGGCGTTCTTCGAGTCCTTTCTGACGGACGACCACCTCGAGGTTGGAACATCCGGTGTCGCAGGCAAGTCCGCCGTCGTGGCCTCCGTGAGAACCCCGCAGTGCGAGGTGAGACGATACGCCCTCTCTGGATTCCGGACCGCGGTGATCAACTCCGAAACAATCGCGCTGGTCTACCGCGCCGAGCAGGAGACGACCTGCTTCGGAAAGCCGGTCCCCAGTCCCGCATGGGCGACGTCGATCTACGTGCGCAGGTCAGGTCGGTGGCAGAACGTCCTGTACCAGCAGACGCCGACGCCGCAACCGTGAATCCGCGCGGCGCATCTGTCGCGCCAGCAGAGCGTGAGCCGACAGTCGGCCGTTTACGGCGGTAGAATTGCCTAACAGCCCGTGGCTAAACTCGTCGATAAGGAGCTTCGCACCCGCACGAGATCACCGATCGGCTCTCCCCTTGTCTCAGGCCCGCAAGGTCAATGGGACTTGGTTGGTCCGAGCTGATTGACGACTTTGCCGTCCGCGTCGAGAAACGAAATACTGGCCGTTCCGTCTGGTGTGACCTGTAACACGATTCTCTTTCGTCCGTTGCGGTCCATCAGCGAGACGCTGGCGACCCCTTCCTTGTCGTGGCCGATGAAGAGACGCCGCCGATTGCCTGTGGGCTCCGTCTCCGACAGCGTGAGCCCAACGATGTGGTTCTTTGAGTCTTGCACACCGGCGAGTTGAACGAATTGTGAGCTCGCCCCGTAGCGATCGAACGAAAGGGCCGCACCAGCATCCACCACCTCGCCGTTTGCGTTGCGGTGTCCACCGAAGACGAGACCGCCGTTCTCGGTCCCTTCGTCGTTATAGAACAGCATGCCAGCGTACGGCCGATCGACGGGTGGATTCTCTTTACCTCGGACAATGACGCCCGGCAGGCGTGCATGGTTGGAAATCACCATGCGCAGCGTGCCATCAGGCTCACGAACATTAATGCGATGTACGTCGATCTCGTCAAAGCGCTGAACCTTTGCGGCCGCCGCCGGCGACCCCGCCAGCGTGAACGCGGCGAGCAGTGTCGTCAAAACAGTCGAATAAGCAGCTAGGATTCTGGTGAGCATAGTGTTCCTTTGGATCTCAGCGGTCGTCAGTTTCCATCAATCTACGAAATCGAAGCCGATTTGGCTCTGATGCGAGTCGGTGGTCGAATGACGACTGGACCCATCCACACGATCCCGATGCCAAGATTGCGAGGATGTATGACAATCACGACTTGCACCACGGGCTGCTAACCGCGCAGCACGCTCGCCGGATCGAGACTGGCGGCGCGCCTCGCAGGGACGACGCTGGCGACCGCGGTGACCACGACGAGCAGCCCTGCCACGCCCACAACCGTCGAGAGATCGTGCGCCGACACGCCGTATAACAATCCGCGGAACGCGCCGGCTGCCCAGAACGACGCCAGCAGCCCGATCGAGATCCCGGTCAGGGCGATGGCCATCGATTGACGCAGGACGAGCCCGACGATATCCGAGACACGCGCGCCGAGCGCCGATCGCACGGCAATCTCGCGCGCGCGCAGCGCCACGGTGTAGGACAGAATGCCGAACAGTCCAACCGCGGCGATGGTCAATGCGAAGACGGCAAAGGCCGTCGACAGCGCGGCGTACAGGCGCGGCCGCGTCAACGTCGCGGCGGCCTTATCGTCCATCGTCATGACGCTCTCGAGGATCGCGGTCGGTGCCGCGTCCTGCGCCGCGGCGCGGACCGCCGCAACCAGGCTGCGCGGATCGCCGCCCGTGCGAACGACGACCGCGATCTGGTCGTTGGTCAGCGCCTGATCGACCGCGAGGAGGAAGACCTCCGGCTCCGGCGCGTCCATGACGCTCCGGCGGACCGTGTCGGCGACGACGCCGATGACGCGGCGCTCGACAGGCTTTCCATTGGCAGGCGCGTCGTCGTCCGGAATCATCCAGCCGAGCGCGCGTCCGTCAAGGTATCGGCGCGAGAACTCCCGATTGACCATCACCACTGTCGTCACCGCGCCGGCATCGGTGTCGGCGAACTCGCGACCTTCGACGACGCGCTGGCCCAGCGCGGCGAAATAGCCGGGGCTGACGGACCGGACCCCGGTCTGCACATGGCGCAAGCTCCCGTCGCGCGCTCGCAGCGTGAACGACGACAACGTAATCACGTTGCTGAATGGCGTCGCGGTCGTGTACGCCGCCCTCGTGACACCCGGAACGCTACGCAGGCGCGCGATAACGTCGGCGGCCGTCTGGGCGCGACGCTGCGGCGTAAAGTCGCCGCTAGGGAGGATCATCGTCGCTGCCAGGACGTTGTCGGCGTCGTACCCGACGTCCGCATGCAGCATATCGAGGAAGCTTCGGCCCAGGAGCACCGACGTCACGACGAGCATCGAGGCGATTGCGACCTGCGCGGTGATGATCGCGGCGCGTGCGCGCGCCGTACGCGACCTGAGGCCTCCACGGGTCGGCGCGAGCGCATCCTCGACGAGACCCGCGAGGACGTTCGCGCGTGCCGCCTGCCACGCCGGAAGCAGCCCGCATCCCACACCGACGGCGAGCGAGACGGCCACGCCGAACAGCTGCACGCGCACGTCGAACGCGATGTTCGCCGCGCGCGGGAAATCCGCGGGCAAGACGAACGGAAGCGCGCGATGCAGCAGTGCCGCGAGGACAAGTCCCGCGGCGCCGCCGAGCACGCCCATGACGAGGTTCTCGACGAGCGTTTGCCGCACCAGGCGTCCGGTGCCCGCTCCAATCGCCGCGCGAATCGCCAGTTCGCGTCGGCGCGCTGTGGCGCGGGCGAGTTGAATGCCGGCGGCGTTGGCGGTGGCCGCGACAAGCAGCAGGGCGGCGGCAGCGAGCAGAATCAGGATTGCCGGCTTCACGTCCTTCGTCAGGGCATCGAGCAGGGGAAGCGCCGTGACCTCGACCGGCCCGTTGCTGCCGTACATCGCCATCGCGACCTCGTCATCGGGCGGCGCGTTGCGGCCGCGTGCGGTGCCTTCGGCGGCGGCTTGCGCCGGCGTCGCGCCAGGCCGCAAGCGGCCTATTGCCTGGAACATCATGACCCAGGGCCCTTGCCGTCCAGGCGAGTACAACGGCGGGACGTACAACGGCGTCCACACCCGCGTGGTCTCGGCCGGGAAGGCGAACGTTGGCGGCATCACACCCACAATGGTGTAGGTCCGTCCGTCGAGCCGAAGCGTCTGGCCGATGACGTCCTCGCGGCCGCCGAACCGTTGTTGCCAGAACCTGTACGACAGCAACAGCACGGGCGGGCGGGAAGGCTCCTCGTCGCCGTCGGCGAACAACCGGCCCTTCAGCGGGACCGCGTCGAGGAGTGTCAGCAGTCCCGGCGTCACCGCTGCCGCGCGGACGCGCTCCGGCCGGTCGCCTGCGAGAGCCATTTGCGACGTCGACCAGGCCCCGAGGCCGTCAAGCGTCTTCGCTCCCCTCCACCACTCACGGAACGTGGCGTTGCTCATCAGCGGCGGCATGATGGTCGTGCTGCCGTGACGCGTTTCGTACAACCGCACGAGCCGCGGCGCGTTCGCCCAGGGCAGCGGCTTGAGCAGTACGCCATACGCCACGCTGCCGAGAACCGTCGTGGCCGCGATGCCGATGGCCATGGTCGCGACCAGCACCGCCGTGTAACCCGGTTGCCGCCTGGCTACGCGCCATGCATAGCGGACGTCCTGCCACAGTGCGCCGATGAAGCTGGCCGTTACCGGCGGTGAAGGAATCGCCGGTTGCCGCTTCGGCCGGCGACCGAGCGTACGGGCGCTCGCCGTCCACGCGGCGACCTGCGCGTCGACGCGCCGCTGCGCTTCGTCCGTGGGACATCCTTCCGCCAGTGCACCGCCGTACACCGCGGATGCGTGCTCGGCGAGTTCCTCGATGATGTCGTCATCGACGGTCGGCAGTGCAGCGCGGAGTTGTGGTCTGAAGTCCAAGCGACCTCGCATCAGGCGCGGCTGATTCCCGCCACGCGATTCAACGCGATGAAGAAGTGCTCCCAGGTGGTTCGCTGGCTCGCGAGCACTCGGCGGCCGTCCCGCGTCAACCTGTAATAACGGCGCCGGCGCTGGCCGGCGCGCTCGACCCAGCGCCCCTCGATCAAACCGGCGTCTTCGAGCCTGTACAACGTCGGATAGAGCGAGGTGATGTGAAAGCTGATCGCGCCCTGAGATCGACTGGCGATCAACTGTCCGATCTCGTACCCGTGGCGCCGGCGTTCCTCGAGCAGCGCCAGAATCAGTACTTCGGCGCTGCCGCGTTTGAGCTCGCGCGCAAGATTGTTTGCTGACATATTTGGCCACGCACAATATCACGACGGCCGACCGACCCGCAATGCGTATGGGCTTGAGGCGAGCCCGCCGGACGGCGCACGCAGGAGTCCCGCGGCGGTGCAGATGCAGACAGGCACAATTCTTCCGGCTAGCTTGAATGGAGCCGTATCTCGTGGCCGTGATCTTGATGCCGCTCGTTTGCGGGAGGAAGGTCGACCCGGGTCGCTCACCAGCAGCTCGACCGTCGTTGCGACGGTTTCTGGACGGCGTTTGTGTCCCTGTCTTGTACCTGCACCTCACGTTGTAGGCGATTCTGGCGGGACCAGCGATTCGGATCATTCATATTTCAAGCTAATCAGCAGACAGTGCAGTTTCGAATCCCCCCTTCCGCACCAACAACGTATATTGATCGCCGGATGTTCGACGTCATCGTCGTCGGCGTCGGCGGGATGGGCAGCGCGAGCCTCTACCATCTCGCCCGACGCGGCCTGAAGGTTCTGGGGATCGAGCGGTTCGGCATCCCGCACGATCGCGGATCGTCGCATGGGGTCAACCGGATCATCCGCCTCGCGTATCTGGAACATCCCTCGTACGTCCCGCTGCTGCGCCGCGCCTACGAGCTGTGGCGCGACCTCGAGCGCGACGCCGGCGAACCGCTCCTCTTCATCACCGGATCGCTCGACATCGGCGCGCCGGGCAGCCAGACATTCGACGGCTCGCAGTTGTCGTGCCGGCTGCACGATCTGGAGCACGAGATCCTCGCGGCCGCGGACCTGAGGCGGCGATTTCCGGGCTACGCGATTCCCGACGGCCTGCAGGCGGTCTATCAGCCCGACGGCGGGTTCGTGCTGGCCGAGCGCAGCGTCGAGCGTCACGTCGAGGGCGCCGTGGCGCGCGGGGCCGCGGTGCGCACGGGCGAGCAGGTGCTGGATCTGGACCTGACCGGCGATCCGGTGACCGTCCGCACCGATCGCGGCGTGTATCACGCGCCGCGTGTGGTCGTGACCGCGGGGCCGTGGGCAGGAGCGCTCGTGCCGTCGGTGGCGGCGCTCGCGAGGCCCGAGCGCCAGGTGCTGATGTGGACCGCGATCCTGCAGCCGGAGCGTTTCACGCCAGCCGCGTTTCCGGTGTTCAACCTGGAAGCGCCGGAAGGACGCTTCTACGGATTTCCCGAATTCGGCGTGCCCGGGTTCAAGATCGGGAAGTACCACCATCGCCTCGAAGCGGCGGATCCGGATCGCGTCGAGCGCGGGGTCGATTCGCGCGACGAAGAGGTCCTGCGCGACGCGCTCGGCCGCTACTTTCCGGCGGCCAACGGCCGGCGGCTGAGCGCGACCACCTGCCTCTTCACCAACAGCCCGGACGAACACTTCATTCTGGATCTGTTGAGCGGCGACCCACGTGTCACGGTTGCGGCCGGGTTCTCAGGCCACGGTTTCAAGTTCTGCAGCGTCATCGGCGAAATCGTCGCCGATCTCGCAACCCGCGGCCGAACAACGCACGACATCAGCCTCTTCCGCCTGTCGCGCTACTTCCCCGGAAAGATCACCGGCAGCGCCTCATCCGTCGTATAGACGCAGCGATCGTTGTGCGCGGCAGCGTGTCCACCGGCGACAGGAGATCGGTCGTCGGCCGCCCGGCGAGCTGCGTCTTCAGCTGATCGTCGGATTCACCGACGTGTAGACCATGACGAGCGCCCGGTGGATGCGCTCGTTTCAGATCCTTCGCCTCGATCAGATAGAAGCCGGCGAGCTGCTCCTTCGTCTCGGCGAACGGACCGTCGGTGATCGACACGCGCCCGTGGCGGACGCGGACCGTCGTCGCGGTCTCAACCGGCTGCAGCGCTTCGGCGGCGACGAGCAGCCCGCGATCGCGAAAGCCCTGGCCGCACGTCTGACATTCCTCGTCCGGCACCGCGTGGAGCTTGTCTTCCGCAAGATAGACCAGGCAGACGTATTTCACGTGTTCCTCGAGTCCCGACTTCCGAATCCCCGAATCAGATCACAGCTCGCGAAGCCGCCGTTGGAGAAAGCGGCGCTCCGGCTCCTGGCGCGTCAGCGTCAGCGCGCGCTCGAAGGCGGCACGGGCGTCGGCGGTCCGTCCGAGCCGCCGGCACAGCTCGGCGCGCGCGGCGTGCGCCAGGCGGTAGTCGACCAGATCGCCGCGGTCGAGAATCGCGTCGACGAGCGCAAGGCCGGCCGCCGGGCCGTCGCGCATCGCGACGGCGACCGCACGGTTGAGCGCAACGACCGGGGACGGATCGGTCCGCGCCAGGAGATCGTAGAGCGCGACGATTTCGGCCCAGTCGGTCGCCTCGGCGCTCGGCGCCTCGGCGTGAACGGCGGCGATCGCGGCCTGAATCGCGTAAGGCCCCGGCCCCGACGACAGGGCGCGCTCGACCAGGCGCGCGCCTTCCGCGATCTGCTCGCGGTTCCAGAGCGAGCGGTCCTGATCCTCGAGCAGGACGAGATCGCCGTCGGCCGACATCCGCGCCGCGCGCCGCGAGTCGTGCAGCAGCATCAGCGCGAGCAGCCCCTGCGCTTCCGGCTCGGGCAGGAGCTCGACCAGCAGGCGGCCCAGGCGAATCGCCTCGCCCGAGAGATCGTGGCGCGTCACGGTCGCGCCCGACGAGGCCGCGTAGCCTTCGTTGAAGACGAGGTACACGACCCGCAGCACGGCGTCGAGCCGCTCGGGCAGTTCGCGCCGCCCGGGCACTTCGTACGGAATCCGCGCATCGCGGATCTTGGCCTTCGCGCGCACGATGCGCTGGGCGAGCGTCGGCGCGGGCGTCAGGAACGCGCGCGCCACTTCCTCGGTCGTCAACCCGCAGACCTCGCGCAGCGTGAGCGCAATCTGCCCCTCGGGCGCGAGCGCCGGGTGGCAGCAGGTGAAGATCAGACGGAGCCGATCGTCCTCAATGCTCTCGGGATCGGCCCACGCTGCCGGATCCTCGACCGCCAGGTCGGCGGCCTCGCCCGTTTCGTCGAGCGCGTCGAACCGCGCGCGGCGGCGCCGGCTGTCGATCGCCTTGAAGCGGCCGACCGACACGAGCCACGCGCGCGGATGCTCGGGCACGCCCTCACGCGGCCACTGCTCGAGCGCCGCCTTGAACGCGTCGTGCAGCGCCTCCTCGGCCAGGTCGAAGTCGCCGAGGAGGCGGATGAGCGTCGCGAGCACCCGACGCGAGTCCGAGACGTAGACGGCCGCCACCGTCTCGTGGATGGATTCGATCGCCGCCACGGCGACCGATCACACCACCTTCGCCCCGCCGGCGCAAGCTCACGCCGCCTGGTCGGTGTTCACCATCCACGGGATGCCGAACCGATCGACCGCCATGCCGAAACCGGTCGACCAGAAGGTCTTCTGGAAGGGCATGGTGATCTTGCCGCCGTCGGCCAGCGTGTTGAAGATCCGCTCGGCTTCGCCTGTCGTCGGCACGGTGACGGAGACGACCATCCCCTGCGGCTTCCGATAGTGCTCGGGCGGCGCGTCCGAGCCCATCAGGATCTGATCGCCGAGGTCGAGGCGGATGTGCATGATCTTGTCGTGCCAGTCGGCCGACACGAAGTCCTTCGCCGGCGACTCGCCGTGCGTCATGCTCATGCCGATCTGGCCGCCGAGCGTGTTCTGGTAGAACGTGAACGCCTCGGCGCAACGCCCGTTGAAGTTGAGATACGTGTTGAGCCTCATCGCGATCCTCACTTCTGGCTCTCGCGGCCGGCTTTGAACTTCGTTTCCATCTCGACCACCTCGGGCGGCACCTCGGGGAAGTCGGTCACCTCGAACAGTTGTCGAATCTCGACCTCGGGCACGCGGCCGTTCGATGGCAGGTGCGCCGAGGGAATCTTCTTCGCCCACTCGATCGCGTCCGCCTTCGACGGGACGTCGATGAGCCAGAAGCCGGCGATGAGCTCCTTGGTCTCGGCGAAGGGGCCGTCGGTCACCTGAGGCTTGCCGCCGGGGAACGAGACCCTGGCGCCCTTCGAGCTCGGCTGCAGTCCGGTGGCGTCGAGGAGCACGCCGGCCTGCACCAGCGCCTCGTTGTACTTTCCCATCGCCTCGAGGTCGGCCTTGCCCGGCAGGACGCCCGCCTCGGTGGTCCTGTCCGCCTTCACAATCATCATGAATCGCACGTCGGTTCTCCTTTCCTGCCCTCTCATCGAATGGGAGGAGGCCAGATCGACAGATCGGCGGAGTTCTTCCCGATGTCGATGTTCCGGGACCCCGTTCGATCACCCGGCAGGAGGGACGGGATGAAGTCGAACGTGCTGCTGTGGTTCGCTCAGGGGCTGCTGGCACTGGTGTTCCTGTTCGCGGGCGGGATGAAGCTGGCCCTGCCGCTCGATGCCCTGAAAGGACCGATTCCGCTGCCTGGACTGTTCCTGCGGTTCATCGGCGTCGCCGAGGTCGCCGGCGCCGCCGGGCTGATTCTGCCGTGGCTGCTCGGGATCCGTCCGGCGCTGACGCCGCTGGCGGCCGCCGGCCTGGTCGTCATCATGACGGGCGCGACGGCGCTCACTGTCGCTGGGGGGCCGGCCGCCCTGGCGCTGATTCCGCTGACCGTCGGCGCTCTGTCGGCGTGCGGACCGCTTTCGCGATCGGACGCGAACGCAATCCGCGTCCCGTCGGGCGACCAGACCACCATCGCAATCCTTTCGCGTGTCAGGCCGGGATGAAGCTATTTCTTCTTCATCACTCCTTCATAGTGGACTCTGCTGATGGTTCCGTCCTTATGCTCGGTGGATGCATCCATCGTCCACTGCAAAATGCAACCCGTGTCCTTGGTGAGCCAGACGGTTCCATTCACGAGGTGATCCTTCACATCGGTGACCCCGACCCGATCCGCCAGGCTTTGCTTCGAATTGTCGACTGTGTACTTGATGGTTTCGAAGCCGTTGACTGAGTCAGGTCCGACGCGGTCGATGGGAGGCTTGTCAACGAAGACGGACCAGGGCGTGGTTCCTTGAATCGGCATGGTTGCCGCTGTAGCCCATTCGTGTTCATCAGCGTGGGTGTAATGGAACGTGTTGGTGAAATCGGCTTTGCCATCGTGGATCTTGTATGAAGGGTTCTCGGCCAGGTCTGGAGTCGAAGGCTGGCTGCTGAACAGGGTGAAATCGGCGGCTTCGGCAGTAATGTCGCCTTCGTAGCTCTTGGTCTCGCCATCGCTACTCACTGCTTTGTAGACAAAATGCACTGGGAAGCCTGGCGACTTCTGCATGAAGGTCGCCAGGCAATAGTCAGCGCTGATGACAGCGTTTCCAACCGGCGCCTGATTCGTGGCTGTGGCGGGCGTTTCTGCCTCTTCGGCTTTCTTTGATTCGCCGGAATTGCAGCCAGTCATCGCGCACAGCAGCGACAGAGTCACGGCCGTGACGAGTCCCTGCCGAACAGATTCCCGAATTCGTTCCATGCAAGCACCTCCATTTGTCAGCAATCGACTGTTCGTCACTAGTCAATGAGAGCCGCTGCTGTTCGTTGGTCGCTTCATGAGGTCACTTCGCGAATTGGCGTTGAACCCACCTGCATGGCAGCAAGCTGGCCGATAGATGGAAGAGGATAGTCCGCATAAGCGCTGGCTGTACCGGCGCACGAGAATTGGACACCGCAACGAATGTAACCGCGCCGCCGGCGTGAACGCAAACGCGTGACGCACGTGCGCCGGCGATCGATTGCCGAGTCTCGGTCGCGGCGGCTCCAACGTGCCCGTCAGACAATCCGAATGAAACGCGAGACGCTGGCTCGCGTCGAAGAGGCGCTCGTCTGGCCTCGATGCGGGCGAATACGGCTCCTGCGCCGGCTGCGGCGGCGAGATCGCGGAACGACGGCTGCGGGCGCTGCCCTTCGCGGTGCGATGCCAGGCGTGCGAAGAGCGACGAGAAGCGACGTCAGGGCGTGAGGGCGGCGGCGCGACGGGAAATGGGTATTCCGGTCGAACCGCGTCACCTCGACGCTACGCGCGAGAGCGCCTGCCGATGACGAGCAGCACGACGCCGGCGACCACGGCCGATCCTCCGAGAATCGGCGGAAGCGGCACGGTCCTCTGACGCTCGGCCGTCGCGTGCAAGGGACCGATGTCCAGCACCGTCTCGCGACTCGTGTAGGTGAAGCCCTGATACGCGAGCGCGGCGATTCCGAGGAGGATCAGGACAACGCCGAGAATGGCAGCAGGTTTCATGGAACTCATGCGCCAAGGTTGACACGCCGCACGGCCGCGCACGTGTGCAGAACGGAACATGGCTGGGCATCGGCGCCCTCATGGCGGCCGTCCCGCACGAGCACACCGGCCCGCGGCCCGCCGGGGCCGCGGATCGGACATTGCATCTCGTCCGCGAGGGGTCAGGCGTGCGTCTTGCCGTGCGGGATGGAACGTCGCGCTGGTATGGGTTCGGGGTCGCCGTGGTGGCGCTGGCGCTACAGGCAGGTCCGGCGGGATCGCCCCAGTCCTCCGAGCCGGACGTCCCGGAACTGGACGCCGGCTTTCATTTGCTCTACGAGCTGAAGCCCGGAGACGCCCGCACGCAGTTTGCCGCCCGGCAGGCGTCTCATCCCGGCGACCCTCTCGGGAGCGCCGCGGAGGCGGCAAGCTACTTGTTCGAGGAGTGCTCCAGGCAGGGTATCCTGACCTCCGAGTTCTTTCTCGACAACAAGCGCTTTCTGGGCGAGGTCGCGATCGCGCCGGACCGGGAGTTGCGCGACGCCTTCTTCGCGGCGGAGCGGCGCGCCCAGGACCTCTCGCGACGTCGCCTGGAGATCGACCCGGGGGATGCGAACGCCCTGTTCGCCATGACCCTTGCCGTGGGGATGCAAGCCGACTATGCCAGTCTGATCGACAAGCAGCAGCTGGAAAGCCTCGGCATGCTCCGCGAGGCGGACAAGTACGCGAAGAGACTGCTGGCCGTCAACCCGGACGCCGCCGACGCCTATCTCACGCTGGGCGCCGCGAACTACGTCATCGGCAGCCTGCCGGCACTCAAGCGATTCTTCCTTCGTCTCAAGGGCATCAGCGGCGACAGGCGCGGCGGGATCCGGCAGCTCGAAATCGCCGCGGCGCGCGGTCGGTATCTGCGGCCGTTCGCGAAGATCATCCTGGCTCTGGCGGCCCTGCGCGAGAAGCAGACCGCCCTCGCCCGCGTGCAACTCACCGAGCTCGTCGCGGAATTTCCAGAGAATCCGATCTTCGTCAGCGAGCTGGCCAGACTCAACGCCTCGGCGACGAAGGCGCCGTCGGCAGCGGCGATGGTCAATCCGCGCATGACCCTCGCCGCGACAACGGCAGCCCTGACGACCCGGGTCGTCCGGTCTCGAACGCACTGACTACTGCGTGCGTTCCTTGGCCGAGTACCGGTTGAGCAGCGACATCAGCCTGGCGGCCGCCTTCGGGGCGCGCACGCCCGTGTTCACGATCGCGGCGTTTCCAATCTTCTTGCCATACAGCGTCGCGTTGTCGTCGAGATCCTCGCGCAGCGTGGCCCCTGTGAGGGCGACGCCCGCGAACAACCCCTGCGATCGCGACCACGACAGGATGTCCGCGCTGATCTGGATGTCAGTCTGAGCCGTGGCCGTGCGTCCCACGGGGCCCGCCGCCACGGAGCCTTCCGCGCCCAGCGTGAACTTGCTCGCCAGCAGCTTGTCGGCTCCCCGCTCGGTCATGACCAGCATGATCAGGTCCGTCGACGAGGCGCCGATCTGGAAGCCCACGCTGCCGCCCTCGATGCGGACCGTGGCGGGGGCAGACCAGCCCGCTCTCGTCTTGCTGCGGCAGGAGAGGTAGCCTTTCCCGTACTTCCCGCCGACGCCGAAGGCCGCGGACTTGAGGTCCGGGACGATCACGATGCAGTGCGCGGTCTCGAGGAGCTCCTGGGGAATGCCTTTGTCCGGCGTGGCCATGATCTCCGAGAACACCGTCGCCGCCGCATCCAGCCGCTGTGCCGGCTCCGGATCCGCTGCCAGCAGCGGCGTCAGCGCCATCGTCGCCATCACGGTTGTCGCAATCATCAGTCTCATCGTCTACCTTCCTTCAACAGTCAGTCTGTCTGTCGGCCTGTGCCCGCTCCGGCCGCGTCAGCGCTTCGCGGCGCGTGCGATCACGTCCTCGATCGTCTTCGCCGCGTCGGCGGCCAGGGCGTTGGCGTCCTGATTGAGGTCGCCCGCCTTGCGCTGTGCCTCGTCGATCTTCGTCAGAGCCGTCTCCAGTTGCCGGGCGTCCTCCTGACGGCCGAGGGCGATCAGTCGCGCATCCGCGTCGCGCAGCGCACGCCGAGCCGCCTCGAAATGGCGGCTCGCCTCACCGAAATTGACGCTGTAGATGGAGAGCCGCGCGTCGAGCGCCGCGACCCGTCCTTCGAGCAGGCTGTCACGCAATTCGACGACCTGGAGCGAGCGATGGAGGTCCGCCGTGCCCGACGCCCCCCACACCCATCCGGCGCCGAGCGCCGCCAGGAGCGCCACACCGATTCCAAGAATGAGCTTCATGACGTTCCGTCCAGGACGAGTGCTCCTGGCGAGAAGAGCTTAACGTCCGACGAGTGTCCGGGGCTGTTCCGTATTGGACAGGTCGACGCCGTCGTCGACGACGCGCAGGAGAGACGGTGTGATCCGGAGCGCGTCGCCGTCCTCTTCGAGAAACCCGAGCTTCCTGAACTTGGCCATGAAGACGTTGACGCGCGAGCGCGTGGTGCCGACCATTTCCGCGATGAACTCCTGAGAGACGTCCGGCAGTGCCCATCCGCGCCCTCGTCGGTCACCGCAGGCGGCAAGCACGAGCAGCGCGCGCGCCAGCCGCTGCTCGCTCGAATGAAGGAGTTGATCCGCCAGATCCGCTTCGAGACGGGCCTCGCGCTCCAGTACGTGCACGAGGAATCGATCCGCGATCGCAGGCTCCGTGCGGAGCAGGCGAAACATCGCTGCCCTGGCGACGACGAGCACGTCCGTCGCAACCATGGCGGTCGCCGTTTCGCGCCGGAAGGGCTGGCCGCCGAGCGCGTCCTCACCGAGGAATGCCCCCGCGCCGAAAAGTCCGCAGACCGCCTCCTTGCCGCTCGGCGCCGACACGGCCAGCCGGACCAGGCCTGCCTCGATGTACATCACGCTGTCGCACGCGTCGCCCTGCCTGAAGATCGACGTCCGAGGTCCGAAGCTGGCGGCGGTGAAGGGAGTGCGGGCGCATTCGAGCAGATGGCGCAGCTTGAACGGCCGGTGATCTTGCGGAGGCTGCATGGGCGGAAACCTTCCGAAAATCCGCTGTTCTCGGCAACGTACCCAAATCCCGTACCGGCGCGAACATACCGGTCAGCGGCGTAGATCCGATCGGATCCTGCCCTAGACGGCGCGCCCGCTACCCGGTTTCCCGTCGGCCCGCGACTTCTTCGCCGATGGCGCGCGCGAACACGATGTCGCTTCAGGAACACGTCCCTGCGGCCTGGTCGAGTACTCTGAACAGTGAAGGGGCGCAACATGGCAAACGAACCGAATCCGGCCGCGCACGACCACGGGGGCAGCGAAGCACACCGTGACTCAGCCGAATCTGCCAGGAAAGAGGCGGAGGAGTTCAGACGGTTAGCCGAGGAAGCCCGCGAAGTGCGCGACCAGCATCGGGAGGCGCTCGAGAAAGTCAGGCAGGAGCAGGAGCGCCTGCGCGGAGCAGCGGAGGCCGCACGGGCGGCCGGCGAGGATGCCCGATTGGCAGCCGAGGCTGCCCGTCAAGCCGCGATGGGCGCCGTGCATGCCACCGCCGATGCGCTGCAGGCGACGCTCGAACAGATGAAGGCTGTCGAGGAGATGCGGCGGACCCTCCGCGCCATCAAGGACGTCAGCAAGCTCGATTCCAACTAAGCCGCGGGTCCGCGCACGGCGACGCCCTGTCCGGGCGGCGCTATCGTCCTCATCGCTTGACGGCGTTGCCGACCTTCGAAATCGCGTCGCCCGCCTTGCGGCTGATCTCACCGACGGCGGACTTGACCTTCCCCACGGCCTCGTCGGTCTCTCCCTCGGCCTTCAGGTCCTTGTCGTCGGTCACCGCGGCGACCGCCTGCTTGATCTTCCCCTTCGCCTGATCGGCTGTCCCCTCACGCTCGGTCTTGTTCCACATTTGAGGTCTCCACACGCAGTCGGGTGAATCGAATCTCCAGGCCGAGAGCCAGCCTGGCATCTGGGCGCCCGGCGCGGGTGTACAGAAGCGAACAGTCGGGAGTGTTCGATCGCACAGCGGTGGCGGTGCGGGATGGAGCAGAATCGCTCGATGCCGAGGCCGCGAGGGCTCACGGCGGCGGCCAGGTGGGGCGACGTCCTGAAGCGGACGGCTCGCGCCATCTACGCGGATGACTGCCTCGGCTTGGCGGCCGAACTGGCCTACTTCTGGTTTCTGGCCCTGTTCCCCGCGATGCTGTGCGCCGTGGCGCTCGCGAGCCTGTTCCCGGAACGGAACCTGATCGAAGTCACCGAGCGCACGCTCGCGCACGTGGCGCCCCACGCGGTGATGACGATCGTGCGGCAACAGCTCGTGGAGATCGCTCGCGGCGAGCACGCCGGCGTCCTCACGTTCAGCGTGTCAGCGGCGCTGTGGACGAGTTCGTCTGCCATGACGACGATCATCAGCACGCTCAATCAGGCGTATCACGTGACGGACACGCGCCCCTGGTGGCGGGTCCGGGTGCGGGCGATCACGCTCACCCTCGCGCTGGCGGCCCTGGGTTTCCTCTCGATGACGCTGGCGCTGGCGGGGCCGCGCCTGGCGCAGCAGGCGGCTGCGAGCCTCCACCTCCGACCGGCGTTCGCCTTGACGTGGCGGCTCGCGCAGTGGCCGCTCGTCTTCGCGCTCATCGTGACGGCCATCGAGTGGATCTACCACTTCGCGCCCGACGTTCCCCACCGCTGGGCCTGGGCAACGCCCGGCTCGCTCACGGCGGCCACGCTCGGACTGCTGCTCTCGCTCGGTTTCAAGTGGTACGCATCCCACATCGGCGAGTACCAGAAAACGTACGGCGCCATCGGGGGCGTCATCGTGGCCCTCGTCTGGCTGTACGGCTCTGGCCTCGCGATTCTCGTCGGCGCCGAACTGAACGCCGCCATCGAGCAGCCGGGGGCGCTCCTCGCGCCGGGGATTGAGGATGTGTCCTAGTCGTGCAGGACGACGCTGAGCAGCGAGTTGTTGACCTTGAGCCCGTCTTTGTAGTCGATGAACCCGAGCCGCTGGAATTTTCTCATGAAGAAATTCACGCGCGACCGGGTGGTGCCGACCATTTCGGCCAGCGTCTCCTGGGAGATCGGCGGGATGGCCCGGACCGGCTTGTCGTGCTTGCCGTACCGCGCCAGCAGCAGGAGCGTCCGGGCCAGGCGCTTCTCGCTGGAGTTGAACAACTGGTCGACGAGGTCCTCCTCGATCCGGATGTTGCGCGCCAGCATGTGCGCGATGAACCGATCCGACAGCGCGTGCTGCTCGTGCAGCAGGCGCACCATCTGGTTCTTGTCGACGAGGAGGATGGTGCTGTCGGCCGTCGCGGTCGCGCTCCCCATGCGGACGGGCTGACCCGCCAGGCACCCTTCACCGAAGAACTCGCCCGCACCGAGCATCGCCACGACGGCTTCCCGGCCCGACTTCGAGATCACCGAGAGCTTGACGCCGCCCTTCCGGATGTACATGACGTGTTCGCACGGGTCGCCCTGCGTGAAGACCACCTCGCCCCGGCGATAGTCCACGATCCGTCGCTCGACCCCGGCGGAGTCGAGAAAGGCCTGGGCGTCGAACGCGACCTTCGGTTTCGATCTCATGGCGGAGCCCCTTGCCACGCGGTCTCGGGGCTTCGATCTTAACCCGGAAACCGGCCGAGGGCCGTCAGTCAAATCGAGCCGGGCGCGCGTGCCGGCGAACCTCGACGGCAAGCTGCTCGCAGCCACGGCGTGAATCCGCGCGGACTTGCACTTCACGGCCCGCTCGGTGTCCGCAACAGCACACTCCAAACGAGTTGGATTCATCACCAACTGCTCACATCGGTATTAGCGGAAGGAATGGCCCGCCGCAGCGCCACTCGCTACTGGTCTGCGAAGCGTAGCAGGATTCTTTCCCGAACGCCCCGGACGGCCGCGTGCGCGAGCGCGACGTCTCACCTTTGGACACGGATTGGTCCGATTCTGGAGCACGCGAGGCCTCGCGGAGGCTTCGGTCCGCCAGCTTCTGATGTCTCGCCTTGCCCTGAACTGTTTGAGCAAGCGCAGCTTGTCGAGCGCGCTGAACGGCAAGGGCGCCGACGGCACGCTGTGTGATAGTCCGCAGGTCACAGCTCGAGGTCTCTTTCCGTTTCCCGGTGAGGTCGGGGTGTCGATCCATGGCATTCATCATCGCGATTCAACCCGACTCACAGCAGGCAATGGTACTCCTCCGTGCCCTGAACAACCTTCCGGACCTCGACGTGGTCGTCGTCGAGTCGAAGGACGCGGCGCTTGGATTGGTGGACCAGCGGGTCCCCGATGCCGTCCTGGTCCACCCGCTCATCGACCCGGGCGATGACGAGCATCTCGCCGCATATTTGCGTGCGTACCCTCCTGCCGCTCACGTTCAGGTGCTCACCATCCCAACGCTTGCGGCGCCTCGCGACGTCGCGGCGGCGCCTGGCCTGTTTGAACGATTGAGAGGCAAGACCGCGCGGATACCGCGGGCCGAGTGCGATCCCCGGCTCTTCGCGTCGGACGTCGTCGAGTACGTGTCGTGGGCCCGCGCGCTCAAGCACATGAACGACCGGAGGGTCTGGGAGCCGCCACCGCAGGACCGTCGCCGCGCGTATCGCTGGTCTCAGGACGAGCTGCCCTGGGTCGCCTCGGTGCAGATGCCCGGAGGCGAGCCGGCGGTCCTGCTCGATCTCTCGTCGGGCGGCGTCCTCGTCCGCACCGGCCATCGGCCCGGCCCGGCATTGTTCGGGAGGAGCGTTCCACAGATTACAGACCGGCGAAGCCTGACCTTTCGTCTGGCATCCGGCGAGGAGGTGCACATCGCCGGGCAGGTGATCAGGTGCTGCGTCGCATCGCGCGAAAACGCGACCGGTCTCTACGAGGTCGCGTTTCGATTCGACAACCCGGCGGACGCGTGCGTTCCGCTCGAGCATCGAGCGCTCCCGGCCCGGAGCGGGCATGCGGAAGTCGAACATCAAGAGCTGTCGTCGCTTGCGGCGTCGATAGTTGCCTGACCCGGGACGCCCGGGCGGCCGACCCGTCCAGCCCCCTGCCGGGACGGCGGACGCCGCACGCTATTGCGCGACCGGCGCCGTTTCCGCTCCACCTTCGTGAACGACCTCGTACAACCCGGGATACGATCGGAACGGATGACCACCACGGGTTCGCCGCCGCAGGAGCCGCGACTCCTCCCCACGCTCAGGAAAGATGTCGGCCTCGTCTGGAAGGAGATGGGTCGGGCCGGCGTCAGGCAGACGTTCGGACGCCTGAACGCCGATCTGCAGGAGTTCTACCTCACGACGCACCGGCGCGACCGCCTGGCGGGAATGGGTCGCGTCAGGCGCACGCTCTACCTCGCGGCCTGGCTGCTGAAGGCGCTGTTCCTGAAGCTGACCCCGCCGCGGCGCCTCCTGCTCGTCCTCAGCTTCTGGCTGATGTGGCAGGGGGGCTTTCAGATCAACACCTCCGGGACGCGCGTCGACGTCCAGTTTCCGTTTCTCGCGATTGCCGTGCTGCTCCTGATCCTGATGCTCGAGCTGAAGGACAAGGTGCTCGCGCGGACCGAGCTCGAAGCCGGGCGCGCCGTGCAGCTCGCGCTCATGCCCGATCGGGCACCCGCGGTCGCGGGGTGGGACATCTGGCTCTTCACGAGATCCGCGAACGACGTCGGCGGCGATCTCGTGGATTACCTGCAGATCGATCCGCGCCGCGTCGCCCTCGCGCTTGGGGACGTCGCCGGCAAGGGGCTGCCGGCGGCGCTGCTCATGGCGAAGCTGCAGGCGACGCTCCGCGCGCTGGCCGCGCAGTGCGGGTCGCTCGGGGAGCTCGCCGCGACCGTCAACCGCATCCTCAATCGCGACGGCCTCTCGAACCGGTTTGCCACGCTGGTCTACCTCGAGCTCGCGCCCGGTTCGGGCGTGGTTCGGCTGGTCAACGCCGGGCACATGCCGCCGCTGCTCGTGAAGCCGGGGGACATCGCGGAGCTGCCGCGCGGGTCGATCGCGCTGGGAATCGTCCCCGACGCTGACTTCCTCGAGCAGCGAGTGGAGCTCCAGCCGGGCGAGGTGCTGGTCGTGTACTCCGACGGCGTGACCGAGGCGATGAACGCCGCCGGCGACTTCTTCGGCGACGAGCGGCTGCGCGCGGCGCTGAAGGCGGCCGGCGGCGGGACGGCGGAGCAGGCCGGCCGGAGCGTGCTCGCGGCCGCCGACGCGTTCATCGGCGACGCCCACGCGTTCGACGACCTGTCGCTGCTCGTCCTCAAGCGCGTCGCCTGACCTCACTGGCTTTCGTACGCCGTCCTCCGACGCGCGCCGTCACGGCGTCGCCCGCGGCGAGAAGCCGACGGTGAAGGTCAGCGAGATGCTCCTCCCTGCGACAAGCGTCAGCAGGTCGCCGGGCGCGGGCGCCGACGAGCTCTTCGACGCCGGCTTCACGAAGACGATGCTGTGATCGTCGAAGAGGTTGGTGACGCTCAGCCGGATCCGGCTCTGCGACAGCCGCGAGGCGTTGCGGAGCGTGTAGTTCACGAACAGGTTGGTCGTCGAGAACGGGTCGATC
>JBLMXQ010000023.1:0-11340 GCA_050257855.1 Betaproteobacteria bacterium | reverse complement strand
CCGGCGCCATCTCGCCGAAGACGGCCTCGTCGTGCCGGTCGTGGCCATCAACAAGCAGACCGGCCTCGTCGAGGGCGTCCCCGAGATCATCACGCGCGGCTTCGTCATGGAGGACGGACAGGCGCTGCTCGCCGACGGCGTGCGCGTGCTCGGCGACGTGATCGGGCAGGCCAGCGTCGAGGAGCGGACGGACCCCGGGCTCATCAAGGAGAAGCTGCGGACCGAGCTGCGGCGGTTCCTCCGCAAGCGTTCGGGACGGCGGCCGTTCGTGCTGCCCGTCATCATGGAGATCTGACACGTGAGTCGAGGGACGGTCTCGCGCCGCGTGAGCGAATTCGTCGGGGTGGCGCTGTTCGCGGCGGCGCTGATCTGGATCATCTCGCTCGGGAGCTACGAGCCGAGCGACCCGGCCTGGTTCTTCAGCACCGGCCTGCACGCCGCCCCGGCCAACTTCGCGGGCCGCGTGGGCGCGTTCCTCGCCGAGCTGTCGTTCCAGCTCTTCGGGTACGGCTCGTACCTCATTCCCGCGGTCCTCGTGATCGTCGGCTGGCATTACTTCTGGTGCCGCGAGGTCGATGCCGCCGGGACGAAGGCGATCGGCGGGGCGCTCCTCCTCACCTGCATGAGCGCGTTCCTCGGCCTCGTGTTCGGCACGCTGCAGGTCTCCGGCAGGCCGTTCCGCGCCGGCGGCTACGCGGGCGAGCTCATTGCCGGCGGCCTGGCCGAGTACCTCAATCGCACGGGCTCGGCGATCGTCATCCTGACGCTGATCTTCCTGGCGATCATCATGTCGACGCAGTTCTCGTTCGGACGCTTCTTCGCTGCGATCGTCGCCGTCTCGCGCGACACCTCGGCGCGGCTCACCGGGGCCGTGCGGGAGTGGCGCGAGGAGCGCCGGCGCGAGCAGCAGCGGCGCGAGGTGATCGCGAAGCACACGAAGAAGGGCGCGGCGCCGGCCGAGATCAAGAGGCTGGCCGAGGAGCGCCCGGCGAAAGCCGCCCGCGCCCGGGCGGAAGGACGGCCGGAGCCCGAACCGGCGCGCGAGGCCGACGCGCCGCGCGCGGGCCGTGTCGCGCCGGAGGAGGGCGGCGTCCGCCAGATCGGTCCGCCGCCGCGGCCGCCCAGGGTCAGCCTCCCCAGTCCGCCGCTGCCGCTCTCCGATCCTGAGCCGATGACGAGAGCGCCGGCGGAGCGCCGCAAGGGCGACTACACGCTGCCGCCGCTCGCCCTGCTCGACGCGCCCAAGACCGAGCGGAAGATCGACGAGCGCGAGCTGATGGAGAGCGCGCGCCTGCTGGAGGAGAAATGCCGCGAGTTCGCGGTCGAAGGCTCCGTCGTCCAGATCCATCCGGGCCCGGTCGTGACGACCTTCGAGTTCAAGCCGGACGCCGGCGTGAAGTACTCGAAGATCACCGGCCTCGCCGATGACCTGTGCCTCGCGATGCAGGCCGAGTCGATTCTCATCGACCGGATTCCCGGGAAGTCGACCGTGGGCATTCAGATCCCGAACCACACCCGCGAGCAGATCTCGCTGCGGGAGATGCTCGAGTCCGAGCTGTACCGCCGCTCCACCTCGAAGCTGACGATGACGCTCGGCAAGACGATTCACGGCGAGCCGTACGTCGCCGATCTGGCGATGATGCCGCATCTGCTCATCGCCGGATCCACCGGCACGGGCAAGTCGGTCGGCATCAACTCGATGCTCACGAGCGTCCTCTATCGCGCGACGCCGGACGATCTGCGGCTCATCATGATCGACCCCAAGCGCCTCGAGCTCGGCATGTACGAGGACATCCCGCACCTGCTCACGCCGGTGGTCGTCGATCCGAAGCAGGCCGCCAACGCCCTGCGCTGGGCGGTGCGCGAGATGGAGGAGCGCTACAAGACGCTCGCCGCCGAAGGCGTGCGGAACATCGAGCAGTACAACCGCAACGTCACGCAGGCGGCCGCCGAGAATCGCACGCCGAAGAACGGCGAATATCCGAAGCCGCTGCCGTTCATCATCGTGCTGATCGACGAGCTGGCGGACCTGATGATGGTCGCCAGCAACGAGGTCGAGCAGTCGATCTGCCGCCTCGCGCAGATGGCGCGGGCGGTCGGCATCCATCTGATCCTCGCGACGCAGCGCCCGTCGGTGGACGTCATCACCGGCCTCATCAAGGCGAACATGCCCTCGCGCATCTCGTTCCGCGTCTCGTCCAAGGTCGATTCGCGGACGATTCTCGACGGCAACGGCGCCGAGCAGCTCCTGGGCAAGGGCGACATGCTGTTCCTGCCGCCCGCCTCGTCGCGCTTCATCCGCCTCCACGGACCCTACATCTCGGAACAGGAAACGGCGCGCCTGGCGAGCTTCCTCCGCAAGCAGGGCAGGCCGACCTACGACGAGACGATTACCGCCGAAGAGAAGACCGCGGCCGACGCCATCGAGATGGAGAAGGACGACCTCTACGACGAAGCCGCGCGGATCGTCGTCCAGAGCGGGCAGGCGTCGATCTCGTACCTGCAGCGGCGGCTCCGGATCGGCTTCAGCCGCGCCGCGCGGCTCGTCGACATGATGGAGGTGGAGGGGCTCGTCTCCCCCGCCGCCGGCGGCAAGCCGCGCGAGGTGCTGGTCGACAAGGGCTATTTCGACGAGGTGGACGCGCAGCTTCGATGAAGACGGACATGGCCATGCGGATACGGCTCCTCGCTCTGGCGGCCGCGCTGGCCGCGCTCCCGCAGACGGCCGCGGCCGCGGCCGCACGCGATCTGTACGCCCTGGCGCAGCAGCGGGAGCAGGCCGCGCGCTCCGCAATGACGTCGCCCGCCCATGCCGACGCGGAGGCGAAGATCCACGCGGCCGTGTCGGCGTACCGCGCGATCGTGCTCCGCTTCCCCAACAGCGGGTACAGCGACAACGCCCTGTGGCAGGCCGGGTGCCTTTCGCTCGACGCGTTCGTGCAGTTCGGCCGATCAGACGACCGGCAGACCGGCGAGCGCCTTCTCGCGTGGCTGCAGAAGGAGTACCCGGCAAGCCGGCTGGCGAAGCAGGTCCCGCAGCAACTGGCGCGCGTCGAAGCGCGCGCGGCCCCCTCGCCGGTCCGAGCGGCGCCGGCCGCAGCCGGCACCGGCGGCCCGGCACCATCGCCGCCGAGGGATGCCCCCGTCAGCCAGCCGACCCTCGTCACCGTGAAGCGCGTCCGGCGCGTCGTGCTCCCCGAATCGGTTCGGGTGATCGTCGAGATGGACGGCGAGGTGGCGTTCCACGACGCGCGGATCGACAATCCGGATCGGGTCTTCGTCGACCTGCCGCTGACGCGCGTCGCGCCCGGCCTCGCCGATCGCACGATCCGCTACCAGTCCGACAACGACGTGGTCCGGCAGGTGCGCATCGGACGGCACGAGAACCACACGACGCGCATCGTCATCGACGCGGCGAACGTGTCGACCTACAGCGTGTACGCGCTCTACGCCCCGAATCGCCTGGTGATCGACTGCGGGCGCGCGTCGGCCGCCGACCTGCCGCGGCCGACCACGCCGCGATCGTTCGGGCGTCGAAAGACGCCGGCGCCGCTCGCGACGCGAGCGCTCGTCGGCGGCTGGGCCCCGGCAGTACCCGACGTCTCGCCTCCCGGCGCCCGGGCGCTCGCCGACGCGTATCTGGCGCTCGCCGCGCCGCCCCTCGCCGATCGTCCCGTGCTCGCGACCGACACGTCGGCCGAGGCGCCGGCAACGGCCGCGCCGCTCGCGGCGGCGCCGGCGAGAAACCTGGCCGGCGGCTTCTCCATCGCGCGTCAGCTCGGTCTCGGCGTCTCGCGCATCGTCATCGATCCGGGTCACGGTGGACACGACCCGGGCGCCCAGGGCAAGGGGATTACGGAAGCCGATCTCGTGCTCGACGTCGCGCTGCGGCTCGAAAAGCTCCTGAACCAGGTGCCTGGCATGGAAGTGATCCTCACGCGACGCAGCGACGAGTTCGTGCCGCTGCAGGAGCGCACGGCCATCGCCAATCGCGAGGGCGCCGATCTCTTCCTGTCCATTCACGCGAACGCGAGCAGGGCGCAGTCGGCGCGCGGCGTGGAGACGTTCTTCCTGAACTTCGCGGACAACCTGAGCGCGGCGGCCGTGGCGGCTCGCGAGAACGCCGCGTCAGGCCAGACGATGGGCGCGCTGCCGGACTACGTGAAGGCAATCGCGCTGAACAACAAGCTCGACGAGTCGCGCGACTTCGCGACGATGGTCCAGAACGCGATGATCGCCCGCCTGCAGGGCATGAACCGATCGGTCCGCGACCTTGGCGTCAGGCAGGCGCCGTTCGTCGTGCTGATCGGCGCCGCCATGCCGAGCGTGCTCGCCGAGATTTCCTTCATCACGAACCCGCAGGACGCTTCCCTCCTCCGCCGCGGCGCCTACCGCCAGCGGATTGCCGAGGCGCTCTTCACCGCCGTCCGCAAGTATCAGACGTCGCTCAAGACCATCACGACGGCCGAGCAGTACCGCCGGTAGGGTCCTGACCCGGGCGGCTATCGCGACGGGCAACTGCCGTCGATCGGATGCCAGCCCTCGACGTCGATGTAGGTCTGCCCGCCACCCATACCGAGGCGGCCGTCGGCGGGTCCGGCTCCGATCCGCACGCCGCCACCGATGCCGACACCATCCGTTCTGAACTGCCCTTTCTTCATGAGTCCCGTGATCTGGATCATCGAACCTTCATGGGCCTTGATCTCCGCCATCATCTTCCTCGGCCCGTTCATGCGCAGATGCATGCCTTTGGGAATCTCGAAGTTGCTTCCAGCTTCATTGGCCGAACGTGAGCCGACGGTGAAGATGTAGCCCCTGGTACATCCGGGGACCGACACGCGCACCGAATTCTTCGGCACGGGCTTGTTTTCCTGTGCGAGCAGCGAACCGCTCAGCACGGCGATCGCGACGGTCATCACGACGGTCGTCCTCATGAAGAACTCCTTCGAGTTCGATCGCGCGGCCGCCGACAGCGCGGACGATGGCCGGACTACGAGTCCTCGCCGTTCATCCCCTGCTTGAAGCCCTTGATGGCGGTGCCGAGGCTCTTGCCGAGCTCCGGCAGACGATTCGCTCCAAAGATCACAGCGACGATGGCCAGGATGACGAGCAGTTCCGGCAAGCCGATATCGCCCAACACGGTGACACCCCCGCAGGCTCCCGTTCGTTCCCGCGGCAGGCGATCGGAACGGGGAGCCGTCTCAATCGTAGCATCGGACGAACGGTCCGGTCGCTTGCAGAATCCTTATCGGAACCCTGTCAGTGTTCCAGCGGCCGCCTGGAGCGGATCCAGAACATGACGGCGCCGATGGCGAGGCCGAGCACCACGGCGACCAGGACGACGAACCCGGTGAAGCCGAGCGCCTGGATCAGGACGTCGGAGATGCCCGTCGGGTCGCGCGGCGACTCGACGATCTTGACGATGATCGGTGACTGTTGAACCATCAGAACGAAAATGCCAGCTCCGCGAGCGTCCGCACGGCGACGCCGCTCGGACCTTTCGGCAGGTAGGGGCGCGCCTCTTCCGCCCACGCGGTGCCGGCGATATCGAGGTGGGCCCAGGGCAGCCCGCCGCTGAATTCCTTGAGGAACATCGCCGCCGTGATCGCCGACGCGGGGCGCCCGCCCGTGTTCATCAGGTCGGCAATCTCGCTCTTCAACTGCTCACGGTACTCCTCGAACAACGGCAGGCGCCACGCGCGGTCGCCGGCGCGCTCCGCGACGCGGCGCACCTGCTCGACCCAGGCGTCGGGCGTGCCGAACAGGCCGGACGTGATCTTGCCGAGCGCGACGACGCAGCCGCCGGTGAGCGTGGCGACGTCGACGAGATGGGTTGCGCCGATCCGCTGTGCGTACCACAGCGCGTCGCCGAGGATGAGGCGCCCTTCGGCATCGGTGTTGACCACTTCCACCGTCTTGCCGCTCGCGCTCTTCAGGACGTCGCCCGGCTTGATCGCGCGCCCTCCGGGCATGTTCTCGGTGGCCGGCACGACGCCGATCACACGGATCGGCGCACGCAGGAGCGCGATCGCCCGCATCGCGCAGGCCACCGCCGCGCCGCCGGTCATGTCGTCCTTCATCCGCTCCATCCCGTCGGCCGGCTTGATCGAGATGCCGCCCGTGTCGAACGTGATCCCCTTGCCGACCAGTCCCAGGACCGGCGCGTCGGGCGCCCCTGCCGGCTCGTAGCGGAACACGATCAGGCGTGGCGGCTCGCTGCTGCCACGCGCGACGCCGAGCAGCAGGCCCATGCCGAGATCGGCGATCTGCGACTCATCGAGCACGTCGACCGCCACGCCCGCCTCGCTCGCGATCGCGCCGGCGCGCCGCGCGAACTCGCGAGGCGTGAGCGTGTTGCCCGGCTCGTTCGCCATTTCGCGCGCCAGATTGCTGCACTCGCCGAGGAGGCGCCCGCGGTCGACGCTGCGGCCGACGCGCGCCAGCAGGTCCCCGTCGGCGGCTGGCAGGGCGACGAGCCAGCGCGGCGCCGGCGCCGGCGCCGGGTCCGTGGTCTTGTAGGTGCCGGCATTGAACTCCGAGAGCGTCAATCCTTCGGCGGCCGCCTGCGCGAGCGCCGGGATATCGCCGCCGGCGGGAGCCGTCGGCCCTCCGGACCGAAGGGTCCATGCCGCTCGTCCGACGTGCCGCTCGCGCACCGCGACGCCCGCCGCCGCAGCGAGCCGGCGCGTCAGCTCGGCTGTGAAATCACCGGAAGGACCGCTGCCAATCAGTGCAATCCGCCGCGACCGCCAGCTTCGATCGATGACGGGCGCGAGGAACAGCTCGTACGTCCGTCCCCGGAACTCGCCTGACTCGAGCGCGCGCCGGACTTCGCCGCCGCTCGCCGCGTCCAGCCCGGGCACCGCGCCGGGAGGCTCACCTTCGAACCAGGGGACGATGAGCACGTCGGATTCCACGGCGGACAGGGGCGCGCCGGTGCAGGTCACCGGCGTGGTCATGGTCTCGGGAGCCATCCGGATATTATCGCTGAAGCGCCCTTGCCGCGCCCAGACACGGCCGCTACAATGCGTGAAGGCAGCCTGTCAGCGGAGGGGGATGATGGCCAACCTGCGGCGTTTCGCGTGGGCAGGCGCGACGTGTCTCGCGCTTGCCACGGCGGCGACCACGACGGCGGCACGATCGGCGAAGCGCGGCAAGGACTCCAAGGACGACCAGGAGGGCCGGCCGAAGGTTCAGCTGAAAGCATCGCCGGTCATCAGCGTGGCACCTGCGCACGTCGTCCTCACCGCCGAGCTCGTGGGCGGTGCCAACGACTACGAAGAGTTCTACTGTCCGACGGTCGAGTGGGACTGGGGCGACGGCACGGTCTCCGAGTCCAGCTCCGACTGCGAGCCTTACCAGGCCGGCAAGAGCACGATCAAACGACGATTCACGGTCGAGCACGTGTTTCGCGCCGGGAGCTGGCGCGTGCTGTTCCGTCTGAAGCGCAAGGAGAAGACGCTGGCCGCGGCCAACACCGGCATCCAGGTGCGTCCGGGACTCGGGGATATCGGCGGACGCTAGGATCCTTTCTCCTTCGACGAGGCTGTTCTCCTCCGAACAGCCTCGTCCCACAAGCGAACGGACAGACCGGACTGCGCTTCGGATGGTGCGGGATTTAGGCCCGAACACGGCCTGTGCCGGTCGCGGCCCCTGGCATGACATTGGCCTGTCCCGCGTCGATGTCTTCTCGGCCCTTCCGGCTTGGACGACGGACGCGAGCGGTCTGGATGGGTGCCGCGGTGGCCGCGGCTGTTGCCTCCGCCGGTCTGGCCGCGCCTGCCGGCGCGCCCTGGTCGATTGACGTCCGGCCGTACCTGCTGCGCGTGGACACCAGCGACCCCCATCATCAGCGTGCGCGCGCGTTCGGCGTCGACCTGGACCTCCGGCTGCTCAGCGTGCACGCACACGTCGGGTGGCCGGGCATCTCGATCCCTCTGCCGGCACCGGCGTCCGGCGGCCCGCACTGAGACGATGGGCTCATTTCTTGACGACATCCGCTACGCGCTGCGCCTCTCCGTGCGCGAACCGGGATTCACCATCGTGGCCGTTCTCGCGCTCGCGCTCGGCATCGGCGCAAACACGGCCATCTTCACCGTTGTCGATGCGGTGCTGCTCGAGCGGCTGCCGTACAAGGATCCGAGCCGGCTCGTGGTCCTGTGGGAGGAGACGGCGCGTCGCCCGGGACATCCGAACGTCGTCGCGCCGGCGAACTTCCTCCGCTGGAAGGAGCGCGCGACCGCCTTCGAGACCATGGCGGCCCTCGCCGACTCGCGCGTCAACCTGACGGGCACCGGAGCGCCGGAAGAGCTCGTCGTTCAGTACGTGACGCAGGGGTTCTTCGACGTGCTGGGAGTGGAGCCGCTGATCGGCCGGACCTTCAACGCGAACGAGCTGTCGGATCCCGGCGCGACCGTCACGGTCCTCGGCTACGCGCTCTGGCAGCGACGCTTCGGCGGCGATCCGGGCATCATCGGCCGCACCATCGATCTCGGTGGCAGGCCGCAGGTCGTCGTCGGCGTGATGCCGCGCGACGTGGGCCTGTTGCTGAAGAGCGGATCGCTGGTCGGCAAGCCGTCGGACCTCTGGGAACCGTACGTGCTGCCGCCCGAAGCGCGTCAGCCGCGCGGGCGCTACCTGAGCGTCATCGCGCGCCTGAGGCCAGGCGTGTCAGTCGAGCAGGCGCGAACCCAGATGGAGACGATTGCCGCCGGTCTTCGCGCCGAGCTGCCGCAGTTCGACGAAGGATGGACGACCGAGGTGCGGACCATCCGTGACGAGCTCTCCGGCGACGTGCGTCCGGCACTGCTGGTGCTGGCGGGCGCGGTCGCGTTCGTGCTCCTCATCGCGTGCGCGAACGTCGCGAACCTGCTGCTGGCCCGTGGAGCTGCCCGTCACCGCGAGCTGGCCATCCGCGTTGCGCTGGGCGCCGGGCGCGGGCGCATGGTCCGGCAGCTGCTGACGGAAAGCCTCGTGCTGGCCGCGCTCGGTGGCGCGGCAGGCCTGCTCGTCGCCCAATGGGGCGTTGCGCTGATGCTGGCGCTCACCCCCGCGGGTCTGATCGCCTCCGACACGGCTCACCTGAGCTACCCGGTACTCGCCTTCACGGGTTTCGTGTCGCTCGCAATGGCCGTCCTCAGCGGCCTCGCGCCGGCGATCGAAACGTCGCGCACCGACATGCAGGAGGCGCTCAAGGAAGGCGGCCGCCAGGGTGGCACCAGCGTGCGCCACCGCCGGATCCGGCACGGCTTCGTGATCGCGGAGGTCGCGCTCGCCGTCGTCCTGCTGGTCGGCGCCGGGCTGATGCTGCGCACGTTCGCCAACCTCCGCGGCGTCAATCCGGGGTTCGATCCGCACGGCGTTCTCACGATGCGTGTCTCGCTGCCGCCCGCGAAATACAAGAACGACGACCAGCGCACGCGCTTCTTCCGCGAGGTCGTCGATCGGGTCCGGGCGCTGCCTGGCGTGACCGATGCCGGCGCCATCAGCTTCCTGCCGTTCGCCGGCCTCGGCGCGGCCACCGACTTCACGATCCAGGGCCGTCCGGCGCCGCCGCCGGGTCAGGACTTCGTCGCCGACGTGCGCGTCTGCGACAACGGCTTCTTCAGGACGCTGCGGCTGCCGCTCGTGCGCGGCAGGCTCTTCACGAGCCGCGAGATGCGCGAGCGGTCGAACGTCGTGGTGATCAATCACGCGATGGCAGAACGGTATTTCCCCGGCCAGGACCCGCTCGGGCAGCGCCTGCTGGTCGACATGACGAGTCCGATCGTCCCGACCGAGGTCGTCGGCGTCGTGGGCGACGCGCAGCTGAACGACCTGACGAGCGAGCCGCGTCCCCTCGTGTACTGGCCGCACCCTCAGCTCGCATACGGCGCGATGACGCTGACCGTGCGCACGGCGTCCGATCCGCTGTCGCTCGCGCTGCTCGTCGAGCGCGAGGTCCATACGCTCGACAAGGATCAGCCGGTGGCGGACGTCCGGTCGATGGAACAGTGGGTCGGCCGGTCGCTCGCGCAGACGCGATTCAGCTCGCTCCTGCTGTCGGTCTTCGCCGCCCTGGCCCTGCTCCTGGCCGCGGTCGGGATCTACGGCGTGATGTCGTACGCGGTCAGCCAGCGGACGTCCGAGATCGGCATCCGTCTGGCGCTCGGCGCCAGTCGGCGCTCGATCCTGGCGCTCGTCGTCCGCAACGGCCTGGTACTGGCGGGAGCCGGGCTCGCGATGGGCGTCACCCTCGCCCTGATGCTCACCCGCGCGCTCACGTCGCTCCTGTTCGAGACGGGGCGCGCCGATCCGGCGACGTTCGTCACTGTCGTGCTCCTGCTTGCGGCCGTCGCAATCCTCGCCTGCTACGTTCCGGCGTCGCGCGCCGCCCGCATTGCGCCCGTCGAGGCGCTCCGCCGCGGATGATGGACCGGCTCGGCCTGCTGTCTCCCGGCGCGACGTCGCACATCCAGCCGACGGAGGCATTGAGATGCCGGTGATCGAGGCCGTCCTTCAGGATCTTCGATTTGCGGCCCGCACGTTCCGGCGCGCGCCCGGCTTCTCGCTCGTGGCGATCGCGACGATTGCCGTCGGCGTGGGCGCCGCGACCGCGGTGTTCAGCGTGGTCGACGCCGTGCTGCTGCGGCCGCTCCCCTTCGAGCGCCCCGAGGCGCTCGTCCTCGTCGGGGAATACAACGTGGAGACCGGGCGCGGATACAACGACGTATCGCCGGCGAACTTCCTGGACTGGCGCGCGCGCAGCCGCAGCTTCACCGGGCTCGCGGCGTTCCGGGAGCAGTTCTTCACGACGACGCTTGGCGATCATCCCGAGCGCGTACGGGGAGCGATGGTCAACGCCAACTTCTTCGAGGTGCTGGGCGCCCGGCCGGCGCTCGGACGGCCGTTCCACGCCGACGATGAAGGCACTGGCGCCGCGCGCGTCGCGATCATCGGCGCCGGCCTCTGGCGGGAGCAATTCGGCGGACGGCGAGACGCCATCGGGCGGACGCTGCGTCTCGACGGCGAGCTCTACACGGTCGTCGGCGTCCTGCCGCATGGGATCGATTACCCCGATGCGGCGCAGGTCTGGGTCACGGGACACTGGCGCGTGCCGGACGATCCGCGGCATCTCGGCGAGGACCCGAGCGGCGAGCGCCATCACAACTATCTCTTCGCACTGGGCCGCATGGAGCCTGGCACCGCCCGCGGGCACGCGCAGGCAGATATGTCGGCGGTCGCCGCCGGTCTCGCCCGCGAGTATCAGGACTCCGACGCGACCACCGGCGTGAGGGTGACCGCCCTTCACGACGATCTGGTCGGCAACGTGCGTCCCACGCTGCGGCTGCTGTTCCTCGC
>JBLMXQ010000022.1:0-5225 GCA_050257855.1 Betaproteobacteria bacterium | reverse complement strand
CGCGCTGCTCGAGGCAGGACGCGACCTGAACATCGAGGCGGTGTTCAACGTCGACGATGCCGGGCTCGGCGTCGACGGCGCACTGCATTCCGCGGCGAGCGGCTCGTCGGGCTCCTTGCTGGCAGGAATCGTCCTGGGCTCGGAGGCGGACGTGGACGCAGCGATCAGCGTGCTCGCCGACGTCGGCGACCCGGCGCAGCTCGCGGCGGGCAACGACCTCACGGTGGTGTCCGCGTCCTATCTTTCGGCAGACGCGACGTCGAGCGGAAACGCCGGCGGACTGCTGGCTGCGGGCGGCAGCGGCACCAAGGCAGGCGCGACGCTCGCGAACTCGGCTACGACGCTCGTCGCCGACGGCGCGCAGCTCGCGGCGGCGCACGACCTGATGGTCTCCTCGGGTGCGTTCAGCCATGTCGACGCGAGCGCGAGCGGAGGATCCGGTCAGACCTTTGGCAACGCTCTCAACAACCTGCTGACGGATGGGCTCACGGGTTTCTTCGACGGGACCGGCGTGCCGTCGATCTTCTCCCAGGGGGGCACCGGGACGATCGTGGAACTGAGCAACGCGGCGGCGACACGGGTCGGCGCGGGAGCCCAGCTTGCGGCCGGCAGCACGCTGGCCGTCTCTGCCACGGCCGAGGCCGTCGTGGCCGCCTCTTCGAGCATGTCGAGCGGCTCGACGTTCGCCGCCAGCGCGGCCGCGGCGACGGATGTCGCAATCGATTCGGACGCGACGGTCGAGCTCGGCGACGGCGCCTTCCTGCTCGCCGACGACGTGCAGATCTCCGCCGACAACGCTGTCGACGCGCGGGCGCAGGCGAACGGACACGCCCAAGTCAACCTCGGCAGCGCGACGGTGAGCGCGATCTCCCGGCTGAACCTGGGATCGCCGAGCGATCCGAGCGAAGCCCGCGTCAGCCTCGGGGCGGCAAACATCACGGGGCGCGACAGCGTGGAGATCGAGGCGCTCAACCACGAGAAGAGCGCGGACCTGCTGTCGCGGGCGCACGCGAGCGCGGACGGAACGGGCTTCGTCGCCACGGCCTCGGCGCTCGCGGACGGCACGGCGACGGTCCGCTCGAGGGTCGAGTCCGATCCCGGCATGGTGTTGAGGACCGGCGCGCTCACGGTGACGTCCGAGTCGGATTACGTGCTGACTCGGGACCCGTACGCGCAGGCGGCCACTGCGGTCACCCATTTCGTCGACCAGGTACAGACGATCGAGAAGACGATCCAGCAGAAAGTCTGCAAGGTCCTCCCCTGGCCGCTGAACCTGCTCTGCAAAGTCGTGACCAAGGTCGTCACCGAGACCATCGTCACGGTCGTCGAGGTCACCGACTTCAGCAGCCAGTACAGCTACCTCGGCGGCGCCGGACTGAATCGCGCCGACGGCATTGCGCTGAACGGCGACATCTACAACCTGGGCGCGGGCAGTCGCCGACTGGTGGTCAATGCCGACGGCAGCATCGATCCGTCGAGCAACGTGAGCGCCTCGGTGCACGACGGCGGCGTCTACGTCGAGCCGATCGCGAGCAGCGGCGTCGCGGACATGCATTTCATCGCGCCGAACGGGACGATCTCGGGCAACGCGGTTCTGCACCTGAACAAGGTGATCGGCAACCTCGAGGTCATCAATCGTTCCAACCTGGACCTGGTGTTCGGCACGGTCGATATGGTGGCCAACGACGCCGGCGACGTCACGACCCAGCCCGACGTCGAATACGAGGCGCAAAGCGACTACGAGTACGAGATCGCGACGGATTCCACGCTGACGCAGAGCCGCTTCGACGTGCTGAACCAGGGTGCCGGCAATGTGATCTTCGGCGAGTCGGTGAGCAACGTGAGCGCGATGTTCGACGTCGTCAACGAGGGCGGCAGCATCCTCACGGGCGCGCCGGGCGTCTACCTCGAGGTCGGCAACGGCGGCAGTCTGGGCGGCGGCCCGAGCATCGTGCTCGACGCTGCCGGCGGCGTCGGCAGTGCCGCCAATCCGTTCAAGTTGCGCCTGGTGCGCGGCGAGCAGCTGCCGGACGGCACGCCCACCAGCGCGCCGGTGAGCGTCCTCGCGGTGGCGGGCGGCGAACTGTTCCTCGACGTCACCGGCGTCGAAAACACCTTCGCGCCGTACGCGCCGACCGCCCGGGTCGACGGCATCGTGTTCGACCTCGCCGCGGGCGGCAACGCCAGCGTCACCGTCTCGGCGAGCGAGGTGCTCGACGAGAACCTGGCGACGTATGCGGCCGAGGGCAGCTACGATTTCGCCAGCGTCGTCGCGGGCGGCAATGCGGCGCTCGCGGTCGCGGCGGGCGACCTGGAGGTCGGCATCGTCCAGGCCGGCGGCATGGCCGCCCTGTCCGCGTCCGGCGCGATCCGCGACGACGACGCGGGCGGCGCGATCGACATTACTGCCGCGGGCGCGGTACTGGCTGCCGGCGGGGACATCGGCGCTGCGGACAACGCACTCGAGACGATACTGGCCGAACTGCAGGCCGACTCGACGGGCGGCGGCATCTGGATCGACAACGCCGGCGCGCTGATCGTTTCGGAGGCGAGCGCGGCGGGCGACGTGAGCATCTCGACGCATAGCCCGATGTTCGTTGCGGGCGACGTCACCGGCGCAGCGGTCAATCTCGCCGCGACGGGCGACCTCACGGTCGAGAACGGCGCGACGATTACTTCGACGAGCGGGGACGTCACGCTGACCGGGGGCGGGGACCTGGTGATCGAGGTCGGCGGCGCGGTGCATTCGGCCGGCGCGGTAACGCTGCATGCCGGCGGCGTGCTGCAGATTTTCGGGGTGGTGACCGGCACGTCCCTGTCGATAGGCGGCGACGACGGCGACAACGTGATCGTCGTCACCCAGGTGTATGTAGACACCGAGATCGACACCTACGGCGGCAACGACGTCATACGCGTCGGCAGCAACGCCTCGACGACGTCGAATACCGGCGGCACGCTCGGCATGATCGATGCCGTGCTCACGATCGACGCCGGAGACGGAACCGATACGATCAGCATCGACGACAGCGGCGACGCGACGGGACGCTCCGGCAGCCTGAGCGCGACCGAGGTTACCGGCCTTGGCATGGGAACCGGGCGCATCGACTACGCCAACGCCGAGCAACTGAGCATCGCTCTGGGGATGGGAGACGACAGCTTCTCAGTGATCGGCACGTCTGCTACCACGGCGATCGACGCCGGCGGCGGCGATGACACGCTCATCGTCGACGACAGCGGCGACACCGGTCCCACGCATACGGAGGTCACCGCGGATACGATCACCGGGCTCGGCATGGCCGGCGGCATCGGCTACGCGCAGTTCGAGGGGCTGACCTTCTTGCTCGGCTCGGGCGACGATACGTTCGACGGCTCGGGCGCCAAGGTAGGGCTCACGGTTCTGGGTGGCGCGGGCGATGACGTGCTGATCGGCGGTCTCGGCAACGATACGCTGTCCGGCGGCGCGGGCGACGACGTCATCCTCGGCGACCCGGGCGAGGTGGCACGCGGCCACAGCATCGACGTGCTGCTGCTCGACGATGCGGTCACAGCAAGCGGCGACGCGTCCGCGCCCGCAGCGCTGCTCGGCGCCGACCTGGTGCTGCTCGAGGGCGGGGCGCAGCCGAGCACGCTGCTCCTTGACCTGCTGCCAGACGGCAACGATGTGCTCGACGGCGGCGACGGCAACGACGCCCTGTTCGGCGGACGCGGCGACGATACGCTCTCCGGAGGCGCCGGCAACGACTTCCTCGCGGGCGGCACCGGCAACGACAGCCTCGACGGCGGCGCCGGGAACGATACGCTGGTCGGCGACGACGCGTTCATCGACGCGCCCGGCAGCGCGCTGCCGCAGGTCGCGCACGGGTTGCTCATGCCGGACGGCGCGGTGATCGTGCCGCGGCTCTGGGCGCAACCCGGCCGCGCGCCGATCTTGCGGAACGCGTCGACTTCGCAGGCGCCGGTGAGCATCGCGCTGATTACCGACGTGGCGCACCATCTCGCCTTGCTGCCGGGCAACGACGCGCTCGTCGGCGGCGAAGGCGACGACGTGCTGGTCGGCGACGAGCTAGTGCTGAGCGCCCCCGAGGTGACCTTCGACGCGCAGAGCATGGCGGCTGCGCTCGCGGACGCTCGGGAGCTGCTCGCGACGGCCGACGCGTTCGCCGACATGCTGCGCGCGCAGTCGTGCTGGCACGATCATCGCGGCCCTACCCTGATCGACAACGTGTACACCCTCGGCAGCGACGTGCTCGACGGCGGAGCCGGCGAGGACGTGCTGATCGGCGACGACAGCATCACCATCGCGCCGTCGATCGGCCTTCCAGTCGACCTGGCGGGAAGCTTCGAGCATCTCGTGCATCTCCTAGCCGCAGCGAGCGACCGGGTGGGCGACGCGCTCGCCAGCCTGTCGGACATCGCGCAGAGCCTGCGCGATGTGACCGTCCAGGTCACGCACGGCCGCCACACTCATACGGTGACCGAGCACCATCTCGATCTGGTGCTGGCAGGCAACGACCAGTTGAGCGGCGGCGACGGCAACGATCTGATCGTGGGCGATACGTTCGTGAATTTCCAGCCGGACGTGACCCTGCTGCCCGCGGCGGGCGGCCGGAGCTGGCACTGGCATCGCCTCGACAGTCGCTTCGAGGGCCGCTTCGGCGGCTTCGGGGCCGGCGCCGACACGATCGACGGCGGCGACGGCAACGACTGGCTGATCGGAGGCGAGGGCCGGGACCGAATTTCGGGTGGGCCGGGCAGGGATCGCATCCGCCAGGGCGAAGACGATGCGCGTGCGTTGCGCGACGCGATGGCTGCGCGAATCGACTGGCAAGTGGGGGCCGGCAGCGTCTGGAGCGTCGAGATCTCGCCGTTCGCCAAGGGCAAACCCTGCGCGGCCGCGGCTCCCGACTTTGGCGCCTTCGAGCGGAAGCGCTAGGCCGGCGCCACGTCCGCGCCGCGCGTCTCGTCGAACTTGCCGCCCTTCGGCGCGCTCGGCGCCGGCTGCGGCTGCGGCTGCGGCTGCGGCTGCGGCTGCGACTTCGGCGGCGCCTTCTTCTTGCGCGCCACCGCCTCGATCGTCGCGGTGACTTTCACCGGCTCGGCGCCACGCCGGTTGTCGAGCACCAGGTAGTAGTCGTCGCTCTCCGGAATCGACACCTCGAACGTGAGCTTGCGCTCGAGCGCGCCGCGGAACACGGCGTCGGGCGACTTCGTCTTGATTTGCGTCG
>JBLMXQ010000021.1:0-23460 GCA_050257855.1 Betaproteobacteria bacterium | reverse complement strand
GCCGATTGTCAGGGCGTTGTGGCTGCATCATCCCGACGATCCCGCGACCGCCGGGCGAGGCGACGAATACCTGTGGGGCCGCGACATCCTCGTGGCTCCGGTCGTCGAACGCGGCGCGGCGGCGCGGCGGCTCTATCTGCCGCGCGGGATCTGGTACGACTTCTGGACGGACGAGCGCAGCGAGGGCGGCCGCGAGATCGATCGCGCCGTCGATCTCGCGACGCTGCCGCTGTTCGCACGGGCAGGCGCAATCGTGCCGCTCGACCCGGTCAGGCAGTACACGAGCGAGCGCGCGGACGAGCCCACCACGCTGCGCATCTATCCCGGCGCGGACGGCCGGTTCCTCCTCTACGACGACGACGGCGAGAGCTTCGCGTACCGGCAGGGTGACTGGATGGGCATCGAGTGCCGGTGGGAGGAGGCGCGGCGGACGGCGACGCTCGCGCTCGCGGCCGGCTCGCGCATGCGCCCGCCCGCGCGCGACTTCCTGATCGAGGTCGCCGGCGCGGCATCCGCGCGCGAGGTCACGTTCGACGGCGCGCCGATCGCGGTCCGTCTGTGATCCCGCCGCACGACCGCGGCACGCGGGACGGCCCGAAGGCCGTCCCCCTACCGCACACCTGCCGTCACGCTGTGCTGCTTCAACAGCGCCGGGAACAGGCGCTTCAGGTTCCTCAGCTTCGGCAGGTCGTTGTAGACGATGTACGGATATTCCGGATGACGGTCGAGGAAATGCTGATGGTACGCCTCGGCCGGATAGAAGCCCTCGAGCGGCACTACCGTCGTCACGATGCGGTGCCGGAATACGTGCGCCGCGTCGAGCTGGGCGATGTAGGCTTCGGCGACGCGCTTCTGCTCGTCCGAGCCGTAGAAGATCGACGAGCGGTACTGGGTTCCTTCGTCCGGTCCCTGACGGTTCAGTTCGGTCGGATCGTGCGCAACCGCGAAGAAGACCTTCAGGAGCTGCCCGTAAGTGATCTGAGACGGATCGAACGTGATCTTCACCGACTCGGCGTGACCGGTGATCCCCAGACTGACGATGCGGTAGTTCGCGGTGGCCCTGCTGCCGCCCGCGTAGCCCGACACGACGTCCGACACGCCCTTCAGCCGCTCGAACACCGCTTCGACGCCCCAGAAGCAGCCGCCGGCCAGCACGGCCGACTGCGGCGCGGTTCCGGACGGTGACACATCGACCGCCGGGTCTGGAAACGCGGCCGGGTCGGCCGCGGCGGTGCTATGCAGCCACAGCGCGGCGGCGGCGATGCCCAGCAGGCAGACGATGCTCAGTCGCGTTCGCATTGGATCACTTCCGCTCCTGATGTGTCGAGCCCTTGGTTCGGTCGAGGAGCACGACCTCCTGTCCCTCGATCGGGAGCGGCGTGCCGCTCGAGAGCCGTCTGATGACGTCGACGAGCGGGGCGCCGGCGCCCGAGGGATCCTCCATCAGGACGTCGTTGTGCGCGTCACGGGTCACGGGCACGAATGCGACTCGCACGATCCGCTTGTCGTCGATTAAGACGTGCACCACCAGGCCGTCGGTTCGCTTCTCGTAGCCCGGCTGATCGAAAGCCGAATGGCCGACCGCATACAGAATCGGCTTGCCGTCGTACACCTCGACGCCCTGCACCGTATGCGTGCCGTGGCCGTAGACGAGGTCGGCGCCGGCGTCGAGCGCGGCATGAGCGAACTCCTTCTGGTACGCCTCCGCGATGTGATTGTCCCGGCGCGGGCGCGGCGGGGCGTTCGGCGGCGGCGGCCCGAACTGCGTCGCGGTCGCTCCGTCGCGGTTGTGATGCGACACCACGATGATGTCCGCCTGCGATCGCAGCCGGCGGATGTCGTCGCGCACGCGATCGAGATCGTCCGGGTCGACCGTGACCCCGTCGCGCGACGCGATCTTCGCCACGCCGGGCTCCGTCGCCGTCGCGAGCTGCTCGTCGTCCTGATACCAGCGGGCGGTGTACTGCAGGAACCCGATTCGGACGCCTTTGCGCTCGACGATCGCGGCCGTGTGCGCCTCGACGATGTTCCGTCCGCCGCCGGTGTGGACGACGCCGTTGGCATCGAGCACGCGGATCGTCTCGAGGATGTTCTTCCGATCGTAAGCGACGTTGTTGGCGATGCCGACGACGGGCACGTTCCACGCCTTCAGCGCCAGCACCCCATCCGGACCGGGATGGCGCCATCCACGCTTGTCGGGAATGTCCACGCCGGGGCCGTCCGGCTTGACGAGCATGCCCTCGAGGTTCGCGTAGACGAGATCGGCCGCTTTCATCGTCGGGCCGACGTGCACGAACGCAGTCGTCGGATCGGCGCGCCGCTGGATGTCGACATCGCCGATGATCAGAAGGGACACGGTCTTGTTGCCCCTCGGTCCGGCCCACGGCCACGGCCCGTCGGCGGCGGCGAGCACAGCGGCGCAGCAGACAATCGCGGTCGGGGTCCAGAGCAGGCGGAGCTTCATCGCACACCCCCACGCTCGAGCAGACGGGACGACGGCGGGGCCACCATACTCCCGGCGACAGAGTCCCGTAAAGAGAGGATATGGACGAGCCGCATCGGCTGATCGCGGATCGCGGCGACGCGGGACAAAGGCTGGACCTGGTGCTTCGCCGGCACCTCGCGGCCGCGGGCGCCACACGCACGCGCATTCAGACATGGATCGCGGACGGCCGGGTCGCCGTGAACGGCCGCGGCCGCCGGCGCGCGGCCGCGCGCGTAGCGTCCGGCGACATCATCACGGTCGCGATCCCCGACGAGCTCCCCGGCCGCCGCCCGATGGCCGCGGAGGATCGGACGCTCGATGTGCTCTACGAGGACGCTCATCTTCTCGTCGTCGACAAGCCGCCGGGCGTAGTCGTGCATCCGACGTACAAGCACGCCGACGGCACGATGATGAACGCGCTGCTGTGGCGGGCGCGGACGTGGCCGGCCGGCGGGCGGCCGTCGATCGTCGGGCGCCTCGACAAGCTCACCTCCGGGATCGTGCTCGTGGCAAAGCGCAGGGAAGTGCATGCGGCGCTGCAGCGCGCGATGAGCTCGCCGCGGGCCGAGAAGGATTACCTGGCAGTGGTGTACGGCCGCATGAACCGGGCGCGCGGCCGGATCGATCTGCCGCTCGGACGGGACCGCAGGGATCCGCGGAAGGTCGTCGTCTCGGCAGGCGGCACGCCGAGCCTCACGCTGTTCGAGCGGATCGCGCGCGCAGCCGCCCGGCGCGAAGGGTTGGCGCTCGTCCGATGCAGCCTCGTGACGGGCCGCCGCCACCAGATCCGCGTGCATCTGGCCGCGCGAGGCTGGCCGATCGTGGGCGATCCGGTCTACGGCGAACCGCGCTGGACACACGTCGCCGACGCGGGCCTTGCCGCGACGCTGCGCACGTTTCCGCGCCAGGCGCTGCATGCCTGGCGCCTCGCGCTCCGTCATCCGGCCACCGGCGAGCGGCTCGTCGTGACGTCGCGCGTGCCGGACGATATCGCTGCGCTGCTTGGCGCGGCGGGCCTGCAGCGGGCAACCCTCGACCGACTCCTTCCCGTCTAAGCGGCGGAGAGGCTTGCATGTCGACACTGGCGCAGGACGTCCGGTACGCCTTCAGGCAGCTGCGAAATGCCCCGGGCTTCGCGATCACGGCCCTGCTGATGCTGGCCATCGGCATCGGCGCGAACACGGCCATCTTCACGCTCGTTCATGGTGTGCTGCTGAGATCGCTGCCGGTCGCCCGTCCGGACCAGCTGTACAAGCTCGGCGACGAATACAACTGCTGCGTCGAGGGGGACCTCCAGAACAACTGGACGATGTTCTCGTATCCGTTCTACGAGCTCGCCCGAGACCACACGCAGGCGTTCGAGCAGCTCGCGGCGGCACAGACCAACCGTCCCAGCCTGAGCGTCCGACGTGCGGGCTCCGATGCGGCGGCCGAGGCGCTCAACGGCGAGTTCGTCTCCGGCAACTACTTCGCGACGCTCGGAGTGGGGGCGTTCGCCGGGCGCACGGTGTCGCCCGAGGACGACCGGTCGGGCGCGCCCGCCGTCGCGGTGATCAGCTATCGCTCGTGGCAGGAGCGGTACGGCGGAGATCGGTCGATCCTCGGTGCGCCGGTGGTCGTCAACGGCGTCCCGGTGACCGTGATCGGCGTCGCGCCTCCGGCGTTCTTCGGCGACCGTCTCGAGACCGATCCACCGGACTTTTGGATGCCGCTCGCCCTCGAGCCGGTCTTCACGCGCGAGCGATCCCTGCTGCGGTCGACATCCTCGGCGTGGCTCTACGTATTCGGGCGCCTTCGATCCGGCGCGCGGCCGGCGCAGGTCGCCGCGCAGCTGACGACCGAGCTCCGACAGTACCTGCTGACGCCGGGCAACGCGAGCATCCACCAGAATCTGAAGCAGATCGACAAGCAGCAGATCCGCCTTGCACCGGGCGGCGGCGGCATCAACGCCATGAAGGATGACTACGAGCGCGGCCTGCTGCTCCTGCTGGCCGCGTCCGCAGCGGTCCTGCTCATCGCGTGCGCGAACCTCGCCAACCTGCTGCTCGCGCGCGGAGCGTCGGCGCGCGTCCGCACGGCCCTGCAGCTCGCCGTCGGCGCGTCGCGCGCCCGGATCGTGCGCAGCGGCCTCACGGAGAGCCTCGTGCTGGCGCTGCTCGGCGGCGCGGCGGGCCTCGTCCTCGCCCGGTACGCGAGCCGCGCGATGCTGCTCATCGCCTTCCGCGGCGCAACCGTCGTCCCGATCTCGACATCGCCTTCGATACCGATCCTGATCTTCACCTTCCTGATCGCGCTGGCGACCGGCGTCGTGTTCGGCGTCGGCCCGGCCTGGATGGCGTCGCGCGCGGATCCGGCCGATGCCCTTCGCGGCGCCGGCCGCACGACGCGCGACACCTCCGCCTTCTCGCAGAAAGCGCTGGTCGTCGTGCAGGCGGCGCTGTCGCTGATGCTCCTGACGATGGCGGGCCTGTTGACGCGCAGCCTCCAGAATCTCGAGAACCAGTCGTACGGCTTCGAGAGGCAGGGGCGGCTCGTCGTGCGGATCAACCCGGCGAGCGCGGGATACACGCAGGAACGGCTGACCGGCCTCTACGAGCGGCTCGAGGCAGGGCTGGCGCGCATTCCGGGCGTCGTCAATGCCAGCCTGGCGCTCTACACGGCGCAGCAGGGCAACAACTGGGGCGAGAGCGTGTACATCGCGGGCAAGCAGGTCACCGGGGGCTCCTCGTGGGTTCGCGTCAGCGCGCACTACTTCGAGACGATCGGGACGCCGATCGTCCGCGGCCGCGGCATCGAGGAGCAGGACACCGCCGCGTCGCAGAAAGTCGCGGTGATCAACGAGGCGTTCGCGCGCCGGTATCTTCCGAACGAGGATCCGATCGGGAAGCACTTCGGCAAGGACGAAGCGGATCACGCCGGGGATTACGAGATCGTCGGCATCGCCGCGGACGCGAAGTATCAGGATGCCTCGCAGGCGGTGCGGCCGATGTTCTTCGTCGCGCTGCCGCAGAAGATCACCTACGCCACGGCGGAGGACAACAGGGTCGAAGAGTCTTCGATGTACATGGGTACAATCGTGCTCCACACGCACGGCGACCCGGACGCGCTCGGCCCCGGTGTCCGCCGGGCGCTGGCGGAAGTCGACCCGGACCTGACGCCGACCTCCATGCGCAGCTTCGAGGAGCAGGTTCGCATCCAGACGAGCGAGCACACGCTCATCGCCCGGCTGACGGATGCGTTCGGCCTCATCGCCCTGCTGCTCGCGTCTGTCGGGCTGTACGGCGTCACCGCCTACCGCGTGACGCGGCGGACGAACGAGGTCGGCCTGCGCATGGCGCTCGGCGCCGGCCGCGCCGACATCGTCTCGCTCGTCCTCCGCGGCTCGTTCGCGCAGGTGGGCATCGGCCTGCTGCTCGGCATCCCGCTGGCCCTCCTCGCCAGCCAGTGGCTCCAGCACCAGCTGTTCGGGATCCCGCGCTTCGATCCCTGGAGCCTGACGATCGCCATCGTCGTGCTCGGGCTCTGCGCGCTGGCGGCGAGCCTGGTGCCGGCCGCGCGCGCGGCCGCGATCGAACCTGCACGGGCGCTTCGAACGGATTAGACGCCCGGCGACTCCCCGTTACGATTCCCCGGCAGGTCGTCGCACATCCGTCAGGGCGCGTCGAGTCACGGCGGACGCGAGCCAGCGCGACAACATCCACACGCGTTTTTCCACGCACAACGCTGCGGTCGATCGTCCAGCGGCATCCGGGATGGCGTCGTCGCGTGGAATTCCTCTTGCACCCGCAGGCTTGGCGTCGTCCTGCGAAAAATCTCGTTACGAAGACCTCGACCCGCGGGATGTCGGCGGCATGGAACCTGCCGCAACTCATCCGCGCTCAGCCAGGAGATCGAACCATGAAATACGTCCTGCCAATCGTTCTCGGTGCGATGCTGTCGTTCGCGCCGGCCGCTGCAAACGGCGTCCTCGCCCAGGGCCGGCCCGGTGGCCAGCCACAGCCTCCGCGAACCGGCCAGCAGCAGAAACCGCCGATGCAGAACCCCGCTCGCATGCAGCAAATGGATCAGCTGCGCGCGATGACCAGCGAAGCGGCACGGATTCGTACCCGCGCCGAACAGCTCGCCGCCAACTGCGCGCAGGACCAGACGCGCACGAGGAACCAGACCCAGATGCGCCTGATGCAGCAGATGTCGGACGCCGTCGGGTCGACCGCCCGCGAGCACGAGCGGATCGCCCGGAGCCTCCAGGATCTCATCCAGGAGCGCGATCGCGCCCAGGATCGCGACCGCGATCGCGATCGGGACATGGACCGCGACATGGACCGCATCCGCCAGCACCTGGACGCGATGACGAACAGCATGAACGAGACGCTCACGCTGATGGAGCGAATGCATGATCGCCTGCGCACGTCGGACTCGTCCAGGTAACCGAATCGGCGGGCTTGCGCTGGCGGTCGTCGCTCTGGCGACGTTCGCCGGCGCCGGGCCGGCCGCGGCCCAGGTGGTCTACTCCGGCTCGGTGCAGACCACCACCGGTCGGTACATCTTCGCCGAGCGGACGACGAGCATCTTCGTCCTCACCGGCCTCGATGTCGCCGCGGGGCCGGTCCGCATCTCGGCGACGATCCCCTTCATCACCCAGAGCACGCCGTGGATCGCGTACAGCCCGGTGCTGATTCCGTCCGGCGGCGCGGAGAGCGCCCAGGTCGGGGACCAGATCCGCCGGGGCAAGGGCGCCGGCGCGGGCGGACGCAACGTCGTCGTGGTCCTGCCTGCGGACGTCGCCCGCCAGACCGGCTTCGGCGATCCCGTGTTCCGCGTCGGCGCGGACCTCTTCGGCAGCCGGAGCGCCACGAAGGTCGTCGTCTCCGGAACGATGAAGGCGCCGCTGACGGATCCGACCACCGGCTTCGGCACCGGAGAGTGGGACTACGGCGCGGCCGTCGCCGTGTCGCGGCAGCAGGGCCCGCACCAGGTGTTCGGGACCGTCGAGGCCTGGCGGTTCGGCGACATGCCGGATCTCGTGATCAAGGACGGCCTGGGCTACCGGGTGGGCTACGAAGGGTTCGTGCGGTCCGACCGCTGGTCGGTGCTCGCGGCCGTCTCCGGATGGACGACCGTGCTCGACGGCGTGGACCCGCCGTTCAGCGTCGAGATCGGCCTGACGCGCCATCTCGGCATGTCCGGCCGCAGCGTGGGCCTCATCGCGTCGTTCGGTGTCACGGAGATGTCTCCGGATTTTTCGCTGTCGCTCGGCTGGCGGCTTCCCTTCCAATAAACATTTCGTGAGGCGCCTCCGGGCCGTTCGAGCCCGCCTCCGCAGGGTGTATGCTGTCGCGCATTCCACACCTGCGGAGGCACGATGACGACCACCCGACAGACGACGATCACGCGAGCGACGGCCGTGGCAGCAATGCTGGCGGCTTCGTGGATTCTCGGGGCGCAGGCCCAGCAGCCGCCGCCTGACCCGTTCGCCCCGCTGCATTTCCGCGCGATTGGACCGGTCGGCAACCGCATGTCGTCGGTCATCGGCGAGCCGGGCAACCCCGAGGTGGCCTACATCGGCGCTTCCGACGGCGGCGTCTGGAAGACGGAGAACGGCGGCCTCGACTGGAAGCCGGTCTTCGACCACGAGGACGTCGCCGCGATCGGCGCTCTCGCGATGGCGCCCTCCGAGCACAATGTCGTCTGGGCCGGCACGGGCGAATCGTGGATCATCCGGCCCTACTACCAGCTCGGCGACGGCGTCTACAAGTCGACCGACGCGGGCCGCACGTGGCAGCACATGGGCCTCGAGGAGACGGGCCGGATTCCGCGAATCGTGATCGACGCGCACGACGCGAACCGCGTGTTCGTCTGCGCGCTCGGCCAGACGCACCGTCCGCAGCACGAGCGCGGCATCTTCCGCACGCTCGACGGCGGCAAGACGTGGCAGCAGGTGCTGTTCGTGAACGAGAACACCGGCTGCTCGGACATCGCGGCCGATCCTCAGGATCCGAACACGCTGTTCGCGGGCATGTGGCAGGTCGACATCAAGCGCTGGAACCTGAACAGCGGCGGGCCGGGGAGCGGCGTGTACGTGAGCCACGACGGCGGGACGACCTGGAGCCGGCTCTCGGGACACGGCCTGCCGCCGGCCGATCGGCCGATCGGCAAGGTCGCCGTCGGCATCGCGCGGAGCAATCCGGATCGCGTTTACGCACTCCTCCAGGAGGACACGCCGCGATTCTACCGATCCAGCGACCGCGGACGGACGTGGCAGATGGTGAACGATCTCCACGTCATCGACGAGCGGGCTCCCTACTACACCCGCTTCGCCATCTCGAGCGACGACGAGAACCTGGTCTATTTCCCGTCGGTGTCCTACAGCATCTCGCGCGACGGCGGCCAGACTGTGTTCCAGCCGGCCCGCAACGGCACCGACCCGAGCGGCCAGGCGTCGCCGGGTGGCGACAACCACGACATCTGGATCGACCCGACCAACGCCGGCCACTTCATGGTGGCCAACGACGCGGGCGTCAGCATCACGCTCGATCACGGCCGTACGTTCGCGCACATCCCGCTGCCGATCGCGCAGATGTACCACGTCGCCGCCGACGACGAGATTCCGTACAACGTGCTGGGCAACAAGCAGGACGGATCGTCGTACCGCGGACCGAGCCGGGTGCTGTCCGGCGGATTCGGCGGGGGCGCGATCACGACGAGCCAGTGGACGTCGACCGGCGGCTGCGAGGACGGCTTCGCCGTCCCCGACCCGACCGACGCGGACATCGTCTGGTCGGGCTGCGACAACGGCAAGCTCGATCGCATGGACTTCCGCACGGGCCAGTCTCGCGAGGTCACCGTGTGGCCCGACGTCGCGCTGGGCTGGGCGCCGAAGGATGTGAAGTACCGCTGGGACTGGGTGTTCCCGATCGCGATCGATCCGCTCGACCACAACCGCGTGTTCGCCGGCAGCCAGTTCGTCCACATGACCACGGACGGCGGCCAGTCGTGGAAGGCGATCAGCCCCGACCTCACGCGGAACGACAAGTCGCACCAGACCAGCTCGGGCGGCATCACCGCCGACAACCTGACGACCTACGACGGCGCGACGCTCTACGCCATCGCGCCGTCGCCGGCCAAGGAAGGCGTGATCTGGGCGGGCAGCGACGACGGCGAGGTCCAGGTGACCCAGGACGGCGGCGCGCACTGGACCAACGTGACCGCGCACATCCCGAATCTCCCGCCGTGGGGCGTGGTGTGGAACATCACGCCGTCGAAGTACGCGGCCGGCGGCGCCTACGTCGCGATCAACCTGCAGAACTCGGGCGACTACACGGCGTACGTGTACAAGACCACCGATTTCGGCGCCAACTGGACCTTCATCGGCGGCGACGTGCCGAAGTCCGTGAACAGCTCGCCGCACTGCATCATCGAGGATCCGGTCCGCAAGGGGATGCTCTACCTCGGCACCGACAACGCCGTCTACGTGAGCTGGGACGACGGCGGCCACTGGACGCGGCTGCGGGGCAATCTGCCGCCTGCGCCGGTGTACTGGTTGGTGCTCCAGCCGCGCTTCAACGATCTCGTGATCGCCACGCACGGGCGCGGCTTCTGGATTCTGGACGACGTGACGCCGTTGCGGGAATTCCAGGAAGCACGGGCGCAGAACACGTACCTCTTCAAGCCGCGGCCCGCGTATCGCTTCCGCCGGGTGGACGCGAACCGGCAGAACGATGCCGGCAGCCGCGTGGTCGGCGAGAACCCGCCGTACGGCGCGGACGTCAACTTCTGGCTCGAGTCGGCGCAGGAGAACGTGGAGCTCGCGTTCCTCGACGCGCACAACGAGGTCATCCGCACGATGAAGGTGCGCGGCAGGCCCGGACTCAATCGGGCCTGGTGGGATCTGCGGTACGAGGACGCCAAGGCGCCCGAGCTGCTGACGAGCCTGCCCGACGAGCCGTGGGTCCGCGCGGGCCGGCACTTGGCCGGCTACGGCTTCCGCGTGCCGGAGCCCGGCCCGGTCGTGCCGCCCGGCGCGTACACGGTGCGCCTGACGGCCGGATCGCAGCACCTGACGGCGCCGCTCCAGGTGCTGCCGGACCCGCACACGGCCGGGACGGCTCAGAGCATCCAGGCCCAGACCCGGTTCATCCTCGAGGTCCGGAGCGAGCTGAACGAGGTGGCCGACATGGTGAATCGGCTCGAGCAGGCCCGCAAGGAGGTCGAGGACAACGAGGTCCTGCTGCGGCACGGCGCCGGCGATCGCGCCGCCGCGCTGAAGGAATCGCAGGACTACGACAAGGTGGCGATCACGCTCGAAGGCAAGATGATCGACGTTCACAACACCGGCCGCGGCGAGGACGCCTTCCGCGAGCCGGTGCAACTGTACGAAAAACTGAGCTGGCTGATCGCGCGCATCGACGGGAACCCCGGAACCGGCCCCGGCGGCGCGGATCTCGCCCCGACGGCCCAGCAGATTGCGGTCAACAACCAGTTCAAGGAGGAAATCGCGCGGCTCCAGGGCGAGCTGAAACAGTTCCTGGCCGCGAGGCGGCCGACCTCGTAGCGTCGCTGCTCCGCAACGGCGCGGCGCACGGGACGAACGACCTCGTCAGTCGGCACTCGTCGACGCCGCGTCGTTTCTCGCGACGACGACCCGGGCGATGCGAGCGAGGCGCCCGGCCCGCATGCCGCGCTGCGATCGGCGTGACCGGACGTAAAATGCAGGCTTCCCTTCGAGAGAGGCCTGCATGACACGTACGCTCGCGGCATCGGTGGCGGTCTTCGTTCTGGTTTCCGGTTTCGCGCCGTCGGCGCGGCAGACGCGCGGCGGCAGCGCGGGGCGGCGGAACGTCATCGTCTTCGTCGCCGACGGTCTGCGGCATGGATCGGTCAACGAGCGCGACACGCCAGCGCTCTGGAAGGTGCGCACCGAGGGCGTGCACTTCCTGAACAGCCACTCGGTCTTCCCGACGTTCACGACGGCCAACGCATCGGCCATCGCCACCGGCCACCAGCTGGGCGACACGGGCGATTTCAGCAACACGATCTGGACCGGTTACGCGACCTTCGACACCGGCAACTTCAACCGCGGGCCCGGGACGCCGGTGCCGTTTCTCGAAAACGATCAGATCCTCGCCGACCTCGACGATCACTTTCACGGCAACTATCTTGGCGAGGAGACGCTGATCGGGCTCGCGCGCGCCGGCGGCTACAACACCGCGGTCATCGGCAAGCTCGGACCGACCGGCATCCAGGCCATCGACGCCCTCGCTCCGTCCGCCGGCCGGATCCCGCCGTCCTCCACGCTGGTGATCGACGACGCGACCGGCACGCCGGGCGGCGTGCCGCTGCCGGCGGCGTTCGTCGACACGCTGGCCGGGCTGGGCATTCCGCCGGAGGCTCCGGGTCGCAGCAACGGCTTCGGGCCCGGGTCGCGGTACAACAACGGCAACGGCGGCAGCCTCGACCGCCCGGGCACGCTGGCGGCGAACGTGACGCAGCAGCAGTGGTTCGTGGACGTGGCCACGCGCGCCGTCCTCCCGGAGTTCCTGAAGGATGCCGGCCGGCCGTTCGCGCTCGTCTTCTGGTCGCGCGACCCCGACGCGTCGCAGCACAACGAGAGCGACAGCCCCCGCGTGCTGGCCCCCGGCATCAACGGGCCGACCTCGCGACTCGGCGTTCGAAATGCCGATCGCAACCTGCGGGAGCTGCTCGACTGGCTCGACGCGCACCCGGCGGTGAAGGCGAACACCGACGTGATCGTCACGTCGGATCACGGCTTCGCGACGGTCAGCCGCCGCGAGATCGATCGAACCGGCCGTCCGACGTCGAGCGAGGCCGCGAAGCACCTGTACGTGAACGCTCAGGGCAGGCTCGACACGGCACGAGGAACGCTGCCGTCCGGGTTCCTCGCGATCGATCTCGCCCACGATCTGCACGCCAGGCTCTTCGACGCCGGGCGGCGCGTGTTCGACGTCGCGCGGCCCGTCTACCAGGAAAGACGCGTCGATCGCGACGCCGACATCTGGGAGCGTCCGTCCGGCGGCAGCGCGTTTCTCGGCGTCTCCGTCGCCAGACCCGACGGTTCGGACGCGAAGGCGATCGTCGCCGCCAACGGCGGATCGGATCTGATCTACGTGCCCGACGGCAGCCGCGACACCGTGGAGGCAATCGTCGCGCTGCTGGTGAAGTACGACTACGTCTCGGGCGTGTTCGTCGACGACAAGTACGGACCGATCGCGGGCACCCTGCCGCTCGGCGCCATCAACCTCGTGGGCTCCAGCCGCCTGCCGCGGCCGGCGATCGTCGTCGCGTTCAACGTGTTCTACGCCGACCCGAACGACCTCCAGACGGCCGCGCAGGTGTCCGACACGGGGCTGCAGGAGGGTCAGGGCATGCACGGCGGGTTCGGCCGGGACAGCACGTGGAACAACATGGCGGCGATCGGCCCGGATTTCAAGAAGCGCTTCGTCGACGCCGCGCCGGTCGGCAACGCCGACATCGTGCCGACGCTCGTGCACCTGCTGGGACTCCGCACGAAATCGACCGGGTCGCTGCAGGGGCGCGTTCTACGAGAAGCGCTGGCCGGCGGACCGGCCGCGCCTCGGATCAAGACCGCGCGCCAGATCTCGTCGCCGGCCGACGGCCGCCAGACGGTGCTGCTCTACCAGGAGCTCGACGGCGAGCGGTATCTCGACGCCGGCTGCTTCGCGACGGCCGAGGAGAGCGCGACGACGACGTGTCGGTGAAGGAGGACGTGAGAGCGTCACGCTGCGGTCGAAGCCAAGCGGGAATCTGGACGTATTTGGGGGCGCTTTGGCCTGCGCGGATTCCTCGCCGCTCGTTGACCGACGCGCAGCAGCGAGCTAGTGACGACCGAGGCCATCGATGCAGCGCGCGGCACGTCTGTCGATCTGGCTCTGATCGACTTTCGCCTTCGCGACGAGGACGGGGTTCGGCTTCTGAGCTACCTGCATGCGGATCGTCCTGAGCCTTGCAGCTGCCACCGGCCAGAAGGGTTGGGCGCCGAACACGCTCGAAAAGGACGAGGAGCGCTATCTTCGGCACTGGAAGGCCTGGCATGCGACACGCGGCGGATAATATGGCGCATGCCCATCACGCGACGCCTGCTCCTGAAAGCGGCCGGGGCGCTCGGCGCCTCGTCCCTGCTCGCGACCGACACGGGAATCGCCGGCGGCCTGCAGTCTCCTCAGGCGCCCGCGGCGCCGGCTGACGGCGCGATTGCGCCGCTCACCTCGACGAGCGGCGTCTTCATCCCGCCGCGCGGCCGGGCGTTCATGAAGTTCAGCTTCGACTTCCCCGAGCCGTCGGTCGCCTTCGCCGGCCACCAGTTCGGCGCCCGCGTCTTCACGCACGAGAACGTCTACACCGTCGACGGCGACCGGCTCGAGGTCCGCTCCATTCCGGACGGCGTGGAGCTGGCGGCCGACGGGCTCGTCTGGGCCGGCGGCCAGCAGCGCGCTGCGGGATCGTTGACGCTCCGGGTCCTGCGGCGCGGCAGCGCCCTCGACTGCTCCGCCGACGCGGTCCTGGATCGACCGGTGAAGGCCATCGCAATCGTCGTCCGCGGCATCCCGCACGGGCGGATCTCGACCGGCGCCGCGTTCGTCGATCACAAGGACGACGAGGTGCTGTTCGGGTACCCGTTCGCCGGCGGCGATCTCATGGGCCCGCAGGGCAACGCCAGCCTGACGACGCCGCTCGTGATGATCCAGCCGGAGGCCGGCGGCATCGTCTCGCTGTCGTCGCTCGACGATCGCGTGCGCACCAAGCGCTTCTACTTTCAGCCGGGCGCGGACGGCTACCGCGTGGAGCTCGTCGCCGAGGCGGAAGCCTGGAAGCCGCAGCCGTCCTTCAGCGGCCCGGCGTGGCGGATCGAGACCGCCGCGACGATCGCCGACGCCGCGCGCGCGCACTACGAGCGCCTGGCGCGCGCGTACGGGATTCCGGACTGGCAGACGCGCGCCGACGTGCCCGACTGGCTGCGGAAGACCACGCTCGTCGTGACGCTGCACGGCATGCACTTCACGGGCTATGTGTTCAACGACTACGCCCGGATGCTCGCGATTCTGAAATGGATTGCGACGCGCATCCCGGCCGATCGCGTGCTGGCGTTCATCTCCGCCTGGGACGGACGGTACTACTGGGACTATCCCGTCTACACGGCCGCGGAGCGCATGGGCGGCGAAGCCGGATTCCGCGCGCTGGTCAAGGGCGGGCAAGCGCTCGGCTTCAGGATGATGCCGATGTTCGGCGCGAACGCGGCGAGCCGCGACCAGCCGGTCTTCGCGCGAGTCGCCGACGCCGCGACCGCGAAGATCGACGGCGACCGCATGGACATCAACTGGGTCGACTGGGACAACGATCGGCACCAGGACGGCTGGCTCACCTACATGAACCTCGGGGTCGACTCGTGGCGGGCGCACCTGACCGAACGCATCGCGGACGCCATCGAGCGGTACGGCATCGACGCCTATTTCCTCGACATCGCCGGCGGCTGGATCAACAACCCGCGCGCCGACATGCACGAGGGGATGCGCAGGCTGGTCGGCGACCTGCGGCGGCGGTATCCGCACGTCCTGGCGTGCGGCGAGATGCACTACGACGCGCTGCTCGCGTTCATCCCGCTCTACCACTCGTTCGGGCAGACGCTCGTCGCCGATCTGGTGGAGCGCCATGCGCGCTTCTTCCAGCACCTCAGCCATCCGGCGCCCGGCCGCGGCAGCACGGGCGTCCACGAGTTCGGCTTCACCGAGTGGGACCCGAAGACGCTGTCGCTGAGCGACCTCGCCATCCCGACGCTGAACGTCGTGGACGACACGTTCGACCGGTATCGGGACGACATGGACCGGGTGATTCAGCGGGCGCGGGCGCGCGCGGAAATCTGACGCCGGCGGCCTCAAAAGGACTACAATCCCCGCCCGGAGGGTGAACGATGGAGATTCCCAGACGCGAATTCCTCGGCGCCATGGGCGCAGCGGCCGTCGCCGCCGCCGTTCCGAAGGTCGGCGCCGCCGCGCCGCGGGCGGCCGCGGAAACGCCGTCGAAGGTGAGGTTCTGGGTCGCGGCCTGCACGCCGTGCGACAAGAACCTGAAGTTCGACGAAGGCATCTACAAGGAGATGATGGCGTACTTCAAGCAGCAGGGCGCCGACGGGATCGTCGTCCTGGGCACGACCGGGGAGTACCCGTCGTTCTCCGTCGCCGAGCGCAAGAAGGTCGCCGAGGTCGCGCTGAAAAACGCCAACGGCCTCGACATGATGATTCAGAGCGGCAGCACGAACTTTCCGGAGACGATCGAGCTGTCCCGGCACGCGGAGGACAACGGCGCGAACAGCCTGCTGATGATCCCGCCGTACTACTACAACCACGTGCCGACGGAGGGGCTGACGAAGTACTACTCGCTGGTGTTCGACCAGGTGAAGATCCCGATCAACCTGTACCACATCCCCGGAACGAGCGGCGTGCCGATCTCGCTCGATCTGCTGCACAGCCTGGAGCACTACCCGAACCTCGCGGGCATCAAGGACTCGCAGCCCGACCCGCAGGTGTACGAGGATTTCGCGACGAACTTCCCGAAGCTGAACATGCGGACCGGGATCGCGAACAACCTCGAGCGGGCGTTCAACCACGGCATGGGCGCGATCCTGATGGAGGGGAATCTCTTCACGAAGGAGATCGCGGCGGCGTTCGCCGCCAAGCGCGCGGGCAAGGATCCGACCGCGGCGCTCGCCACGTTCCGCGAAGCGGTGAAGATCCTCAGACCGGGCGGCGTGTTCGGCTACGGGCCGATGAAGTACGCGCTCAGCCTGCAGATGGGCGTGCCGCAGTTCTACCAGCGTCCGCCGTTCGTCGACGTGACGGACGAACAGAAGGCGGCGATCAAGTCTGGCCTCGAGCAGATCAAGCAGCTCACGTCCACCACGCACATGTAACACACCGGGGCCGGGTCCAGCGGACCCGGCCCCGATCCTCCGGATCACAGCCGCTCCGCAGAACGAACCGCTGAAGGACCCGTGATGAAAATCCGTGGGAAGGGCCTGAATCCCGCTGCCGTGGCTGCAGGCACGATTGCCGTCCTCCTCGGCGCGTTCGCGCTCGCGCGCGAGCAGCCGGCGGCCACCTACGACCTGGTCGTGGCGAACGGCCGCGTGATGGATCCCGACTCCGGCCTCGACGCCGTGCGGAACGTCGGCATCAGTGACGGCACGATCCGGGCCATCGACGCCGCGCCGCTCCACGGGCGCACGACGCTCGACGCCACGGGCCTGGTCGTCGCGCCCGGCTTCATCGATCTGCACCAGCACGGCCAGACGCCCGACGCGTACGCGTTGAAGGCGGCCGATGGCGTGACGACCGCGCTCGAGCTCGAGGTCGGCGTCGGCGACATCGACCGCTGGTACGACGAGCGCACGGGCACGGCCGCGATCAACTACGGCGCGAGCATCGGCCACATTCCGGTGCGCATGGCCGTGCTGCACGATCCTGGCGAGTTCCTGCCGAGCGGCCCGGCCGCCCAGCGCGAAGCGACGGACGCAGAGGTCGATCGGATCCGCGCCGGAATCGCGCGCGGGCTCGCGCGCGGCGCGGTCGGCGTCGGCTTCGGCATCGCGTACACGCCCGGCGCCGCCCGCGTCGAGATCCTGGACATGTTCGAGGAAGCCGGGCGCGCCCATGCGCCGGCGTTCGTCCACATGCGCGGCGGCGATCCGGTAGCGGCGGCCGAAGAAGTGCTCGCTCTCGCGGTCGCGACGGGCACCCCGCTCCACGTCGTTCACGTCCAGAGCAGCGGAGGACGCCGCACGCCGGACGTCCTCGGTCTGATCGGGCTCGCGCGAGCGCGCGGCGTCGACGTGACGACCGAGATGTATCCGTACACCGCCAGCGCGACGCGCATCGAGTCGGCGCTGTACGACGGCTGGGAGCAGTTCCCCGACGACCGCTTTCAGAGCTTCCTCTGGCCGGCAACGGGCGAACGGCTGACGCGCGAGAGCTTCGCGAAGTATCGCAAGCAGGGCGGCATCGTCATCGCGTTCGGCAACACGGAAGAGATCGTCCGCGGCGCGATGGCCAGCCCGCTGACGATGATCGCGAGCGACGGCACGCTCGAGCATCCGCGGGGCCAGGGCACGTACGCGCGGGTGCTCGGCCGGTACGTCCGCGAGGCGCACACGCTCACGCTCATGGACGCGCTCCGCAAGATGACGATCATGCCGGCGCGCCGGCTCGAGGCCCGCGTTCCGGCGATGCGGAAGAAAGGACGAATCCAGGTCGGGGCCGACGCCGACGTGACGATCTTCGATCCCGAACACGTCATCGACGAAGCGACCTACGAGGCGCCGAGGCGCCCCTCGGCGGGGATCCGCGACGTGCTCGTGGGCGGCGTGCCGGTGGTGCGCGACGGCCGCCTGGACGGGCACGCCCTTCCCGGCCGTCCGGTCCGCGCCCCGTACTGACAGTCCGGCGAACCGCAACCAGGTGGAGAAATTCCCCGTTACAGGCCCGCGCAGCGGAGGCGCATAATCCGTTGCCCTCGCTATCCGGAAGGAGGCGTCCGATGGATCATGTGTGTCTCGCGATGCCCGTTCTGCCAGGCAGGTCCGCTGACGCGCGCACGTTCATGAAGACGCTCGATGGCGCACGCCGCACAGAATTCGACGCATCCGAACGGCGGCTCGGGATCACCAAGGAACTGTGGTACCTGGCGAAGCTGCCGTCGGGCGACCACCTGATCGGCTACATGGAGTCGCTCGACTTCAACCGCGCCCTCCAGGCCTTCGTCGCCTCGCGGGACCCGTTCGATCTCTGGTTCAAGGAACAGATGCGGGCGGTCAGCGGTCTGGATCTGAACAACCCGCCAGCGGACATGACGCCGCCCGAGCTCCTCTCGCACTACGAAGCGTCTCCAGCCGGCGTGTAGTCGCGCCCCTCCGGCATCGGCGGAAGCGTGCGCCGCTCCCGCCGATTCAGCGCCCGGGGGTCTCCACCCACTCCCCCGCGCGCATCAGCGGCTCTGCGCCGCCGTCGCGTCGGACGCCGTCGATGTCGAGCTCGCCGGAGCCGATCATGAAATCGACGTGCGCGGCGCTGCGGTTCCCGCCGGCCGTCTCGAACTCCTCGTCTCCCATCGTCTCGCCGCCGCCGAGCGTGAACTTGTACGCCGAGCCGAGCGCCAGGTGGCTCGCCGCGTTCTCGTCGAACAGCGTGTTGTAGAAGAGGAGGCCCGACTGCGCCACCGGCGAACTCTGCGGCACGAGCGCGAGCTCGCCGAGCCGCGTGGCGCCGGCGTCGGTCTCGAGGAGCTGGCGCAGCACCGCCTCGCCCCGCGCCGCTTCCATGCGGACGACCCGCCCGCCCGAGAACGTGAGGCTGAAGCCCTCGATGAGCGAGTTGCCGTAGCTGAGCGGCTTCGACGCACGCACGACGCCGTCCACGCGGTCCTTGTGCGGCATCGTGAAGACCTCTTCGGTCGGCAGGTTGGGCGCGAACTCGATGCCGCCCTGGCTCACCGACCGGCCGCTGACCCAGAGGTGCCCGTCCGGGAGGCCGACGGTCAGGTCGGTGCCCGGCCCGCGGTACTCGAGCGCCGTGTAGCGGCGCTCGTTGAGGTCGTCGCGCCGCGCGACGAGCGCCGCGAGATGCGCTTCCCACGCGGCGACCGGATCGGGTCGCTCCAGGCGGCACAGGTGCGCGATCGCGTCCCACAGCCGCGGCACGCGCTCGGCGGTGGGCAGGTGGGGGAACACGCGCGCCGCCCACGCCTCGCCGGCCGCCGCGACGACGGTCCAGTTCGTTCGGTTGCGCGAGATCAGCTCGCGGAACGGGCGGACCGCGCGCGCCGCGGCCTGCTGCGCGGCGCCGACCAGTTCCGGCGGCTGGTCGCTCAGCAGGTTCGGATCGTTCGCGTACACCGACAGCACCGCGTCGCCGGCCTCCACGTGATCGGCGAGCGCCCTCGGCAGCCACGTCGAGAACTCCTGGAACGAATCGCGCGGCGCGGCCTCGAATCGGGCGCGCAGCAGCGCTTCGTCGCCCCACAGCGTCTCGACGAGGCGCGCGCCGGCCCGGTACGCCCGCTCGGAGATGTGGCGAACGAGCGGCGCGGCCTCGAGCGCGGCGCCGCCATTGAGGAGCGGGCCGATGATGAGCAGCCGCTGCCCGGCGCGGAGGTTCAGGCCGACTCTGACGGCGAGATCGGCGTAGCGTGACAGCCGCGCATCGAGGTCTGCGCTCACGCGCTACCGCCCCGCAATCCGACGGCCGATCTCGACGGCCTTGAAGCCCTGCTCGCCCCAGGGCATCACGAACACGCTGAAGCCCTGCTGCATGCGCGCGGCGATGTCCCCGGCATTCGCCGGGTAGCCGCACGGCACGTTGAACTCCTTGCACGCCGCGAGCACCTGCTGAATGGCAGCCTCGTGCGCCGCCGCGTCGAAGACGCGCTCGCCCTTCTCGTTGGTGGTCGTGAAGACGCCCCGCAGCGTGCCGGCGCCCGGCCACAGCACGCCGATGCCCTTGACCGCCGCGATCTCCCGCACGTGCGCGAGCCCTTCCTTGCTCTCGACGATCGTCCAGTTGATCAGCTCGCCGTCGGGGTTGAGCGGCCAGACGTCGGCCGCCTTCCGGTACTGCTGCTCGCTCATGCCCCAGTACGCGGGCGCGGCGCCGACCATATCCGGACGCGTGCCGCCGTTCGACTTGAAGCGCATCGCGGCAAGCCCCTGCCGGACCTCGTCGACGCTCTCTGTCTCGACGAACATGATGCCGGCCGCTCCCAGATCGAGTTCCCGCCCGATGTTGCGAACGGCACCCGCGGCGTCCGGGGCAATCTTCGGACTCTTCAGCATGAGGGGACGCGTCAGTCCGAAGAACGGCAGGTGCCGCGACGAGGCGTCCCGTTCGAGCGCCGCCATGAGATCGCGCACCTCCGGGATCGCCCGATCCACGCCGCCTTCCATGCTGCCGTTGAACAGGAAATCCGCGTTGCCGTAGGAAAGCGCTTCTTCGGCGAGCTCGGCCGGCGATTTCGGCGGCGTGGCCGGGGGCGGAACGCCGCGACGCCCGAACGGCCGGGCGCTCGGAGTGTACAGGCCGAAGACCGGCTTGTGCTGTTTCAGCAGCTCGACGATGGGATTCCTGTGGGCGGCGGGTTCCTGACCCCGCCCGACCGCCAGGCTGGCGACCGCCAGCGCGAGCGTCACGACCGCGACTCGAACGCGCATCAATCCTCCGGCGTCGAAAGGGGACCCTTCCGTGTCGGTCGAATTATATGCGGGCTTCGCGCCTCGGCACGCCGCCGGCCGTTGAACCCGGGAAACCAGCCGGACGTCTAAGCCCTCGGATCCGCTTATGTTCGCTGAAACCTTCCTGCAGGATTTGCGCGTCGGCTTCCGGGTGCTCGTCAAGGAGAAGGCCTTCTGCGCCCTCGCCGTCATCGTCCTGGCCCTCGGCATCGCCGCCGTGACGACCCAGTTCAGCGTCGTCAACGGGGTGATGCTGCGCGGCTTCTCGTTCCCGACCGCCGACCGGCTGGTGAGCGTCAACTTCATCGACCCGACCAGCCAGAACTTCTTCGGCGTGAACGGCCAGACCTCGGCGATGGACTACGAGGAGCTGCTGCCGCTCCAGAAGTCGTTCGATCTGATGTCGGCGTATCTGAACGGCTCGACCGTGAACGCGACGGTCAACGGTCATCCGCAGCGGTACACCGGGGCGTACGTCACCGAGGACTTTCTGAAGCTGCTCGGCACGGCGCCGATGATGGGCCGCGACTTCACGGCCGCGGACAACCGTCCGGGCGCCGAGAAGGTGGCGCTCATCGGGTACGGCGTCTGGCAGCGCGACTTCGGAGGCGCGGCGGACATCGTCGGCAGGGGCGTGCGCATCAACGGGAAGCCGGCCACGATCATCGGCGTGATGCCGAAAGGGTTCGCGTTCCCGACGAACGAGGAGCTGTGGCTGCCGCTCTTCTCGGAGTACCCGGTCAAGCCGCGGAACGATCCAAATGCCACCAACCCGGCGATCATGGCGACGCTCAGGCCGGACGTCTCGCTCGACGAGGCCAACGCGGAGATCACCGGCATCGCGCGGCGCTTCGCCAGGGCGTACCCCGACAGCAACAAGCAGTTCAACGCGGGGCTGGTCGAGCCGCTCATCAAGACGTACACGCAAGGGCCCATCCGCGGCACTCTGTGGACGATGCTCGCGTTCTGCGTGGGGGTGCTGCTCATCGCGTGCGTGAACGTGATGAACATGCAGTTCGCGCGCGCCACGCTGCGCGCCAAGGAGCTGGCCATCCGGTCGTCGCTCGGCGCGACGCGCGTCCGTCTGATCCGGCAGATGCTCACCGAGAGCCTGCTCGTCGCGTCGATCGGCGCGGTGCTCGGCGTGGCGCTGGCGTACTTCTCGGTCGACTGGCTCTCGGCGGCCGTTCGCAACCTGGATAACCCGCCGCCCTCCTGGATCACGTTCGACATCGACGGCCCTGTGCTCGCGATCACGGTGTTCTCGACGCTCGCCGCTGCGATTCTCTCGGGGCTGCTGCCGGCCTGGATGGCCTCGCGCGCCAATGTCGCGGGCGTGCTGAAGGAAGGCGGGCGCGGAAACACGAGCCGCGCCATCAACTTCGTCACGCGCGGCCTGGTCGTCGTTCAGATCGTCGTCACCTGCCTGCTCCTGATCGGATCGCTGCTGCAGGTGCAGTCGATTCTCAACCAGCAGACCATCGACTACGGGTACGACGCCGACGGCATCATGTCCGCGCGCATGGGGCTGATGGACGGCGACTATCCGACGCCCGAGTCGCGGCGGCTGTTCTACGACCGGCTGCTCCGGACGCTGAACGACGTGCCGGAGTTCCAGGCGGCCGCGCTCACGAACCGCTTCCGGATGGTCTTCTCGGGCGTCTCGCCGATCGAGATCGAGGGGACGACGTACAAGGAGGATCGCGATCGGCCGAAGACCAACTGGGAGCAGGTGACCGGCGGCTATTTCGAGGTGCTCGGCCAGAAGCTGCTCGAGGGACGCACCTTCAACGTCGACGATCTCGACTCGAAGCTGCCGGTGGCGATCGTCAACGCGAGCTTCGCGAAGAAGCACTTCGGCAACGAAAGCCCGATCGGCCGCCGGTTCCGCGCGCTCGACGGCGGAACGAAGCAGCCGGGCCCATGGCGCCAGATCGTCGGCGTCGTCTCGACCGTCCGGATGCTCGGCCCGTTCAACAACCCGGGCGTCGACGATGCCGGCTACTACGTGCCGTTCTATTCGACCGCGGCCGGCCCGGCGCCGCCGCAGCCGGTCGTCAGCCAGTTCGCGACGGTCGTCGTCCGCCCGCGCGGCGGACAGCGCGCAGATGCCTTCGTGGCCGCGCTGCGGCGCGAGGTGAACAAGGTCGACCCGAACCTGCCCTTGTACTTCATCGGCACGCCGCGAAGCGAGCAGGACGTGTTCGTCGCGCAGAACCGAATCATCGCGACGATGTTCTCGATCTTCGGGATCGTCGCCGTCGTGCTGGCGTCGGTCGGCGTCTACGGGGTGATGTCGTTCGCCGTCAGCCAGCGCACGCCGGAATTCGGCGTCCGGATGGCGCTCGGCGCGGATCGCAACCGGATTCTCGCGATGGTGCTGAGGCAGGGCTCTCTGCAGATCGGGGCGGGCCTCGCCGTCGGCGTCCTGCTGACGCTGGCGCTCGCCACCGCGGGCGCCTCCGCAATCCAGAACACGCTCTTCGGCGTGGACCCGCGGGACCCGCTCGTCTACGGAGCGGTCATCGCGCTGATCACCATCGTCTCGCTGGTCGCGACGCTCGTCCCCGCCCGGCGCGCCACGCGCGTCGACCCGATGATCGCGTTGCGCGCGGAGTAAGGGACGGCCTGAAGGCCGGATTTCCCCGGGCGGGACGGCCTGTGAAGGCCGTCCCCTACCGGATTTCCTCGGGCGGGACGGCCTGAAGGCCGTCCCCTACCGGCT
>JBLMXQ010000020.1:0-40965 GCA_050257855.1 Betaproteobacteria bacterium | reverse complement strand
GAATATAAGACTGTTCAAGACGACAGAGCGGGCGAGTTGTCGGCGCGCTCATCTGGAGGTGGTTCATGGAGCCCGACGCGAACAAGCAACTGATCCGGCGCTGGATCGCAATGGCGAACGCGCATTTTGTTGGGGAATTTGAAGAATTCATCGCGTCGGACTTCGTCGGTCACTTGTCGGGAAGCCCTGACCAGGATTTCGCCGAACTGAAGCGGCTGGAACTCGGTTTCGCAGCAGCGTTCCCCGACACGCAGTACACGATCGAGGATCTCATTGCCGAAGGGGACCGAGTTGTGCTGCGTGTGACCACTCGCGGAACGAATCTCGGCGAATTTCTCGGGCGCCCTGCCACGCGACGGCGAGTCACGTTCACAGGGATCGTCATCTACCGCATTGAGAACAACCGGATCTGCGAGTCATGGGCCGAGATCGATTTTGGCGGCTTGTTGAGGCAACTCGCGGCTCTTGCGGCGGGAGATACACACGGAGATACACAAACGGCCGGGAGCGTCGAGCAGCCACCTTCGGGCAATGCGCCGAAGTCGTTGCAGTAAAAGCGTTTGGCTTGGTGGGCGCTAGTGGACTCGAACCACTGACCTCGTGCGTGTGAAGCACGCGCTCTAACCAACTGAGCTAAGCGCCCGCTCGGTGGGATGGCGAACGGTCAGTGTACCAAACCCGACCGTGCCGCGCAACGCGCTGCAACGGCGAATGCGCGCCAGCACGGGCGTTCTTCAGCCATTCCTCCGCCGCCCCGACCCGCAGGGACTGCCTGGCGGATCGTGCGCAGCCTCTCTGTATACTGTCCTTTCGGACGGAAGCTCGCGTTCACCACTCAGCGTTCGTCTTATGCCAGACCTCGACAACCTCGCGGCTCTGCGGATCGACCGCACCGAACGTGGCGGCGGTGCGCGCCGTGGACTCTGGACGGCTGGGATTCTCATCGCTCTCATGGCCGGTGCCGGCGGCTGGTACTGGGCCGCCCGCGTGCAGGCGGCGCCGGTCAGGGTGGCCGAGGTGACCGCCGAGTCGGGCGGCGCCGGCCCGGGGGCCGTGCTCGACGCGTCGGGCTACGTGACGGCGCGGCGTAAGGCCACCGTCTCGTCGAAGGTCACGGGGAAGGTCGTCGACGTGTTCGTCGAAGAGGGGCACCCGGTGAAGAAGGGGCAGGTGCTGGCGCGGCTCGACGACACGCAGGCGCGCGCCGCGCTCGCGTATGCCGAAGCGCAGCTTGCGGCGTCGCGGAAGGCGGCGGACGAGGACCAGGCGCGCCTCGCCGAGGCCGAGCTGACGCTGTCGCGGACGCAGTCGCTCGCAAAGGATCAAATCGTCGGAAGGGCGGAGCTCGACACGGCACAGGCCGACGTGAACGCGCTCGAGGCGCGCATCGCGTACACGCGTCAGCAGGTGGCGGTCGCGCAGAGCCAGGTGGTCATCCGGCGCACCGACCTCGCGGACACGGTCGTCCGGGCGCCGTTCAGCGGGATCGCGATCTCGAAGGACGCGCAGCCGGGGGAGATGATCTCGCCGGTCTCGGCGGGCGGCGGGTTCACGCGGACCGGGATCTGCACGATCGTCGACATGTCGTCGCTCGAAATCGAAGTCGACGTGAACGAGAGCTACATCAACCGGGTGCGTCCGGCGCAGGCGGTCGAGGCCACGCTCGATGCGTATCCCGACTGGCGGATTCCGGCGCACGTCATCGCCATCATCCCGTCGGCTGATCGACAGAAGGCGACGGTGAAGGTCCGGATCGGCTTCGACAGGCTGGATCCGCGCATGCTCCCGGACATGGGGGTGAAGGTCTCCTTCCTCCGTGAGGAGCAGACGGGCGAGCAGGCGGCGGTCCGCGTGCTGATGCCGAAGACGGCGGCACGCACCGTCGATGGCCGGACCGTGGTCTTCGTCCTGCACGACGACCGCGTCGAGCGGCGCGCGGTCCGCCTCGGCGGTGAAAGCGGGGACCGAGTCGAAGTCCTCTCGGGCCTGCAGGCCGGCGAGCGCGTGGTGACCGAGGGTCCGGCGTCGCTGAAGGACGGCGACAAGGTGAGCGTCCAGGCGTAGCGAACAGGTCCCGCAGGAGATCAGGCATGGCGAATCCCCTGGTGGTGGTCCGAGACCTTCACAAGGTGTACTACCGCGGCAGCGAACGGATCGACGTGCTGGCGGGGGTCAATCTCGACATTCCCGAGGGAGGCTTCCTCGCGCTCATGGGGCCGTCGGGCTCCGGCAAGACCACGCTGCTGAATCTCATGGGCGGGCTCGACACGCCGTCGGCCGGCTCGATCGAGGTGAGCGGCGACCGCCTCGACAAGATGTCCGGGGCGCGGCTCTCGGACTGGCGTGCGCGGCACATCGGGTTCGTGTTCCAGCTGTACAACCTGCTGCCGGTATTGACCGCGGCGAGGAACGTCGAGCTGCCGCTGCTGCTGACGAAGCTGTCGAAGGCCGAGCGGCGCAGGCGCGTCGCGGTCGCGCTCTCCGTCGTCGGGCTCGCCGACCGCGCGAGTCATTTCCCGCGCCAGCTCTCGGGCGGCCAGGAACAGCGGGTCGGCATCGCGCGCGCGATCGTGACCGACCCGACGCTGCTCCTGTGCGACGAACCGACCGGCGATCTCGACCGCCGCGCCGGCGACGAGATTCTCGATCTGCTGCAGGCGCTCAACCGGCAGCACGGCAAGACGATCGTCATGGTCACGCACGATCCGCACGCTGCGGCGCGCGCCAGCCGCATCCTGCACCTCGAGAAGGGCGTGCTCGTCGACGAGGCGGCGGCATGAAGTTCTTCCCGCTCGTCTGGCGCAATCTCCTGCGCCGGAAGATCCGCACGACGTTCACCGTCCTGTCGATCTTCGTGGCGTTCGTGCTGTTCGGTATCCTGATGACCATCCGGGTCGCCTTCAGCGCGGGCGTGAGCATTGCCGGCGCCGACCGGCTGATGATGATCGACAGGATCTCGCTGATCAATCCGCTGCCGCTCGGCTACATGAGCCGCATCGCGACGACGCCAGGCGTCGAGGACGTCACGCACGCGAACTGGTTCGGCGGCGTCTACCAGGATCCGAAGAACTTCTTCGCCAACATGGCGGTGGATCCCGAGAGCTGGCTGCGGATGTACCCCGAATTCCGGCTTCCCGACGATCAGAAGAAGGCATGGCTCGCCGATCGCACCGGCGCCATCGTCGGAATCGACACGGCTAGGCGCTTCGGCTGGAAGGTCGGCGATCGCATTCCGCTCCAGGGCGTCATCTTCCGGAAACCCGACGGTTCGCCGTGGGAGTTCACGATCGACGGCATCTACACCTCGACCGAGCCGGCGGTGGACAAGACCCAGTTCTTCTTCCACTGGGACTACCTGAACGAGACGCTGCGCAACGTCGCGTACGTCCGCGATCGGGTCGGCTGGTACGTGATCAAGGTCAGGGATCCCGGCCAGTCCGAGGCGCTCGCGAAGCGGCTCGACGCCATGTTCGCCAATTCGCCGACCGAGACGAAGACCGCGACCGAGAAGGCCTTCGTGTCGGGCTTCGCGAGCCAGATTGGCGACATCGGGAGGATCATGATCGCCATCTCGGTCGCCGTGCTCTTCACGATCCTGCTCGTCTCGGGCAACACGATGGCGCAGTCGATCCGGGAGCGGACGAACGAACTGGCCGTGCTCAAGACGCTCGGGTTCGCCGACGGACGAATCCTCAGGCTCGTCCTGGCGGAGTCGTGCGTGATCGCGGCGCTGGGCGGCGTCACGGGTCTCGCGCTGAGCTGGGCGCTCGTGACGTTCGCGAAAAGCCCGGTCCAGGGCCTGCTGCCGCCCTTGTATCTGCCGGTTCGAGCCCTGGCCATCGGGGTCGGGCTGGCCGCGGCGCTCGGCCTGGCGACCGGCATCCTGCCGGCCGTGCAGGCGAGCCGGATGCGGATTGTCGACGCGCTGCGGAGGAACGGATGATCGCCCAGATTGTCGCCGTCACCGCGGTCGACCTCCGCTCGATCGGCCAGCGGCTCGGGTCGTCCGCCGTGGCGGTCTTCGGGATCGTCGGCGTCGTCATCGTGTTTGTCGCCGTGCTGTCCATCGCGGAGGGCTTCCGGGCCGCCATGCAGGCCACGGGCGATCCCGACACGGTGATGATCATGCGCGCCGGCGCCGACACCGAGATGACGAGCGGCCTCACCGGCGACAGCGTCCGGGTGATCGGCGACGCGCCGTACATCGCACGCGATGCCAGCGGTCCGCTCGTGTCGCCCGAACTGCTGGTGATCGTCAACCATCCGCTCCGCAGGAGCGGGCTCGACGCCAACGTGCCGTTGCGGGGCGTCACGCCGGCGGCATTCAAGGTCCACGACAGGTTCAAGCTGATCGCGGGGCGGAATTTCGAGCCCGGCCGGAACGAGATCGTCGTCGGCCGCGCCGCCGTCAGCCAGTTCACGGGGCTCGACCTCGGCTCGAGGGTCAGGTGGGGAGAGAACACGTGGCGCGTGGTCGGCATCTTCGAGGACAACCACTCCGTCACCGAAGGAGAGATCTGGTGTGACGCCAGGGTGCTGCAGCCGGCGTACCGGCGGGGCAACACGTACCAGTCCGTCTACGTGCGCCTGGCGTCGCGCGGCGACTTCGGCGCCTTGAAGGACGCCCTGACGACCAATCCGCAGCTCAACGTGTCGGCGATTCGGGAGCCGGACTACTACGCGCAGCAGTCACAGCAGCTGCAGCGCGTCATCCGCGGCGTCGGGTTCGTGATCGCCGCGCTCATGGGCATCGGCGCGGTGTTCGGGGCCGTCAACACGATGTACACGGCGGTGGCGGCACGCACGCGCGAGATCGCGACCTTGCGGGCCCTCGGGTTCGGCAGCATCCCGGTGGTCGTTTCGGTGCTCGTCGAGGCGGTGGTGCTCAGCCTGATCGGCGGCGTCATCGGAGGCGCGATCGCCCGGGCGGCCTTCAACGGGTATCAGACCTCCACGATGAACTTTCAGTCGTTCAGTCAGGTGTCGTTCGCGTTCGCCGTGACTCCGGCGCTGCTGCTCCAGGGCCTCGTCTACGCCATCGTCATGGGCCTGGTCGGCGGCATGCTGCCCGCTGTCCGCGCCGCCCGCCTGCCCGTCGTCACCGCGCTGCGGGAGCTCTGAAGGCTACTTCCGGCTCTCGGGCAGCCGCCGCTCCGCGGCGCCGTCGTACACGTGATCCTTCGGATCGATCTGCCGCATCGGTGGGTACCGCTTCTGCTCCTCGTGCGCGTGCGCGATCAGGCCGGGCAGCCGGGAGATGAGGAATATCGCGTTCCCGAGCTCGTACGCGAAGCCGAGGTCGGCGCTGATCGCGGCGATCGCGCCGTCGACCGTGACCGGCAGCCGGCGACCGACCGCTTCGGCGCGCGATTCGAGCACCCGCTCGACTGTCCGCAGCAGCCGCACGTGCTCGCCCTCGAGCTCGAGCTCCAGCGCCATCTGGAACAGCCGCCCGGCGCGGGGATCGCGCGTGTGGAACCGGTGCCCGAACCCGGGCGGCATGTCGTGCTCCTGCAGGCACCGGTCGACCAGCGCCTCGGCCGCTTCGAGCATCGTCTTCCCCTGCCGCGCCAGCGCGAGGCCGGCGTCGAGGAACCGCATGCACGACTCGATGTCGCCGCCGTGATGCGGCCCGAACGCGAGCACGCCGGCGGCGACCGAGTCCTTCATCGGCGCCCCGGTCGTGGCGACGTTGCGCGCCGCGAGCGTCGAAGGCGGCGTGACGCCGTGATCCAGCGACGACACGAGGATCGCGTTGAACATGCGCCCGATCGCCGGCGTGGGCAGCTCGCCCATCAGCAGCAGATACGTCGCTTCGGCGAACGACAGGCGCCCGACCATCTCGTCGAGCGGATACCCGCGGATCAGGATCTTGTTCGGCGCGATCGACGTGATCGACGTCTGCCAGCGCTCGTCCGATCTGCGCGGCTGCGCGCGGCGGTCGTGGCCGGGCCCCGTGCCGGCCGGTGGTTGTGCCATCACAGACTCCATCGTTTCGCTCGGCTCACGCCTCGCGCTCTTGTCCGTCAGAAGGTGCCGTACAACCGATCGCCGAAGTCGCCAAGCCCGGGGACGATGTACTTGTGCTCGTTGAGCCCGCGGTCCACGACAGGGGTGAAGATGGCGATGCCCGGATGATGGCGCTCGACGAGCGCGACGCCCTCGGGCGCGGCGACGATACAGACGATGTGGACGTTGCGCGCGCCGGCGCTGCGCAGCAGATCGAGCGCCGCCACCGCGCTGCCACCGGTGGCCAGCATCGGGTCGATCATGAGGACGTAGCTGTCGCTCAGGCCCGGCGGCAGCTTGGCGTAGTACTGCGAGGCGACGGCCGTCATCTCGTCCCGCTGCAGGCCGATATGGCCGACGCGCGCCTCGGGCATGAGCTCGAGCACGGCATCGAGCATGCCGAGCCCGGCGCGGAGAACCGGGACGACCACGACGTCGCGCGCGACCTTGCGGCCGGGCGCCGGGCCCAGCGGCGTCTCGACCGTGACGTGCCCGGCCGGCACTTCGCGCATCGCCTCGGCAGCGAGCAGCACGCTGATACGCGTCGCGGCCCGCCGGAACGCCTCGGGCGGCGTGCGCTTGTCGCGCAGCGTGATGAGCGCGTCCTGGACGAGCGGGTGCTCGACGAGGTGGACGGACACGCGGGCAACTATACATCGATGAAAGGGCCCAGGGCCAAGGGCCGAGGGATTGCGACCGGGGGCTGCTAGAATCTTGATGCAGATGCGACGAACGTTCTTCACGCTCCTGCTGGCGCTGTGCGTCGCGGTCGGACTCGACGCCCAGGGCGGCCGGCGGCAGGTGTCGCTGGTCGTGACGGGCGGCATCGTCATCACCGAGAACCCGGCGCGCCAGGTCCTGAGTCCCGGAGCGGTCGCGGTCGACGGCGCTGACATCGTCGGGGTGGGGACGCCGGACGCGATCGCCGCCCGGTTCGCGGCCACCGAGACCATCGACGCGGCGGGGCAGGTGGTGATGCCCGGCCTGGTCAACACGCACACCCACGCGCCCATGGTCATGTTCCGCGGCCTGGCCGACGACCTCGCGCTGCAGGACTGGCTGGACAAGTACATCTTCCCGGCGGAGGCGAAGACCGTCTCGCCGGCGTTCGTCCGGACGGGAACGCGTCTGGCGGCGCTCGAGATGATCGAGTCGGGCACGACGGCCTTCGCGGACATGTACTACTTCGAGGAAGACATCGCGAAGGCGACGCGCGAGGCGGGCCTCCGCGGCGTCCTGGGCGAGACGATCATCAGGTTCCCGGTCGCCGACGCGAAGTCGCCGGCTGTCTCGCTGGCCTACGCCGAGAAGTACATCAACGACTTCAGGCACGACAGCCTGATCGTGCCGGCGGTCGCCCCGCACTCGATGTACACGCTCGATGCGGCGACGCTCGAATCGTGCGCGGCGCTGGCGCGGAAGTACGGCGTCCCGATGCTGATCCACCTCGCGGAGACCGAGACCGAGCTGAAGGACTCCGAGCGCGAGCACCACCTCACGCCGACCGCCTATCTCGACTCGCTGGGCTTCTGGACCCCCCGGACCGTGGCCGCGCACGGCGTCTGGGTGAACGATGCCGACATCGGGATCCTGAAGCGGCGCGGCGTCGCGGTTTCGCACAATCCCGAGAGCAACATGAAGCTGGCGAGCGGCGCGGCGCCCGTGACGAAGTACCTCGCAGCCGGCGTGACGCTCGGCCTCGGCACCGACGGCGCCGCCAGCAACAACGACCTGGACATGTTCGAGGCGATGCGGCAGGCGGCATTCCTGGCCAAGCTCGCGACGCGGGATCCGACGGCGGTCCCGGCGCAGACCGCGCTGGACATGGCGACGATCGGCGGCGCGAAAGCGCTCGGGCTCGACCGGCTGATCGGCTCGCTCGAGCCGGGCAAGCGCGCCGACCTGATCACGGTGTCGATGACCGCCGCGCGGCAGACGCCGCTGTACGATCCGGTGTCGCACCTGGTCTACGTCACCCGCGGAGACGACGTGCGGAACACGATCGTGAACGGAAAGGTGTTGATGCGGGATCGGCGCGTGCTGACGCTCGACGAGAAGTCGGTGATCCAGGACGCGAACGCGCTGGCGAACGAGGTCAGGGCCGCGGTCAGGCCATGATGACGATGTCCGGGAGGTTGCGGTACTGCTCGGCGTAGTCGAGGCCGTAGCCGACGACGAAGTGGTCCTCGATGGCGAAGCCGACGTACTCGACCCGAACGTCCACCTGGCGGCGCGAGGGTTTGCTGAGGAGGCACGCCGTGCGCAGCGTCTTCGGGTTGCGCGCGCGCAGGATCTCCTGCAGGTAGTTGAGCGTCAGGCCGGTATCGACGATATCCTCGACGACGACGACGTGCCGGCCGTCGAGCGTGGTGTCGAGGTCCTTGAGCAGCCGCACCTCGCCGGAACTGGTCGTCCCTTTTGCGTAGCTCGACACCGCCATGAAGTCGAGCGACACGGGGCCGTCGAGATTGCGCACGAGGTCGGACAGGAAGATGAAGGCGCCCTTGAGGACGCAGACGAGGTGCAGGCCGTCGGGAAAGTCGCGTCGGATTTCGGCGGCCAGCTCGCGGACGCGGATTTGAATCTGCTCGCGGGTCAGCAGGATCTCGGCCGGGCGAAGCTCGGGCATGGCGTGGGCATGATACTCCAATGAAACGGTTCGACATGATCACCGAGGCCGACGCGCGTCAGCTCACGCCGGGTGAGACCGTGATGCTCGCGCGCGGCGGCCATGTGACGCCCCTCGCCGCCGACACGCTGAAGGAGCGCCGCATCGCCCTCGTGCACGAGGGGCTGACCTCGCCCGACGAGGCGCGGCTCGCGCCGCCGGCCGAGGTCCGCACGATCGCGATTGCCAGCGATCACACGGGCGTGAAGCTCCGGCAGCACCTCGTGGCCTTCCTGCGCGGCCGCGGCCTCGCGGTCACCGACCTCGGGACCGAGGGCCGGGAGCCGGTGGACTACCCGGACGTCGCGGCGTCGGTCGCGCGGCTCGTCGCCCGCGGGGAAGCCGACGCGGGCATCGTGATCGACGGCGCCGGAATCGGATCGGCGATCGCCGCGAACAAGATCAAGGGCATCCGCGCGGCGATGTGCACGACGGAGACCATCGCCGGCTACTCGCGGGAGCACAACGGCGCGAACGTGCTGACCCTGGGCGCCTCGCTGGTGACGCCCGAGGAAGCACGGGCCATCGTCAACACATGGCTGACCACGCCGATGCGCGAGCCGAGGTACATTCGCCGGCTCGCCAAGATCGCCGATCTCGAACGCTCCGAGAGTCGATAACGGAGAGTTGACAACCGAGAGCTGATAACCGAGAGCTGATAACCGAGAGCTGATAGCCGATGGCTGATAGCTGGGTGTCGACACGCGCGGACCTGGCGCACCTGATCGACGTAGTCGTCGCCGAGCTGGCGGCCGCATCGGAGCGGCCGTCGGTCCGTTGCGCCTGCCACGCGGTGGTCGACGACTGCTGTCCCGATCGGCTGCGCGGCGTCATCGATGCGGGCGCGACGCGCGTCGGCGTCCATGCGGCCGGAGGCGCCCCGGACGGCATCGCGGCGATGATCGATCACACGCTGCTCAAGCCGGAAGCGAGCCGGCGGCAGATCGAGGACCTGTGCCGCGAGGCGGCGCAGTTCCGGTTCGCGACCGTATGCGTCAATCCGACCTGGGTCGCGACCTGCGCCCGGCTGCTCGCCGGCAGCGGCGTCGGCGTCTGCTCCGTCGTCGGCTTCCCGCTGGGCGCGACCACGCCCGACGTCAAGGGCTACGAGACGCGGCGCGCCATCTTCGACGGCGCGCGCGAGATCGACATGGTCATCAACGTCGGCGCGCTCAAGTCGGACGAGCTCCGGGTGGTCGAGCGCGACATCGAGGCGGTGACGACGCCGTGCCGCGACTGCGGGGTGCTGAGCAAGGTCATCATCGAGGCCGCGCTGCTGACCGACGACGAGAAGGTGACCGCCTGCACGCTGGCGAAGGCGGCGGGCGCGGACTACGTCAAGACGTCCACCGGCTTCGGGCCGGGCGGCGCGACGGCGGCCGACGTGGCGCTGATGCGGCGGGTGGTCGGCGCCGGGATGGGCGTCAAGGCCGCCGGCGGCGTGCGCGATCTCGACTCGCTGAAGGCGATGATCGCCGCCGGCGCGACGCGCGTCGGCGCGAGCGCCGGGGTCAAGATCGTCCAGCAGGCGAAGGCAGACGGGTAGTCGCCACTGAGAAGACCATCCCTGGCGGTGACGCTCTACAGCAGTGCGCGCGAGATGCGGAGCCGCAGCCCGCGCATGTCGTCGCCGCGCAGCTCGCGGAGCGCGTAGGTGACGAAGTCGCGCGTGACGCGCTTCCTCCACACGAGCGAGAAGTCCGTGTTGTCCATCGGCCGTGCGGGGACGCTCGCGAGCTCCGCGGCGCGCGCGATCGCCTCGTCGGTGAGCGGCGCGCCGGCGAGCGAGGCGGCGGCCTCGGGAGCCCCGACCGGCCGCGAGGCGACCGCGCCGAGCACGATCCGCGCGTCCTCCACCATTCCGTCGGCCGCGCGCTTCACGGCAGCCGCGACCGACAGCACCGGAAAATCGAACGAACCGCGGCGCCGCAGCTTCCAGTAGGTGCTGCGCCACCCGTCGGCGCGGGGCAGGTGCACGGCCGTCAGGATCTCGGTCGGCTTGCGCGTCAGGTAGTGAATGCCGTCGTTCTGATAGAGGTCCTCGAGCGGAATCCGACGCGCGCCCTCCGCGCTGACGAGGCTGACGCTGGCGCCGAGCGCGATGAGCGCCGGCGCGGTGTCGGTCGAGGAGACGGCCAGGCAACGCGGGCTCGACGTCGCGACCCAGCAGGTCTCGCCGTCCTTCTTCATGCAGAAGTCGATCGCCTTGCGCCACTCATAGCCCTGGTCGTAGTAGTTGCACCGCGTGTCGAGGCAGATGTTGCCGCCGATCGTCCCCATGTTGCGCAGATGGGGCGTCGCGATCTGCACGGCCGCCTGCCACAGACCGGTGTACCGCTCGCGCACCCTCGGATCCCCGGCGACGTCCGTCAGCGTCAGCCCGGCGCCGATGGTCAGACCATCGCCGTTCGCGCTCTGCCGCAGGTCCGCCACGCGGCGCAGGCCGATGAGCGTGGCCGGCACCTGTTGCCGCCGCTTCATGTTGGGCAGCAGGTCGGTGCCGCCCGCCACGAGCATCGTCTCGCCGGAAGCCCGCGCGAGGAGCTCGGCCGCCTCGGCGACCGTGCGGGGCGAGTGGTAGGTGAAGTGGGGAAGCCTAAGCATGTTGCTGGAGCCTCGCGCTCCGTCGGTCGTTCACGGCCTTGCCGTCGCCGCCCTCCCACGGCGGCGGGACCACGAGCGGTTCCGGCCAGCGGACGTCCGGGAAGCGCGTCGGGCCGTAGCGCGGTTCCCGGCCGGCCGCCTTCGCCTGCAGCGCCTTCACGACCTTCTCCGGCGTGATCGGCACCTCGTCGATCCGGACGCCGACGGCGTCGTACACGGCGTTGGCCACCGCCGGCATGACCGGCAGCAGCGGCCCCTGGCCGACTTCCTTCGCGCCGAACGGACCGCGCGGGTCGGGATGCTCGACGAGCTCGGTCACCACTTCCGGCATGTCGAGCGTCGTCGGGCTCTTGTATTCGAGGATCGAGGGGAATTTGTGGACGAGCGCGTTCGAGAGCCGCGGCGGCAGCCGCCGGAATTCCTGCTCCTCCATCAGCGCCTCGCCGAGGGCCATGTAGACGCTTCCCTCCACCTGCCCGCGGACGAGCGGCGGGTTGAGCGCCCGGCCGATGTCGTGCGCGATCCAGACCTTCGGCACGTGGATCCACCCGGTCGATTCGTCCACCTCCACTTCGACGACGGCCGCGGAGTAGGAGTAGGTGGGCGAGGGTCCGACGCCTCCGCCCTTGAACTTCGCGGCCGAGCGCGGCGGCGTGTACGAACCGGTCGTGCCGATGGTGCCGAACGCCGTTTCGGCCAGCTGGACGGCTTCGGCGAACGTGACGCCTCTCGCGGGATCTTCGGCGTCGAACACGCGCCGGTCGGCGAAGACGAGCCGATCCCTCGGGACCTCGATCTTCCGGCTGACGGCGTCGGCGAGCAGCTCGCGCGCGCGCTCGGCGGCCTGAATCGCGGCGTTGCCCATCATCAGCGTCACGCGGCTCGAGTACGATCCGAGATCCACGGGCGTCAGGTCGGTGTCGCCCGTGACCGCCCGGACGTCGATCGGCTCGATGCCCAGCACCTCCGCCACGCACCCCACGAGCACGTCGTCGGAGCCCTGGCCGATCTCGGTGGCGCCGCAGAACACGGCGACGCCGCCGCTGCGATCGAGCTTGAGCTGCACGCCGGAGTGCGGCAGGTCGTTCCAGTAGATCGGGAGGCCGGCGCCTGACAGGTACGACGAGCAGGCGAGACCCAGGCCGCGGCCGCGCGGCAGCTTGCGGAAGCGGTTCTTCCAGTCCGAAGCCTTCGCGACGCGCCGGATGCACTCGGAGAGGCCGATGGTGCCGACCCGCAGGTAGTTCGCCGTGAGCGTGTCCGGCTTCTCGACGATTCGCAGCCGCAGCTCGGCGGGATCGACCGCGAGCTTCTCGGCGATCTTGTCGAGCTGAATCTCCTGACCGAAGCGGCTCTGGGGCGTCCCGTGGCCGCGCTTAGGGCCGCACGGCGGCTTGTTGGTGAACACGCGCGCGCCGTGGAACCGGTACGCGGGAATGTGATACGTGACCGTCTGGAGCGCGCCGGTGTAGAACGTGCTCGCCACGCCGTACGATCCGTACGCGCCGCCGTCGAGCAGCGTGCGCAGATCCACGCCGGTGATCGTGCCGTCTTTCCTGACGCCGGTGCGGAAGCGCATGAGCACCGGATGGCGGCCGCGATGGCAGTAGAAGACTTCTTCCCGGGTCAGGCAGATCTTCACCGGACGATCGAGCATCATCGCCGCGCGCGCGACGACGATTTCGTGGTTGAACGGGTCGCTCTTGCCGCCGAACCCGCCGCCGTTCGGCGTCGCGATGACGCGGACGTGCGCGGCCGGAAGCCCGAGCGCCTTCGCCAGCGCGCGGTGGACGTAGTGCGGCGTCTGCGTGCTGGACCACAGCACGAGCTTGCCATCAGGGTCCTTCGCCGCGACCGCCGCGTGCTGCTCGATCGGCAGGTGGGTGCTGCCCTGGTAGAAGAACGTGTCGTCGAATACGTAGTCGGCGTCCGCGAGCGCCGCGTCGACGTCGCCGAAGGCGAGCGCCACCGCCTTGTGCACGTTGCCGTGATCACCGTATTCGTGAATGCGGGGCTCGTCGTGCGCCAGGCTGTCCTCCGGACTGCTGAACGTCCTGAGCGCCTCGTACTCGACGTCGACGAAGTCGAGCGCTTCGAACGCGGTCAGCTCGTCGCGCGCGACGACGGCGGCCACCGGATCGCCGACGAAGCGCACCTTGTCCGTGGCCAGCGCGTGCTCGTCCTGGCTGACCGGCAGGATCCCGTACGGAACGGGGAAGTCGCGTCCGGTCAGGACGAGCAGGACGCCCGGACGCGCGAGCGCCCGCGAGGGGTCGATGCGCACGATGCGCGCGTGCGGCACGGTCGAGCGGAGCAGCTTGCAGTGCACCGTCCGCGGGAGCATCAGGTCGTCGGCGAACTTCGTCTGGCCGGTGACCTTGGCGCGGGCGTCGACGCGGCGGCGCGGTTTTCCGATGATGTTCATGATTCGATTCCGGCTGCCGGCCCGCTCGTCGATGTCTCGCGCCCGCTTCGCGCGTCGTGCGTCGCACTGTCCGGCATGGCCGCGGGCACGGCGCGCCCGATCGCGGCCTCGACCGCTTCGAAGATCTGCTGATATCCGGTGCAGCGGCACAGGTTGCCCGACAGGGCGTCCTTGATCTGCTCGCGCGACGGCCGCGGATGCTCGTCGAGCAGGGCCGCGGCGGTGACGAGGAACCCCGGCGTGCAGTAGCCGCACTGCGCGGCGCCGAGGTCGGCGAACGTTTCCTGCAGCGGGTGCAGGCGACCGTCGGCAGCGAGGCCTTCCACCGTGGTGACGCTGCGTCCCTCGCACTCGACCCCGAGCACGAGGCAGGAGAGCACCGGCCGTCCGTCGAGCAGCACCGCGCAGGCGCCGCACTCGCCGAGCTCGCAGCCGTGCTTGGTGCCGCAGAGGTTCAGGTCCTCACGCAGCACCTCGAGCAGCGTTTTGTACGGCGCGAACGCGACCTCGACGGGTTCGCGGTTGACGGTCAGGGCGATGTGCGCGTGTCTGGTAGCGGGCATACACAAGTCCCCCGGCCGCGTAGTCTCCGACGAGGGAGGCGATCTGGTCGGGCGAATACGGACCGTCGGGGTTGAACCAGCGGGCGGTCCAGTTGAGGGCGCCGAGAAACGCGCGCGTGACGACGGTCGGGTCGCCGGGGGCCAGGGATCCGGCACGGATGCCGCGGGCGACGATGGCGCGGATGCCGCGCTCGTACCGATCCCGCTTGGCGACGATCGCCGCGCGCAGCTTCGGCGGCAGGGCGTCGACCTCGAAGTGCGCGGCCGATCCCTCGACCTCGTCGAGCAGGCAGCGCACGTGGGCGACGGCCAGGGCGCGGAGACGGCGGTCGAGCGGCCCGGTGGCGGCGCGTGCGTCGGCGAGGGCGGCCAGGAGGCGATCCAGCGAGCGGTTCTGACAGAAGTACAGGAGCTCGTCCTTGCCGCGGAAGTAGTGATAGAGGTTCGCGGGCGAGAGCTCGGCGGCCACCGCGATCTCGCGCATGCCGGCGGCGGCGAAGCCACGGGTCCGGAAGACGCGCGCCGCGGCCCGCAGGATCTCCACCCGGCGGCGATCCGCACGCTGGCGCCGGCGATCGGCGCCAGCCGCCGGCGTCGTGTTCGAACGGCGGTTCGAAAACCGAACCATGGTTCAATTCTGACCGGAAGGGGGCCGGGCGTCAATATAAGGAAAATCTTGCGGACCGCCTTCGGGCCGCGGCCTATAATCGAAGCTGTGCGGCTGGTGAAGTACCTCGCGGCGGTGGGGTTGGTGGCCGCGCTCGTGGCCGCGCTGCAGCTCCTCCACGTCAGCGCCGCGGGCGTCGCCGCCCCCCTGCTCCTGCTCACCGTCGTCGTCGTGGCCCGGCTGTGGGAGCTCGGCCCCGCGCTGGCCGCCGCCGCCACCGGGGCGGCCGCGTACTCCTATTTCTTCCTGCCGCCGGCCGGGTTCGGGATCGACGACCCGGACGACTGGATAGCCTTCGTCGTGTTCACGGTCACGGCGGTCGTCGCCGGGGAGTTGGCCTCCCGCGCCGAACGCCGCGCGGTCGAGGCGCAGCAGGGGCGCCAGGAAATCGAGCGCCTCTACCAGCAGCTCCAGGCCGCGTTCGACCGGGCGAGCGAGGCCGAGGCGGCGCGGCGCAACGAGGAGCTCAAGTCGGCGCTGCTCGACGCGCTGACGCACAACCTGCGGACGCCGCTGACCGCGATCAAGGCGGCGGTGACCGCGCTCATCGGCGGGAACGCCTGGCGCGATTCGCCGCTGTCGCGCGAAGGCCAGAACGAGCTGCTGCAGGTGATCGACGAGGAATCGGACCGGCTGAACCGCTTCATCGAAGGGCTGTCGACCGCCGGTTCGACCGATCACGCGCATCCGCTCAACCTGCGGGCCGTCCCGCTCGACGCGATCGTGCGCGCCGGCCTGAACCGCGCCGAGACGCTGACGCGCGATCACCGCGTCGTGGTGTCGCTCGAAGACGATCTGCCGGCGGTGTCCGTGGACGCGGCGTCGGCCGCCGAAGTGCTCTACATTCTGCTGGACAACGCCAGCAAGTACTCGCCGCGGGGCACCACCCTGCGCGTAATCGCGCGCCTCGAAGACGCCCGGTTCGTCCGCGTGATGGTCACCGATGAAGGGCCCGGCGTTCCTCCGGAGCTGCGCGAGCGCGTGTTCGAGAAGTTCTTCCGGATTGCGTCGCGGCCCGTCTCCGATCCCCGGCGCGTCGGCATCGGCCTCGGCCTGCCGATCGCGCGCCGGCTGGTCGAGACGCAGGGCGGGCGGATCTGGATCGAGACACCGGAATCGGGCCGAGGCGCGGCCTTCGTGCTGACCCTTCCGGTGGCGGCGGAGGCGCCCGGTGAGGATGCCCGGGCGGAGGCGGTCGCGGCGGCCGAATAGGGGAGCAGGAACCGATGGGAACGAGAACGGATCAAGCCAAGGTGCTCGTCGTCGACGACGAGCCGCAGATCACGCGTGTGTTGCGGACGGTTCTGTCCAGCCAGGGATACCAGGTGCGGACCGCCGCGGAAGGAGAATCGGCCCTCGCCAACTTCGGCGAATGGCATCCCGATCTCGTCATCACGGACCTCTTCATGCCGCGCATGGACGGCCTCGAGCTGACGCGCCGCATCCGGACCTCGTCGTCGACCCCGATCCTGGTGCTCTCGGTGAAGGGGGACGAGCGGGCCAAGGTCGAAGCGCTGGATCTCGGCGCCGACGACTACGTGACGAAGCCGTTCGGGACCGACGAGCTGCTGGCGCGCGTCCGCGCGGCGCTGCGCCGCTCGGGCGGCACGGCGACCGACGTCCCGTCGTTCGACGTCGGCGACTTCCGGGTGGATCTCGAGGGGCGGCGCGTGCATATCCACGGCAACGAGGTGCGCCTGACGCCGAAGGAGTTCGACCTGTTCGTGTACATGGCGCGGCATCCGAACCGCGTGATCACGCACCGCACGCTGCTCGAGGCGGTCTGGGGCGAAGCCTCGCAGGAGCAGCCGGAGTACCTGCGCGTGTTCATGGGGCAGCTGCGCAAGAAGCTCGAACCGGATCCGTCGACGCCGCGCTATCTCGTCACCGAGCCATGGGTGGGCTACCGGTTCAACCCGAACGGCTGACGGATTCACCAGACGGCCGCCGGCTCACGGTGCGCGCCGACGAACGCGCCGTTACGGCGTCGGCGGGCAGCGGGGACCAGGCCGAGGTCGTCGCGTGGGATGGCGGCGGCCGGCTGTACAGCGTCTGGCGGGCAGGTCACACGTGGCGGCGCGGCCTGAGCGGGCGCGCCCTCCACAAGTGGCACGACGCGACGGGCCGGCATCGCGAGCGCATCGGCGGCGCCGCGGTCGATCGCCTGCTCGACGAGACCGCGTCGCTGGCCGGCGAGATCGGCCGTATCGCAGGGGACGGCCTTCAGGCCGTCCCCGGGCACGAGGCGGCCGTCCAGTATCTTGCGCGCGCCGCGCGGTTCGATGCGGCGGCGGGCCGCGCCGACGCAGCGCGATTCCACGCCGTCTACCGGGACGTCGGCATCCTTCCGCCCGATCAGTACCTTTCCACCGTCGTCGAGCTGACCGAAGGGTGCACGCACGACACGTGCACGTTCTGCGACCTGTACAACCGTCCGTTCCGGGTGCGCGGCGAAGCGGAGTTCGCGCGGCATCTGCGCGAGGTTCGCGAATACCTCGGCGAGTCGCTGCCGTTGCGCCGGCGTTCGGTGTTCCTCGGCGCGGCCAACGCCCTGGCGCTCTCGACCCGGCGACTGGAGTCGGCGCTCGACGCGGTGGGCGAGGCGTTCGAGAGCGGAACCCGCGTCTCGGGCTTTCTCGACGCCGAGCGGGGAAGCGGGCGGAACGAGCGGGAGTATCGCAGCCTCGCCGCGCGCGGCCTCGATCGCGTCTACGTCGGGGTCGAATCGGGCCACGACCGGCTGCTGGCCTTCGTGCGCAAGCCGGGGACGTCGGCCGACGCCGTGCGCGCCGTCCGCGCGATCAAGAGCGCGGGGGTGCGGATCGGGCTGATCGTCCTGATCGGCCTCGGCGGCGATCGCTTCGCGGAGGGGCACGTTGCCGACACGATTCGGATGCTCAACGACGTCCCCCTCGACGGCGAGGACATCGTCTACTTCAGCGAGCTCGTCGAAGGCGCGTCACCGTACGCGTCGATTGCCGCCGCCTCGGGCATCCGGCCGCTCAGCCCGGTCGAGCGTCGTGCCCAGACGCGGCGCATCCGCGACGGCCTGAGCTTCGCGGCCGCGCCGCCGCGGATGGCGCGGTACGACGTCCGCGACTTCGTGTACTGAGATAATGGGTCCATCGCCGTGGACCCGAAAATCCTCACAGTCGCGTATCGCCGGCACGCCAGACAGTGGCAGTCGAACCGGTACGTCTACCCGGTCGTCTCCCGGCGGAGCCGTGGCATCTCGATCGGCATCAACCTGAATCCCGACAAGGCCTGCAATTTCGACTGCGTGTACTGCCAGGTCGATCGCACCGTGCCGCCGACCGTGCGCAAGGTCGATCTGGCCCTCGTCGAGGCGGAGCTCGCCGGGATGATCGAGAGCGTCCGCAGCGGCGCGCTGTTCGAGCTCGAACCGTTCAGCGCGCTGCCGCCCGACCGGCGGGGCGTGCGCGACATCGCGTTCTCGGGAGACGGCGAGCCGACCACGTATCCGCGCTTCGAGGAGGCGGTCGCGATTGCGGCGCACGTGCGGCGGCAATTCGGCCTCGAGACCACGAAGCTCGTCCTGATCACCGATGCCGCGTACCTGACGAAGCCGAACGTGCGCCGGGGGCTGGAGATCCTCGACGCGAACAACGGCGAGATCTGGGCGAAGCTCGACGCCGGCACGGCGGCGTACTTCGAGGCGGTCGATCGTCCGAACGTGCCGTTCCAGACGATTCTCGACAACATCCTCGACGCCTCGCGCGCGCGGCCCCTCGTCATCCAGACGCTCTGGATGCGGCTGCGCGGAGAGCCGCCACCTGACGCGGAGATCGATGCCTACTGCGATCGCCTGAACGAGATCCGCGCGCAGGGCGGTCAGCTGAAGGATCTGCAGCTCTACACCATCGCGCGCCGGCCGGCCGAATCGTACGTCGCGCCGCTCGCCGACGCGGAGCTGGATGCGATTGCCGATCGCATTCGCGCCCGCGTACCGGTGCCGGTGGACGTGTTCTACGGTGTCACTGGGAGCTAGGGGGCCGGGGGCTCGGGGCGACCGATGAGTCGCCGCGCGTGGCGGGCGACGTAGGCAGGATCGGTCGCCGCCCGGAAGGCCCGGATCGCGACCCAGTACACCGCCCGCTGGACCTTGCCCGCGGCGCCGCCCGTGGCGTGATCGACGTGCGCCCACCAGCGCCGGATCCGGACGCGCGCGAGCTGATAGACAGGCAGCGACCGCGACTCGACCGACTTGCGCACGATCGGGCACGCGGGCGACCGGAGGCAGTAGTCGTGAAAGCGCCCCTCGCTGAGCTCGGCGCGGATTGCCTGCACGAGCGGTCCGTTCCACGCCTCGCGGTACTGGTCCATGGGCGCGACCGGCGTGCCGCCGTAGCAGCAGGGAAAGACGCCGCGCCGCAGGATGTAGAGGCTCTTCCAGGGCTCCGTGCACGCCGGCTTGCGCTCGCCGCCGAGCGAGGGCAGCGGCGCTTCGACAGATGACCCGGGCGCAGCGGTCTCGGTCGCCGCTGCACTCCGGGGGGCCATCACGGGCGCCGTGGCCGGCGCGGACGCCGTTTCCGGAAGCTCGGACGGTGCCGCCGCCGGGCGCGCAACCGACTGGCGGCCCTCCTCGAACAGCCTGTCGAACTGGGCGCCCATCGCGCCGCCGAAGTCCATCTGGTCGGCCAGCGATACGCCGTGCTGCCGGCACAGTTCCGCGGCGCGTCCGCTCACGCGCACCAGCTCGTCGAAGGGCAGCAACTCCTTCTGGTATTCGAAGCGATAGCCATTCCGCTCCCAGTCGAGCGCGACGCTCGGCGAGTCGTTCAGCGGCCGCAGCACCAGGCGATCCACCCGCAGCGAGGCGCAGATGCGCACGAACCGCTCCAACTCGTGCACGTTGATCCTCATGGGCATGAAGACCAGGTGCACGTGAGGGTAGCGGCCCGGTCCGCCCTTGGCCGCGATGAGGCGCTCCAGGTTGCGGAGGATCGCCTCGAACCGATCGTTCCGCAGCTTGGCGTACGTCTCGGGCGTGCCGGCGTCGAGCGAGATGTACAAATCGATCGGCCGCCCGAGCAGCTTCTGGATGTTCCGGTCGGTGAGGATCTGACCGTTGGTGGTCATCTCCAGCACCTTGCCGCCGTCGCCGAAGGCGTCGAGCAGGTCGTCGAACTCTTTCATCATGAACGGCTCGCCGATCGAGCAGTTCACGAGGTTGACGCTCTTCTCGAAGAACGGGCCCCACTCACGCAGCGTGTCGGGCGTGAAGGGCGCGTCGACGAAGGGCCCTTCGAGGTCCTTGCTGTAGTCCCATTCGCAGTAGACGCACGGCGGCTTCACGTTGCACACGCCGTGAAGATCGATGCCCAGGCTGACCGGTGTCGAGTCGAGCGACACACGGCGGTCCAGCATCTCGCGGACGTTCCGCACCCAGTTCTCGTGCTGGCCGACGATGCGCGCGTGGCGCTCGGGGTCGCGGTGCAGCAGCGGCTCGCGCAGGCGGACCGCGAGCGGGCGCGCGTCGCCCGGATGCCTGGCATCGGGAAACCGCTTGCTGGCCCTGAGTTCGACCGTGTCGGCGCCTGCAGGAATCGTCAGGCCGAGGGGCGCCCACCCGGCGACCAGCTCCAGCCGGACGCTCTCGCCGCCGCTCGTGCACGTCAGCGTCTGCGACAGATCCTGGAACTCCGACAGCACCCACAGTTCCATGAAGCGCGGCTCGCCGGCGCTCGCGAACCGGAGCGATCCCGATTCCGCCATCCAGCGGTAGCGGTCCAGTCCCTCGCGTTCCTCGTCGTGGAACCCCGCTCCGAAGGTGACCGGTTCGGCCGTCGCGAGATAGAGCGGCCGGTTACGCGGCGGCGGCACGGGCAGCGCCATCTGAAGCGGGGTCATGGAGGCGGAAAATGTAGCACGGAACCCGGGGCCGGGGGGCTCCGGAGTGGGCCCACGTGAAGTGACGAATGAGCGGGCTACGGGGATCGAACCCGTCTAACTGGCTTGGGAAGCCAGGGCATTACCACTATGCTAAGCCCGCATTGTCTGTCGCCCGGCCGAAGCGTCGCGCTTCACCGGAATGCTATCACGAGCGGATCAGCGACACCACTTCGTCGCGCCTGCGCTCCATCAGCGCCTGGTTCGTCGCCTCCAGGTTCAGCCGGACTAGCGGCTCGGTGTTCGACGGGCGGACGTTGAAGTGCCAGTCGTCGTACTCCACCGACAGGCCGTCGAGCGTGTACTGATGGGCGTCGCCGTAGAAGCTGGCGATCTGCGCGAGCTTGCCCGGCACGGCGTCCATGTTCGCAAGCGGCGTGTTGATCTCGCCGGTGATGAAATACCGCCTGCGCAGCGGCTCGAGCAGCTCGTGCAGGCTCTGCCCCTTCCTCGACATCAGCTCCAGCATGAGCAGGGCCGGGATGAAGCCGTTGTCCGCGTAGAAGTTGTCGCGGAAATAGTAGTGCCCGGTCACCTCGCCGCCGAAAATGGCGTTCGACTCGCGCATCCGCCGCTTGATGAAGGCATGTCCGACGCGGTTCATCAGCGCCGTGCCGCCGTAGCGCGCCACGGTGTCGCGCACGGCATGGCTCGCGCGGAGATCGTAAATGACCGTCGCGCCCGGATGGCGCATCAGGAACGCTTCGGCCAGCAGCGCCGTGACGAAGTCGCCCGGCACGAAGTCGCCGGTCCCGTCGACGAAGAAGCAGCGATCCGCGTCGCCGTCCCAGGCAATTCCGACGTCGGCCTTCTCGGCGACGACGCGCTCGACGATGTCGCGGCGGTTCGCCTCGATGAGCGGGTTCGCTTCGTGATGCGGAAACCGCCCGTCGATGTCGAAGCACAGCCTCGTCGTCCGGCAGGGAAGCCGGTCGAAGAGCCGGGGCGCGACCAGGCCGCCCATGCCGCTGCCCGCGTCGAGGACGACGTTGAACGGCCTGACGATCGAGGGATCGATGAACGACAGGACGTGGTCGACGTAGACGCCGAGCGCGTTCTTCGCGCTGACCGTGCCCTGCCGGGCGGCCGGCGGCGGCAGACGGTTCCCGACGAGCATGTCCCGGATGTCGCCGATGCCGGCGTCCCCGCTGAGCGGAAACGCTTCCTGGCGCACGAGCTTCATGCCGTTGTACTGCTTCGGGTTGTGCGACGCGGTGATCTGCGCGCCGCCGTCGTGGCCGTCGCGCGCGACGGCGAAGTACAGCATGTCGGTCGGGATCATGCCGTAGTCGACGACGTCGGCGCCCTGCGAGGTGGCGCCCTCGATGAAGGCGGCCGCGAGGGAGGGGGAGGACAGCCGCATGTCGCGTCCGACGGCGATGCGCTTGGCCTTCAGATAGGCCACGAACCCGACGCCGATGCCGCGCGCGCCCGCCTCGTCGATCTCGCCCGGATAGACGCCGCGGACGTCGTACGCTTTGAAGATGGCTGGATTCATAAGCGGCTGTAATCCGTGACGACGGACTTGTCGCCCAGCACGGCCCCGCTGTCGATGGTGGCGTTCCGGCCGACGTGGCAGTGGCGCCCCAGTATCGCCCGGCGGACGGTCGCTTCCTGGCTGATGCGGCTGTTGGCCCAGACGATGGCGCCCTCGACGACCGCGTGCTCCTCGATGTGGCACTGGCGCCCGATGACGCTGTAGGGGCCGACGCGCGCGCCGCTCTTGACGACCGTGCCCTCGTCGATGAAGCAGGGCCCCTCGACGGACGCGCCGTCCTCGACGCGTGCCTCGGCCGCCACCCAGGCATGCGACGGCGCGTTGACGAATCGGGTCGAACGGCAGCGCCCGTCCATGATGTCGCGGTGGACCTGCATGTATTTCTCGGGGGTTCCGATGTCGATCCAGTAGCCGCGGTACACGTAGGCGACGAACGTCTCGCCGCGCTCGATGAGCGAGGGGAAGAAGCTGCGCTCGATCGACCAGGGCGTGGCTTTCGGGATGCGGTCGAAGGTCTCCGGCTCGAGCACGTAGATGCCGGCGTTGATGGTGTCGCAGGTGATCTCGTCCGGCTTCGGCTTCTCGAGGAACCGCCGGATCGTTCCCGCCCCGTCGGTCTCGACCAGGCCGTAGGCGGCCGGGTTCTCCACGGGGGTGAGCACGATCGTCGCCTTCGCCCGGCGCTCGCGGTGCATCGCGATCACGGCGCCGAGGTCGACCTGCGTCAGGACGTCGCCGTTGAAGACGACGACCGACTCGTGGAGCGCCTCGCCGGCGTAGCGGACCGCGCCCGCGGTGCCGAGCGGCTGCGGCTCGACGACGTAGCGGATCGCGAGGCCGCTCTCGCCGCCGTAGCCGAAGATCTCCTCGATGCGGCGCGGCTGGTAGTTGAGCGAGAGGATGACTTCGTCGATTTCCGGCACCTGCTTCAGCAGATCGAGCTGGTAGTGCAGGAACGGCCGGTCGAAGATGGGCACGATGGGTTTCGGCGTGTGAAGCGTGAGCGGCCGCAGCCGCGTGCCCTTGCCCCCCGCCAGCAGGATCGCCTTCATCGGCAACCCCTGATGGTATCATTGTCCGCGCGTCCGATGAACCTGCCGAACTCGCTCACCGTCTCCCGCATCTTCCTCGTGCCGCTGCTCGTGGTCGTGCTGCTGACGAAGTTCGAGGGACGGCTCATCCTCGGCGTGCACAAGGAGATCGTCGGCGCGGCGATCTTCGGCCTCGCGTCGATCACCGATTGGCTCGACGGCTACCTGGCGCGCCGCCGCCAGCAGATCACGGCGCTCGGACAGGTCATCGATCCGCTGGCGGACAAGCTGCTGACGTCGGCGGCGCTCATCTCGCTCGTGCAGATGGCGCTGGCGCCCGCCTGGATCGTCGCCGTCATCGTCGGCCGCGAGTTCGCGGTGACCGCCCTGCGCAGCCTGGCCTACGCGCGCGGCGTGGCGATTGCGGCGTCGCGGCTCGGCAAGATCAAGATGGTGGCGGAGGTCGTCGCGATCCTCGCTCTCATCATCGCGCACGACGACTTCCCGCAGCTCATCCTCGTCGGGCAGATCGCCCTGTGGGTCGTGGTGGTCACCGCGCTCGTCTCGGCCGCCGACTACTTCCGGCGCTTCGGCGAGTTCGTCGGGCCGCGCACCGCCGCCGTCGGCGCCGGCTCGACGGCCGGCGAGCGCAAACGGGCCTGATCCTCTCCCTGTTGCCTTTCAACAGGACTTGTGGCATCGTCCTGTTGACAGGCCACAGAGAGCCCCCATGCCCCGACCTCCGTCCCAGCCCGTCCCCTACGGCACCCTCGACCTCATGGTGCTCAAGACGCTCGATCTCCTCGGGCCGCTGCACGGCTACGGGATCGCGCGCCGGATCGAGCAGGCCGCCCGCGGTTCGCTCGCGCTGAATCAGGGCACCATCTATCCGGCGCTGCTCAGGCTCGAGCAGCAGGGGTGGATCAGCAGCGAGTGGGGCGCGAGCGAGAAGAACCGGCGCGCGCGCTTCTACGCCATTACGCGCGCCGGACGGAGGCAGCTCGACGCGGAAGCCCGGAACTGGGAGCGCACGGTCGCGATGGTCAGGCGGCTCCTCGAGGAGGGCTCGTGAACGGGATTCGACGCGCGGCGATGCGGGCGGCCGGGTATTTCAGGCGGCGCCGCGCCGAGGCCCGGCTGAACGAGGAGATCCGCACGCACCTGGACCTCCTGACCGAGGAGCACCTGCGCCGGGGCCTGCCGCCGGAGGCGGCGCGCGCCGCCGCGCGGCGCGACTTCGGCGCCGTGGCGCCCATGCAGGAAGAGTGGCGCGACGGGCGCGGCTGGCCGGTGGCGGACGCCCTGGCCCGGGACCTCCGGTACGCCGTCCGCATGCTCGTGAAGGAGCCCGGGTTCGCGGCTGTGGCCATCCTGACGCTGGCGATCGGCATCGGCGCGACGACCGCGATCTACAGCGTGGCCGACGCGACCCTGCTCAACCCGCTGCCGTTTCCGCATCCCGATCGGCTGGTGACGGTGAACGAGATCGTGCCGGTCATCGTCGATCGCCCGATCCGCCTGACGGCGCCCGACCTCGTGGACTATCAGGAGCAGACGCGCGCGTTCGACGCCGTCGCCGGCTGGCATCCGCAGATGTTCGAGCTCTCCGGCGAGCGGGAATCGGAGCGCGTGCAGGGCCTGCGCGCCACGGCGAGCCTGTTCCGCGTCCTGCAGGTGACGCCGGCGCTCGGACGGGCCTTCACCGAGGCCGAGGATCGCGACGCCGCCCCGGTGTGCGTCATCGGCGACGGCCTGTGGCGGCGGTGGTTCGGCGCCGATCCCGGCGTGCTGGGCCGCACGATCCACCTCGATCGCGTGCCGTATCGAATCGTGGGCGTGCTGCCGAGGCGCTTCGCGTTCCCGATCAGCGGCATGACCGACAGCGGCACGGCCACGGACCTCTGGGTCCCGATGTCGCTGACGCCTGGGGAGCGGGCGGCCCGCGGCGACGATTGGGACTACAACGGCCTCGCGCGCATGAAGCCTGGCGTCACCGTCGCCCAGGCGAGCGCCGACGTGAACGCCGTGGCGCAGCACATCGTGCGCGACGTCTTGAAGGGCGAGCTGAAGTTCACGGCGGTGGTCCGTCCGCTCGGCCGCCAGGTGTCCGGCAGCGTCCGTCCGCTCGTCCGCGCGCTCCTCGGCGCCGTGGCCTGCGTCCTGCTCATTGCATGCGTGAACGTGGCGAACCTGCTGCTCGTCCGCGGCGCGCGGCGCGACAAGGAAATCGCCATGCGCGCCGCCCTCGGCGCCACACGCGGCCGCATCGTCGCGCAGCTCGTGGCCGAGACGCTGCTGCTGGCGCTGCTCGCATCCCTCGGCGGCGGACTCCTCGCCTGGTGGACGACCGGCGCGCTCGGCCGGTTCGTGCCCGCGGGTCTCGCGGTTCTTTCACAGGCGGGGTTCAACTGGCGCGTCCTGCTGTTCGCGGCCGGCACGGCGGCGGCCACCGCGCTGCTCGTCAGCGTGCTCCCGGCGATTGCCGCGGTGGGCCGCCTTCGGGTCGAGGCGCTGAAGCAGCCCGGCGCATCAGCGTCCGGCGTCCGGCATCGCCGCATGCGCTCAGCGCTCGTCGTTGTCGAGGTCGCGCTGGCCCTCGTGCTGCTGGTCGGGGCCGGGCTGCTGGCGCGCACGTTCCGCGACCTGCTGGACGCCAGCGCCGGATTCCAGGCGGAGGGCGCCGTGGCGGGATACGTCAGCCTGCCGACCAGCCAGTATCCCGATGCGAACCGGGAGCGGCCGTTCTATCGCGCCCTGCACGCTCGCCTGCGGGCGCTCTCGAACGTGGAGTTCGCCGGCTTCGGCACGACGCTGCCGCTGAGCGGGCGGCGGTCGGAGCGGGTCTTCACGCCGAGCGACTACACGCCGCCGCCCGACGCCGCGCTGAACATCGCCGCGATGACGGTGGTGAACAGCGAGTACCTGCAGGCGATCGGCGCCACGCTCGTCCGCGGCCGCTACTTCACGCCGCAGGACGATGGCGCAGGCGAACCGGTCGCGATCGTGACGCAGTCGCTCGCGCGGCAGTACTGGGCCGGACGGGATCCGCTGGGCAAGCGCCTGAAGTGGGGCGGCGGGGACTGGCTGACCGTGGTCGGCGTCGTCGGGGACGTCAAGCTGGATTCACTTGGCGAGCCGGCCGGGATTCAGGTTTACGTGCCGGCCGACCAGGTCGAGCGCTCGACCGCGCCGGAATACCGGAGCCTTCTCGCCGACGGGCAGCTCCGCTCGATGTTCGTCGTCGTGCGGGGGCGGGGACCGGTGGAGGCGCTGGGCGGGGCACTGCGGGACGCGGTCCGCGGCCTCGATCCCCGGCTGGCGGTTTCGAGTCTCAGACCGCTCGCGGACACCGAGTCGATGTCCGCGGCGCCGCAGCGCTTCAACATGCTCCTGATGGGCGCGTTCGCGTGCGTGGCGCTGCTGCTGGCGGCCGTCGGGATCTACGGCGTCACCGCGTATTCCGTGGCACAGCGCACGCGGGAGATCGGCATCCGGATGGCGCTCGGTGCCGACCCGCGCGCGACGCAGGCGATGGTGCTGCGGGCGGGACTCGGGCTGGTCGGGATCGGCCTGGCAATCGGGGCGGCCGCGGCCGCCGCGCTCGCGCCGGCGCTCCGGGCGCTGCTCTTCGGCGTCGAGCCGCTCGACCCGATCACGTTCGCGGCGGTGTCGCTGCTGCTGATGGCCGTCACCGCGGCGGCCACCTACATTCCCGCACGGCGGGCGACGAAGGTCGATCCCATGCTCGCCCTTCGGAACGAATAGGGCGGGCCAGCCCCGCCCCTGGCTCTACTTCCGCGGCACCGCCAGATCGCCCCGGTGGACGGCGTCACGCGCGTTCGCGATGCGGATGACGGCTGCCTGAGGTCCCACGGAGACGACGACGGCGTCGGCAATCGAGGAGAGCGGGAGCTTGCCGGCCATGTCGACCGGCATCAGCGAGAACGCCGGGAGGTCGCGGAAGATCTCGAACCGCGTGCCCGTCGCGACGCCGTCCTTCGTCCCGTGATCGATGAGCATGAACTCGCCGATCGCGCCGACCGGCCGGTCGGCGTCGCTGAAGAGCACGTGCGCGGGCGCCATGAAGTCGAGGCCGTCGGGCGAGGCCGGACCGGGCGACACGTCCGGCACCGCCGGCACGGAGAACGGCTCGAGGTAATCGTGCTGCTGGATCGGCCGGCACGCGTGCTCGACCGACGCAATTGCCGTCTTTTCGTCCACGGCGACGACGCGCACCCATCCCGCTGTTTCGACGCCGTGAACGCCGGGGCCGAGCGCCGGCGGATATCCGGCGACGCGGCGGACGAAGTACTGCTGGCCGAGGGCGAGGCCGCGGGCGCTGCCGCCGTCGAGCACGAGCAGGTCGCGGTTGTCGAACACCGAGCGGGCGACCGTATCCTGCGCGCCGGCCACCTGCACGGCCTTGGGATGTGGCGCGTAGAACTCCGGCGGCGGCGCACAGGCCGCCGCGATCTGAAGGGGCGACAGGTCGCCGCCGGCCGTCTGGGCGGCTGCGCCGCCGGCGAGCACGAGCGACACGGCGACGGCGCCGAGGCCGGCCGCAGTTCTCAAACCGAACGTCGTCATGGAAGTGCCTGCTTGTCTTGAGCCTGGGCTTTGAGCTCGGTGATGCGCTTCTGCGCGTCCTGGAGGTACTCGCTTCGCTCGAACTCTTTGACGAGCTGCTCGAAGTAGGGGAGCGCCTCCGCCTGCCGCTTGACCTTGATGAGGGATTCGCCGAGGTAGTAATAGACCGCGTCCCGCTCCGTGTAATCCGGATCCTGCTTCAACACGGACTTGAAGCGGTCGATCGCGCCCGGATACCACTTCGCCCGGAAGTAGAACAGGCCGACCCGGTAGCTCGACTCGCTCAGCCGATCCTGCGCTTCGCGCATCTTCGCCCGGACTTCGGGCATCAGGCTGCTGTTCGGATAGCGCTCGACGAAGGTGTCGAACTCCTTGAGGGCGTCCTGCGTCTCGGTCTGGTCGCGCTCCGGGCCTCGCATCTGGAGGAAGTGCGCCATCCCGAGCTTGTACTGCGCGTAATCGGCCCGCGGGCTCGTTGGATAGAACGACAGGAACTCGCGGAACTCGTTGATGGCCAGCACCAGCGACTCCGCGGAGTCCTCGCCGAGGTAGGTGTCGCCCATGCCGAGCTTCGCGTCGGGGCGGTACGGGCTCTGCGTGTAGGTCTCGACCACCTGCTTGAAGAACTCGCGGGCGAGCAGCCACTTCTTGCTGTTCAGCGCCTGAGTCCCCTTGTCGAACAGGAACTTGTCGGGCTGGGACGTGCCCGGCGGGACGGCGTTCCGCGGGTTGGACGAGGCGCACGCGGATGACAGCGCGACGAGGGCCGCGAGCGCGAGGAGCAGACCGCCGGATCGGATGGAACGTTGCTGAGTCACAGAATTCCTGATAACCACTCGTACTCGGCCGCGAGCCCCCGCTCGAGAGCGACCGCCGGCCGGAAGCCGAGATCCGCCCGCGCGAGGGAGGTGTCGGCGCACGTGTGCCGCATGTCTCCCTTCTGCGCCGGGTCGATGTTGACGCGCGGCTTCCGCCCGCTCACGCGCGCAATCATGTGCAACACCTCGTTGATCGAGACGCGGGAGCCGCCTCCAATATTGTACACACGGCCGGGCGCGCCACGCGTCGCCGCCGCCACGGTCGCGCTGACCGCATCGGCCACGAACGTGAAGTCGCGCGTCTGCTCGCCGTCGCCGTATATATCTATCGGCTCGCCGAGGATTGTCGCGCGCAGGAACTTGTGAAATCCCATGTCGGGCCGCTGTCTCGGACCGTATACCGTGAAGTAACGCAGTGCAACCGTGGGCAGCCCGCAGTTGACGTGGTACAGGTAGCAGAGCTGCTCGGCGGCCAGCTTCGACACGCCATACGGCGAGACCGGCTGGGGCCGCGCGTCTTCGCGCATCGGCATGGCGACCGCGTCGCCGTACACCGACGAGCTCGAGGCGTAGACGATGCGGTCGAGCCGCAGCGTGGCGCACGCCTCGAGCAGGACCTGCGTGGCCTCGATGTTGTTCGTCGTATAGACGGCGAAGTCGCGGCCCCAGCTCTTGCGCACGCCGGCCTGCGCTGCGAGATGGAACACGTGCGTGCGGTCCGCCAGCAGGGCGCCGAGATCCGCACCCTGAATGGTCGATTCGACGAACCGGAACCGCGGATGTGCCACGGCGCCGGCGAGGTTGCGCTCCTTGATCGGGCGCGGGTAGTAGTCGGTGAAGCAGTCGATGCCGATTACGTCGGCGCCGTCGGCCAGGAGCCGCTCGCTGAGGGTGGACCCGATGAACCCGGCACAGCCGGTGACCAGTGCGCGCATGTGTGAGCTGTCAGCTAATGGCTGTCGGCTGTCGGCGTTCCAAGCAGCGCCCTGACCACGTCGGGCAGGCGGGTCGGGCGGCCGGTCGTGTCAAGCGCCGCGTGGACGGTTCGCCCGGACGCGAGCAGCGTGGCGTCCGACGGCCGGAGCACCTCGTACTCGAACGCGACGCGCACCGGCGACAGGAGCCGGCCGGTGGTATGGATCTCCACTTCGTCGTCGTAGCGCGCCGGCTGGCGGTACTCGCAGTGCGCCTCGATGACCGGCAGGGAAATTCCCTCGCGTTCCATGTCGCGGTAGCTCCAGCCGGCGCCGCGGAGCATGTCGGTCCGTCCGACCTCGAACCACACGAAGTAGTTCGCGTAATAGACCACGCCCATCTTGTCGGTTTCAGCGTAGCGAACCCTTACGTTCGAGACGGAGCGGACGGTGCTCAAGGGGCGGCAGGCGAAGCGGCGGCCAGCGCGGCCTCGGCCGCGGCCTTGAGATCGCGGACCGCGCGCTCGGGATCGGGCGTATGAAAGACCGCCGAACCGGCGACGAGAATCCGGGCGCCGGCGGCCACCACGCGGCGGACGGTGCGCGCATCGATGCCGCCGTCGATCTCGATGGCCGCCTGACTGCCCGCCGCATCGAGCAGCGCGCGCACCTCCCGGACTTTAGACTCGCTCCGGGGGATGAAAGTCTGGCCGCCGAATCCGGGATTGACCGACATCACGAGGACGTAGTCGACGTCGCCCGCGATCTCCTGGATCATCACGACCGGCGTGGACGGGTTCAGCACGACGCCGGCCTTCGCGCCGAGCGCCTTGATGGCGTGAACGGTCCGATGCAGATGCGGCAGCACCTCGACGTGGACCGAGATCATCGACGCGCCCGCCTCCGCGAAGGCGTCGATGTAACGATCCGGATCCTCGATCATCAGGTGCACGTCGAGCGGCACCTTCGCCGCGCGCTTGATGCAGCGGACCACCGGCGGCCCGATCGTGATGTTGGGGACGAAGTGGCCGTCCATCACGTCGACGTGAATCAGATCGGCGCCGCCGCGCTCCGCCGCGGCGATCGCGTCGCCGAGCGCCGCGAAGTCGGCCGAGAGGATCGAGGGCGCGACGAGCACGCTCACCGGCTCACCTCGAGGGAAATCGGCTCGCCCGGCGCAATCTGGAAGCCGGCCTGCGGGCTCTGGCGCAGGACGATGCCGGCCGCCACGCCGGGATACGGATTGGATCCGACGACGGCCACCCGGAAGCCGCGCGCGCGCAGGATGTCGGCGGCGCGCCCGCCGTCCACGCCGATGAGGTCCGGCATCACGTAGGTCGCGCCTCGCTCGGGCCGATTGACCAGCAGCGTGACCTTCGAGGCCGCGCTGTTGGGCGCCGGCGTCTGTGCAATGACGATGTCGGACGGATACTCCTGCGAGCGGATTTCGGAGACGCCGGCGAGCTGCAGGCCGTCCTGCGCCAGGAGGGCTTCCGCCGTCCGCTCGGCTTCGCCGACCAGCGCCGGCACGGTCGCCGCGTGCTGGCCGGCGCTCAGCGTGACCCGGATGCTGCGCTGGCGGCGCGTGATCGAGCCGGGCGCCGGCTCCTGCGCCAGCACGTGGCCGGCCGCGACCTTCGGATCGGGCCGGCGGATGTCGTCCACCTTGATCGTGAGCCCGAGATCGCTGGCGATCGCCTTCGCCTGGTTCGCCGTGCGATCGGTCAGGTTCGGCACCTGCACCTCGCGCGCCTTGAGCGCGATCCGCATCGACGCGGCGGCGAAGAGCAGGTACGTCGCGACGAGCGCGCCGGCAAGCACGACCAGCTTGCCCGCGCTCCAGACGCGGGTTCCAAGATCCATGAGCCGGTCGATCGTACTACAGGTTGCGGAAGACCGCCCCGAAGAACGCCTCCAGGCCGTGCTCGGGCGGCGTCGTCACGAGGTGGCCGCGCGCGTTGACGAGCGAAGGCGCGAGCGCGGGGGCGGCCTCGCGGGCATCGACCGGGGCGAAGCGGTGCGTCGTGGCGAGAAATGCGTCGGCCACTGCTTCGTTCTCCTCGGGCTCGCTCGAGCAGGTGGCGTAGATCAGTCGGCCGCCGGGAGCAACCGCGGCGGCCGCGTGCTGCAGCATGACGAGCTGAGCGGCGGCGAGCGTCGTGAGGTCGCCCTCGCGGCGGCGCCAGCGGATGTCCGGGTCGCGGCGCAGCGTGCCGAGTCCGGAGCAGGGCGCGTCGACGAGCACGCAGTCGAACGGCTCCCGAAAGGGAAGCGCGTGCATCAGGTCCGCCTGCACGATTCGCGCGCGGGCGCCGCATGCCGCGATGGTCCGCTCGAGCAGCTCGATGCGCCGGCCGCGCACGTCACAGGCGACGAGAAGTCCCGCGTTCCCCATCGCCGCGGCGAGCGCCGTGGTCTTGCCTCCGGGGGACGCGCACGCGTCGAGCACGCGCCGCCCGGGCGCCGGGCCCGCGAGCAGCGGAACGAGCTGAGAGGCCTCGTCCTGGACGACGAACCACCCGGTGTCGAGCTCCGCCGCGGCCAGGGGCGCGCCGCTCTCCAGCACGAGAGCGTCCGGCGCAAACCGGCCGCGCGCCGTCTCCACGCCGAGGGCCCGCAGGCGCTCTTCGAGCGCGTCGCGCGTCGCGCGCAGCCGGTTCGCGCGAAGCGTCAGCGGAGCTGGAGCGTTGTCGAACTGCAGCCAGCGCTCGGTGGCATCGAAGCCGTAGCGGTCCAGCCAGCGCGCCGCGAGCCAGCGCGGATGAGAGAGCGTGATGCTCAGGTAGTCGAGCATCGCTTCGCGGTCCGCCGGGTCGTCACGCCGGGGCGGCAGCGGCAGCGCGCGGCGGCGCCGCGAGATGTTGCGCAAAACCGCGTTCACGAAGCCGGCCGCGCTCCGCTTGCCCGCGCGCCGCGCGAGATCCACCGCGTCGTCCACGACAGCCGATGCCGGGACGCGCGTGAGGTGCAGCAGCTGATAGGCGCTGAGGCGCAGGATGTCGACGATCTCCGGATCGAGCCGGCGGAGCGGGCGCTTGGAGAGCGCCTCGATCACGTGGTCGAGGGCGAGCCGCCAGCGCTCGACGCCGGTGGCGATCTCGGTCGCGAGCGCGCGGTCGCGTTCGTCGTCGAGCGAGCCGCGGACGTGCGCGATGGCGGACGGCAGATCGGCGCGGCCGGCTGATACCGAGGTCAGAATCCGGTAGGCGGCGACCCGCGCGGGCGCGATCATGCCGCGCCGGTGAACCGCGCGCCAGGCGCCACCGGATGGCCGGCGATGAAGTCGCGAACGGACATCGGCCGGCGCCCCTCCGGCTGGACCTCCCGCACGACCAGCGTGCCCGCGCCGGTCGCCACCGTCAGGCCGTCGGCGTCGACGGCGACGATCGTTCCGGGCGCTGCATCGGAAAGCTCGGGCGATGCGACGCTGCGGAGCAGGATCAGCCGCCCGCCGCCCAGATGAGACGAGGCGTGCGGCCAGGGATGGAGCCCGCGGATGCGATCGTGAATCCGCCGGGCGGGTTCGGTCCAGTCCACCGCGCCGTCCTCGCGCGTGATGCGCGCGGCGTAAGTGGCGTCCGCCTCCACCTGGGGCGTCTCGACGACCGTCCCTTCCGACATGGCATCGACGGTCCGGAGCAGGAGCTCGGCGCCCAGCTGCGCGAGGCCGCGCTCGACGTCCTCGCTCGTCTCCTGCGGACCGATCGGCCGCCGCGCCATCGCCAGCATGGGTCCGGCGTCGAGCGCCTTCACGATGCGCATGATGGTGACGCCCGTCTCGTGCTCGCCGGCCATGACGGCGCGGTGCACGGGGGCGGCGCCGCGATACCGCGGCAGCAGCGACGCGTGGACGTTGATCATGCCGAGGCGCGGCGTCTTCAGCACGGCGTCGGGCAGGATCCGGCCGTAGGCGGCCACCACGCCGAGGTCCGCCTGGAGGTCGGCCAGGCGCGCGACGAACTCGGGATTCCTGAGATCGGTCGGCTGGAACACCGGCACGCCCGCCGCGAGCGCGCGCGCCTTCACCGGCGCATCGGTCGTCTTCTGGCCGCGGCCGCGCGGGCGATCCGGCTGCGTCACCACCGCGACGACACGATAACGGGATCCGAGCAGCGCGTCGAGCGTCGGCACGGCGAAGCCGGGTGTGCCGAAGAAGACGACCCGTTCTACCATTTGCCCGCACGCGCCAGCTTCCTGATCTTGCGCACGATCAGGTCCCGCTTGATGCCGCGCAGCCGATCCACGAACACCGTGCCGTCCAGGTGATCGATCTCGTGCTGGAACGCGCGGGCGAGCAGGCCCGTGCCCGCGTACTCGCGCTCGGTGCCGGTCCGGTCGAGTGCCCTGACCACGGCCCGCTCGGGCCGCACGACGGTCGCGTTGAACCCGGGCACACTCAGGCAGCCCTCCTCCTCGAGCTGCAGGCCGTCGCGCTCCACGAACACCGGATTGACGAGCGTGATGAGCCCCGACGGGTCGCGTCCGACCGAGATGTCGATGACGGCAATCCGCAGCGGCACGCCGACCTGGGTGGCGGCAAGGCCGATGCCGGGCGCCGCGTACATGGTTTCGACCATGTCGTCGATCAGCCGTTCGATCTCGGGAGTGATCGATTCGACGGGACGCGCCGCCTCGTGCAGATGCGCATCGCCATACTTGAGGATGGGCCTGAGCATCGGCCGGCTGCTATCGGGCGAACCGCTCGGCCGTGCGCGCACACCACGCGCGCCAGTTCGCGACGAGCTCGGCCGTCGAGTCGCCGCCGAACTTGTCGAGCGCCGCGTCGGCCAGGACCAGAGCGACCATGGCTTCGGCCACGACCGCGGCGGCCGGCACCGCGCAGACGTCGCTGCGCTCGACGGTGGCGGGGCTCTCGGTCATCGTCTTCAGATCGACCGACCGGAGCGGCTTCATCAGCGTCGCTATCGGCTTCATGTAGCCGGAGATTCGAAGGTCCTCGCCGTTGGTGACGCCGCCCTCGAGACCGCCCGCGTTGTTCGTCGGGCGCACCACGCCCGGCACGGCGGCCGATCCGTCCGGCGGCAGGATTTCGTCGTGTACGCGCGACCCGGGCAGCGCGGCGACCGCGGGGCCGCGGCCGATGCCGACCGCCTTGATGGCGGGAATCGACATCAGCGCCTGCGCGAGCCGCCCGTCGAGCTTGCGGTCCCACTGCGCGTAGCTCCCGAGGCCGGCCGGGACGCGATGGGCGATCACCTCGAAGGCCCCGCCTATCGTGTCGCCGGCCTCGCGCGCGCGATCGATGGCCGCGATCATCTGCCCTTCGAGCCCGGCGCTCGCGCAGTGGAGCGGCGAATCGGCCGCGATGGCGCGCGCGTCGGCGTACGAGACGGCGAGCGGATCGGGCAGGGCGACCGGCCCGATCGAGAACACGTGGCTGACGATCTCGACGCCCAGTTGTCCGAGGATCTGGCGGGCGACGGCGCCGGCGGCGACGCGGGCAGCGGTTTCGCGGGCGCTGGCGCGCTCGAGCACGTCGCGGATGTCGTCGTGCCCGTACTTCACCGCGCCGGCGAGATCGGCGTGGCCGGGGCGGGGGCGGGTCACGGCCGGACGCTCCGCGCCGGTCGCGTCCGCCGGTGCTTCGCGCTCCACGTGCATCGTCCGCTGCCAGTTCTCCCAGTCCCTGTTCGGGATGAGCAGCGCAAGCGGTGCGCCGGTCGTCACGCCGCGGCGCAGGCCGCCGATCACGGTGGCGCGATCCGACTCGATCGCCATGCGGCGCCCGCGCCCGTATCCGCCTTGACGGCGGCGCAACTGCGCGGTGAGCGCGTCGAGGTCGAGTGGGAGGCCGGCGGGCACGCCGTCGACGACGGTGACGAGCGCCTGCCCGTGCGATTCGCCTGCGGTGAGAAATCGCAGCATCCGCCGGCCATTCTATCCGAAATTTCTGCACGGTCCGGGGCGCGATCCCGCCGGTACGCGGGCGATCCCGCGCGGCGGCAATCTTGCTACGTCGTCGCTCGCACCGACGAGCGCGGACAAGGAGGCGCCGTGGATCTCATGGCGGATCGCTTCGTCGCGCTCGACGAGGGCGCCGCGATCGATCTGGCGACGGGCGAGCGCGTTTTGTGGCAGCCCCTCGCGGCAGCGGACGCCGCTGAGGGCCGGCGATGGGCCGTGCGCTGCGATGCGCTGCGCGAACTGTGGCATCCCTCGATTGCCTCGCTCGTCGATTACGGCGAGTACATGGAGGGTGGCGCGGTCCGGCAGTTCGAGGCGTGGACAGCCGGCCAGCCATGGCGCGGTCCGCTGGACCGCGGGCGCCTGGCGCGCGCGGCGGCCGCGTCGTTTCTGAACGGCTGCGGCCTGTCGGCCGGGCCGCTCGCACGCGTGCGGGCATCGGCGCGCGGGCCGATCGTCGTACCGGACTCCGAGACCGGCTATCCTTGCGCCCCGTCGGACGCGCCCGCGCGCAGCCTCGACGAGTGCGGCCTGGCGCTCGTCCCGCGCGCGGCGGTGCGCGCGCTCGCGGAGGCGTGCACGCCGCGCGGCGAGACGCGCCCGTCGGTGCTGTCGCTCCGAGGCGCGGCGGGCGCCGGCCTTTCCACGGCGCTCGCGGACATCGCACGGGCGGCGCGCCTGGACGGCGTCGTGCCGGTCGCCGTCGACCTGCTCGATCGATTACCGGCGCTTCGCGACCTTCTGGCCGGGCGCTCGGTACTCCTGATAGCGGCGGCCGGATCGGATCGACGCGGGTGGACGGAATTTCTCGAGCGCGCGCTGGCCACGATGCGAGCGCAGGTGCTGATGTTCGTCGACAGCGACGAACGATCGGGAGTGCCCGGCATCGGTCTCGAGAAGCTTGCGGCAGACGTTCTGGTGTCCGCCGTCCGTCCAGGGGCGCGAGCGCCGGCGCTGGACCGGCGGATCCGGCGCGCCGCCCGCACCGCTCGCGGGCTGCCGGGCCGATTCGCGCGGCTGTTGTGGGGCTGCCGGCGGCAGGTGCCGGCCGCGCCGACCGTACGATGCGGGCGCAGCCGCGCGGCAGAGCAGTCGCCGGCGTACGGGTGCGAGACCGATACGGCAGCGCCCGCGCCCGGCGCTCCCGCGACATGGCCGGCGCCCGGCGAACTGGCGCTCCTCAGGCGGCGGCTGGAAGCGGGTCGCAGCCTCGTGGTGCAGGGCCGGCATGCGCCGGGTGAGCGCGCGTTGCGGCAGGCGGTGGGCGCGCTCGCGCGGCGCGGCGACTGGGCGCACGCGGCGAGGGGCGGCCTGGTGCTCGCCGACGCGCTGGTCCGGCGCGGGTATCCTCAGGCGGCGCTCGACGCGCTGCGGGCCGGCGCCGAGCATCGCCGGCGCGTGGACGATGAGGAGATCGGCCTGGACGCAGCCGTCATCGCCGCGCACGCGTGGATCGACCTGGGCCGGTGCGACGAGGCGACCGCGGCGGCCGGCTCAGCCGTCGCGGCGGCCAGGGCGCGCGCCGACCGGCCGCGAACGGCGGCGGCATCCGTGGCGCTCGCGCGCGGCTGCTTCTGGCGCGGAGCGTACGCGGACGCCGCGCGCGTGCTCGCCATCCTCGAGAGAGACGAGGTCGACGCGCGGCTGGCCACGGCGATCTCCTGCCACGCCGCTCGGAGCGCGGTCGGCTGCGAGGATGTCGCAACAGCCCTCAGCCTCGCGGCCGAGGCGGTCGGCCGCGCGGAAGCGAGCGGCGTACCGGCGCTCGTGGCGCAGGCGCGGTGCGCGGCGCTGTTCGTGCGCGTGGTGGCCGGCGATCTCGACGCAGCCGAGCCCGATCTGATCGGCGGCCTCCGAGCGGCTCGTCTGGGTCACGACGCGTTGCGCGCCGTGCGGCTCCGGCTGCTGGGCGCCGAGCGGGCGCGTCGCGCGGGACGGCGTGGCGATGCGGCGTCGGTCGTGCGTCGGCTGGAACGGCTGACGCGCCGCCTGCCGCCGCTCGTCCGGGCCCGATGCGCGCTGATCAGTGAGCTGGTCGCTGGTGACGGGCGCGAGCCGGAGGCGCCGGCCGTGGTTGCCGGACGGCATGCCGCGGCGGCCGGGCTCGAGGCCTTGAGGCTGTTCGGCGCGACGGCGCCGGAGCGGGCGCCTGCGCACAACGCCGCTCTCGTCCGCGGCGTCGTAAAGCTCCTCGCGCTGTGCCAGCGCGCGGAAGACGAGGCGCCGCTCCTCGTGACCCTCTGCGCCGAGCTCCGGCGGCAGCTCCACGCGGCCGCCGTCGCCATCTTCGCCCGGGACCGGCGTCTCGTCGCGGCGGACGGCGCCGCCATCGATGCGTCCGCCGCCGACCGCGCCATGGCGGCGGATCTCGTCGTGGAGCCTCGCCGCGCCGGCGATCGGCTCGAGGCCGCGGCGCCGATCCGATGCGGCGCCGAAACCATCGGCGCGCTGGCTGCGCGGTGGACCATCGGCACGCCGCACGATCTGGTTCACGCGCCGGCGACGCTCGCGATGGCCGCGGCTGCCGCGGTGCCGCTCGTCGCCGCTCTCTGCGCGCGGGCCGGCCGCGCGGCGCCCGGCGGGCTCGAGTTGATCGGCATCAGTCCGGCGATGGACGCCGTGCGGCTGGCGATCGAACGTGCCGCCGCCGCGCCGTTCGCCGTGCTGGTGCAGGCCGAGAGCGGGAGCGGCAAGGAGCTGGCCGCACGCGCGCTCCATCGGGCGGGCCCTCGGCGCGAGCGCCCGTTCTGCGCGCTGAACTGCGCGGCGCTGCCCGACGACCTCATCGAGGCCGAGCTGTTCGGGCACGCGCGCGGCGCGTTCACGGGCGCCGTTGCGGAGCGCGCCGGCGTGTTCGAGGAGGCGCACGGCGGCACGCTCTTCCTGGACGAAGTGGGCGAGCTCTCGCCGCGCGGCCAGGCCAAGCTCCTGCGCGTCGTGCAGGACGGCGAGCTGCGGCGCGTCGGCGAGAACGTCTCGCGCCGCGTGGACGTCCGACTGGTCGCGGCCACCAACCGCGACCTGCGGGCGGAAACGGCGGCCGGACGCTTCCGCCTCGACCTTCTCTATCGTCTCGACGTCGTGCGCATCGCGATTCCTCCACTCCGCGAACGCCGCGAGGACATCCCGCTCCTCGCGGAGCATTTCTGGCGCCAGGCGACGGAACGCCTCGGCAGCCGCGCCACGCTTTCGGCCGCGACGATCGCGGCCCTGACCCGGTACGACTGGCCGGGCAACGTGCGCGAACTGCAGAACGTGCTCGCGGCGCTCGCCGTCCGCAGCCCGAAGCGCGGCGTCGTGTCGCCGGACGCACTGCCGCCGCCATTCGAGGACGCACAGGCGAAGCCGTCCTGGCGCCTCGAGGCGGCGCGGCGCGTGTTCGAGGAGCAGTTCGTACGGGCGGCGCTCGTGCGCGCCGGCGGCCATCGATCGCGAGCGGCGCAGGAACTGGGCGTCACGCGGCAGGGGCTGGCGAAGCTGATGACCCGGCTGGGCATCCAGGACGGATGAGCCATTCGAGGCGGGTGATCGGCGCCGGAGTAGCCGCGGCGCGGTCACGGCCGCGCGGGAGTCTTCGTATCCTCGGCCCCCTGCATCGAGGGCTGGGACCCTCGCCGGATGCGCCATCCGTGACATCGATGAGGCGGGCCGGCAGCGCTCGCGTCCTCTCAGTTCCGGTATAGTCAGTAGAGAATGGTGCTGCCTATGCTTCGTGTCGGTCGCGTGTGGTTCGGTCTGATCGTCGCGGTCCTGCTGGCCGCGTCCTCCACCTCGTCCATCGCCGCGCAGGGAGCCACGCGGCAATCGCAGTCGGCGGCGACCCGCCAGAATCCGCTGCTGCGCCGGAGCCCGCTGCCGTTTCAGGCGCCGGTCTTCGACAAATTCCAGGATCGCGATTTCCAGCCGGCACTGGAAGCCGGCATGAGGCAGCAGCTGGCGGAGGTGGAGAAGATCGCGAACACTCCGGCGGCGCCGACCTTCGAGAACACCGTCGTGGCGCTCGAAACGTCCGGTCGGCTGCTGACCCGCGTCCAGCTGATCTTCAACGGGCTGACCGGCGCGAACACCGATGAAGTGCTGCAGAAGGTGCAGGAGCAGGAAGCGCCGAAGCTGGCCGCCGTCCAGGACGCGATCTTTCTGAATCCGAAGCTCTTCAAGCGGATCGAAGCGGTGTACGACCAGCGCGACGCGCTGCACCTCGATCCCGAATCTCTGCGTCTCGTCGAGTACTACCACCAGCAGTTCGTGATGGCCGGCGCGCGTTTGTCGCCGGCCGACCAGGCGACGCTGAAGAAGCTGAACGGAGAAGACGCGACGCTGAGCGCGAAGTTTGCCAACCAGCTCCTGGCGGCGGCGAAGGACGGCGCGCTGGTCGTCAGCGGCCAGGCCGCGCTCGCGGGCCTCCCGGCGGGCGACCTGGCGTCGGCGGCGCAGGCGGCGAGGTCCCGCGGCCTCGAGGGCAAGTGGCTGATTCCGCTGCAGAACACGACGCAGCAGCCCGACCTGGAGCTCCTTTCGAATCGCGAGACCCGGCAGAAGCTGTTCGAGGCATCGTGGACGCGGGCCGAGCGCGGCGACGCGAACGACACGCGCGCCGTCATCACGCGCCTGGCGCAGCTGAGGGCGCAGAAGGCGAAGCTGCTGGGGTACCCGGACTACGCCGCGTGGAAGCTGCAGGATCAGATGGCGAAGACGCCGGACGCCGTCGATCGGTTTCTCGGCCAGCTCGTGCACCCCGCCACCGGCCGCGCGCGCGCCGAGGCGGCGGATCTGCAGGCGCTCGTCGATCGGCAGCACGGCGGGTTCCAGCTCCAGCCCTGGGACTGGGACTTCTACTCGGAGCAGATTCGCAAGGAGAAGTACGACCTCGATCAGTCGGAGATCAAGCCGTACTTCGAGTTGAACCGCGTGCTCACCGATGGTGTCTTCTACGCCGCGCACCAGCTGTACGGACTCACGTTCAAGGAGCGCCACGACCTGCCGGTCTACCAGAAGGACGTTCGCGTCTTCGAGGTGTTCGACAAGACGGGCGCGCCGCTCGCGCTGTTCTACGCGGACTATTTCAAGCGCGATAACAAGTCAGGCGGCGCGTGGATGGACAACTTCGTCGTCCAGTCGAAGCTGCTCGGAGAGAAGCCGGTGGTCTACAACGTCGCCAATTTCCAGAAGCCGGCGCCCGGGCAGCCCGCGCTCCTGACGAGCGACGACGTGGTCACGATGTTTCATGAGTTCGGCCACGCCTTGAACGGCTTTTTTGCCGACCAGCGGTACCCCAGCCTGTCGGGCACGCGCATCGCGCGCGACTTCGTGGAGTTCCCGTCGCAGTTCAACGAGTACTGGGCC